>JBFXFL010000012.1:15018-63340 GCA_050179115.1 Porticoccaceae bacterium | reverse complement strand
CCCAGCAGCATGAAGGGCGCGAACCAGTCCGGCTGACTTTCCATCAATGCGCCCCAGCTGTCTTCATCGAACAAGGTGCCGAGCAGGAAACCCGCGCACCATTCATCGACACCCCAGGCCGGATCGAAGTAAAACAGCGGCTCGAAGTCTTCCGCGCTGTCCATCAGCTGGCGCGCCAGGGAGTTGTAATGCCGCATCACCAGGTTCATCACCTGTGCCGCATCCTCGTCGGTTGCGAATTCGGGCGTCACTTCACCGTCTTCGATGTCCCACACCCAGGGCAACCACTCGGACGGCATCACCAGACTGGGGCCCACGATCAGTGCAGTCATGAAACCTTCCATCATGGCGACATCCATCGCCGTGTCTTCCAGTCCGGGCGAGGCGAGGAATGCGTCGAGGGCGTTGATCTCCTGTTCGCTCAGATCGACATCCAGTCCGGCGAGAGGGTTACTGGGCTGCTTGACCACTGCTGGGCCTCCTGACTTGGGTGGAATCGTGTCGTTGTCGGGTTCTCGATCCGGCATGAAGTTGATCCTGCCGCCCGCGCGCTATCACGCATCTGCCGGTGGGATCACAGGTCGCTGAACCGCAGGGCGTCGCGTGCCAGCCGATGCTGCTCATTGCTCTCGATCTGCTGCAAGCTGCGCGCTACCTCGCGCAGATCGTCGAGATCGGCGCGCTGCGCCACTTCTTCGTAAATCTCGCGCAGATATTCGTCCGTCGCCAACGCGGTGGCAACCACAACTTCAACATTGTTGATATCCATGTCGCGGACCTTTTCAAGTAATTCGTGTGCATCCAGCTCCGGTGTGTATTGCAGCCAGGTGTCCATGATTCCCTTCGCCGCACCGGCTTCATAGTCCTTGAGCGCTTCCGCCAGATGCCGCTCGTGCCGGTTGAGGTAGTCGAGCATCAGTTGCGCGCGTTCCGAGGTGGCGAGCTGCTCCAGTTCGGCGTACTGACGCGAAAGTGCTGCGTGCAAGTGCCGTGAAAAATCGATGATGTCCTTGATGGTCTTGAAGCGCATGACTTTCATCCTCGCAAGTTTGCGTAATGGAAATCGATGTTCCGATTCCGGTTGCCGTCAGTCGCAACCCCCACTTCCCCAGTCCATCAGCGCAATGCCTTCGATGCTATCTCGAAACTGTCCTTCGACAGCTCGGGCACCGCCAGAACCCGTTCGAGCGCCGCACGCATCGCGTCCGCTCTGGTCTCGGGGTACTTGCGCCAGCGCGTGAGCGGCGTGAGCAGCCGCGCGGCGATCTGGGGATTCATGGCATCGAGCGCCAGTACCTGTTCCGCCAGAAACGCATAACCGGCGCCGTCCGCGCGATGGAAGTTCACCGGGTTGCCCGCACTGAAAGCCCCGATCAGGGCACGGACCTTGTTGGGATTGCGCAGATCGAACGCGGGATGTTCCAGCAGCGCCCGCACCCGTTCGAGGCCGCCCGGCAGGATGCACCAGGCCTGCATCTGGAACCACTGATTGACCACCAGGGATTCGTTCTGCCACCGCTCGTAGTAGCGTCCGAGTGCTTCCCGTGCATGATCCTGCGCTTGCGGGGCGGGATTGTTGAGCAGTGCCACCAGCGCGGCATTGGTGTCGGTCATGTTGTCGGCCTGCGCAAACTGTTGCCGGGCACGATCGATCAACTCCGGCACATCCAGTTGCAGCAGATAGGCAAGCGCGAGGTTGTGCAGGCTGCGCCGGGCGATCTGTTCGGCATTGGCGCGATAGGGTTCGGCGCTGCGCCGGGTGGCGTACACGGCTTCGAATTCCGGCCGCAGCCGCTGCGCCAGTTCGTGGCGGGCAAACTGGCGCGCGCGGTGGATGGCCTCCACCTCGATGGTGTCGGCCAATTCGCTCAGATAGGCCTCGCCGGGCAGGGTGAGAATGTGCGCCACCAGCGCCGGATCCAGCGCTTTGTCGGTGAGAAGTTCACGATAGGCTTCGACCAGCCGGGTATCCAGTGCGAGCGGCCGACCGGACAGTGCATCTGCAATCAACTCCTGCAAAATGCCGACCGCGAGCCGGTTGCCCGCCTCCCAGCGGTTGAAACCGTCGCTGTCGCGGCGCAGCAGTTGCACCAGTTCATCGCGACTGTAATCGAAGGCGAGCTTGACCGGCGCCGAAAAGCCCCGCAGCAGCGAGGGAATGGGCGCTTCGCCGACGCCCTGGAATACCAGACTCTGCGCGGGCTCGGTCAACTCGAACACGATATCGGTGGCGCCGTCGGCGAGCCCGGACACATACAGCGGCAGATCGCCGTTGCGGCCCACCAGGCCGAGCCGGATCGGAATCTGGAACGGCGCCTTGTCCGCGCCTTCCGGCGTGGGCGGACAGCTCTGGGTGAAATCGAGACGGTAGCTTTGCGCGGCCACATCGTAGTGACCTTGCACGGCGACGCGCGGCGTGCCCGCCTGCCGGTACCAGCCCATGAACTGGCTGAAATCGCGACCGCTGGCATCCGCCATGGCAGCCACGAAATCTTCGATGGTCACCGCAGCGCCGTCGTGGCGGTCGAAATACAGATCGCAGCCGCGGCGGAAGGTCTCCGGCCCGAGCAGCGTGTGGATCATGCGCACTACTTCCGCGCCTTTTTCATAAATGGTCACGGTGTAGAAATTGGAAATTTCCTGATAGGCATCGGGCTGCACCGGATGCGCGGTGGGGCCTGCATCCTCGGCGAACTGGGCGGTGCGCAGCAGGTTCACTTCTTCCACGCGCTTGATGGTGCGCGAACCCATGTCGGCGGAAAATTCACTGTCGCGAAACACCGTGAAGCCTTCCTTCAGGCTCAGCTGGAACCAGTCGCGACAGGTGACCCGGTTGCCGGACCAGTTGTGGAAATACTCGTGCGCCACCACCGCCTCGACGCGCTGAAAGCCCGGATCCGTGGTGGTCTCGGGGTGGGCCAGCACACAGGAAGTGTTGAAAATGTTGAGACCCTTGTTCTCCATGGCGCCCATGTTGAAATCGTCGACCGCGACGATCATGAAAATATCCAGATCGTATTCGCGCCCGTAGACGCGCTCGTCCCATGCCATCGACTGCTTGAGCGACGCCATGGCGTGATCCAGCTTGTCGAGATCCTTGGGCTCCACATAGATGCGCAGCATCACGCCGCGGCCGCTCGCGGTGGTGAAGCGGTCTTCCAGGCAGGCGAGATCGCCCGCCACCAGGGCGAACAGATAGGCCGGTTTCCGGAATGGATCGTGCCAGGTCACCCAGTGGCGCCCACCCGACGCGGCGCCTTCCGCGACCGGATTGCCGTTGGAGAGCAGCACCGGAAAGGCGCCCTGATCCGCTTCGATGGTGGTAGTGAATTCCGACAGCACATCCGGGCGGTCGAGATAGAACGTGATCTTGCGAAAACCTTCGGCCTCGCACTGGGTGCAGTAGAGGCCGCGCGACTGATACAGCCCTTCCAGCGAGGTGTTGGCTTCCGGGTGGATCGCCACCGTGGAGCTGAGCTCGAACGCCGCCGGTACACCGGGAATGACCAGTTCGCCATCGGTGTAGCTGTATTCCGCCGGAGCGAGCGCACGGCCATCGAGGGCGAGCCCCCGCAACTGCAAGCCTTCCCCGTGCAGGCGCAGTTCCCGCGCGCAGACCGGGTGCTCGGGATTCGCGCGCAGCGCCAGGGTCGCGCGCACCAGGGTTTCGCCGGGGCGGAGATCGAAGTGCAGATCGGTGCGGTCGATCAGGAAATCCGGCGCGCGGTAGTCGCGCAGCCGGGTGACTCGGGCCTGGGCATCGCGCATCGCCATATCGACTCCTGGGTGACTGAACCGGTGGCCCGCGCTCGGCAGCCGGATTGGGGGAAAGGTGACGGGATAGAGCGGGAATTGTCGGCCAGCGGGGGCACGGTGTCCACGGAGCTGTTTACACAACGCCGTTTACACAGCGATGTGTCCCTCGAACCGGCGCCGGACGGCTTCCGGTAGCAGCGGCAGACCCGTTGCAGGGCGCTATCGCTGCACCGGCAGAGCGTCAGACTTCCAGGGCAATCTCATAGGCAGAGAACTTGCGCACATTGAATACACCACTATCCAGAATCAGGTACTGCCCCTTGATGCCCAGCAACCGGCCGCTCACTTCCGGCGTTTTATCGAGGTTCCAGGCGCTCACCCTGGTCGGGTATTCCCACACCGGGTAGTCGATGGCGACAGGCTCGGCGGATACCAGCGGCTGGATCGCCTGAATCCCGAAGCGCGTCGCCAATTCGACAAGCTCGTCGACGCAGAGTTCGAACAGGCGATCGCGCGCGGCCGCCAGATCGGCCGGTTGGGGATGGCCTTTCAGCATGGCCCGCCAGTCGGTGGTGTCGCGCACCTGGCGGCGCAGAGCGGCTTCCACGAAGCCCGCCTGCTGGCGGGTCTGCACCCGTGCGATGGGCAGTGCCTGGATCGCGCCCTGATCGATCCAGCGGGTGGGCATCTGGCTGGCGCGGGTGATGCCCACTTTGACGCCGGACGAATTGGCGAGATACACGAAATGCTCGGTCATGCAAAAGCTCTGAGCCCAGTCCGGTTCGCGGCAGGTGCCGGCGTCGAAGTGGCAGCGTTCGGGACTGAGGATGCACAGATCGCATTGCGCGAGCTTGCGAAAACAGGGGTAGCAGTAGCCTTCGCTGAAACTTTTTTTGGTGACACGGCCGCAGTGCGAGCAGTGAATGGTACCGCCGTGACGGATGCGCAACGTCTCGCCCAGCAGCGCGTTGAGGGGCACCCGGGTATCGTCCAGCACCAGCCAGTAATTGACCGGCGCAGCCAGTTCCGTGAGCATTTTGTCGAGGTGTCCGCGGTAGCTCGGCATGGCGGTCAGCGGCGGTGCGCGGTCAGTGCAGCCATTTCAGCGGCTGCGGCTCGGCGGCGGACACTTCGCCCGCGCCGCCACAGTGGGCATGGGGCCGCGCCGGGATATGGCCCACCCGCTCCGCTTCCGGCAGATGGCGCTCGCCCCAGGCGATGACGGCTTGCAGACAGAGTTCGCGCTGAGTTGCGTCGAGCCGGTTGCCGTCGGGCCAACGCCCGGTTTCCACCGCCTGTTTCAGCGTCTCGTAAACCGCGGGTGTGATGTGGGCGAGCAGGTGGTCGAGATCCATGGGGTTCCTTTCACTCGGTTGGGGACTGGGCGCGCGCCGAGAAACCGGCCAGGCCGCCGAACAGGGCGCCGATGATGAGGCCGGTCACATGGGCACCGTTGGCGACGCCGCCCTGGAGGAACAGGTCCACCACACCCGCCAGGCACACGAGCAGCCAGATGATCATCAACGGAAAAATTCCGGGCGCGAGACCCAGCAGCGGATGGGGCGCCAGTTTGTTGCGCACCCAGATGTACCCCAGCAATCCGTACACCACCCCGGACAGACCGCCGAACAGGTCGTTGGGATGCCACAGGTACTGGCCCACATTGGCACCCGCGGCGATGGCGAGAAAGATCAGCAGGAAATTGGCGTGCCCGGCAAGCGGCTCGACCCGGCGCCCGAACTCCCAGATCCAGAGACTGTTGAACACGATGTGAAACAGCCCGAAATGGAGAAACGCCGGCGTCAGCAGGCGCCAGTATTCGCGGCGCGAAAAAGCGGTGTCGGCCGGTTCGAGACTCAATTTATCGGCATCGGTAACGCCGAAATCCTGAAAGGTGAACCAATGAATGGCATCCGGAAGGAAGCTGACCAACAGCGCCCCGATCAGGCCCAGCAGCAGCATCACCACCACCACGGGCACCTGACGCGCCTGTACCGCGAGACTCGGCGCCGGGGCGCCCGGCAACCGGCTGTATTCCCGCAGCAGCATCAGCACCGTGGGAATATCCTCGCGCCGCTCCACCAGCAACACGCGGCTGCCGGGGCGGTCGTCGAAGCGATGCGCGACATCCCGCTCCGCCAGACGTTGGGACAGCGCGGTGACGTCGATCTCCAGCGGCAACTCGGCCACCGCGATCCAGGGCTCGGCATCGCTCATCAGATGCCAGGGTCGGCGCCAGGGTCGCGGTCGTCGTGGCGGACCGAATCCAGCCGGCTGCCCCAGCCGAGCTTGGTGCGACAGACCTGGTAGAAGTTATGTCCCAGCGGGTGAATCAAACGCACCGGCTTGGGCTTCTTGTGGATGCGAATGATGTCGTCCTGCTCGGTGACGATCTCGTACTGGCCGTCGCAGGTGATGGTCGGATGCAACTCGTTGCGCGTGCCGACGCGGATCTCGATCAGGCTGTTGCCGTCGATCACGATGGGACGGCTGTTGAGCGAATGGGGATTCATGGGTACCAGCACGATGGCATCCAGCTTGGGGTGCATGATGGGCCCGCCGGCGGAGAGTGCATAAGCGGTGGAGCCGGTCGGGGTCGCGACAATCAGGCCATCGGAATGCTGGCTGTAGACGAACTGGCCGTCCACGTAGAGCTCGAACTCCATCATCCGCACGGAGCGTCCCGGGTGCAGCACCATGTCGTTGGCGGCGATGCCGGAGGCCGCCACGCCGCCGTTGCGGTGTACGTCCATGGCCAGCAGAAAGCGCTCGCTGAGCTGGTACTCGCCGGCCAGTACGCGGCCGATGCCCTGCTCCATCTCCTCGGGCGGAATATCGGCCAGAAAGCCCAGCCTGCCCCGGTTCAGTCCCAGCAGGGGCACGCCCAGATCTGCCAGCGCGCGCACGGCACCCAGCATGCTGCCATCGCCGCCCACCACGATCACCAGATCTAGGGCATCGGGTTTGAGGGTGCGGCGGTCAACCACCTCGACCGCATGATCGGCGAGCAGCTCGGCGGTATCGCGCTCGGCGAGCACGGTGCGGCCGTCCCGTTTCAGGAAGGCCACCAGGCGGTCGAGGGTTTCCACCACCTCGCGGTGGCGAAGGCGGGCAACCACGCCGATGCGTTGAAATTGCGCCATGGAAACGGGGCCGGTCGGGAGAGGCCCGATTATACACAGGCCCCGGCCGGTGACCGGGACCACGGACCTGGCCGGGGAAACCCCCGCGCCGGGATGGCAAGCCGGAAAGGAAGCGGCTATATTACTGTACATAGTTACAGTATCCGTTGCCGCACCAGGGCCATCACCCATGCACCAGCCCCTCGCTACCCTTCCCATCCTTTTGGCGCAACACCCGCACCTGCGCCGCGCCGTCAATGCCCCACCCCGGGCATCCGGCATCGCCACCGGCAACCCGCATCTGGATGCCCTGCTGCACTGGCATGGCTGGCCCCGCGGCGCGCTGACCGAACTGCTCGGGGTGCCCGGCCACGGCGAGCTGGCACTGCTGGCGCCGACTCTGACTCGGCTGGTACACCAGGGCGGGCAACTGTTTCTGGTGGACCCACCCCACCAGCCCCATGCGCAGGGACTGCAACAACTGGGCATTCCCTGGGACCAGTTGCTGGTGGTGCGCACCACCCGCGACCGCGACCCGATCTGGGCCTGCGAACAGATTCTGCGCTCGGGAACCTGCGCCGCCCTGCTCGCCTGGGAAGGCGCCGGGAGCTGGCGCCTCGCGCAACTGCTGCGCTTGCAGAGCGCGGCCCGCGCGGCTTCGGGTCCGGTATTTCTCTGCCGTCCGGCCCGGGCGGCACAACAGCCCTCGCCCGCCGTCCTGCGTTTGCGCCTGGCGGGCGCCGCAACCGGCGCGCAACTCACCCTGGTGAAGCAGCCCGGCCCGGTCGGGCAGCAGCTGGCGCTGACCTCCAGTCTGGAAGAGATGACACGCCCCATGATTTATCCGCCAGTGCCCTATCACCGACCCGCGGCGCGACGCCTGCCGGTGCCGATCCGCGCGGCTGTCCCGGCGTCAATCCCCACACCACGCTCTGAGGATGCCCTGAATAACCCGGGTCCGCCCATGGTGCGATCCTTCGACAGGCTCAAGACTTACCCTGTACGGGATCAGAAACCCAGCGTTCGCCCTGAGCCTGTCCAAGGACATGTTCAGCGCATCCCTGAACCACTTTCATCGCTGCAAGCACACTGATCCATGTTGTGGCTCTGTCTGCGCTGTACCGACCTGGCACTGGCGGCAGTAGGCGCTGCCGATCCCGACCTGCCGCAGGTCGTGGCGGAAGGGCAACGGGTGTATTGCCCTGATCAGGCGGCCGCCGACCGCGGCGTGGCGGCCGGAATGGCGCTCGCCAATGCCCGTGCGCTGTGTCCCGAACTGGCCGTGCTCCCGCGCGTTCCGGTGCGGGAGCAAGCAATTCTGGAGGCCCTGGCTCACGCCTGCCATCACATCACCCCCAAGGTGACACTGTGCCCGCCGGCCGCCCTGCTGCTGGAAATCAGCGGGTCGCTGAAACTGTTCGGCGGGCTCGCCGCCCTGCTTGCCGCGGTCCGCGACACGCTTCGGCTGCAACAAGTACATGCGGCCATCGGCGCGGCACCCACGCCCGCCGCCGCGCAATTGCTGAGTCATGGCGATGCCGATCCCCTCGATTATCTCGATGCCCATAGCGGCTCCCTGACCCGACCCCGGGCCTTCACCCGCCGTCTGCACGCGCTGCCACTGACGGCGCTCGACTGCGCGCCCGAGCTCGTCGAAAAGCTCGCACGCACCGGCCTGCGCCGCGTCGGCGAAGTCTTGCAGTTGCCCGGCAGCGCCCTTGGCCGGCGCTACGGCCGGGATTTTGTGCGCTATCTGGAGCGCATTCGCGGCCAGCGCCCCGATCCCCGGACGGCCATGCCGCTGGCGTCCAGTTTCTCCCGGCGCCTGGAATTTGGCGCCGGGATCGAGCGCGCCGAGATGCTGTTGTTTCCGGCGCGGCGCCTGCTCCACGAACTGAGCGGCTATCTGCGCGCCCGCCAGATGCACTGCGGGCGCCTGAACTGGACGCTGTATCAGGAGTACGGCGCGCCGCTCACCCTGCCCCTGCGGCTCGCCCGGCCCCGGGGCGACCTCGCGCACCTGCTGGAACTGACCCGGCTCGGATTCGCCACCCTGCACCTTGAAGGACCGGTGGCTGCCCTGGCACTGGCGAGCGACGAGCTGCACCCGGCGCAGGGTACCAGCGGAGATCTGTTGCGCACCCTGGTCCCACAGCCGGATCCGGCGGGCATTCAGATCCTGTGCGACCGCCTCGCCGCCCGTCTCGGGCCCGACGCCATTACCCGCCTCAAGGTGCAGAACGAGCATCTGCCCGAACGCGCCAGCGTCGCGCTGCCGCCGACCGCCAGTGTTGCTGGCGCTGTGACCAGCCCGCCGTCGGCACCGCGACCGGCCTGGCTGGTACAGCCACCGGCTCCGGTATCCATCCAGGGCGGAAAACTGTACTGGGACGGACCCCTGACCCTGCTGCGCGGCCCCGAGCGCATCGAGACCGACTGGTGGCGCACGCCGGCGCGGCGCGATTACTACCTCGCCCGCCACGGCGACGGCCGCCGCTGCTGGCTGTACCGCGAGCGCCGCACCGGCGCCTGGTTTGTGCACGGCCTGTTCGGCTGAAACAGCCATGTACGCCGAACTGCACTGCATCAGCAATTTCACGTTTCTGCGCGGCGCCTCCCATCCCGAAGAGCTGGTGCAACGGGCCGCCGAGCTGGGCTATGCCGCCATCGCCATCACCGATGAATGCTCGCTCGCCGGTGTTGTGCGCGCCCATGGCGCCGCCCGCGAGCACGGCATCGCGCTCATCGTCGGCAGCGAATTCCGGCTGCGCGAGGGCGTGCATCTGGTGCTGCTCGCCCCCGACCGCGCGGCCTACGGCGATCTCGCCAGCCTGATCAGCCGGGGACGGCGACGCAGCCCCAAGGGCACCTACGATCTCGGGCTGGATGACCTGGAATCCTACAGCGGACGCTGCCTGGCTCTGTGGCGACCGATCGGCGACAGCACGGCCGATCTGACTGTGGGGCGCGCCCTGCTGGCACTATTTGCCGACCGCCTCTGGCTCGGCGTCACCCACTGTCTGGATGGTACCGAGCCGATATCTCGGGCCGCTCACTGCGACACCGCCGCGCGCCTCGGCATTCCCCTGGCAGCCTGCGGCGAAGTCCATATGCATGTGGCGCAGCGCAAACCCCTGAAGGATGTACTGACCGCGATCCGCCTCAACACCCAGGTCGAATCCCTGGGCCGGAAACTGGCCGCCAATGCCGAGCACCATCTGCGGCCGCTGACGCGGCTGCGGGAACTGTATCCGCCGGCGCTGCTGGCCGCGACGCTCGCCATCGCCGCGCGCTGCCGGTTCTCCCTCGCGGAATTGCGTTACGAGTATCCCGACGAAGTGGTGCCGCCCGGCACCAGCCCCGCGGCATATCTGGCGGCGCTGGTGGCCGAGGGCGCGGCGCAACGCTGGCCCGGCGGTGTGCCGGCAGCGGTGGCGACCATGCTGGCGCGCGAACTGGCGATCATTCACGAACTGGGCTACGAACATTATTTCTTGACCGTTCACGATATCGTCGCCTTTGCCCGCGGGCGCGCCATTCTCTGTCAGGGGCGCGGCTCGGCCGCCAACTCGGCGGTCTGCTACTGCCTGTTCATCACCGAGGTCTCGCCGACCCGGGTCAACCTGCTGTTCGAGCGCTTCATTTCGAAGGAGCGCAACGAACCGCCGGATATCGATGTGGACTTCGAGCACGAGCGGCGCGAGGAAGTCATCCAGTACATCTACAAGAAATACGGCCGCGAGCGCGCTGCCCTGGTCGCATCCCTGACCACCTACCGCCTGCGCAGCGCGGTTCGGGATGTGGGCAAGGCCCTCGGTCTCGAGCCACTGCTGATGGATCGGCTGGCCCAGTCCCTCACCGGGTGGGACCGGCACGCAGACCTGGAGCCGCATCTGCGCGCCCAGCTGGGCGACGATCCACGCATCCCCTGGCTGGCGCGCCTGGCGAGTGAAATCCGCGGCTTTCCCCGCCATCTGTCGCAGCATGTGGGTGGCTTCGTGATCAGCCGGGGACCCATCACCCAACTGGTGCCGGTGGAAAACGCCGCCATGCCGGAGCGCACCATCATTCAGTGGGACAAGGACGACATCGAGGCGCTCGGTCTGCTCAAGATCGATGTGCTGGCGCTCGGCATGTTGAGTGCCATCCGTAAATGCCTGGACAGTCTGCGCGACCTGGGATCTGCGGTGACCCGCTTGCAGGATATCCCCGAGGACGATCCCGCCACCTACGACATGCTGTGCCGGGGCGACAGCGTCGGCGTGTTCCAGGTGGAGTCCCGCGCCCAGATGTCGATGCTGCCGCGCCTGCGCCCGCGCTGCTATTACGATCTGGTGATCCAGGTGGCGATCGTGCGGCCGGGGCCCATCCAGGGCGACATGGTGCATCCCTATCTGCGCCGCCGCGAGGGCAGCGAGCCCGTCACCTACCCCGACGCCGCCATCCAGGCGGTGCTCGAACGCACCCTCGGGGTGCCCATCTTTCAGGAGCAGGTCATCAAGCTCGCCATGGTGGCGGCCGGCTTCAGCGGCGGCGAGGCCGATCAGTTGCGCCGTGCCATGGCGAGCTGGGGCAAGAACGGCAATCTCGCCGCCTTTGAGCGCAAGCTGATCGACGGCATGAGCGCGCGCGGCTACGGCACCGACTTCGCCCAGCGGCTGTTCGAACAGATGAAGGGGTTCAGCGGCTATGGTTTTCCGGAATCCCATTCCGCCAGCTTCGCCCTGCTGGTCTATGTCTCGGCCTGGCTCAAGTGCCATCACCCGGCGGCGTTTTACTGCGCCCTGCTCAACAGCCAGCCGATGGGGTTCTATTCACCGTCGCAACTGGTGCAGGACGCGCGCCGCCACGCTATCGAGGTGCGCCCGGCGGATGTCGCTCACAGCGTCTGGGATCACGGTCTGGAACCGGGCACGAACGGCGCGCCCGCGCTCCGCCTCGGCCTGCGTCTGGTGCGGGGGTTGCATCGGAGCGCCGCGACCCGCCTGGTACAGGCGCGCGGGGAATGCTCCTTCGCCGATGTCGAGGATCTCGCCCGTCGCGCCGGCCTCGATCGCGGACAGCTCGCGGCGCTCGCCGAGGCCGACGCCCTGCGGGCCTTCAGTGCCCACCGCCATCAGGCCCACTGGAACCTGCTCGCCATCGAGGCGCGTCGTCCGCTGCTGGATGCCGCGACCGGCACCGAAGACCAGATTCAGCTACCCGCACCCACCCGCGGCCAGGATCTGCTGGCGGATTATCGCGGCACCGGACTCAGCCTCGGCCCCCATCCCATGGCACTGCTGCGCGGGCATCCCGCCTTTCGCACCTGTGCCCGGCAACAGGAACTGACCGCCCTGCGCAGCGGCCGCTTCCTGCGCATCGCCGGCCTGGTCACCGGCCGACAGCGGCCCGGCACCGCGTCCGGAGTGATCTTCCTGACCCTGGAGGACGAGACCGGCAATACCAATGTGATCGTCTGGAAGGATGTCCAGGAACGCTGCCGCCCAGCACTGCTGGGCGCTCGACTGTTGCTCGTAAAAGGGGTGCTCGAACACCGGCATTCGGTCTGCCATGTGATCGCCGGCGAACTCCTCGACCACAGCCCGTTACTCGCCACGCTGGCGTTGAAATCGCGGGATTTCCATTGAAATGATCGACAGTCACCGACAACTCGCCGCAACCCCTTGCTTTGCGTCAATCGATTGCAACAAAATGGGAAAATTTGTCAGCCTGGGGATACCTCCATGAAACAGTTCGACCACTGCGATACCCTGATCCGCAACGCCCTGGTTTTCGACGGCAGTGGCAAGATGCCACAGATCGAGGATCTCGCCATCAAGGGCGGAAAAGTCCTGGCGCGCGGCCCCAATCTGCAGGTCGGTTCAGCCACCGAAACCGTCGATGCCACGGGCAAATGGCTGATGCCGGGCATGCTCGATATCCACACCCACCTGGACCTCGAGGTCGAGGTCAATCCCGGCCTCCCCGAGGCGGTGCGCCACGGTTCCACCACGGTGCTGGTAGGCAACTGCTCGCTGGGCACCGCGTTCGGCCCGCAGCGCCGCAATGGCGAAGACCCCATCGTCGACTGCTTCACCCGGGTCGAAAACATGCCCAAGCGAGTGCTGGAAAAATGCATCGCCAAAATGGACTGGAACAACACCGCCGACTACCTGAAGCACTTCGAGAAAATCCCGCTCGGCCCCAATGTCGCCGCCTTTCTGCCCCACTCCATGCTGCGTATCGAAGTCATGGGTACCGCGGCCTCCATCACCCGTCCGCCCACCAAGGCGGAGCGTACAAAAATGGCCGAGCTGATGGAAACCGCCATGCAGCAGGGCTACATGGGCCTGTCCACGGACCAGATCGTGTTCCACTACCTGTCCAACGACCCCAACAAGCAAATACGGATCCCGTCCCACTTCGCCGAAGACGACGAACTCCGCCCCATCATCGAGATCGTGCGCAAGCACAAAGGCGTGTGGCAGACCAATCCCGACGGCCAGCGCATGCTGCGTACGCTGAAACGCTACTTCTGGTCGGCCGGCCGCTTCCGGCGCGGTCCGCTCAAAATCTCGGCGCTGACGGCGGTGGACTTCGTTTCCGTACCGGGCGTCTGGCAGAAAATGCTGAAACTCGGCAACGTCATCAACTCGCGGTTGTTCAAAGGTAAAATCCACTTCCAGGCCCTGGGCGGTGCCTTTCGCATGTGGTCCGACGGCATGATTTCCCCGGTGTTTGAAGAACTGCCCTCCACCCGCAAGATCATCGCCTGCGAACAGGACGATCGGGCGGGCCGTCTGGCACTGCTCAACGATCCAGAGTGGCTTGAGGCGTTCAAGGGCGACTGGGCCAAGATGACCAATTCAACGGCCAATATCACCCAGATCGGCGGCAAGTCCGACGAGCGCGCCACCTTCCAGATGAACTACGCGAAAATGTTTTTCGACAACTGTGCGGTGCCTTCCTGGAACGGCGACAGTCTGGCGGACGTGCTGAACCGACTGCAACAGTACAAGGCGAGTGGCGGCAAGAGCGGCGCCAAGGATGCCGCCGAGGCGACGGAGTTCGACCGCTTCCCGGACACCGCAACGGATCCACGCGAATTCTGGCTGCAATGCATGCGCCTGTACGATACCGATTTCCGCTGGTGGTTCGATGTCGCCAACACCAACGAGGACATCGTCGAACAAATTCTGTTCGACAAGAACGCGCTCCCCGGCTTCAACGATTCCGGCGCGCATCTGACCAACCTGTCGTTCTACGATGGCAACCTGGGCACCCTGCGCATCGCCCAGAAACGCGGCCTTGAGCGGGTCGCGCACGCGGTTCATCGCCTGACCCGGGAACCGGCGGAGTTCTTCGGTCTCGACGTCGGCCGCATCGATCCCGGCGCCCAGGCCGATATCGTGCTGATCGATCCGGAGCAGCTGAAACACCATGACATGAACGCAAGCCGGACCCGGATTTATAACGAGATATTCGAGAACGACGTACTGGTGAACCGCAGCGACGGCGTGGTGAATCAGGTGTACATCAATGGTCAGCGCGTATGGGAAGAAGGCTGCCGCTTTACGCCAGCCCTTGGCACCAAGACCCTGGGTCGCGCCATCCGAGCCAATAGCCACTGACGCCGCGTGGCATCGCGACGGTCACCCCGTCGCGATGCCACTGTTTTTGCGCTACCCCTCTCGCCGCCAAGCACTCCTTGCGCAATTCGGAAAATTTCTGGCGAAGCCGCCGCACCGGGCGAGGCTATGGATGACCGTCACCACAGTTTTTCAGTAACCTGCCAAGCCGCCGTCCTGAATCTGCGATCCAGGATCCACCGTTCCTCAAACTACCGCACCGTTGATCCACGTCAGCACGGATCTCTCCCATGTCGGTAGGGTGGATCGAACATTCGATGAGGTATTCTTGTTATGTCCAGCGTGATTGGTGTCGTGGTCTGCAATCACAGTCAGGCCCGCCTGTTCAAGGCGAACAACATGTCGATCGTCAGTGAGCTCTCCGACTTGGTTAACCCGGACGCCCGCCTGCACGATCAGGATCTGGCTACCGATGAACCCGGGAAGTACAGGGGCGGCGGGCCTGGTGGCCAGCACCACTCCGAGGATCACCGCACTACCCCCAGAGACAAGGCAGCGGCCAATTTTGCCCGCGATATCGCTGCCGCCGTGGACGCCATGATCGCAACGCATCAACTGGAAAAACTCTACATCATCGCGGAGACACGCATGCTCGGTCTGCTGCGCACCGAGCTGTCGGATCGCTGCCAGAAGCTGGTAGCCGACGAAATCACCAAAGACGTGGTGGGGCGAACGCCGGATCAGATCCGGGATTATCTGCCGACGCCGCTGTGAGGCCTTTTCTGGTGTATACAGGATCTTGACGCCCGGCGGGAGTGACCCGCCGGGAGTGACCGCCCCAAGATGGGGCGGCCGGGGAATTGGTCGGAGCGGCGGGATTTGAACCCACGACCACCACACCCCCAGTGTGGTGCGCTACCATGCTGCGCTACGCTCCGAAATTTCCGGCTGCCCGGAAAGGCGCACATCATACTGGATGCCGCCATATGGGGCCACCGGCAAAGCAGGAAAATCAGGGTTTCAATACCGCCAGCACATCTTCCAGCTCGCTCACCGTCTGTTCGATCAACTGACGTATCTGGGTAGCCTCCTGCTTCATGTGTTCACCACCCAGGCGCTGGCGCGCACCACCGATCGTGAAGCCCTGTTCGTAGAGCAGCGATCGGATCTGTCGGATCATGATCACATCCTGGCGCTGGTAGTAACGGCGATTACCCCGCCGCTTGACGGGATTCAGCATCGGAAACTCCTGTTCCCAATAACGCAGGACGTGGGGCTTCACGTCGCAGAGCTCACTGACCTCGCCGATCGTAAAATAGCGCTTGCCGGGAATGACCGGCAACTGACTGTTGTTACTGGGTTCCAACATGGCGTTCTACTCTGGCTTTCAGCTTCTGGCCGGGCTTGAAGGTCACTACCCGACGTGCAGTTATGGGAATTTCCTCACCCGTTTTGGGATTACGGCCCGGTCGGGGGCTTTTGTCACGCAAATCGAAATTACCAAAACTCGAAAGTTTTACCGGATCGTTCGCTTCCAGGGCCGTGCGAATTTCCTCAAAGAAATATTCGACAATTTCCTTGGCTTCGCGCTTGTTGAGCCCCAGCTCAACGTAAAGCAGCTCCGCGATATCGGCTTTAGTGAGCGCTGACATTCATTCTCCCCGTAGCCTGGCCCCAAACGCGGCAGCAAGCGCTTCCAGCACAGCGGCCTCTGCTGCCTGCACATCGACATCCTCAAGAGTGCGCGAACTGTCCTGAAAGGTCAAGCTCACAGCGATACTTTTCTTATTATTTTCAATGTGTTCGCCCTGATAAACGTCAAAGATTCTCGCTTCGGTCAACGATGCACCGGAAGCCCTTTTTACGGTGTCCAGCACAGCCGCCGCAGTAACTTCCCGCGGCACCACTACCGCGATATCGCGGCGTACCCCCGGAAACCGACTGAGCGGCCGAAACGTTGCGGTACCCGCGGCCGGAAACCTGTCAAGAGACAGCTCGAACAGAAATACCTGCCGGTCCAAGTCCAGCTCGCCCGCGGCCACCGGACTCAGCATCCCCAGATGTCCGAGGGTCGCGCCGGCACTGTCACGGAGCCGCAGGCACTGGCCCGGATGCAGTGCCGGATGTTGGCCTCGCTCCCCGCAGATCTGATCGCCGATACCCAGTGCGGCGAGGAGCGCTTCCACGTCACCCTTGAGCGCAAAAAAATCCACCTTGTCGCGCGCATTGGCCCAGCCCTCCGGCTCGCGACTGCCGGTGATCAGCCCGGCGAGCATCATGCGCTGCTCTCCATCGGGACCGCCGCCAAAGCGCAAACCGGTTTCGAACAACCGCACCCGCTCCTGCTGACGATTCAGGTTGTGGCGCAGCGCCAGCAGCAATCCGGGCCACAGGCTGGGCCGCATCACGGACATCGCGGCGCTGATCGGGTTGACTACCGGAATCGCGGTCGCGCCGCCCGTCACCAGCGCAGCGATTTCGGGTGGTACAAAGCTGTAGCAAATGACTTCGCGATAGCCGCGCTGCACCAACGCGGCCCTGACCCCCGCCAGATCGCGCTGCCGCGACGGGCCAATCTCCGGAGCCAGCGATGGCGTTGCGCTGGGCAGCTCGTTGTAGCCGTGGATACGGGCGATCTCCTCGATGAGATCGGCCTCGATGCCCAGATCAAAGCGCCAACTCGGGGCGCGGAACCGCCAGTGATCCGGGGTTTCCTCGACCAGTTCGAGGCCCAGACTCGCGAGGATCCCCTTCACTCGCGCCGGCTCGAAGTCAAGCCGCAATTGCTGGACGAGGCGCTTGCGGCGCAGCGGAATGACACTGGGTGCGGTCTGGGGGCCTTTAGCCTCGGCAACCAGCGCGGGACCGGGTTTGCCGCCGGCGATTTCAAGCAGCAGTGCGGTCGCGCGCTCCAGCGCCCGCAAGGGCAACTCGGGATCGACGCCACGCTCGAAGCGATGCGACGAATCCGTGTGCAGCCCGAACTGCCGCGCTTTGCCGGCCACGGCCAGCGGCTGAAAATGGGCGCTTTCCAGGAATACGTCCCGCGTCTGCGTATCGACTCCGCTGTCGCGCCCACCCATGATGCCCGCCAGCGCCAGCGTCTGCTGTGCGTCGGCAATCACCAGACAGCCTGTGTCGAGCGCAAGGGTGTTGCCGTCGAGCAATGTCAGCGTCTCGCCGGATCTGGCGTGGCGCACTTCGATGCCGGTGTGGATACGGTCGAGGTCGAAGCCGTGCATCGGCTGCCCCAATTCCAGCATCACGTAATTGGTGACATCGACCACCGGGTGAATGCCGCGAATGCCGCTGCGCCGCAGGCGCTCGAGCATCCACAAGGGCGTTTTCGCTTCGGGATCGATGGCACGAACGATCCGGCCTGCGTAGCGGGGGCAGGCGTCGCCGGCGCTCAGGCGGATCGGCAACTCGTCCGCGATGGTCGCCGGCACCGGTGTGACCGGGAAATCCCGCAGCGGAGCGCCCAGCACTGCCGCAACTTCCCGGGCAAGCCCGCGGACACCGAGGCAGTCGCCGCGATTCGGTGTCAGGTCGACCTCGATCACTTCGTCGTCTAGCGCCAGAACGGCGCGCAGATCGGTGCCGGGGCGCAGGTCAGCAGGCAACTCGAACAACCCGGCCTGGTCGGTGGAGAGTCCCAGCTCGGCCGCCGAGCAGAGCATGCCTTGGGATTCAACGCCGCGCAGTTTGGCAGCGGCAATGATCAGCTCACCGGGCAGACGCGCCCCGATCGCGGCGAACGGGGCCCTAAGACCCAGGCGGGCATTGGGCGCTCCACAGACCACCCGCACCTGAGCATCGCCACCAATGCCGACGCGGCAGATCTGCAGCTGATCGGCATCGGGATGCGGTTCCATGGCCAGGATCTCGCCGACCACGACATGGGTAAACGGCGGCGCAGCCGGCTCCACGCCGTCCACCTCGAGCCCCGCCATGGTGAGACTAGCCACCAGGTCGGGCGTGGCGATCTCGATGTCCACATGCTGCAACAGCCAGGCTTTGCTGAATTTCATTGCGTCCTCAAACTCCCCGGCTCAAAACTGTTGCAGAAAACGCAGGTCATTCTCGAAAAACAACCGCAGATCGCCGACGCCGTGACGCAGCATGGCCAAGCGCTCCACACCCATGCCAAACGCAAAGCCCGTGAAATCTTCCGAATCGATACCGCAGTTGGCGAGCACATTGGGATGCACCATCCCGCAACCCATGACTTCGAGCCAGCCGCTCTGTTTGCAGACCCGGCAGCCCGTGCCCCGGCACTGGGTGCATTGAATATCCACTTCCGCCGAGGGCTCGGTGAACGGAAAATAGGACGGCCGGAAGCGCACCGGCAAATCCGCTTCGAAAAAGGCTTTCAGGAACTGATCGACCGTTCCTCTCAGGTCCGCAAAACTGATGTCGCGGTCGATCACCAGCCCTTCGACCTGATGAAACATCGGCGTGTGTGTGAGATCCGAATCGCAGCGATAAACCCGCCCCGGACACACGATGCGGATCGGCGGCGCCTGGCGCTCCATGGTGCGAATCTGCACCGGAGAAGTATGGGTGCGCAGAACATGAGTGGCGTCGATATAGAATGTATCGTGCATCGCGCGCGCGGGGTGGTGCGCGGGAATATTGAGTGCTTCGAAGTTGTGATAATCGTCTTCGATTTCCGGACCTTCCTCGACCTGATAGCCGACCCGGACGAAAAAATCCTGGATCCGGTTGAGCGTCTGAGTGATGGGATGCAGGCCGCCGACTTCCCCATTGCGGCCCGGCAAGGTCACGTCGATGGTTTCGGCGGCAAGGCGCCGCTCGATGTCGGCCGCGGCGAGACTCTGCCGGCGCGCCTCGATGCCTTCCTGCACCGCAGCCTTGGCCTTGTTGATGCCCGCGCCCGCTGCCGGCCGCTGCTCAGGCGCCAGGGCGCCGAGCCCTTGCAACATGGCGGTCAACACACCCTTTTTGCCCAGGTAACCGACCCGCACCGCTTCGAGCGCCGCCAAGGTCTCGGCACCGGCTACGGCGGTCATCGCTTCGGCTACCACAGTATCGAGATTATCCATGACTCGGCTCGTTGCATTGCCACCGGGGCGGTGCTCGAATACCTCGCAGCAGCCACCCCCACAGATCAAAAAAAACGGGGAAAGAGCGCGCCCTTTCCCCCCTATTTCACCCGTCGCCGCGCCGCAGGCGCGCCACCTCAGACCAACGCGGCTTTGGCCCGGGCTGCCACCGTGGCAAACGCCGCCTTGTCGTGCACGGCGAGATCGGCCAGCACCCGGCGATCCAGCTCGATATTGGCGCGCTTCAGGCCCGCGACCAGCCGGCTGTAGCTGATGCCTTCGGCACGGGCCTGGGCATTGATCCGCGTGATCCAGAGCGCGCGGAAAGTACGTTTCTTGACACGACGGTCGCGATAGGCGTACTGGCCCGCCTTGATGACCGCCTGTTTGGCTACCCGATAGATGCGGCTACGTGCGCCGTAGTATCCCTTGGCCAGCTTGAGAATTTTCTTGTGCCGTCGATGGGCGGTTACGCCCCGCTTGACTCTCGCCATGACAATATCCTCCGGTTAATTGATGACAATCAGCACCGCAGCATGCGGTCAACCAACGGCGTGTCCGAGCCATTGAGCACTCGGGTGCCGCGCAACTGGCGCTTGCGCTTGGTCGTCATCTTGGTGAGGATATGGCTCTTGAAGGCCCGCTTGTGCTTGTAGCCGGCGCCGGTTTTCTTGAACCGCTTGGCGGCTCCACTGTGTACTTTCATCTTTGGCATTTTGCTACCTCCAGGTAGTCGTCATCAGGTGGTAAAGCCACCGGTCAGCCTGCCAAAAGGCTGAACGCGGAAGGCATTTTTCAGGACTTTTTCCGGCTTTTTGGTGCAATCACCATGGTCAACTGCCGGCCTTCCATTTTCGGGAACTGCTCTACCGCTCCCATATCTTCCAGATCCTGCTCAATCCGCTTGAGCATCTCCATGCCCAGTTCCTGGTGCGCCATTTCGCGGCCCCGGTAACGCAAGGTCACCTTGGCCTTGTCGCCGTTCTCGAGGAACCGCCGTACATTGCGCAGCTTGATCTGGTAGTCCGCCTCGTCGGTTCCGGGACGGAACTTCATTTCCTTGATCTGAATCTGCTTTTGCTTTTTACGCTGTACCGCCTGCTGTTTCTTGGCTTCGAAAATATGCTTTCCGTAGTCCATCAACTTGCAGACCGGCGGTTCACCTTCCGGTGCGATCTCGACCAGATCCATGGTGGCTTCGGCGGCGAGTCTGCGCGCCTCCTCGATGGACACGATGCCGATCTGCTCGCTCTCGGCGCCAATCAGACGCACTTCCTTGACATCGTCAATCTCGTCATTCAGTCGGGCACGTTTGCCATGGCCCTTGCCGTAACTTTTTTTGATAGCCCTCTACTCCGTTCTAGTTGTCGTTCATGACCCTGCTGCGTTGGCTGACGCGCTCGTCGAGAAGCTCGACAAACCGTTCCAGCGTCATGCTGCCCAGATCCGCGCCTTCACGGGTGCGAACCGCGACCGCGCGGGCTTGCGCCTCCCGATCGCCAACGATCAGCAGATAGGGCGTCTTGAGCAGGGTGTGCTCGCGAATCTTAAAGCCGATCTTCTCATTTCTCAAGTCATTCGTGACCCGGAACCCTTTGTTTTGCAAGGCTTCGGTTACTTCCTGGACATACCCGGCCTGGTTGTCGGTGATATTGAGCACAACCGCCTGCTCGGGCGCGAGCCAGGGCGGGAAAGCGCCTTCGTATTGCTCGATCAGGATTCCGATGAAGCGCTCGAAGGAGCCCAGCACGGCACGGTGGAGCATCACCGGCACCTGGCGGCTGTCATCCTGGGCCACATATTGGGCGCCGAGTCGCTCGGGCATCGAGAAATCCACCTGAATGGTGCCCAACTGCCACACCCGACCGATACAGTCCTTGAGGGAAAATTCGATCTTGGGGCCGTAGAACGCACCCTCCCCCGGCAGCAGCTCCCAGTCCAGGCCCTGATGGTTGAGGGCGTCGGCAAGCGCCTGCTCGGCGCGATCCCAGACCTCATCGGACCCGACCCGCTGCGCGGGGCGCGTGGACAGCCGGTAGATCACCTCGTCAAAGCCGAAATCGGCGTAGATACGATGAAGGAAGTCGATGAAGCGCGCGACTTCGCCCTGGATCTGGGCTTCGGTACAAAAAATATGGGCATCATCCTGCGTGAAGCCGCGCACCCGCATGATGCCGTGCAGGGAACCGGAAGGCTCGTTGCGATGGCAGGAACCGAATTCGGCGAGCCGCAGCGGCAGATCGCGGTAACTTCTGAGTCCCTGGTTGTACACCTGGACATGGCAGGGACAATTCATCGGCTTGATGGCGAATGCGCGCTCGTCGATTTGCAGCGAAAACATGTCGGCGCCGAACTTGTCGGCATGTCCGGAGCGCTGCCACAGCGAAAAATCCACCAGTTGCGGGGTGCGGATCTCCTGATAACCCGCCGCGCGCTGCATCTGGCGCATGTAGCCTTCGATTTGGGTATAGAGCGTCCAGCCGCGCGGATGCCAGAACACCATGCCCGGCGCCTCTTCCTGGACATGAAACAGATCCAGGCGACGGCCGAGCTTGCGATGATCGCGCTTCTCCGCTTCCTCGATACGGTGCAAATAGGCGTCGAGATCCTTCTTGCTCTGCCAGGCGGTGCCGTAAATGCGCTGCAACATGGCGTTGGCCGAATCCCCACGCCAATAGGCACCCGCCACCTTGGTCAGCTTGAACGCCGGGATCTTGCCGGTGCTCGGCACATGGGGACCGCGGCAGAGATCGGTGAAATCGCCCTGGCTGTACAGCGAAATGGTCTGGCCTTCCGGAATGGCGGCGATGATCTCGGCCTTGTACTCCTCGCCGATGCCACGGAAATAATCCACCGCCGCATCGCGGGGCATCTCGGTCCTGGTTATGCTGAGGTCCGCCTGCGCCAGTTCCAGCATCCTCGCACTGATGGCGTCGAGGTCTTCCGGCGTGAACGGCCGGTGATAGGCGAAATCGTAGTAGAACCCGTCGTCGATGACCGGGCCGATGGTGACCTGGGCCTCGGGAAACAGCGCTTTCACCGCTTGCGCCAACAGGTGCGCGCAGGAGTGGCGGATGACTTCAAGGCCCTCCGCATCGCGCCCGGTGACAATGGCCAGCGTCGCGTCGCGCTCGATCAAAAAGCTGGTATCCACCAATATGCCATCGACCCGGCCCGCGAGGGCGGCCTTGGCGAGGCCGGCGCCGATTGCGGCCGCTACTTCACCAACGGTGACGGGATGATCGAAATCGCGGTGACTGGCGTCCGGAAGGGTAATACGCGGCATGACTATCTCGACGGTCAGTGGTGGCCCCTACCAAAGGCCACATGCGGGTGCTGCTGCACCGGGAAACCGGTGGCGAAGGCTCGCCGCCGGGTGTTTGCTACCAGAACGTTAGCTGTTACCAGAACGTTAATTGGTAGGCACGAGTGGACTCGAACCACCGACCCCCACCATGTCAAGGTGGTGCTCTAACCAACTGAGCTACGTGCCTAAAACGGGCCGCCAATCTACCAGCACACACCCCCCGTGACAAGACTGACGGACACTGTGGAGGCCACGCAAATTGACAGTTTCCAGAGGGCTCACTTATGGTGGCCTACTTTTCGCAGCGCCCAGGAGTCCCCCATGCCCAAGTCCATCGAAATCGCCCCCGGGCGTTACCGCGAGTCCTACGGCCGCTACCTGGAAGACTTCAAGGTCGGCGATGTCTACGAACACCGGCCCGGGCGCACCATCACCGAGACGGACAATACCTGGTTCACGCTGCTCACCATGAACCAGCACCCCCTGCATTTCGATCGGGAATACGCCAAGCACAGCGAATTTGGCCAGATCCTGGTCAACAGCACCATGACGGTAGCCGTCATCGCCGGCATGAGCGTGTCCGATGTCAGTCAGAAGACCATCGCCAACCTGGGCTGGAAGGAAATTCGCCTGCCGGCGCCGGTATTCATCGGCGATACCCTGTACGCCGAGTCTGAAGTGCTCGAAATCCGCGAATCCAAAAGCCGTCCCAATGCCGGTCTGGTGACAGTAAAAACCATCGGCAAGAACCAGAATGGCGTGGTGATCTGCGATTTCATCCGCACCATGCTGATCCCCAAGACCGGCCATGCCGTGGACGACAAGGCCAATTATTGATTCGCCACGCTTTCGCAACTCCGCCCGTATATCCCGACGAGATCCACCATGGCCAATGAAGAAGAAGTCCTGATTCTCGACAGTGTGCGCCGCTGGCTGGAGCGCGATGTCGCTCCCTACGCCCACGACCTCGAACAGGCCGACGAATACCCCCACGCGATGGTGGCGCAGATGAAGGAACTGGGCCTGTTCGGCGCCACCATCGCGCCGGAATACGGCGGACTCGGGCTGGGCGCCTCGACCTACGCCAAGATCGTGGCGCTGGTATCGGAAGTCTGGATGTCGCTATCGGGGATCTTCAACTCTCACCTCATCATGGCCCGCTGCGTACAGAGCTACGGTACCGAGGCGCAGAAGCAGAAATACCTGCCGCGCTTTGCCAGCGGCGAGCTGCGCGGCGGCATCGGCCTCACCGAACCCGATGCCGGCACCGATCTGCAGGGCATCCGCTGTACCGCGAAACGCGACGGCGATCACTATGTGGTGAACGGGACCAAGACCTGGATCACCAATTCCATCGAGGGCGGCTGTATCGGACTGCTGGTAAAAACCGATCCCGCCGCCAGTCCGCCGCGCAAGGGCATGAGCATGTTCATCGCCGAGAAAGGTCCGGGCTTCAACGTCACCCGCAAGCTGAAAAAACTCGGCTATCGCGGCATCGATACCGCGGAAATCGTGTTCGACAACTATCGGGTTCATCAGGATTGTCTGATCGGCGGCATCGAAGGCCGTGGCTTTTACAACGCCGTGGGCGGGCTCGAACTCGGCCGGATCAACGTCGCGGCGCGCGGCGTCGGCGTTGCCACGGCGGCACTCAAGCAGTCGGTCGCCTATTCCCAGCAGCGCAAGACCTTCGGCAAACCCATCTGCGAACACCAGGCGATCCAGCTCAAGCTCGGCGAGATGGCCACCCGGGTTGAAGCCGCACGGCTCCTCGTGGAGCAGGCCGCACAGGCCTTCGACCGCGGCGAGCGCTGCGACATGGAAGCCGGCATGGCCAAATACTTCGCCACCGAGGCCGCCGCCAAGAATGCCGACGAGAACATGCGCATTCACGGCGCCTACGGCTATTCCTGCGAATTCGATGCCGAACGGCTCTACCGCGATGCGCCCCTGATGATCATCGGCGAGGGTACCAATGAGATGCAGCGCATCATCATCGCGCGGCAATTGATCGAGCGAAATCCCGTTTAACCGGATTGCATCAGCGATTGTGCTCGCCGATCGTCCGGTCTAGATTGCCGGCATCAATCAATAACAACGTACTACGGGGGTTAACATGAGCGATCGACTCTACCAACAACTGTCCTGGCAAATCGGCGACGTATCCATCACCCGGCTGGTCGAAGTGGTGCTGACCGCACCCGTGGGATCGCTGTTCCCGGGTCGCACCGCGGACGAACTGGCGCCCTGCGCCAGTTGGATGCAACCCAATTTTCTCAGCGCCGACGGCAATATTTTCCTCAGTATTCACGCGTTTCTGATTCGCGCCGGCGGCCTCAAGATGATCGTGGATACCTGTGCCGGCAACGGCAAGGACCTGCCGTTGTTCCCCGAGTGGAACAACATGAATACGCCGTTTCTGGAGAACATGACCAAGCTGGGTTTCGCGCCTGAATCGATCGACCGGGTGATGTGTACCCACCTGCATTTCGACCACGTAGGGTGGAACACCCGTCCTGTCGACGGCAAGTGGGTCCCCACCTTTGCGAACGCCCGCTATCTGTTCAACAAGACCGAGTGGGAATTCTGGAAAGATCACGAAGATCCCTACGGCGCCAACACGATCGAGCACGCGCTGAAGCCGGTGATCAACGCCGGGCTGGTCGATCTGGTCGACACGCACCACCGCATCTGCGACGAAATCAGCCTGATCCCCACCCCCGGCCACACGCCCGGGCATGTCAGTGTGCTGATCCAATCCAGGGGCGCGGAAGCGGTGATCACCGGGGACATGTTCCACCATCCCTGCCAGATGGCACATCCCGAGTGGATCGATATGGGCGACATCGCCAGCGATGTGGCGGAACAGACCCGCCGCGCCTTCATGCAGCGCTTCGGCAATCGCCCGTCGCTCGTGCTCGGCACCCACTTCGCAACCCCCACCGCCGGTCACATCCGGAGCGACGGCGAGGGCTGGCGTTTCGACACCTGAGTTGTCGAGCAGGAGAGGTGCAGCGATGAAAAGGGCGTTGATAATCGGCGGCACCGGACCCACCGGGCCGCATGTCATTCAGGGGCTGCTGGATCGCGGCTACGACACCACCATCTTCCATCGCGGCACCCACGAACCACCGGGATTGCCGGAGGTGGAACACATCCATGGCGATCCGCACTTTCCGGAAACCATCGCAGCGGCGCTCGATGGACGCGAGTTTGATCTGGTAGTGGCCATGTACGGCCGCATCCGGCATCTGGCGGACTATTTCGCCCGACGTTGCGCGCGCTTCATCGGGGTCGGCGGCATCCCGGTCTACGCGGGACTGATGGACCCCGAGGGACAGCATCCCTGGGGACTGCCGGTACCCGTGCGGGAAACCGCGCCTCTCTCGGATTATCCGGGCGACACCGACGGCAGCCGCTTCGCCCACATGATCTACCGCACCGAGCGCCATGTGCTGGACCTGGGCGAAGCCGGGGCCTTCAACGCCGCCTACTTCCGCTACCCGGCAATCTACGGACCGCGCCAGCCCACTCCGATGGAGTGGTCGGTGGTGCGCCGGGTCCGTGACGGTCGGCCCGCGATGATCCTGCCCAATGGCGGCCTGATCCTGACCAGCCGCTGCGCTGCCCGCAACGCGGCCGAATATCTGCTGCTTGCCATCGATCATCCCGAAGCCAGCCGCAACCAGGCCTACAACTGCACCGACGATGAACAGTTCACCCAACGGCAGTGGGTCGAGCTGATCTCGCGCGGCGCTGGCCGGCCCCTGGAGATTTTCTCGCTGCCCGAAGAACTCGCGGCCCCCGCCGAACCCCTGACCCGGATGCTGGGCGGCAGCAATCACTGCCTGCTCGACAATGCCAAGGCCCGGGCTGAACTGGGCTATCGGGACCAGATATCCGCGCGGGATGCCCTGCACGAAACCGCCGCCTGGTATCTGGCGAATCCGCTCGCCGGTAACGACGCAGCCAATCATCCCGATCCGTTCGACTACGCCGCCGAGGACCGGCTGATGGCCGCCTACCAGCGCGGCGTCGCGGCCATCCAGGCCGAAGTACCCTTTCCCAAGGCAACCTATCACCACTCCTATGCGCACCCGAAAACCCCGGGCCAGGGACCGGATCACCGGGGACGCTGACGCAACGGCCTGAAGAAACGGCCTGAAGCAACGACATGGATGGTGCGACTGTTTCCCGTGGCCGTGGTGCAAAAGGACCAAGCTAATCCGGGAAGATGCCGGTCCCAAGGGAATCGACCGAGCGCGGCGAAGGCGTGGCGCTACGACCGCCATGCCATTCCCCAATGTTCTAACTGAGCGGCCGAATTAACGGGCGGCGTTGCACCGCCCGAATCGGACAGGCGCGCGCGATGACGCCCGCGCGCCGATCATCGGCTCAGTGGAACTGATCTTCCTCGGTCGAGCCGGTAAGCGCGGTCACCGAAGACACGCCGCCCTGAATCACCGTCGTCATGTCGTCGAAATAACCGGTACCCACTTCCTGCTGGTGTGCGACGAAGGTGTAGCCGCGATCGCGGGCAGCGAATTCCGGCTCTTGCACTTTCTCAACATAGGCTTTCATGTCCTCGCGGGCGTAGGCGTGGGCGAGATCGAACATGTTGTACCACATGTTGTGAATGCCGGCCAAAGTGATGAACTGGAACTTGTAACCCATGGCCGACAGCTCGCGCTGGAATTTGGCGATGGTGGCATCGTCCAGATTCTTCTTCCAGTTGAATGACGGCGAGCAGTTGTAGCTGAGCAACTGGTCGGGATGCTCCTTGCGGACTGCGTCGGCGAATTTCTTGGCCTCGGCCAGGTCCGGCGTCGCGGTCTCGCACCACAGCAGATCGGCGTAGGGCGCATAGGCAATGCCCCGGGCAATCGCCTGGTCGATACCGGCGCGGACCTTGTAGAAACCTTCGCTGGTGCGCTCGCCGGTGACGAACGGCTTGTCGTAGGGATCGCAGTCGCTGGTGAGGAGATCAGCGGCGTTGGCGTCGGTGCGGGCCAGCAGGATGGTCGGCACACCGGCCACGTCGGCGGCGAGCCGGGCTGCGATCAGTTTCTGAATGGCTTCCTGAGTCGGCACCAGCACCTTGCCGCCCATGTGGCCGCATTTCTTGACCGAGGCGAGCTGGTCTTCGAAGTGGACGCCCGCGGCGCCGGCTTCGATCATGGCTTTCATCAGTTCGTAGGCATTGAGGACGCCGCCGAAGCCGGCTTCGGCATCCGCCACGATGGGCGCGAAATAGTCGATGTAGTCGGCGTCACCCGGTGCTTTGCCCGCTTTCCACTGGATCTGGTCGGCGCGGCGGAAGGCGTTATTGATGCGGCGCACCACGGCGGGCACCGAGTCGGCCGGGTACAGGGACTGGTCGGGGTACATGCTGGAGGCGGTATTGTTGTCCGCCGCCACCTGCCAGCCGGACAGATAGATCGCCTGGACGCCGGCCTTGACCTGCTGCACCGCCTGGCCGCCGGTGAGGGCGCCCATGGCATTAACGAAATCCTTGTCCGGACGGAAACTGGGGCGGCCACCCTCGGTGACGAGCTTCCACAGTTGCTCGGCGCCGCGCTGGGCAAGGGTGTTGTCAATCTTGATGGAGCCGCGCAGGCGCACCACATCGTCGGCGCTGTAGGTGCGTTTGATGCCCTTCCAGCGGGGATTGGTGGCCCAATCCCTGGTGATCTGGGCGATTTCCGCGGCGCGATTGTAGTTGCCGATGGTCATGGTGTGCAGCTCCTCGAACGGGTGGTCTGGTGGACAGGTTGCGCATTGTATTTTTTGTGGGATGATTCGACCAATTTATCGTTTTTATCTTCGCTATTTATTTTATGAATATATCCCGTATCGATCTCAACCTGCTGGTGTACCTGGATGTGCTGTTGCGGGAGCGCAATGTCACCCGTGCGGCCCAGTCCCTCGGCATCACCCAGCCCGCCATGAGCAACGGACTGCGCCGCCTGCGCGAATTGTTCAGCGACCCGCTGCTGATCCGCACCAGTGGCGGGATGGCTCCCACCGAGCGGGCACTCGCCCTGCAACCCCAGGTACGCGACATTCTCGCCAGCGTCGAGCAGGCAGTACAGCCCCGCACTGAGTTCGATGCGGGCGCCGCCAATCGGGTGTTTCGCATCATGGCGAGCGACTACGCCGAATCCACCCTCGTTCCGCCGCTGCTCGCTTTCCTGGGCGAACAGGCGCCCGGGATCACCCTCGACATCCTCAACCCCAGCGACGTGACCCTGCACGACGTGGAGCAGGGACGCGTGGACATGCTGCTCAACCGCTTCGATGACATGCCCCAGTCCTTCCACCAGGTCACGGTGTGGCAGGACGGCTTCTCCTGCCTGCTGCGCAAGGACAATCCCGCTTTGGCGGACTTCGATCTGGAACGCTATCTGACCGGGCGCCACGTCTGGGTGAGCAAGACCGGCATGGGAGTCGGCGTGGGCATGAACCCGCAGGATGCCCAGCGCCTGGGCTGGGTGGACGAGGCGCTGGCGCGACTGGGCAAGAAGCGCCATATCGCGGTCTTCACCCGTCACTATCAGGTGGCCGTACTGCTCGCCCGCCAGCCGGACCTGATCGTGACCATCCCGAGTCGCCTCGCCGAGATGCAGCGCGATAACGCCGCCGTTGCCATCCTGCCGCCGCCCTTCGAGATCCCGCCCTTCGATCTCAAGATGGCCTGGAGTCCACTGTTGCAGAACAATCCCGCGCACCAGTGGATGCGACGCCAAATTCTGGCGGCGGCCCGGGAGCACAACTCATGGCATTTCCGCTCTGAATAACGGGCATAAAAACGATAAATTCGATCAATCATGGCTGGAGTGACTAAAATACCGGCTAGATTGCCCCCGGCACTAGCCGAACCAAGCGAGGAGAGAGCCATGACTGAACGGGTTCAACAGGGCGGCCTGCACGTTGCCGGGGTACTCGACGACCTGGTGCACACCGAAATTCTGCCCGGCCTGGGTATCGAGCCGGCCGCCTTCTGGGCGGGCTTCGAATCCCTGTTGGCCGACCTGGCACCGGAAAACGCCCGTTTGCTCGCGGTGCGCGACGACCTCCAACACCGCATAGATACCTGGCATCGGGAACGCACGGGCCAGCCCCACGACCCCGCCGCCTACAAGGCATTTCTGGCCGCCATCGGCTATCTGCTCCCCGAAGGCGACGACTTTGCCGTCACCACGCAGAATGTCGATGCCGAGATCGCCACCATCGCCGGTCCCCAATTGGTGGTGCCCATCACCAATGCGCGCTATGCCCTCAATGCAGCCAACGCGCGCTGGGGCAGTCTCTACGATGCCCTGTACGGCAATGACGTAATCCCGGAAACCGATGGCGCGGTGCGCGGCCCGGGCTACAACCCGGTGCGGGGCGCCAAGGTCATCGCCTATGCGCGGGAATTCCTCGACGCCAGCGCCCCGCTGGCCGCCGGCAGCCATGCCGATGCCCGCGCCTACCGCGTCGTGAACGGTGCGCTGGCGGTACAGCTCGGCAGTGGTGCGACCACCGGCCTGAAAACCCCGGCACAATGGGTCGGCTACCAGGGTAACCCCGCTTCTCCAGATTGTGTTTTGTTAAAAAACAATGGACTGCATATCGAAATTCAATTCGATTCAGATCATTATGTCGGCCGGGACGACCCCGCACACATCAAGGATCTCTACCTCGAAAGCGCCATCACCACCATCCAGGACTGCGAGGATTCGGTCGCCGCGGTGGACGCCGAAGACAAGTGTCTGGCCTACCGCAACTGGCTGGGCCTGATTCGCGGCGACCTTGAGGAGGTCATTCCCAAGGGTGACAAGCTGTTACGTCGCACACTCAATCCAGATCGCGAATATCTGAGCCCCACCGGCACCGCCTTCAGCGTGCCCGGCCGCAGCCTGCTGCTGGTGCGCAACGTGGGCCACCTGATGACCACCGATGCCGTGCTCGACGCCGCCGGCAAACCCATACCCGAGGGCATGCTGGATGCGCTGATCACCGGTGCGGTGGCGGCGCACGACCTGCGCGGACTGGGGCGTTTCCGCAACTCCCGCGCCGGCAGCGTCTATATCGTCAAGCCCAAGATGCACGGCCCGGACGAGGTATCGTTTACGGTTGCGTTGTTCACGCGTGTGGAGCAGATCCTGGGCCTGCCCGCACAAACCCTCAAGATCGGCATCATGGACGAAGAGCGCCGCACCACGGTGAATCTCAAGGAGTGCATCCGCCGCGCCGCCGACCGGCTTATCTTCATCAACACCGGCTTCCTCGATCGCACCGGCGACGAGATACACACGAGCATGGAGGCGGGCGCCATGGTGCCCAAGGGCGAGATGAAGCAGCAGCCCTGGATCAAGGCGTACGAAGACTGGAACGTGGACATCGGCCTCGCCTGCGGCCTGCGCGGCCGCGCCCAGATCGGCAAGGGCATGTGGGCGATGCCGGATCGCATGGCGGACATGATGGCGGCCAAGATCGAGCATCCGCGTGCCGGCGCCAACTGCGCCTGGGTGCCCTCGCCCACGGCGGCCACCCTGCACGTCATGCACTACCATCGCGTCGACGTGGCGGCGCGTCAGACCGAACTTGCGCGCCGGCCAAGGGCCAGCCTCGATGACATCCTGACCCTTCCGCTGCTGGGCGAGCGCCAGCTCACCGCAACGGAGATTCAGCATGAACTGGACAACAATGTGCAGGGGATTCTCGGCTATGTGGTGCGCTGGGTGGACCAGGGCGTCGGCTGCTCCAAGGTCCCGGACATCAACGACATAGGCCTGATGGAAGACCGCGCCACCCTGCGTATCTCGAGCCAGCACATTGCCAACTGGCTGCGCCACGGGGTTTGCTCCACAGAACAGGTGATGGCGACGCTGAAGAAGATGGCCGCCGTGGTGGATCGGCAGAATGCCGGCGACGCCCTGTATCGCCCGATGGCACCGAATTTCGACGCCAGCATCGCCTTCCTGGCCGCCTGTGATCTGGTCTTCAAGGGGCGCGAGCAACCCAGCGGCTACACCGAGCCGGTGTTGCACGCCCGGCGCCGGGAGCTCAAGGCCCGCTGTCGCTGATCTCCCCGAACCCCGGCCGACCCCGGGGCGGCAAGTACGCGAAAGGGCGCGCTGACCCGCGCCCTTTCCTTTTGGGAGACCGGCCCACTGCCGGGTACGCCGTCACAGCGCCAGCCGGCGCAGCTCCGGGGCTTCCTCACTCAGGCCCCACAGTTCCTCAAACGCCTCGCCAAGCCGGCGCGCTTCGGCGGGGGCGTGAAGCACGCCGTAGCCCCGCAACGGGCGCGCGTGCCGCCAGCACAATACCGCGCCGGCATCGGTCACCAGAAATTCGTCCTCGGGAGTCGGACAGGCAGGTGGCAAGGCGTGTAACCGGACATGGCTCGACAGGCGCTGAGCAAGCCGCAGCAGACGGTGCCCCGAGCGCGCCAGCACCTGGGGTTCACGTACCAGTATCAGCACCTCGGCCTGCGGATGACCGATAGCAAACTCAAGCAGCGCGTCGCGTACCGGATCGCGGTCGTAAATTTCGGGATCGAGTCGGGTACTGAGGATACAAACACGCCGCACGGCGCGCGGAATCCAGATGGGCAGGCACTCGGCAATCGCGGCACCACCTTCCAGCACTTCGCGACGGCGCTCGGCCTCCGCCACCGGCGGCGCGGGTTGCTCACGTACCGGCAGCAGATTCCTGAATGGCAACACCATGAGGCGGTGGGGTATCCCGGCCTCCTGAAACTCCTCGCCCTGGGGCTCGAACCCCAGGGCCTCGTAAAACGCCAGGGCCTGGGTCTGGGCATGGAGTTGCAGGGTGCCCTGCCCCCCTGCAAGGGCATCGCGAATGATCCGCCGCAACAGGGCCGAGCCGACGCCCTGACGGCGATACTCCGGCAGCACCGCGAGACGGCCGACGCGATCCTCCAGCAACCGCCCGCAACCGATCGGGTGTCCATCGGTTGTGGAGGCCAGCCAGTGCCGCGCGGCGGCATCCTGCCCATCGAATTCCACGGCTTCGGGAATCCCCTGTTCGTCGACGAACACCAGCCGGCGGATCGCCCGCAGCGTGTCTTCCTGTGCCGCCCAGGTCACGGACTCAATCACTACCGGGAGGTAATCCAGGCTTTCCATGGAGCATTGTCCCTGTGCAATTTGCCTCAGGATACAGCGCACGCGGCGCTTGCGGCTAGAATGCAGGCCGCATTGAAAATCCAACCGGAGACACCGGACATGCAGCCAGAACACGGACACCGATTGCGGCACCTGGCGCTATGCTGCGGGCTTGTGCTGGGCCTGGCGTGTCGCGCCCTGGCGGAACCGCCGCCCATCATCGACTACGGCGACCGCTTCCACCCGGTGGCAGGCGCCGCCGGCATGGTGGTGTCCCAGGAGGCGGTCGCGAGCCGCGTCGGCGCGGACATCCTGGCGCGGGGGGGCAATGCCGTCGATGCCGCCGTGGCTACCGGATTTGCGCTGGCGGTCACCCTGCCCCAGGCGGGCAACCTGGGCGGCGGCGGCTTCATGCTGATCCACCTCCAGGAGCAGAACAAAACCATCGCCATCGATTACCGCGAGGTAGCGCCGCGCGCCGCGCACCGCGACCTGTTCGTCGGCGCGAATGGGGCGGTGGACCCGGAACTCGCGCGCTTCAGTCATCGCTCGGCCGGGGTGCCGGGCACTGTGGCGGGCTTGGCGCTAGCCCAGAAGAAATACGGCACCCTGCCGCTGGCGGTGGTGGTGGCACCCGCCATTGCGCTTGCCGAACGGGGTATCCGGGTGACCCGGCCGCTCGCGTTTTCACTGGCCGAAGCCGCTCCGCGCCTGAAAAAATCCCCGGCTGCATCCGGCTACTATCTGCGGCCCGATGGCCAACCTCTGGCGCCGGGCCAGCATTGGCAACAGCCGGATCTGGCGCGGACCCTGCGCCAGATATCCGACCAGGGGCCCCAGGCGTTCTACACCGGCCCCATCGCGGCGCGGATCGTCGCGGAGATGGAAGCCCACGATGGCCTGATCACGGCCCGGGATCTGGCCGAATACCAGGCCGTGGAGCGCGCCCCCGTGACCGGCACCTATCGTGGCTATCAGGTCGTTGCCATGCCACCGCCCTCTTCCGGCGGGGTGCATCTGATTCAGATGCTCAATGTGCTCGAAGGCTGGAATCTCGCCGAACTGGGCCACAACAGTGCGGCCTATCTGCACCGCCTGATCGAGACGATGCGCCGCGCCTATGCGGATCGCGGCGAGTACCTGGGCGATCCGGATTTCGTGTCGGTGCCGGTGGCCGAACTCACGTCGAAAGAGTACGCCGCGCGACTGCGCGGGAGTATCGACCCGGCCCGCGCGACGCCTTCCAGTGCCGTGGCACCGATCCTGAAACCGCCCGCCGAAAGCCCGCAGACCACCCATTTCTCCGTGTGGGATGCGAAGGGCAACCTGGTCAGCAACACCTACACCCTCAACTTCTCCTACGGCAGCGGCATCGCGGTCGCGGGCGCCGGCTTTCTGCTCAACAACGAGATGGACGATTTTTCCGCACAGCCCGGCGTGCCGAACGCCTACGGCCTCATCGGCGGCAGCGCCAATGCCATCGCAGCGCGCAAGCGACCGCTGTCGTCGATGACTCCCGCCATGGTGTTCAAGGACGGCAAACCGGTACTGGTGACCGGCAGTCCGGGAGGTCCCGTGATCATCACCGCCGTACTGCAGACGGTTCTGAATGTGGTCGATTTCGGCATGAACGTGGCGGACGCCTCCGCACAGCCGCGCATCCACCACCAGTGGCAACCCGATCAGGTATTTTACGAACCGGGGGTGAGCCCCGACACACTGAGCCTGCTCAGCGGCATGGGACACAGGCTGACCCGCTCGCCGCGGATGCTGGGCCGCACCCAGAGCATCGGCAGCGGCGGTACGCTCCTCTACGGCGCCAGTGATACCCGCTGGCCCGGCGGCGAAGCTGCGGCCGTCGAGGCGATCGCGCCTTGAGCCCGTAAAGCGGACCGGACTCGCCTCCGGCATCCGGGCATGGCTACTCAGCACCGCACGGAACCCGCGCTGCCATTAGCGCTCCAACCGCGGCACAATTCCGCCCCTCCACAGTGACGACTCGGGACCCCATGCCGCTCCGCGAACAACTGCACGCCCTGCTCCACCACCTCAACCACCGCGTCGTCGGCCAGCCGGGGCTCTGTCAGCGCCTGGTGGTCGCCCTGCTCGCCGACGGCCACCTGCTGGTCGAAGGGGCGCCCGGGCTCGCCAAGACCCGCGCCATCAGTTCGCTGGCAGGCGCCATCGCCGCCGATTTCCACCGTATTCAATTCACGCCGGATCTGCTGCCGTCGGACATCACCGGCTCCGACATCTATCGTCCGGAAACCGGTTCCTTCACCTTCCAGCCCGGCCCGCTGTTTCACAACCTGGTGCTTGCCGACGAGATCAACCGCGCGCCCGCCAAGGTCCAGGCCGCCCTGCTGGAAGCCATGGGGGAACGTCAGATCAGCGTGGGCGCCAGAACCTATCCGCTGCCGCCGCTGTTTCTGGTCATGGCCACCCAGAATCCCATCGAGCAGGAAGGCACCTATCCACTGCCCGAAGCCCAGCTGGATCGCTTCCTTCTGCATGTGCTGGTCGATTATCCGGATGCAGCCGCCGAGCGCCGCATTCTGGTGCTGGCCCGGGATGAAGCCGCCGGCACCATGGGCACGCCCTTTGTGCCCCTCGCGCAGGATGTGATCTTCGCCGCGCGCCGCGAAACCCTGGCCGTCCACATGGACCCCGCCGTCGAGGAATACCTGGTTCAATTGATTTTGGCGACAAGAAATACAAAGGGATACGGCGCTAACCTGAAAAACTGGATTCACTACGGCGCCAGTCCGCGCGCCACCATTGCGCTCGACCGCTGCGCCCGCGTGATGGCCTGGCTGGACGACCGCGACTATGTCACCCCCGACGATATTCGCGACATCGCGCCCGATGTCCTGCGCCACCGGATCCTGCTCAACTTCGAGGCCGAAGCCGAAGGTGTCACCACCAGCCAGGCCATCGCGCAGCTACTGACCGCCGTCCCCTCCGCCTGAGCCGGATCTCATGACGAATTCCGACCCGGTACCGGGCGCCGTCGCGCCCACCGCCGAACACCTGGCGCGACTGCGCCACCATGCACGGCACCTCGGGCTGTTCCCGCGCCGTGTTGCCCGCACCACCGGCGGCGGTCACAGCTCGCGCCGACGCGGACGCGGCATGGAGTTCGAGGAAGTGCGCGTCTATCAGCCGGGCGACGACGTGCGCAGCATCGACTGGCGCGTCACCGCGCGGCGCAGCGAAACACACACAAAAGTATTCCGTGAGGAGCGCGAACGGCCCGTGCATCTGGTCGTCGACCTGCGCCAGTCGATGTTCTTCGGCAGCCAGCGCCTCAAGTCTACGGTCGCCTGCGAGCTTGCCGCGACCCTGGCCTGGGCGGGCGCCCGCGCCGGCGACCGCATCGGCGGCCTGGTCTTCGGCACCGCTACCGCGCACCACGTCCGCACCGGACGCGGTCATCTGGGCGTGCTGCAACTGCTGCGCGCGCTGAGTGAAACCGCTGCGCAACTGGTCGCGCCGCAACCGGACCGCCACCACCTGGAACCGATGGTTGAGGAAGCACGACGCGTCGCCCATCCCGGCGCCGCGCTGTTCCTGATCAGCGATTTTTACGACCTCGCGGACCAGCCCGGCGTCGAACGTCAACTGTTCGAACTGTCGCGCCACTGCGATATCACCCTGATGGCGGTGCAGGATCCTCTGGAAACGACACTGCCGCCGCCCGGGCGCTACGGTGTCCGCACCGTCGCGAATCAGTTGCTGGTGATCGACAGCCGCAATCCCGACGTGCGGCGCGCATTCGAGCAGCGCGCCAACCGCAAAAGCGCCGACCTCCAGGCACTGGCGGGCCGGCTGAACCTGAGCCTGATCCGTGTCTCCACCGCCGAGGATCCGCAACTGCTGCTGCGCCGCTACTACAGCAGCGCGCGCCGAGGCCACCGATGACCCCGGATCCGCTGGCGCAATTGCGCGACATCCATCCCCCGCCGCCGCCCTCCTGGTGGCCGCCCGCCCCGGGCTGGTGGATCCTGGCCCTGCTGGTGATCCTGGGCGCAGGCTGGGTGCTGCTGGCCGCGCGGCGGCGCCACCGGGAACGGCGCTTCGCGCGCGAGGCCAGACGCCGCATCGATCGCTTGTGGCGCGACTTTGAGCGCAACGGCGACAGCGCGCGCCTGGCCAAGTCGCTGCTGGTGCTGGCCCGCCAGACCGCCCGCTCCACACCGCTGCAGGAACCGAATGCCGCCTTGCCGACCGATGCCTTGCTGGTGCTGATCGACGCTGCCAGCGATGGCAAATTAAGCGCCGCCCTGTCCCTCGATAAAGTCGTCCGGCTGCTCTATGCGCCGGCGCCGGAAGCCCTTACCAAAAGCGAGGCGCGAGCCTTGTTTGTAGTGACGCGGGAATGGATTCGGCGCGCCGGAGGCCCGCTGTGGTAAGTCTGGAGTGGCCCTGGCTGTTCGTGCTGACGCCGCTGCCCTGGCTGTATCGACGCTGGCGGCGCGCGACCGAACTCCATCTCACCGCGCTGCGCGCCCCGGCCTATGCCGCACTGTTCCCGGACCCGGAAACCACGACCGGCCGCAGCCAACACCACCGTGTACGCCTCACCCTGCTGGCACTGATCTGGCTCGCCCTGCTCGGCGCCGCCGCGCGACCGGTGTGGACCGGCGCGCCCGCTGCCCTGCCCGCCAGCGGGCGCGATCTGCTGCTGGCGGTGGATATCTCGGGCAGCATGGAAATGCGCGACATGGAGAGCGGCGGCAAGCTGGTGGACCGCCTCACCGCGATCAAGGCGGTGGTCGGCAACTTCGTGATACGCCGCCCCCAGGATCGCCTCGGGTTGATCCTGTTCGGCGGCGAGGCCTATCTCCACACGCCGCTTACCTTTGATCACCAGACCCTCAAGACGCTGCTCGACGAAGCCGTGATCGGCTTCGCCGGCGACGGGACCGCCATCGGCGATGCCATCGGGCTTGCGGTCAAGCGCCTGCGGGAGCGGCCCGACACCAGCCGCGTCCTGATCCTGCTCACCGACGGCGCCAACAACGCCGGCCAGATCACCCCCGCTCAGGGGGCGCAGTTCGCGGCGACCAACCACGTCCGCATCTACACCATCGGGATCGGCGCCGACGAACTGATCCAGCGCACCCTCTTCGGCGCCCGTCGCGTCAACCCCTCGGCCGATCTCGACGAAGCCGGGCTACGGATGCTGGCCGACACCACCGGCGGTCGCTACTTCCGCGCGCGCGATCCCGCCGAGCTCGATGCCATCTATCGCGAGCTGGACCGTCTCGAACCCGTGGCACAGGCGCCCGACACCGTGCGTCCGCTGCGTTCCCTGGCGCACTGGCCGTTGGCGGTTGCACTCTTCGCCAGCCTGGTGCTCGTCGTGGTGGCCCGGGAGGATCTGCGTGCCTGAACCGTTGGAACTGATCCACCACTTTCAGTGGCTACGGCCCTGGTGGCTGCTGGCGATCCTGCCCGCCGCCGGGCTCGCCGTGCTGCTGCACAGGCGCCACGCCAGTGTGGGCGACTGGGAGCGCGTCATCGCCCCCGCTCTGCTGCCCTGGCTGCTGGAGCAACGCGCCATGCCGCCGCAACAACGGCTGCCCTGGATCATCCTCACCGCCTGGATCATCGCTGCGCTCGCGCTCGCCGGACCGAGCTGGCGCGAGCTGCCGCAGCCGGTGTATCGCAGCGAACAGCCCCTGGTGATCCTGTTCGATCTGTCGCCGTCGATGCTGGCGCAGGACCTCAAGCCCGACCGCCTCACCCGCGCCCGGCTCAAACTCATGGATCTATTGGCGGCGCGCCATGAAGGCACCACCGCCCTCGTCGCCTACGCCGGCGACGCCCATGTGGTCACGCCCCTGAGCGACGATGCGCGCACCCTTGCCGCCCTGGTGCCCGCACTGACGCCGGACCTGCTGCCAACACCCGGCAGCGCCCCCGAAATTGCCCTCGCCAAGGCCCTCGAACTCCTCGCCAACGTGGGGGAGCAACAGGGCGATATCTTGCTGATCACCGACGGCATCAGCCCGGAGGCCGCCGCCGCCATGACTACGCAGCTGGCGGGAGCCAAGGCGGTCCGGTTATCGATACTCGCCGCCGGCACCGCGGCGGGCGCCCCGGCGCCGCTGCCCGGCGGCGGTTTTGTGCGCGACAGGTCCGGCAACATGCTGATCGCCAGCCTCGACTCTGCACCGCTGCAAGCCCTCGCGCGGCAACACGGCGGGCACTATGTGGAACTGAGCGCCGATAACCGAGACGTGGCGATGCTGACCGAAGCTTTTACGGCCCATGCCCGCGCGCGCACCATCGTGCTCCAGCAACACCGCGATACGCGGCGCGACGAAGGCCCCTGGCTCGCCCTGCTGTTGCTGCCGTTTGCGGTGTTCGCCTGGCGGCGCGGATTGTTCGCGATGCTGCTGCTCGCCCCGCTGCTGGCAGGAACGCCGCCGGCGCATGCACTGGAATGGCAGGATCTCTGGCAGCGGCCCGACCAGCGCGGCCAACGCGCCCTGGATGCCGGCGACGCCGCCACCGCCCAGAAGGAATTCACCGATCCCGCCCGGCGCGGCACCGCTGCGTATCGCTCCGGCGATCACGGCACGGCGGCGGCGGAGTTCGGCAAGCTCGACGACGCCAACGCCCACTACAACCGCGGCAATGCCCTGGCCCGCAGCGGCGATTACCCGGGGGCAATCGCCGCCTACGACCGCGCCCTGGAACTCGATCCCGGTCTCGCCGACGCCAGCTACAACCGCGAGCTGGTACAGCGCGCGCAAAAGCAGCAACAACAGGAACAGCAGCAGAAACAAAAACAGCAGCGACAGCAGAGCCAGAACCAGGAGCAAAATGGCGAGGATGCCCAATCCGGCACGAGCGAGGGAGATCGACAGCCGCCCACCGACACCGGCAATGAAGGCTCCCAGGGGCAGAACCAGTCGCAGCCAGCGGACGGCGCAGAACATCCCGAGAAACCCTCGGCAGACGCAGCGTCCACCGGAAATCCATCGGAAAGCGATACGTCCGGCGCCGAACCGCAAAATGGCAACGACGCCAAAAAACCGGATACCGACACCATGACCGGCAACGACGAGAGCGCCACAGCAGCCGGCGCAAAGCCCGACGCCGAGACCGCCGAACCCGGGGACGAGACCGGCACATCCACAACAGCGCAGGCGCCGACCCCGGAGGAGGCCCAGATTCAGGAACAACAACTGCGCGCCTTGCCGGACGATCCCGGCGGTCTGTTACGGCGCAAGTTTCATTATGAGGCCCAGCAGCGCGAGGAGCGCGGCGAGCGCCCGGCTGCGGCAGGAGAGCGCTGGTGAGGCTGTCATTCAACCCGCTGATCGCAAGCAGTCTGGTCCTGGCCGCGTGGCTACTGGCAGGATTGCTGGCGATATCTCCACCCGCCGCCGCTACCGAAGAGCTCGCCGCCAGCGTGGATCGCACCACGCTGACGAGCGGCGAGACCCTGGAGTTGACGCTGACGTATCCCGGCAAGGCAGCTGAGGATCCGGATTTTTCGCCCCTGGATACGGATTTCGAGATTCTCGACCGCAGCCGCCGCGATCAGATCAGCATGGTCAACGGCAGCTTCGATGCGACCAGTATCTGGCTTCTGACCCTGGCGCCCAAACGCGCCGGCGATCTGCAAATTCCGCCGCTGACCGCGGGTGACGCCCGAAGTCACGCCCTCAGCATCCGGGTGACGCCGAGTACCGGCGAGTCGGCCACCGCGGAGCGTCCGGTATTCGCCGAGGCGATACTCGACAGGGATCAGGCGGTTCCCGGTGAACAGGTGATGCTCACCCTGCGGCTCCACACCCGCATCGATCTGAGCAACCTCAGCATGGAGCCGCTCGCGGTGCCGGGCGCCGAGCTCATCCAGACGGCGGAAAGCAAATACCACAAGGACATTCAGGGCCAAACCTATCAGGTGATCGAGTTGCGCTATGCGCTGATCCCGGAACAGGACGGCGAGCTGAACATTCCCGGTGCGCGCTTCGGCGCACGCACACTGGACAGCCGCGACCCCTTTGATCGCGTTTTCGGTGGCGGCGGCCGCCCGCTGCGCATCAGCTCCGAGCCGCGCACACTCCATGTGACAGCGCGACCGGCCGGCGCCGCCACCAGCTGGCTGCCGGTACAGGCGCTGCACATCGAACAGAAGTGGAGCACCGCAACGCGCCAGGTTCAGCTCGGGGAGCCCATCACCCGCACCCTCACGCTCACCGCGATCGGCACCACCAGCGCCCGCATTCCGCCCCTTGAGCTGCCCGCACCACAAGGCTACCGCAGCTATCCGGATCAGCCGGAACTGGACGACGACACCACCGCTGCCGGCGTGAGCGGGCGACGCACCGAGAGCTTTGCAGTGGTGGCGGATCAGCCCGGCCCGCTGGTGCTGCCCCCCATCAGGGTGCGCTGGTGGAATACCACCACCCGGGCGTTCGAGGAAACCGAGGTTCCTGGGGCACGCTTCGAAATACTGCCGGCGGCCGGCGCTCCGCAAGCCGCGGCGGCTGCACCGGTCGATACCCTTGCAGCGCCGGCAACCGAAGCCGTCCAGACCCCTGTGGCAACCGCCGCCGCTCCCGGCGGGACCACGCCCCTGCTCTACGGGTTGATCGCCGGGAACGTGCTGCTGCTGTTGAGCACGCTGACCTTTGCGCTGCTCTGGCGCCGGGGCGGAACAACGGTCGGAACCGCCAGGGAACCGACGCCGCAGCGCGCGGACTTCAGCGCCGTCGAACGTGCCGCCACTGCCGGTGACGGGTTGCGCCTGCGCGCGGCGATTCTCGCCTGGGCGCGGGAACACTGGCAGGACGCGGGGATTGTCAGCCTGCGCCAGATCGCCGAGCGCGCCGGGAACGAGCAGCTGCGCGCCGCTTTCCGCGCGCTCGACGACAGTTGCTATGCGCCGGGCGGCCGCCCGCCACCGAACCCGGAGGAATTGCTTGCGCAGCTCCGCACCCTGGCGAAAATACCGGCGGGCGAGCGCAAGAAACCCGGCCGCGATCTGCAGCCGCTCTATCCCCGCTAGCCCTGATTACCGCGCGTCCGCGACGCAGCAACCCGATCCCGAGGGAACCGACCGATGACCATCTGGCACCGCCCCCTGACACTGGATGCGCTCAACCAGCCCTATCCCGACACCGCAAGCCACCACATGGGGATCGAATATGTGGATTTCGGCCCGGATCACCTCACCGCGCGCATGCCGGTCAATGAAAAGACCCGCCAGCCCTACGGCATCCTCCACGGCGGCGCCTCCTGCCTGCTCGCCGAAACCGTGGGCAGCCACGCCTCCATGCTCTGCCTCGATCCGGAATCGGCGTACTGCGTCGGCCTGGAAATCAACGCCAACCATATCCGCCCGGCAACCCAAGGTCATGTGTATGCCACCGCGCGCGCCATCCATCTGGGCCGTGCCACCCACGTCTGGGACATCCGTATCCTGGACGACGCCGACCAGCTGGTCTGCATCGCTCGCCTCACCATGATGGTCAGGAGCGGGCGCGCGCCAAGCCCCGGCTAAGGCAGCGCGCGCCGCTTCAAAACGCTGAGCCCGGTGTCTTGAGGAACGCGATTTCTGCAGCGGTGGATTCGCGGCCAAGAATGGCATTGCGGTGGGGAAAGCGACCGAAACGACGGATGACCTCGCCATGCCGACGGGCGTAATCGAGAGCGTCGGCCAACAGCGCACGCGCTGCCGGTTCCGCCGCGGCGACCAGCGCCTCCATCAGGGCGATGCAGGCCTCCTGATCCGCCAGCACTTCGCTGTGCTCCAGCGGCAGATAGAGAAACAGCCGTTCCAGCGGATGCAATGACCTGTCGATGCCTTCCGCCAATGCCTGCCGGCACCAGCCGAGTGCGCGCGGATCGCCGGCAAAAGCCTGCGGCGTGTCCCGATAGATATTGCGGGTGAATTGGTCGGTCAGGATCACCAGCGCCAGCAGACCGGCGGGCGTCCGCGCCCAGCCGTCGCGTTCACCGGCCAGCGCCTGCACCACCAGGGGTTCGAAGCGCGCGCGAATGTCGGCATCCGTCATCGGATCCTTGCGCCACCACAGCTGCGCTCGGGCCGGATTGCGCAGGGCATCGGCGCGGTCGGCGCCGAACCAGTAGTCGAGGACGGTTTCCGGCATCGCCGAATCAGGGTGCCGGGTTGCTGTACTGGCGGTGAATCGCTTCGATGCCCGCGATCACCTCTTCCGACAATTTCACCCGGACGCTCGCAATATTGGCTTCGAGCTGATCCATGCGCGTCGCGCCGATGATGGTGCTGGTCACGAAATCGCGGCTGTTGACGAAGGCGAGCGCCATGGCACCCGGGTCCAGGTCGTGGTCGCGGGCCAGCGCCACATAGGCCTCGCTGGCCGCCACCGCCTGCGGGCCGGAATAGCGCTGGAAGCGATCGAACAGGGTCAGGCGCGCACCGGCGGGCCGCGCGCCCCCGGAGTATTTGCCGGTGAGCATGGCCATGGCGAGGGGCGAATAGGCCAGCAGCCCCACCTGTTCACGGATTGACATCTCGGCAAGACCGATCTCGAAGCTGCGATTGAGCAGGTTGTAGGGATTCTGGATGCTGGCGATGCGGACGAGATCGCGCTCCCGGGCCGCGCGCAGATACTCCATCACACCCCAGGGCGTTTCGTTGGAAATGCCGATGTGGCGCACCAGCCCCTCGCGCACCAGCTCCGTGAGCGCGGCGAGGGTCTCCTCGATGGAATTCAGACCTTCCTGCTCCCGGTGGCGGTAGCCGAGCTGACCGAAAAAATTGGTGGTGCGCTCGGGCCAATGGACCTGGTACAGATCGATGTAATCGGTGCGCAACCGCTTGAGGGAATCCCGCACCGCCTGACGAATATGGTCGCGGCTGAGCTGCGGCCCGCCGCGCAGATGACGCCAGTCGCCGGTGGCGTCCGAACGGCCGGACACCTTGGTGGCCAGGATGACACGGTCGCGGCCGCCGCGCCGGGTAAACCATTCGCCGATGCATGCCTCGGTGCGACCCTGGGTTTCGGCGCGCGGCGGCACCGGATACATTTCCGCGGCATCGATAAAGTTGACGCCCTGGTCGAGGGCGTAATCGAGTTGTTGCAGGGCGTCGTCGACGCTGTTCTGCTGGCCCCAGGTCATGGTGCCCAGGCAGATGAGGCTGACGTCGAGTCCGGTGATGCCGAGCTTGCGGTATTCCATGAAGTGGATCTCCCGAATGGTTTTGGCGCAGTCTAGCAGCTTGTTGAAAAGCGTCGCGAGACGGCCAGCTGCGAGGCGCACGGCGCGCAGCGACCGAGACATATCCGATAGATAGGCGAGGGAGCGAGCACCGCGCAACGAAGCAGATGGTTGCCGCAGCAGTTCTTCAACAAGCTGCCAACCCGAATGAAAAGGCTGCCAGACAACCCTGCCGCCGACGCCGACGCATGGGTTACCATGAGGCCAAGGTGCCCGGGCAGTTGCCCCCGCCAGCAACCGGAGGAAGCCATGAAAACCAGCGTCAAACAGCTCGTGGACAAGGCCATGAGCGAAATCGAAACCCTGAACCTGGAGCAGGCGCGCGCCGCACTGGATGATCCGGGCACAGTGATCGTCGATCTGCGCGACATTCGCGAACTGACCCGGGACGGCAAGATTCCCGGCGCCTTTCACGCGCCGCGCGGGATGCTGGAATTCTGGGTCGATCCCGACAGCGAATACCACCGGGATGTGTTTTCCTCGGGCAAACGCTTCGTGTTCTATTGCGCCAAGGGCCATCGCTCCGCCCTCGCCACCCAGACCGTGAAAAGCATGGGGCTTGATCCGGTGTGTCATATCGGCGGCGGTTTCGAGGCCTGGACCCAGGCGGGACTGCCCGTGGAACCGGTCGAGAAAAAATAACCCGTCGAGAATCACCCATGTGCGAGCTGCTGGGCATGAGCGCCAACGTGCCCACCGACATCTGCTTCAGCTTTGCGGGCCTGATGCGCCGCGGCGGCGCCACCGGCCCCCACGGCGATGGCTGGGGCATCGGCTTCTACGAAGGGCGCGGCTACCGTGCCTTTCACGATCCGGACGCCAGCGCGGAATCGGAGATCGCCCGTTTCATCCAGCACTATTCGATCAAGAGCGAAATCGTGCTTTCCCATATCCGCAAGGCCAACCGCGGCCGCATCTGCCTCGAAAACACGCACCCGTTCGCCCGCGAGCTCTGGGGCCAGACCTGGTCCTTCGCTCACAACGGCCAGCTGCGCGGCATCAAAAAGCGCCCGCTCGCTCACTATTGCCCGGTGGGCGCGACCGACAGCGAATACGCGTTCTGCTGGCTGCTCGATCAGGTGCGCACTGCCTTCCCGACGCGACCGCGCCAGCCGCGTGTGCTGTGGCAACTGCTGGCGGAACTCTGCGCCGATCTGGCGTCCCTCGGCGTCTTCAATCTGCTGTTGTCGGATTCGAGCGCGTTCTATGCCCATTGCAGCACGCGCCTGAGCTGGCTCACCCGGCGCGCACCCTTCGGTCGCGCCACCCTGATCGATGCCGATATGGCCATCGACTTCGCCCAGCACGCAGGGCCGGACGATGTGGTGACTGTCGTCGCCACCGCGCCGCTGACCCGCGATGAGGTGTGGCAGCCGTTTCAACCGGGTGAATTTCGCGTGTTTCGGGCAGGCCGGTCCGTCGCAACCATGCGCCACGGACGCGCAGCGCCATGAAGCCGCCCGACTATCGCGAGCAAATCCGCATCGATGGCGTGCCGATCACCATCCGCACCCTGCTGCCCGAAGACCGCGCCATCGAGGAAGCCTTCGTGCGCGATCTCTCGCCGGAATCCCGTTATTTTCGCTTTCACACCGCGCTGCCCGCGCTGACGCCGGAGATGAGCGAACGCTTTATCCATCTGGACTATCCCGACCAGATGGCGCTTATCGCCTGTGTCGGCAGTGGCCAGAACGAGCGCCAGATCGGTGTGGCGCGCTACGCTCGGTCCGCAACAGAAAGCGCCGCGGACCTGGGCATCGCGATCGCCGACGCCTGGCAGGGCAAGGGGCTGGGCACCGAGCTGCTGCGCCGGCTGCTGGTCCTTGCCGATCAGGCGGGCATCCGCCAGCTATCCGCGGATGTGCTCTACGAAAACCACCGCATGCGCAGCCTGGCGCGGGATCTGGGCTTTCGCCTGGCGCCCAGTCAGGCCGATCCGCACACGGTCATGTTGGTGCGCGATACGGGAAATTGAGTCCCGGGGATATGGAGCCGGCTGATTTTCCATCAGGTATCGAACACGATGGCAGACTGCCGAAAGGCCATTGACGAACCGGTAGCCAGCGAACATCAAAATCCCTGCTCACGGACAGCCCAACAACAGGCGGGGTATCACCCGGGGCATGGCAGCCTTCGTCGCGCCTCGCACCCACTTGATCCAGGTCAACCCGCCCGCAACAGATACGGAGTAGGTTGCATCTGCATATAACAATGGGGCATTACAGGCGAGGAGCAACACCATGAAGAACGCAACGGTTATTCAGTCGAACATTTCAGAGCACATTCCACGAACCGGCGAATTTGCGCGCTGGGCAGCGACGATTGGTCTGGTCGTCGGTTTGTCCGCGGGATTCGCCACCGCCGGCTTTGCGGAGGAGGAGAATTCGTCCGCCAAACAGGGCAAGGAAGAATACATGGCGCATTGCGCGTCCTGCCACGGCGTAACGGGAGAAGGCGATGGCCCGGTCGCGGGCTCATTGAAGAACAAGCCCCCGAATTTGACTTTTCTCCAACAGCAGGAGATGGACGGCGTGTTTCCCACCAAACGCGTGACGGATATCGTCCAGGGCAATAAGGATTACGACAAGAACTTCCGTACCCATGGTCCCGCGGAGATGCCGGTATGGGGTAACGTCTTTTACCAGGAGGCGGGTGAGCGTTCCAGCGTTGCCAAGGCACGCATCAGAAATCTCGTCGACTACATCAAATCCATACAGAAATAGCGCAACGATCCAGATCGGGCCGTCCGCGACAGCCCGATCTGGATCGCCTCACCACGACTATTTTTTTACGGCTCCGGTATCGACATTTTCCTGCATGCGGCGCCGCAGGATTCAAGATGGGCAACATCGGTGTCGACGAAATTGCAAAATATTGCTGGTGACCACATTCAAGAATGCTGAAGACGCCAGGGGCGCAAAGGTCGCGCGCGAGCCGACGCAAAAATAATTGCTGGCGTTGCGTTCAGCGATGCTGCCCGCACTGACCCAAGCCGCGAACACGGATACACTTCACGCACACCTACCACGAGGCCGCCATGAGCGATTCACCGGCATCCAGCGGGGATTTGCCCGCGCGCGGGCAATCCGTCATCCACCATCCGGCACGCCAATGCTTCGTCTCCCGGCATGGCGACCACGAGGCGGTACTGGATTACCGGTTGCTTGCCGATCGCGGGATCAATTTTCATCACACCTATGTACCCGAAACATTGCGCGGCCAGGGCGTCGCCGAAGCCCTGGTGCGCGCGGGTCTGGCCTGGGCGCGGCAGGAAGGCCTGCGGATCGAGGCGAGCTGCTGGTATGTGCAGCGGTTTCTGCGTGCTTGAGTCGGCGGCCAGGGCATTGGCCTGACCCCCGGATTGGATTTGCAGACAACCACTACTCCGCCACGGCGTTCCGATATGCCCAGACTCCCAACGTCCCTGCGGCTTGACCGCCTGCTGTCCAATCTGGGTTACGGCAGCCGCAAGGAAATCGCCACGGCTTGCCGTGCCGGCGCGATCACGCTCAGCGGCGAACTGGTGGTCAAGGCTGATCAGGCGATCCCGCTCGACCTGGTGCGCGCGGGCGCACTGGCGCTGAACGGCGAGCCTGTCGATCCGCCGGCGCCCTTGACCATCATGCTCAACAAGCCGGCGGGTTATACCTGTTCGCGCGGGGAAGCGGGCAACCTGGTTTACGATCTGCTGCCCCGCCGCTGGCGCGGCCGCAAGCCCGTGCTGTCGACCATCGGGCGCCTCGACAAGGACAGCACGGGCCAACTGCTGCTGACGGACGACGGCGATCTTCTGCACCGCATCATCCATCCGCGCACCCATGCGCCCAAGCACTATCGGGTCGAGCTGAGCGACCCCTTGCGTGGCGATGAAGCGGCGCGGTTGGCAACGGGGACTTTCCTGCTCGATGGCGACGACAAGCCGCTGCGGCCCGCCATCTGGAGCGCCGAAAGTGCTCGCAGCGGCGTGATGATCCTCACCGAGGGTCGCTACCACCAGATCCGGCGGATGTTTGCGGCACTGGGCAACCGGGTCACGGCGCTGCACCGTTTCCAGACCGGCGGTCTGCCGCTGGGCGATCTCGAAGCCGGCCAGTACAAGCTCCTTGGCCCCGAGGAGCTGGCCGCCATTTTCGGGCCGCCCCGCTAGCGCGTG
>JBFXFL010000012.1:13353-14918 GCA_050179115.1 Porticoccaceae bacterium | reverse complement strand
GAGTTGCCCCTTCATGCCCTGCTCCATGTGCTGGGCGATGTCGCAGTGGACCAGGTAGGTGCGGTTCATGCTCGGCACAATCAGCGTGCCAACCTTGGTGGCGCCCCCGGCGGCCTCGATGTGGAACATCCCCTGCGGATACATATCGCGGGGCAGCTTGTGGATCATGAACTGGTGCCGGACGGCATCTTCGTTGATGAACGTGAAGGTGACGCGGCTGCACGGCTCCACCTCGAAGGCGTGCTGACTCATACCGAAGGTATTGCCGGAAAAGGGTGCCGCGTAACGGGTCCCCGCGCGCACGGTGAATTCGTAGTCGCGACGGATCTCCGGACAACCCGGAGGCAGGCGGTCGCGGTTGGTGTTCATCACCATGCCGCCGGCGTCAAATTCCATCTCGTGTCCGCCGTGTCCGGAGTGATCCATGCCCTGCATCTGCGAGTGATCCATCCCCTGCATCTGCGAATGGTCCATTTGCGAATGATCCATTTGCGAATGATCCATTTGCGAATGATCCACGGCCGCTCCCTCCCCGGGCGTGGAAGCCACAGGTTCGGCGGCTACGGCCAGAGTACCCAACAACAGCAGGGCAACGGCAAGCCACCGGCTCAAGGCGCGCGTCTCCGCCGCGGCCACAGCACCCGCAACTGATACAACAGCCCGGCAAGGGCGGCACCAAAGATCAGCGCCTGAACCAGCGGCCGCAGCGGCGCGGCGGGCTCGCCGAACAGCCCGCCGGGATCGTAGTCGAACCACACCGGGACCTCCCTGCGGTAGTAGGCCTCAGAGAAGAATTTCTGCCAGTCACTCCCTTCCACGCGCGGAAAACCGTTTGGCAGCAAGTGAGATTCGAAGGCGATGACACTGATACTGCCGCCGGGGTAAATGCCATCCGTGGTCTGCGCGGCCTCGTGGTGATCGTGCATCAGCCAGATGCCTTCGCCATAGTTGTGCAGGCCATCGTCGGTGGTATCCAGCTCCACATCCACGCGCTGCGCCGGCGCCATATCCACCACGTCGCGCATGTATTGTGCCAGCGGATTGAGCGGAATACCGTCGAGGTGGGTGACGGTAAGGCGATTGCCGTGGGTATGAACGGCGACACTGGTGGAACCGCCGTTCAGCATCCGCAGCTTGACCTTCTCGTCGGGCTTCACCACCACCAGGGATTCCTGCAGGGTGTAGGGAAACGAACGTCCGTTGAGCAGAAAGTAATTGGGGCTGTCCTGGGTGATATTCCAGTCGCGGTGCTGCGCCAGCAGTCGCAGGCGGGTGTCGACGTAATCCTGCACGGTGCTCGACAGCTTCTTGAACAGATCGAAGTAATGCAGATCGTATTCGCGGTCATAGCGCTCGCGCACCGCAACCGAGGAATCGCGCACCTGGCCGGCGCCGATGTTGAGCGTCTGTACGAGGTTTTTCGGCCGCGCTTCCTCCACCACGAACAGACCCTGCATGCCCATCTGGAGGTGGACGTTGGCCTGTACATGGCAGTGGTAGAAAAAGGTACCCGCCACCCGTGGCTTGAACCTATACAGCTGCGCGTTACCCGGCAGCGCCGGCAT
>JBFXFL010000012.1:0-13253 GCA_050179115.1 Porticoccaceae bacterium | reverse complement strand
CCACGAACAGACCCTGCATGCCCATCTGGAGGTGGACGTTGGCCTGTACATGGCAGTGGTAGAAAAAGGTACCCGCCACCCGTGGCTTGAACCTATACAGCTGCGCGTTACCCGGCAGCGCCGGCATCTCGCTGGTTTCCGCCACCCCGTCGGTTCCCACACCGTGCGCCGCGTGGTCGCCGTGCGCCGACGCCGCGTCGTGCGGCATCCCATGATCGGCGGAAAACGGATGATCGATGCCGTGCAGGTGGATGGTGTGGGGTGCGTAATGGTTGTTTTCCAGGATCAGGGTCACCTGGTCGCCCTGCTCCACCCGGAGCACCGGCGCCGGTGCTCGCAACAGCGGGTTGGCCTTGCGGGATTCGAAGTTTTCGGTCGACATGCCGAACGACTTGGGCGCGAACACCCACATCCCGGGTTGAACGCCGGGCGCAATATCGAAGGTGGTGATGGGCACCGGCAGATCCGGCGAGCCGCCGTTGAGTTCGACGACCTCCAGCCGGATGGTCACCTCATCGGGATCGCCATCGCCGTCCAGGTCGCGACCCATCACGATGGCATCCGGCGTCAGCCCGGACTTGAGCAGGGTATCTTCGCTGACGTTGTTGGTCCCCTTGACCGCCGCCGCGATCAGATAGGGATTGTCCGCCACGCAGCCCGCCGCCGCCGCGATCTGCACCCCCTCGATATCCTGCGCCTTGCGCCAGTCATTGAAATCCGGCGGGCAGATCTCCTGTGGATCGGGCTGCCCGTAACGCTCGGACTCCGGCAGCGCCCGATAAGCACCGGGACCGAACCAGCCGAACAGGTTCGCACGCCACTGGTGCGGCACCCACTGCTGGGGCGCGGTGGCAAAGGCCACACCCAGCAGCAGCAACGTGATGGCAATCCAGCGCACCGATTTCGGTAGTTTCATTCATCCCCCGGGCAGGTGACTTGCGCGGCCGCGACAAGCGGCGGAGATTTTACCGGAAGTGTCAGAGCGGGCTGGCCCGCAGTCCTTATTTTCCGGGCCTGTCGAGAGGATTGTCGGAAAGACCCGCTGCAACTGGGTTTGCGCCCGAACCACCTGGCCCAAGACCTCTGTGGGTACGCCCTACTCCGCCGCCACCGCCACCAACCGCGCCGGCGCATCAGCGTAGAGCGTGGTGCGCTGACGCGGAACACGGCCCAGCTCGCGGATCAGGCGCTCCATGCTGGCGGCGGTCATCTCCTGACCGTGTTTGGCGCCGGCAGCGCGGGAAATGCTCTCGTTCATCAGGGTGCCGCCCAGGTCGTTGGCGCCGGCCTGCAAGCAGGCCTTGGCGCCTTCGATGCCCATCTTGACCCAGGAGGTCTGGATGTTGGTGATCACGGGATGCAACACCAAGCGCGCCACCGCGTGCATCAGCACTGCCTCGCGCAGGGTGGGACCGCGACGGGCGCCGCCGCGCCGGTAGACCGGGGCTTCCATGTGCACGAACGGCAGCGGCACGAATTCGGTGAAGCCGCCGGTGCGCGTCTGCAGATCGCGGATGCGGAGCAGGTGCCGCGCCCAGTGCTCGGGCCGGTCGAGATGGCCGAACATGATGGTGGCCGTGGACCGCAATCCGAGTCCGTGGGCGGTTTCCATCACCTCCAGCCATTCGCGGGTATTCACCTTGTCCGGACAGATGACGGCGCGTACTTCGTCGTCGAGAATTTCCGCCGCGGTACCGGGCAGCGTCGCGAGTCCAGCCTCCTTGAGGCGCGCCAGATAAGCGCTCAGCGACAGCCCCAGGGTGCGGGCGCCCTGGGTCACTTCCAGCGGCGAGAACGCATGAATGTGCATTTCGGGCACCGCCGCTTTTACGGCGCGACAGATGTCGAGATAGGTCTCGCCCGTGTAATCGGGATGGATGCCGCCCTGCATGCAGACTTCGGTGGCGCCGCGCGCCCAGGCTTCGCGGGTACGGGTGGCGATCTCGTCGAGTTCGAGCACATAGGGTTTGCCACGCAGATCGTCGTGGGTCTTGCCCTTCGAGAAGGCGCAGAACGTACAGGCGTGCAGGCAGATGTTGGTGTAGTTGATGTTGCGGTTGACGGCGTAGGTCAGGGTGTCGCCGCACTGCTCCCGGCGCAGCCGGTCGGCGGCGTCGCACAGGGCGCTGAACTCGGCGCCCCGGGCACGGAACAGGCGCGCTATTTGGCTTTCATCCAGGCGCTCGCCGCGCAGTGCGCGGGCGATGATGGCGGTCAGCTCCCGGGTCGGCGGCGGCGGCGCGGTCTGCCAGCCTTCACGCATCGTGTCGAACGTCGGGGATTCGCCCATGCCCGGGCTCCAGGCGTCGCGGCGTGCGAGACCGTCGCTGTCCATGGCGCGACGCACCGCGGTGGCCATGACCGGCACCTGCCAGGCCGCGAGGTCGCGCGTATAGGCCGGATAGAGCGGCAGCCGCTCGACCAGCAGCTTGCCGGCGGCGGCGGTCTGGCGCGCGAGGTCTTCCAGGTGCGGCCAGGGTTTTTCGGGATTCACGAAGTCGGGTGTGACCGGCGACACCCCGCCCCAGTCGTTGATGCCGGCGCCGATCAGTTGCGCCAGCGAACCATCGTTGAGATTGGGCGGCGTCTGCAGGTTCATCTCCGGCCCGAAAATCAGCCGTGCGGCGGCGATGGTCCAGAGCAATTCTTCGAGCGGGGCATCGGGCGCGCCGGCCATGCGGGTGCCCGGCTTGGCGCGGAAATTCTGGATGATGATTTCCTGCAAGTGACCGTGGCGTTCGTGCAGATCGCGCAGCGCAAACAGGGAATCGATGCGCTCGGCGCGGGTCTCGCCGATCCCGATCAGAATGCCGCTGGTGAATGGAATCGCCAGTTCGCCGGCGGCGGCGATGCAGTCGAGCCGCAGCTCGGGCACTTTATCCGGCGAGCCGTGGTGGGGCCCGCCCTTCTCGCTCAGGCGCGCGGCGCTGCTCTCCAGCATGATGCCCTGGGACACCGACACTGCACGCCCGGCGGCGAGTTCTTCCCGCGTCATCACGCCCGGATTGAGATGGGGCAGCAGGCCGGTTTCCTCGAACACCCGCCGCGCCATGGCCACCAGATATTCCAGCGTGGTCGCATGACCCAGCTCGGCCAGCGCGCGGCGCGCCACTTCGTAGCGCAGCTCCGGCTTGTCGCCCAGGGTGAACAGCGCCTCGTGACAACCGGCCGCGGCCCCCTGGCGCGCGATATCCAGCACCTCATCGGGCGTCATGAAGGGTTTTGCGACCCGGCTCGGCGTGGTCGCAAAGGTGCAGTAATGGCACACGTCGCGGCACAGATGCGTGAGGGGGATGAACACCTTGCGCGAATACGACAGCAACGGGCCGTGGCCGCGATCGCGCAGTGCCGCCGCCTGCACCAGCAGTTCATCGAGGGAACTGCGTGCCAGCAGCGCATCGATCTCAGCGCGGGACGGCGCCTGATAGTCGGGTCGGAAGCGGCTGTTCATTAGGCGTGTCTCGCAAGCGTGACGGGCGATTCGCAAGCGCCCTGGCGCAGACGCGCCCAGGCATCGATTCGATGGAGAAATTCGCGGGTCCGGATCGCGCCGGTCTGGAATTCCAGACGCGCGAGATCCTCGGGACGGTCGATATCCAGTGCGGCCTGCGGCAGATCCAGCAGCACGGGCGCGACCCCCAGCTTCTGCGCCGCGCGGCAGTAGCCGGCGCAACTGCCGGTACCGAACGCGGGGGGCAGCAGATCCGGCGGCGACAGCAGCAGCGCGTTGGTGCCACCGTCGGCACTCGCCGCCACCAGGGTCAGCGCCGGCGCGGCGCGATGCGCGGCGCGGAGCTGCTCCAGCGTTGCGGTATCGAACAGAGGCACATCGGCGGGCAGCACCAGCAGCGTATCCACACCCTCGCCCGCCAGCGTCGCGACGGCACCGTGCAGCGCCGCGTTGAGTCCGGGTACGGACTCGGGCAGCACCCGCAGACTGCGCTCGGCGCCAATCCGCGCGACAGCGGGATCGGCGGTCACCAGTGCCACGCCGGCAATGTCCGGCGCAGCGACAAGAGCCGCCAGCACATCATCCAGCATATGACGCACCAGGGCCTCACGCTCAGCAGGCGACAGCACAGCGGCCAGGCGCGTCTTGGCCTGCGCCAGCGGTTTGACCGGAATCAGCACCCACATCGCGCTCCCCTATCCCCCTTGATGCTCGCTACCCGGCACTGGGCCCTTGTCGCTGGCGTTTCACCCGACACGAAATCGAGGTGCTCGATCCGGCTCTTTTATGTTGTTCTGGTCGCGGTGATCGTCGCCGCAATGGCCAACACTTCCCGGGCCAGTGCGATCTTATCCGCTTCATCGTGCATGACGGTATCCGCGAGTGCGACTTGCGGCGGCAACGCGGCGAGGACATCGCGTTCGTCCCCATCGCTGCGGTCCAGGATCAGGCAATCGAGAAAATCCCCGTAGTGCTCGGCGATGGTTCGGGACGACACCGCTAGCCCCAGTTCCGCCATGATCTTGGCCGTCGGTCCCTTGATGGCCCGTCCGCCCACTATAGGGGAAACCGCCAGCACGGGCACCGGCGCGGCGCGCAGCAGCTCCCGCACGCCGGGCAGCGCGAGCAGCGGATCGACGCTGAGCCAGGGATTCGACGGGCAGATGACGATGGCGGCCAGCGCGGGATCGGCCAGCGCCGTCAGCAAGCGCGGTTGCGGCTGGACCGTATCCGCACCCTGATAGCGCAGGCTGCGCACTGCCGGCTGGCAGCGCTCGCGCACAAAATAATGCTGAAACGACAGGGTTCCGGCGTCCGTGTCCACCAGTGTCGGCACCGGGGTGTCCGCCATGGGGACGATGGTCGCCGCGATGCCGAGGCGACGGGTGATCGCAGTAGTCACTTCGCTCAGGGATTCCCCCGCCGCGAGCCGGCGCGTGCGTTCGACATGGAGCGCGAGATCGCGGTCACCCAGGAAGAACCAGTCCTCGCCACCCAGTTGCGCCAGCGCCGTCATGAAGTGGCCCGTCTCGTCGGCGCGGCCCCAGCCCGTGGCGGGATTCACACAGCCGGCCAGGGTGTAGGTGACCGTATCCAGGTCGGGACAGATGCGCAGCCCCAGATGGGTGAAGTCATCGCCGGTGTTCACGGCCACCGTCAGATTTTCGCCCAGCAGCCGGTAGAGCCCGAGCGCGAGCTTGGCGCCGCCGACGCCGCCGCACAGTGCCAGTACGCGCGGCGCAGGCGTCATTGCAGTGATAGTCACCGGAACAAATCCCGCTCGCGCGGCCGCAGCAAGGCGCGCACATTGCTGTCGGGCACACCGGGCGGCCGGGAAAACCCCCGCACCAGCACCACCGGACGGCCTTCGTCCGCCTCGCCCTGCACCAGAGAAGCGGCCGCCGCGATCTGATCCGCCAGCGCCACCTCGGTGACCTGCAACACGCGGCCGAACAGATCGCGTTCGCCACGGCGGTCGTACAGCGCCGGGAAACCCGCGCTCCCGAGTGCGATTCCCACGGTGCCGTTGCGCCAGGCGCGCCCGACGCTGTCGTTGATCACCACGCCCACTGCCACGCCGGTGCGCGCCTTCAGCGCCGCCGCCAATTCTGCCGCGGTGCCGTCCGGATCGATGGGCAGCAACAGCACCCGCTCGACGCTCTCGCCCGCGTGTTCGATGTTGGAGGCGTCCACGCCGGCATTGGCCATCACGAAACCCAGCCGGTGCTCGACGATGATCACGCCCGGCACCTGACGCAGGACCGCGCGGGATTCGCCGAGGATGACTTCGATGATGCGTGGATCTTTCCCCGCCACGGTGGCGATTTCCCGCGCGCGCGCCGACGGCGTGATCCCGGCGAGTTCCACATAGCGGTTCTCGGCCTTGGAGACGATCTTCTGCGCAAGCACGACGATATCGCCCGCCTGCAATGCAGTGTCCGCGCGCGCCAGTCCGTCCAGCACCAGACCGACCAGATCCGCGCCGGGCGCAACCCGGGGAATGCCCGGCAGCGCAATCAGTTGCATGACAAGAACCGCGCCGTGCCGCGGACGACAGCCGGGGTCACGCCTGGGGCGCGCCCGTGATGCGGAAGCCCGCACCCGGAATCTTGTAGCGGCGGTTCAGCGTGATGAGCACCGAAGTGAGCGCCTCGGCCACCACCGAGTTGGCGATGGGCCCGGCGTGCCAGCCTTTCATGCCGGCGGCAGCGACCAGCGCCAGCACCGCCGTGCAGGCCTCGGCATCGTTGCCGCACACCAGCACATCGCAGTCGGGATCGTGCTCGGGATCGTCGAGATGAGCCGCGGCCACGTTCTGGAACGCCGACACCACCCGCACGCCCTCGCCCAGAATCGCCTGAGCGATCTGGCCCGCACTGCCGCCGGCGGGCAACTGCACGGTCCCGACCCTGGGCGGCACCAGCGGGACGGTGACATCGATCAGAATCTTGCCCTGCACCGCGGCCTTGATGGCCTCAAGCGTCGGCGCCTGATTGGCGAAGGGCACCGTCAGCACCAGGATATCGCCAGCCCGCGCCGCCGCCTCGTTGTCCAGGCCGCGCACCTTGCCGGCCAGTCCCTTGGCGGCCAGCTCCTTCGCCGCCTGCTCGGCTTTGTCGGCGCTGCGCGAGCCGATGATGATGGGGTAGCCGGCGCGTGCCCAGCGAAAGGCGAGGCCGCCGCCGAGATCGCCGCTGCCACCGAGAATCGCCAGAGTCGGCTTGGAGTCGCTCATGCCAGATGTCCTGTACGGATGGGTGATTGATTGAAAGCTGGCCCGACCGGGACGCTGCCGGCCGGGCGGATCAGTGGATCAGACTTTGAGCCGGGGCATCACCTCGCGGGCGAACAATTCCATGCTGCTGCGGGTGCATTCGGGGTCCATGCCCGGCAGCGCCATCATCAGCACCAGATGGGTTGCCGGCGTCACCTCCAAAAACGCGCGGAGTCCCTGATACACCTGCTCGGGGTCGCCAATCATAGCAGGGCGGCCCATCACCTCGGCAACGCGCCCGGCCATGAACTCCTCGGCGGGCGGCACCGCCATGGTCGCCAGGGCATCGCCGCTCTCATCCCCGGACTCCTCAGCCCAGGCCTGATATTCGCGGATGACATGATGGATCGCGCGGCCGCATTCCCGCCACGCCTGCGCCGCCGTCGCGGCCACATAGACCACCGCGAGCTGGCCGATATGGTGGTCTTCGGCGCGGCGGCCATTGGCGGCGAGCGCGGCCAGATAGCGTTCGCGGTGACCGGGAGCGCCGATGGAGGCGAGATGGCAGCCGAGCTGCGCCGCGCGCTCCAGCGCCCGGTCGCCACGGGCGCCGACCCAGATCGGCAGGTGGCGCTGGGCCGGTGGCGGCGTGATGCGGACTTCCTCGAACTGGTTGAACCGCCCATCGAGGGACAGGGTTTCGCCCGCCAGCAGGCGCTGGATCACCGGCAGGGCTTCCTGAAAGCGGGCCGCGCGCTCGGAGCTGGGCACACCCATGCCGGTGAATTCGCCGGGCCGGTAGCCGAGGCCGACACCCAGATCGAAGCGTCCGCCGGAAATCACGTCCACCGTCGCCGCATCCTCGGCGACCCGCACCGGATTGTGGAGCGGCAGCAGCATCACATAGGTGCCGATGCGGATGCTGCGCGTCAGCGCCGCTATTGCCGCCGCGATGGGCAGCAGCGAAGGCGAATAGCCGTCGTCCACAAAGTGGTGCTCACTGAGCCAGACGTGGTCGTAACCCAGTTCTTCCGCGGCGACGGTCAGCTCCAGCTCGTCGGCGTAGGTCGTGGTCCAGGGCACCCGGTTGAACGCCGGATTGCGAAACGAAAACAGGATACCGATATCCATTGCCTCCTCCTCTTATGATTTTCTGCGGCTGTGGTGTGTCTGCTATGGTAGCGCCAAACACTGGCCACGGGCCGCAACCACATCCAAATAACCACGGGGGATCGACCATGAAACTCGGACTGATGACCGGCTATTCCGGCAACAAGGTGAAGGTGCCGCTGGAGGTGATCCGCCACGCCGAAAACCTGGGCTACGACTCGGTGTGGACCGCCGAAGCCTACGGTTCGGACGCCGTGACCACCGCGGCCTGGATTCTCGCCAACACCACCCGCATCCGCGCCGGCACGGCCATCATGCAGATGCCGGCACGCACCCCGGCGATGGCGGCGATGACCGCCATGACCCTGTCCCATCTCTCCGGCAACCGCTTCATCGTCGGGCTGGGCGCCTCCGGTCCCCAGGTGGTAGAGGGTTGGCACGGCGTGGCCTACGGCAAGCCGGTCACGCGGCTGAAGGAATACATCCAGATCATGAAGCAGATTTTCGCCCGCGAAGCGCCAGTGAGTTTCGACGGAGAAATGTACCAACTGCCCTATCGCGGGCCGGGCGCGACCGGGCTCGGCAAGCCGCTGAAAAGCATCCTCCACTGCGACGCCCCGATCCCGATCTACAGCGCCAACATCACTCCGGCCGGAGTCAAGGCGGCCGCCGAAGTGGCCGACGGATTCTTCCCGGTATGGATGGACCCGGAGCGCTTCGATGTCTTCGAAAAACCCATTCGGGATGGCTTCGCTGCCGCCGGCAAGGGCAAATCACTCAAGGACTTCGACGTCGCGCCTTTCGTGCGCGTGGTGATCGGCGACGATCTGGCCGCCTGCATGAAACCGCTCAAAAACAACCTCGCGCTCTATATTGGCGGCATGGGTGCGCGCAGCAAGAATTTTTACAACGACTACGCCAAACGCCTGGGCTATGAAGCAGCCGCGGTAAAAATCCAGGATCTCTATCTGGAAGGCCGCAAGGAAGAAGCCGCCGCCGCGGTGCCTGACGCCCTGGTGGATGCCTGCAATCTGGTCGGCCCGCCGGCGCGCATCCGCGACCGTGCCCAGCGCTGGGCCGCAGCCGCCCAGCGCGGCCAGGTCGGCACCCTGCTGCTGTCCGATGCCAACACCCAGGCGGTGGAACTGATGGCGGAGATTTTCGGCTGAGATGATACGAACCTGTCTCGCGATCCGTCGCGCCATCGGCCTGCGGTGCGCAAACCATGAATGACCCCCAAGGCATCCGCATTTCCAAACTCATGGCCGAGCGCGGCCTGTGTTCGCGACGCGAAGCGGATGCCTACATCGAGCGCGGACTGGTATTCGTGAACGGCGAGCGGGTCACGCAGCTCGGCACCCGCGCCGCGCCGGATGCGGTGATCACGCTGGGGGCGCAGGCGCAGGCCAGTCAGGCGCGGCAGGTCACCATTCTGCTGCACAAGCCCATCGGCTATGTTTCCGGCCAGGCGGAAGACGGCCATCAACCCGCCGTCACGCTGATCTCGGCGCAGACCCAGGCGCCCGGCGACAAGCTGCGGTTTCAGATGAGCCACCTGAAAGGCCTCGCCCCTGCCGGCCGACTCGATATCGATTCCACCGGGCTGCTGGTGCTGACCCAGGATGGCCGCGTGGCGCGTCAACTGGTCGGCGAGCATTCGACCGTGGAAAAAGAATATCTGGTGCGCGTGGAAGGTAACCTCGACCGTCCGTCGCTGGCGCTGCTCAACCACGGCCTCGAACTCGACGGCAAACAACTGCGCCCGGCCAAGGTGAGCTGGGCCAATCCGGAACAACTGCGTTTCGTGCTCCGGGAAGGCCGCAAGCGCCAGATCCGCCGCATGTGCGAGCTGGTGGGCTTGCGGGTCACCGGACTCAAGCGCGTGCGCATCGGCCGCGTGCGGCTGGGGGACTTGCCGGTCGGGCAGTGGCGGTTCTTGCGGGAGGGTGAAGGGTTTTAGTGATCGTCGGCAACGCACATCCGAATTGGCGTTTGACGATTCCGAACTGATGTTCCGCCCTGGCCCTGGCCCGGACACGCGCCGGTCACCGGGCTCCCCCGTGTATTTCGACAACTCCCTGCGCCGCCAACGCGCCGATGCGGTCTTCCGCGTAACCCAGCTCACGCAATATCGCCGCGCTGTCGGCGCCCAGTTCCGAGCCGAGATGGGCCGGCACCTTGTCCGAACCCTGAATCCAGAAGGGGCTGTTGACAGCCTGGCCGCGACCATGGGTGTGGCCCTCGATCTTGATGAACATGTCGTTCTGCAGGGCTTGCGGGTCGTCGATGACCTCCTCCATGGTTGCCACGACACTGAAGGTTACGCCCTGGTCGCGCAGGCGCTGGCGCCATTCGGCGCAGGGGCGGGTCTTGAATACCTCGACCAGCACCGCGGCAAGTTCCTTCGCATGTTTGAAGCGCGCCGCAATATCGGCAAAGTGCGGATCCGCCGCGAGGTCGGGGCGCTCGATCGCAGTCAAGAAGTTGGTCCAGTGCTTGTCTTCCTGGAGCACGATCAAGGAAACCCAGCGGTCGTCGAGGGTGCGGTAGTAGTTGATCAGCGCACTGCCGGGGGCAGCGGGGTTCAGGCGCCGATAGGGTTTGGTGCCCGCCAACAGACCCGCCAGGGCACTGGACGCCGCCCACAGTCCATTCGCCATCAGGCTGGTGCTGATTTTGCTGCCGAGACCGGTGCGCTCGCGTTTGTAGAGTGCGGTCATCACCGCGGCATAGAGCGTCATCGCGCTGGGGTGATCGCCCATCGCGGGCGATGGCATCGACGGTTCTCCATGCATGGTGCGCACCGCGTCCATCAGGCCCGTGCGCGCCCAATAGGCGTTGCCGTCGAAGCCGGGCGTATTGACGTCATCGCCCTGCTCGCCGTACCCGGTGACCTGCCCGTAAATGAGTCGGCTGTTTTCCGGTGCCAGATCTTCGAAGCGGATTTTCAGCCGCGTCAGCACATTGGGCGGGAAGTTGGTGATCAGGACATCCGCGTCCCTGACCAGCCTGAGCAGTATTTCGCGACCCTCGGCGGTTTTCAGATCGAGCGCGAGGCTGCGCTTGTTGCGGTTGTCCTGCTGCCAGGGATACGCGAAGTCTAGGCGCATGAAGGGCGGTGATTTATGCGCGTGACGCAGCGGATCACCCCGTCCGGGAGTTTCGACCTTGATCACGTCGGCGCCGAAGTCGGACAGGATGGCGCCGGCGCCGGGCCCAAAAACGTAGGTGGCGAGTTCAAGAACCTTGATGCCATCGAGCAGCGGTGTCGAGTCGGTCATGAGGGGGATTCCTTGGGTATCGTGACATGTTTTTCCGGACGCGATGCGCCGGGGAGATGGCAGGGAGACTGCTGGGCAGCGCCACAATTTGTTTTACAGGCCCGTTTGCCATGGCGCAAGTTTTCAGGATGTCTATCTGACCTGAGCCAGCTACTGTACGGATTTATTCCCACGCGCTCGCATCGCACCCCCACGCCACGTCCATCAATAACCAGATAACACTGGAAATACCAACACCGGACAGCACCCAGACCGATACGGTCCGACTCTCCTGCTTTTCCGCTGTCCCCGCCGCAATGTCTCCGTACAATGCCGGCTGTTCCGCCACACCTTGACTCACAGGGATGCCGATGCCCCAAGCCATCATCTCCGCCCGGGCACCCGCCGCCAACGGCAAGGCCAGGGTGCTGTTCGCCAGCATGATCGGCACCGCCATCGAGTTTTTCGATTTCTACATTTACGCCACTGCCGCGGTACTGGTATTCCCGAAGCTGTTTTTCCCGGCCGGGGATGCCACCACGGCGATGCTGCAATCCCTCGCCACCTTTGCCCTCGCCTTTTTTGCCCGCCCGCTCGGATCCGCATTGTTCGGGCATTTCGGCGATCGTGTCGGTCGCAAGGCCACCTTGGTGGCGGCGCTGCTGACCATGGGCCTGTCGACGGTGATCATCGGCATGCTGCCCACCTATGCCCAGATCGGGGTCGCGGCACCCCTGTTGCTGGCGCTGTGTCGCTTTGGGCAAGGGCTGGGATTGGGCGGGGAATGGGGCGGCGCGATTTTGCTGGCCACCGAAAATGCACCGCCGGGTCGGCGCGCCTGGTACGGAATGTTTCCGCAACTGGGCGCGCCCATAGGTTTCATCCTCTCCGGCGGGTCGTTTCTGTTGCTCACGCACTACCTCAGCGATGCCCAGTTCTTTCTCTGGGGCTGGCGAGTACCCTTCCTGGCCAGCAGCATCCTGGTGCTGGTGGGCCTCTGGGTGCGCCTGAATCTGCAGGAAACCCCGGTGTTTCGGCAGGCACTCGCCGCACAGGAGCGCGAGCGGCTGCCGATTCTCACGGTATTGCGCGATCACACCGGGATGCTGGTACGCGGCACGCTGATGGCGCTCTGCACCTTTGTATTGTTTTATCTGATGACGGTATTCACCCTTACCTGGGGCACCACCGCGCTGCATTTTTCCCGCGAGCGGCTGTTGCTGATCCAGCTGTTCGGGATTCTGTTTTTCGGCCTCGGCATCCCGATTTCGGCGCATCTCGCGGATCGCCACGGCCGCCGCCGGGTACTGATGGCCGCGAGCATGGCCATCGCGCTGTTTGGCCTGCTGTTCACGCCCCTGCTCGGTGCCGGCGGCGAGGCGCGGGTGATTCTGTTCATGGCCCTCGGGCTGGGCCTGATGGGTCTCACCTATGGCCCGCTCGGTACCATGTTGAGCGAGCAGTTTCCCACCATGGTGCGCTATACCGGCGCTTCACTCACTTTCAATCTGGCGGGCATTTTCGGCGCGTCCCTGGCGCCCTACATCGCGACCTGGCTCGCTACCCGATACGGCGTGCAAACGGTGGGCTGGTATCTTTCGGGCGCCGCGCTGCTGACGCTCGCGGCGCTGTGGGGAGCGCGGGAAACCCGGGACGATGCCTGACGAAATGAACATCAGGTCGAAGTTGTATTGGAGAGCGACTCGGCCGTCGTCCCCCGCGCTGCGCCCGCCGCCACGAAAGCGCTGACAGGAACCCAGGGTCTGCAAGGAAGTCCGCACGCCGGCCGATTGCTACCGCTCGCCATTCAAGCGCACCGTCGCGCGCAGATGCTGGTATTTCCAGGCGCCGTCGATCTTGACGTAGTCGTCGTCATAGCGCAGGACCAACCATCTATCGGCGTTATCCTTGTAAAAGGTAAACGGGCCAAGAAAATACCACACGCCGGTGGCGCGGTCCCCGTCGATTTCGATGATCGGGTTCATCACATTGTGCTGGGAAAAGCTGATGAGCTTCTGAAAGCCCCTGAACAATTCGCGGATGCCCTCGTGACCCTGGGCTTTCCCGAAACCGGCACCTTCCCAGACACCGTCCGGGGCGAACACCGAGGCGATCCGGTCGGGATTATGGTCGTCATCGCAAATTTCACAGTACCGGGCTTTCAACTGCTTGATCGCTTCAATATCTTCCAGGCGGGTGATACGTTTTTCGAGTTCGG
>JBFXFL010000011.1:9374-63790 GCA_050179115.1 Porticoccaceae bacterium | reverse complement strand
CTCGACCACCTGCGCTTGTCGCATCAGCGCCACTGCCTGAAGGGCATCGCCCTCCCCCCGTTGCTGCAACACGCGCTTGAAGACCTCCAGCAGGGATAGCGTCGGGACGACCAACTGTTCCGTAGCGGGGATCGCCGAGGCAAAGAAGGTGGCATTGGGTCCATCGGCGAAATACTCCAGCCAGCCGGACGAATCGACCAGGTTCATACCCGGTCGGCTTCCCGCGGCACGTCAGTGTCGATGCCGCGCAGGAAGCCGCGTGCCGCGCGCATATCCTGCACCGGAACGAACTCCGCACGCCCCTCGTAGACGATCACGTCGAGCTTCTGCCCCGGCTTGATTTGCAGCGACTCCCGCACCGCCTTGGGAATCACCACCTGATATTTTTCGGACACGGTCACCATTGTCATACGGAACTCCTATCGATGCCAGATCGGTAGATCATAGCTGGGCATGGCTACAGCGACAACGACGGACGCAAATGGGCACATGCGGTCAGCATCGCCGCACCAGCAGCAGCCCGCAGCCGAAGGCCTTGGCGGGGCCGATGCCGGCGAGCAATCCATTTTTCAAAAAGAGTTCAGAATCCGTCACTTGCAATTGACCCTCGAAATCCAGAGTGGAAAGAGCGATGCCATGGCAATTCCCCTTGTCATCACGACGACCTTTCAAACAATGGACAGCATGACCATCCACGCGCAGGTGGTCGGCGTCGAATCGACATCCCAGACGTTCTTCCCGCCCACGCAGCCAACAAGAGCCAGCTTCATAGGCGACATTGGCCAGGGTGAGCCGATCCTCTACTGGAATCTCTTTCCAGTTCATGCGCCGCTTGGCGTCCATCACCACATCGTGTCGCTGTCCGCGCTTTCCCGACTCCCTAGCACGGGCCACAGTGGGATTGGTGCGAAGCTTGAAGGTCAGCCGGTCGCCGGGACGCAGGTCGGGTCGGTACTCTCTGGGTTCAATGCACCACTTGCCGGTAGTGTCACGCGGAATCACGCGGGATAGCACATAGAACAGTGGCAAACCGTCGGACCTTTCCGCCCGGAATAGAAATTCGGCTTGTGTGGGTTTTTGGTTGCGTGGCAAGTCGAAGAACTTCCACAGCAATTGATGCTCTCCGTAGGGATCAAGGCCGCCGAGGGCTGACCAGTCCTTATACTCAAACGCTTCGCGGACAGGTGAAATACGGGTCAGAACATAGGGTTCATCATTCATGTCTGACCTCCCGTTGGTAGATGGGCGCGCCGCTCCTCGCGCACGGCGAATTGCCAGCGGTGGCGGGAGGTTGGGGCGTCGCGGCGAGTGACCATTTGTTCGGGCGGCAGCCGGGTCTCGGCATCCGTGTCCCACAGCAGCATGGGGTTGGCCTCTGCCATCTTCCCGATGACTCGTTCGGCGGTTTGCGGGTCATCACTCCAAATCTGCTTTGCGGCAGTCGCAAAGCTGAAATCAGCCAGTGCCGCCTCGACGCTTTCAGCCGATGTGGTGATCGGCATCAACGGCAACGCGGGCGGGCAGGATTTGCGTCCCAGGTAGAGCACGAACTCGGGCGCGAGCAATTTAACGCGCAACTCATCCAGCGAATAAGGTGCTCCATCACGCGCCCACAGGGCCACGGCGGCATAGGCATCCTGCCGGTAGTCGCGGCGGGAGAGGATAGTGTTGAGGTCATGGCGTGGCAGCTTGGTCAGTTCGTCGCGCCGCGTGGCGAATACCTTTTTGTTTCTGCCACTACCGGAAGATGGGACTTGTGCTGTGTGGTAGTCCGTCATGGGCAAGCCCGGCTGGGTGAGCTTCACCGCCATGCCATACCCCTCGGCCAGCGCCACATGCCGCGCCTCCCAATGCTGGCCCAAGAGCTCGTCTTGGGTGGTGTCCGGTCGGCGCAGCCCGAGCGCAGCGGCGACCAGACCCAGCACTGCGGACTTGGCCGGGGCGAAACTCGATGGCCGGGTTTCGCCGACAGCGATGTCGCCCCAGGCAGCCAGCGGACCATAGAGCTGGAAGACGAGATAGTCCCTCATGCTCCGCCTCCACAATTGGCAGCAAAGTCGAGGATTTCATCAAACGAACCTTCCGCCCGGTCGGGCAGAGCCAACAGCGCTTTGCTCGGCAGTGATTCACCCCGGTAATACACCTTGTCCAGGTTGCCGCGCATGGCGGTCAGCGCCGTCACCGCTTCATGCAACATGTCGCCTTCGCGCACCGGCTTCATGAAGGCCAGCGACAGCGCGCGAGGCTGGCGGTTCCCTTTCTCGACCAAGGCATAGTAGGCCCAGGCGCGGCTGGCGAAGCTGTTCTGCTTGCCGGTGGGGGCCACGGTGGCAGCGGCCTCGATCAGAGCCTTGACCGCCCGACCCGCCAGATCGGCATCGCCACCCAGGTTCTCGCGCAGCCGGTCGCAATCGATACAGACATAGAGATAAAACAGTCCGGCGCCGAAACCCTGGTCGCCCATGTGAGCGGAACCGGCATCCACCTCACGGGTATTGAGGTCGTCCACGGCGGTGAAGAAATCGTCCTCCACGGCGGCACGGTGGACGGTGATGGCGTGGGCAACCTGGCAGGCAGCTTCGGTATTGAATCCAGGACTATCAGCCAACATACGTCCGAATAGCGCGATGTCTGCGGCAGTATGGTGTTTTCGCAACAAGGCCAGATCGGCTTCGCTTGGGGCACGGTGCTCTTTGGCCAGCAAGTCGGCTAAGGCGTTGATGGCACCCTTCTCTTCCGGACTGAAGTGCGCCAATTGCTCGATTTCAAGGTCGTTGAGGGGTTTTTCTTCCTTCTTGCTCTTGAGCTTACCGAAACGACTCACAATAGCCTGTGACCATTCTTTTGCGTCCTTTTCTTTGACACCCGCAGCCACTAACCGCTTATATACCTCAACACCCATTAGCTTGGTGCGGGCGCCAATGTGTCCGGCGAGAGCGTTCTCAAACTGTTCAGATGTACGCCAGGCCCGTTTCAAGCTCTGGCTGGAGATGCGCAGCCGGGGAACCCCACCCATGATGGCGCTCTTGGGGCGGTTGAGATCATCGCGGTTGAGGCAGGCGGGCGGGTAGCTGGTAAGCAGGTGCAGTTGCAGAAAAGTTGTCATGGTTTCCTCCGTTGAAAGTCAGTTCAGGACTTGATGGGTGCGGCGTCGTAATAGTCGTAGGCGAGTTGTCGGCGTGGGTCGTGTGGCCGCTTGTCGTCCAGCGGCGACCAGTTCCAGATCGTGGCGGCAAGGTCCGCCAGATTGGCCTGATCGCCCAGTAGCGCCAGCGCCCGGCGTAGCAGGGTGTACAGCTCCTCGATGTCGTCGCAGGCGAGGATGCGGCGCAGACGTAGTTCCGAGAACGCAGGCGTGGTGCCGCCGGGTTTGGGCGTCCCCATATGCTTGGCTAGGCCATCGTTTGTCTGTTCCTTGATCCTTGCCGCCAAGCCAGAGATGGCAGCGATCTTGGCGAGTTGCAGGTTGTGATTGCTGATTGCGTAGCCGCTTCCACGCAGCGACCTCAGCAAACGCATATAGGCCGGGCTCAACATGACCTCGGTGAGACTGGCGGCACGGCGCAGAGCCGCGCGCTCGCCTTTGTCGTGTTCCAGTTGTTGCCACCAGGCAACAAGCAAAGCAAACGATGGATGCTCTGGCTTGCCTTGCGGAAACGGGTATTTATCTGACTCACTCACGGTGACCTCCTATCGCAGTTCAGGGCTGCTTGCGCACTGGCTTGGGTGGCCTTGGCAGACCAAGAATTTTTTCTTTTAACTGCGCACCCGCCAGCGCCTTGCGAAGACCGTTGCGGGCCAAAGCAATGCGTCGCGGGTCCACAGCATCGAAATCGCCGGTCTGGGAATGGCTGTCGAACACGCTGAAAGCGGCTGCGCGCAGGGCTTTCAGCCAGCTTTCCAATACGGAATGCGCCAGCGGGTCGGCTTGCAGTGCGACGCGCAGTTGGCGCAGGTGGTCGTAGAACGGCGACTCAGTCGCGTCCCAGAAATCGCGCTGCGCAAAGCTCAGGTCACCACGCACTTTGCCTTCGCCGAACAGGGCGGCCTTCAGATTTTTTTTCAAGTAGTCCCGGGCCACTTGGTCTGCGGCATTGACCAAACGGCCCACCAAATCTTTGAATGAGACTTCCTGCCCTTCTGGCAGGGTAATGATGGGCATTCTGGCGTCATACCAGCATCGAGCCTTATTGCTTTTCATGTCGTAACCGAAGGCCCACAAATCGCCATCGCTGCGTATCAGTGTGCGGAATTGATCGACTACGCAAGCGGGTCTTTGCGAGTTGTCGGTACTGCTCTCCACCAGACCTAGCCAATGCCGGTAACCAATTCCGCCACGTTGAGGATGCACAGGCAGGCGAGCATCATCCTTCGTATAGTGCGGGCTTAATGGATGCTCGAATCCGTCATAGTTCACTCCGTAGTTCTTGGTCTTGAAGGCTCGGTAAACCCGCTTGGTTTCATCACCGCAGATATCGCAAACGGCGGTCTCGCATTCTTCTACCAGAAGCCGAATTCGCCGAGGCATAGACCAGAATTGTTGGTCTGGGTGAATATCCACCGGGGTGGTGGTCACGCCCACGGGAGGTTTTGTCTCGCTTGTGCGAGTAGGCGCGAACCAGGGAAATCGCGCGTACTCGGCATTCTTTTCAGGTGCCGCGCCAGCAAGATAGCGGTCTTTCTCCAGCACATTCAGCCAGCAGGTTTCCCACAGATTGCTCCCTAGCACCAAAGTAGTCAGTGGCCCGCCGCCGCGGAGGCCCGTTCGGTAGCCACTACCTCCTTCAGGCGAATCGGTCTGTATTGAAAACAGCGCCGCCGCCACGCAGTTGGGGCAGAGTTGCTTTACGCTGTCCCGCTTGATGAATAAGCCTGTTTCGCTATCCTCGGGCGGCGAGCCAATCAGCAAGGCGGAAATGCCGAACTTCTTGTCGAGCTGCCCAGGCGCGAAGTCCTGCATGAATGCCTTTTCGCCCTCCAACTCGAAGGCATGGGCCACCGTCGCAAAGCGCTCTTTCAATACCTCCGGCGACGGCGGCGCCTCGCGCCAGTCCCACCACTGCTCCTCCGTCGGTGTGCAGGTAGTTTGCAGCAGGCCAATGAGAAATTGGGTCAGCGCGCCGTCGAAGTCGGGTCGGGGGCTGGCGACGGCCAAGATGCGCTTGTCGCCGATGCCGTCGGTCAACTGCCAGGGCGCGATACGTTCGTGGCTGCCGTCGGCGTGCCGCACCGGTATCCAGCGTTCAGAGATCAGATTCATCGATGGCTTCTCCTTTTTCAATACTCAATCCTGCCACGGGTGAGTAGATCACCCGGACTTCTTCGTCTTGTGCATTCATCGCCCAGCCGCGCCAGTCTTGCCCGCAATCCGTGAGCGGCACGATCAGGCAGTAACGGCCTTCGTCGATCATGCTCTTGCGCGCTTGCTCCAGCAGTGCGGTATGGCGGCGGCTTTCCTTGGCGATCAGATACCTTGCTACAGTCAGTTCGGAAAGCGGCCAATCCAAGCTGGTGCCGGTTGTGGCCCAAGGGGTGAGCGAGTCGTCGATCATTTTTGCAAGGCGCAGGCGAACGGTTTTTTCGCCCAGGCGGGTGGTGATGTCGGTGTAGGAATCTTCATCTGGCCATTCGTTGCTCGTGGGATCGTATCCCTGATTGAATACGAGCACGTTGCTGCGGGCGATCCCCTGGTCTGCCCTGCACGCGCCTTCGGCCGCGGCCGTCACTTCCTGTAGTGCAACGGGTGTTCGCTCGTAGCCATAAGCGCCGTAAACCGTTTCGATCATATCGCGCGCCTGTACGGACAGGTCGAATGCCTTGTGCTCGACCAACCACTGTGCGGTCAGCCAGAGCTTGCCGTGGTCGGGATAGACCTTGGCCGCCTTCGATAATAAGTTCTTGAACCAATCCGTGCCCGCATCCTCGATCGGCTCGGGCATCAGTACGCCCAACTTCGCCCCCCCGCGTTCGTCTGCGTTGGCCGGATTGCCGTCGGCGTCGCGCTTATGCCGCTGCAAGCGGCCCGCTCGCTGGATAATTAGATCGATGGGCGCGAGGTCGCTCACCATGTCGTCGAAATCCACGTCCAGTGATTGCTCGACGACCTGCGTGGCGATGACCAGCTTGCCACGCCGGGTTTCAGCTGTACTTTTCGGCCCAAAGTTGTCGTTGATTTCCTCCCCGATGCGCAGCCGGTCACAGAGGGCAAAGCGGGCGTGGAACAGGGTGGCGGGGCAATCCGGATGGTTCGCGCTCCACGCGTGCCAGGCTGAAACTGCATCCGCGACGGTATTGCGCACCCATACGGCGCAGCCACCACGAAGAACAGTAGCGTACAGGCGCTGAAAGACCGCCGCTTCATCCACCAGCGGTTCGACCACGACGACACGCGAGACCGCTTTCCGCGCCTGGATCGGACTTTCATCGGGCTTGGTCGCGTAGAGGTGCGTGGCAAGGGGATAGTCAGTTTTCACGGGTGCTTCAGCGGCGAATCCCACACCGGCGGCAAAAGCATTGAGCAGCCGCACCCGCTGATCCAGCGGCAGAGTGGCCGAAAGCAGGATGGCCGAGCCGCCCATGGCGGCGTGGAAGTGCAGAAGCCGGGCGAGCAACTCGCCCATGTAGCTGTCGCAGGCGTGAACTTCGTCCACCACCAGCACTTTGGTGGAGAGGCCCAACAAGCGCAGCGACTGGTGGCGCAGCGGCATGACGCCCAACAGAGCCTGATCCACCGTGCCGACGCCAAAGTCGGCGAGCAGTGCCTTCTTGCGGCTGTCGGCCAGCCAAGCCGTGCTGTGCTGGGAGGCCGAGGCTTCTTCGCGCCGGGCGTCATAACCCGCATCGCGGCGCTGCAAGGTATCGAGCTTCTGCTTGGTCTTAGCGGCGGAATGGGCGAGAACCAGCGAGGCATCCTTCGTGGAAAAGAATCGCTGCCACGGCTCGTCAGTTTCGCCTTCGCGCTTTTGTACACGGCCAAACATGGCATCCGCCGTGGCCATGGTTGGCAAGGCGAAATAGACGCCGTGTCCACGCCCCGCCGCCATGAGGCGAGCCGCCAAGGTCAACGCGGCCTCGGTCTTGCCGCCGCCGGTAAGTTCTTCCAACACAAAGATCTGCGGCCTCGGCGCAATAGATACGCTGTCCGCCCAAGCTTGCAGTGGCGTAGGCGTGGCGGCGATTCGGGGGAACAGCTTGGCGTAACTGGCATCTCGTGCCGGGTTCGCGGCAAGCAGGCCGCTTTCGGTCACAGCCGCTTCTGCTTGTGGAAGAGCGATCTGCTGCCAATAGTCCGCCAGAGCCAGATCGGGAGCCCGATACTCGAACCAGCGTGTATTCGAGCCCAGCCAGTCAGTAGCCACAGCCAGACCAGCGACTAGCCAGGATGCCTGCTTGTAGCGCTCGACATCGGCGCGAGCTAACTGCATTGCATTGTCAGGCAGCAAGAGATGGCGAACCTCCGTTACAAACCTACCGGCATCCCGTAGCACGGGCTCCGTTGGAAAGTGCCGTCTGACAGCACCCGGTAAGCCTTCGTTTTTAGGTGGACGACCGTGATGCCCGGTCACAGCCGAAATCCACAGGCGTAACAAATTACCGCCACGCTCCGCCAAGTCCGGGCGTCCCAGCCAGTTCGGCAAATGTTCCCGGAGTGCGGCATAACCCAAGGTGTCATGGCGCACGTCATAGCCAACCTGGATGGCTTCCGCCCGAAGTCGTCCGAATAAGTCCACGCGCAGTGACTGGAAGCCGTTGCCAAATTTTCCAAGGTCGTGGATAGCAAGGAGAAAGACTAGCCAGGAAGACAAAGTATCGGGGTCGAGGCCGGACAGCCTCGCGAGCGTGGCCAACCAGGCAGGCTGTCGCCGCAGCAGCACTTGGCCGCAGGCCGCCACATCCAAGCAGTGATAAACCAGCGGATGCCACTTCTGCTCGCCGTCATGGGCCGGGTCGGCCTTGCCCCAGTAGTGAAATAACGCGTCCTGCATTCGATGTCATCCTGTCGTGAATTCGGCAGTCTTATCTAGTCTCGGCACCACTCACGCCGCCAGCACCCTGACATAACCCAGTTGCCCATATGCCTGGATTTTGCTGTCGGCGGTCACCAGTGTGAGTTCATTGCTGCGTGCGGCCGCGATCAGGAACCGGTCGGCCGGGTCACCGTGAGGCGCACCGGGGAGGCGGGTGCTCTCCAGTGCTGTTTCCGCGTCGAGCGGCAACAACTCCAATCCTGGCCGGGCAATGGCCTGAGTGATCCATTCGCGCACCGGTGCGGACAGCCGAATTTTCTCTTTCGCGCACAGCAGCCCGATTTCCCAGACGCTGATGGCCGAGACATAGAGGCGGCGATCGACTCTCGCCTGCTCGATTGCCGCCAGCACCGGTGGACTGACGCGGCCTGCGATACCTTCCGCAACCCACAGCCAGATGTGGGTATCGAGTAGCAGGCCGTTCATTTTTTGGGCCTCAGCTCGGCGTAGAGGTCGTCTTCGTCACCCGTTTCCGCAGACCATGCCTCATCCAGAGGCGCGACTATGTCACCAACGATAGTGACCGTGCCTTTCATGTAGCCGAACAACGGGGTGCGCGCTTCATCTTCGATGGGCACCAGCTTGGCAACCGGCTTGCCGCGCTTGGTGATGATCAGGGGTTCGTGGGTGGCGGCGACCTGGTCGAGCAGTTTCAGGCACTTGGCTTTGAACTCGGCGGCGCTGATGTTCATGGCGGCTCCTTTGTGACCATATAAAGCGGTCATGTTAGTCCTGCTTTGGGTCGGGAACAATTCAGACGGCGACAGCAGTTCTTGCACTCTATTGATCTCGTTCAGCTGGAGGTGTGGTAAACCCTTTATAACCCCGCGGTTTGCTCAAAACGCGAGCAAACCCGGCGCGTTTTTCAAGGGGATGAGAAATAAATGGCCGCGGCGCGTTGCAACCGTTCCGCTACGGCCTGCCGCAAGTCAGCCGGCGCCAGCACCTCCACATCCGGACCGTAACGGAGGATGTCGAGAATCAGCTCGTCAGCACGGTGATAGGGAATTTCGAGTCGATAGCGGCCGTCGGGCAGGAGACGGCCTTTCTGCTGGGGGTGCCAGCGCTCATCCGCCACCCAGCGCGCGCGGTACGCGTTGAATTCGAGCACGGCGGTTTTATCGGGCAGGCCGGCGAAGATGCCGTAGGCGGTGGCGAAGTGGGCATCGAGTTCGGCGTCGGTCAGATCCTGGATGGGATCCGGGTCGCGCCTTGGGTCGCGGATGCGGTCGAGGGTGAAGCTGCGCAATCCTTCGGAGCGATGGCACCAGGCGTCGAGATACCAGTTGTCGCGGTAGTGGGTGAGCCGCTGGGGTGAAACGATGCGCTGGCTGCGTTGGTCGTCGCCGCGATTGTGGTAGTCGATTCTCAGCCGGTAACGCTGGAGCACCGCCGCCGCGACAGCGCCAAACACCTCAGTCGACGCGGTTCTGGTCGCCATGGTGAGAATGCGTATGCGGCGCGGCGCTTCACCGGCGCCCAATTGCTCCCGTGCCAGGAGACGCTCGATGCGCTGGCGCAGCGGCGCGATCTCTCCGGCGAGCAGGCCGGGATGCACCTCGCGCAACAGTTGCTGGGTGGCGAGCAGCGCATGGAGTTCGGAGGCATTGAACCACAGCCCCGGCAGTTCGTAGGTCCCTTGGTCGATCGGGCCATACCAGTAGCCGCCTTCGGCGTGATCGGTCTCCAGGGGGGCGTCGAGCCGGTCGCGCATGAAGGCGAGCAGGCGGGTCAGCGTCGACCGACTGCATTCAAGCCGCTCCATCAGGCTGGCGGCGGAGACGGGTCGGCGGGCATCGCGCAACAGCCGGTGCACCAGATGTACCTGCTCGAACCTGTCCATATTCGCCTCCGTGCAATTTATCCCAATCCCCGCTCATTCCCGTGGCTTGGGAATCTCTCCGAAAGCCCTCATTTTGTCGGTCCCGCGCAGCGGGAACCCGTTATCGCGCCGAACAGAATGCCGATGCTCGCCATCCCGCACGGAAGCGACTGTCAGCGGCCCTTGAACGCTGGCGTGCGTTTCTCCAATGCCGCGTCGATGGCTTCGAGATGATCCTCGGTATTCTGGAGCGTTGCCTGCATGCCGGCCGCCATTTCCAGTGCCGCAGTCAGCGGCATGTGCTGGGACTCCACGAGCAGTTTCTTCGCGTAGCGCACGCCCATGGGCGGATGCGCGACGATGCGTTTGGCCATGGCCAGCGCCGCGTCCAGCAATTGTTCGTGGGGCACGACTTCGGACACCATGCCCCAGCGCTCGGCCTTTTGCGCATCGATCATGTCGCAGGTGTAGCTCATCTCGCAGGCACGCGACAGGCCGATCACGCGCGGCAGGAACCAGGCCCCGCCGTCGCCGGGAATCAGGCCGACGCGCATGAAGCTCTCGGCAAACACCGCTTTTTCCGACGCGATGCGGATGTCGCACATCATGGTGAGGTCGCAGCCGGCGCCGATGGCGTGGCCGTTGACCGCGCAGATCACCGGCACGGTGAGCTTGGCCATGGTGTGGGGAATCTGCTGGATACAATCGATGTACCAGTTGCGAATCTCGTGCACGCTGAGGTTTTTCTCCTGCGTCATCGCGCGGATTTCCTTCAGGTTGCCGCCGGACGAAAAGCTCGGTCCGGCACCGGTCAGGATCACGCAGCTGATGCCGGTGTCGTCGTTGGCGCGCTTGAGCTGGGCGATCAATGCCGGCACGACCTCGTCGGACAGCGCGTTGCGGGTATCGGCGCGGTTCAGGGTGATGATGGCGATGCGGCCTTCCTGCCGGTACAGCACGGGTTCGGTCATGGGGATTCCTCGGTTGCGGTCTGCATGCGGTGATTGAAAAACGAATTCCGGAATATTCCGATGGAAGCCCGGCGCTAGACCCGCGCCGCGTGCGCGCGCAGCACTTCCCGCGCCCGCGCCACCACGGGCGCATCGATCATCTTGCCCTTGTAGGCGGCGGCGCCGCGTCCTTCGGCCAGGGCCTGCTCATAGGTTTCGAGCAACCCGCGCGCGTGGTCGACTTCCTCGGTACCCGGCACGAATTCCTCGTTCATGATGCTGACCTGACTCGGATGGATGCCGAGCGCGCCGACAAAGCCGAGCGCGCGCGCCTGACGGATGCGGGCGCGAAACGCATCCAGATCCGAGTAATCGGCGATGGAGCCCACGAAGCCAAAGGGCAGAATGCCGGCGCGCCGCGCGGCGAACACGATCTGCTGATTGGGTCCAAACAGGCCCTCGGCCGTGGGCTGCATGCCCACTTCGGCGCTGAAATCCTCGGCGCCCAGGAACAGTCCGATCAGGCGCGACGACGCCCGCGCGATGGCGTCCACCTGGGCGAGACCGCCGACGCCTTCGATAAAGGCGAGCAATCTGGTGTGGCCGGGCGTCAGTCCCTTGTCGATTTCAATCTCGTCGATGGTCTCGGCGATGAAGGTCAGATGATCGGCGCTCGCCACCTTGGGCACCGCGATGGTGTGGACTTGCGCGCAGACACTTTCTTCCAGATCGCGCACCGCGAGCCGCCAGGGCCGGTTGATGCGCACCAGCACGTCGAGGCCGTGGCCGGCAATCTGCGCGGCTGCGCCGGGCACGGCGGCGCGGGCACTCGCCTTCTCGGGCAACGGCACGCTGTCTTCCAGATCGAGAATGATGGCGTCGGCACCGCGCGTGTGGGCCTTGGCGACGAATTTCTCGACGTGCGCCGGCACGAACAGCGCCGAACGCCACGCGGGCAGTGGATTGCTGGTGCTCATCCGGCGTTCCTCAGGGTGGCGGTGGCCTGCATGGTGACGGCGCCAGTGTGGTCGAGCGCCCACAGGCTCAGCCCGGCATCGGTTCGGCAACCCTCGACGCGAAAGGGATTGCCGTCGATCAGCGGGCGCACGGCGCGATAGTCGTACTGCGCGATCTCGACGCCCGGCAGCTCGGCGCGCACCAGATCCAGCAGCAGGGTCGCCGACAGCGGCCCATGCACCACGAGCCCCGCATAGCCTTCCTCGCGCATGGCGTAGTCGCGGTCGTAGTGAATGCGGTGGCCGTTGAAGGTCAGTGCCGAATAGCGAAACAGCAGTACGGGATCGGGCATCCAGGTGCGGCCGAATTCCGCCGTCGCGGGCGGCGCCACCGGCTTGGGCGCGGGGGCATCGGGGTCCGGGTCTTCGCGGTATACCAGATTCTGGGTTTCGCGAATCGAAAGTACATTGCGTGCGCGGATTTCGTGGGCGACGGTGACGAACACCAGATCGCCGGTGCCGCCACGCTTGTGGGTCACGCTCTGGACGGTACTGGTGCGGGTGGCGGCGTCGCCCACGCGCAGCGGCGCGAGAAACTCGACATTGCCCGAAGCCCACATGCGCCGCGGCAGCGGCACCGGCGGCAGAAAGCCGCCGCGCTCGGGGTGGCCGTCGCGACCGATTTTCGACTGCCGCGCGGTCGGCAGAAAATACAGCCAGTGCCAGGGCCGGGGCAGTTCATCGCCGGACGCCGGGGCCTGCTCCCAATCGAGGGTGGCTGCCATGGCTTCCACCTTGGCGGGAGCGATCAGGTCGGTGGTGCTTTCCTGGCGGCCCTGCCACTGTTGCAAATGCGCGAGATCGATAGCGGTCATCTCGTCCCCTCAGAACGACTTGGGCATGCCCAGTTCGTGGATGGCCACGTGGGACAGGATCAGGTTGGTGGAGATCGGGGCGGTCTGGTACAGCCGCGTCTCGCGGAATTTGCGCTCGATGTCGTACTCCTGGGTGTAACCGAAACCGCCGTGGGTCTGCAGGCAGGTATCGGCGGCGTGCCAGGCGGCCTCGGAACCGGCCAGCTTGCACATGTTGGCCTCGGAGCCGCAGGGTTTGCCGGCATCGAACAGGCGCGCGGCGTTCAACACCATCAGCGCCGCCGCTTCGGTCTCCACGTAGTTGCGCGCGATCGGGAACTGGATGCCCTGGTTCATGCCGATGGGACGGCCGAACACTTCGCGCTCGCAGGCATAGCGGCTTGCGCGCTCGATGAAAAACCGCGCGTCGCCGATACACTCGGAGGCGATCAGGATGCGCTCGGCGTTCATGCCGTCGAGGATGTACTTGAAGCCCCTGCCCTCCTCGCCGATGCGGTTCGCCGCCGGCACCCGCAGATTGTCGAAGAACAGCTCGGTGGTGGAGTGGTTGATCATGGTCTTGATGGGCTTGATGGTGAGGCCGTTGCCCACCGCCTCGCGCATGTCCACCAGAAACACCGACATGCCGTCGGAGGGTTTTTTCACTTCCTCGTAGGGCGTGGTGCGCACCAGCAGCACCATCAGGTCGGAATGCTCGGTGCGCGAAATGAACACCTTCTGGCCGTTGATCACGTAGTCGTCGCCGTCACGCACCGCGCGGGTGCGGATACGGGTGGTGTCGGTGCCGCTGGTGGGCTCGGTGACGCCGAAGGCCTGCAAGCGCAGTGAGCCTTCCGCGATGCCGGGCAGATAACGGCGCTTCTGATCCTCGTTGCCGTGCTTGAGCAAGGTGCCCATGGTGTACATCTGGGCGTGACAGGCGCTGCCGTTGCAGCCGGAGCGCTGGATTTCCTCGAGTACCGCGCAACCGGCTTCGATGGGCAGGCCGGCACCGCCGTATTCCTCGGGAATCAGCACCGACAAGAAACCCGCCTCGGTGAGCGCGCGCACGAATGCGGTGGGATAGGTGTGGGTGTCGTCCAGCGCGCGCCAGTATTCGCCGGGGAACTGGCTGCACAGCCTGGCCACGGCTTCGCGGATTTCGGGATAGTTTTCGTTGGTGCTGCTCATTGAAACACTCGTTGCGTGATTCGCGGAAAGGGGATCGGCGGGCGGCCGGGCCCGGAGATTCTATAGACTGATGTCTGGATCGGCAAAACCGGCGGCGCGCGGGCAGGACCTCGCGGGACGCCCGGACCTCCCGCCGCCGGACCTCGCGCCGAAGTGCCGTCCGGTTGCGCTGTGTCGGCGCGGGGGCTGATCCTATGTACAGTATCCGCGGAGCCACGAAAAGTGGTAGAGAGAAGCGACAAATCCTGCGCGGACCCGAAGCGACACCAACCGCGGGAATCAAGGGCTTATATAACAACCCAACAACATGAGCTTGCGGAGAACCACCATGTCAAATGCATCAACAGCATCAGTCAGCGCCTCAACGCCCCGAACCGCGCAGGACGCGGCTCCCCAGTACGACGCGGTTGTCATCGGCGCCGGCGTTTCCGGTCTGTACCAGATCTACCGTCTGCGCGAAGCGGGCTTTTCGGTGCTGGGAATCGAAGCCGGCAGCGGCGTCGGCGGCACCTGGTACTGGAACCGCTACCCCGGCGCCCGCTTCGATTCCGAAAGCTACACCTACGCCTATTCGTTCTCGGAGGAATTGCTGCAGGAGTGGAACTGGAGCGAACATTTCGCATCCCAGCCGGAGACGCTGGCGTACCTGAATCACGTCGCGGACAAATTCAACCTGCGACCGCTTATCCGGTTCAATACCCGCGTCACGGCCGCAACCTTCGATACCAGTGCGCACTGCTGGGATATCGTCACCGAGGCCGACACCAGGATTCGCACGCGCTTCATGATAATGGCGACCGGCCTGCTCTCGGCTACGCAGTTTCCCGATATCCCCGGCATCGACAGTTTCAAGGGCAAATCCCTTCACACCTCCCGTTGGCCTCAGGATCCCAATGGCCTGGGCGGCGACAAGTCGGTCTATCAGGGCAAAAGGGTCGGCATCATCGGCACCGGCGCGACGGCGGTGCAGTTGATTCCGCACCTCGCCGCCGGCGCCGCCAGTCTGCACGTCTTCCAGCGCACCGCGAACTGGTGCGCGCCGCTGCACAACGGGCCGATCAAACCGGAAGAGCAGGCGGCGCTGAAGGCCAGCTACCCGGAAATTTTCCGGCTGTGCGACGAAACCGCTGGCGCTTTCATGCACAAATTCGATCCGCGCTCGGTGTTCGATGTCAGCGCCGAGGAGCGCGAGGCGATTTTCGAGAAGCTCTGGAATGATGGTCGTGGCTTCGCAATCTGGCTCGCCAATTTCCACGATGTCATGACCGACATGCGGGCCAACAAATTGCTGTCGGATTTCGTCGCCCGCAAGATTCGCGAACGCGTCAGGGATCCCGCCGTCGCCGCGAAACTGGTGCCCACCACCCACGGCTTCGGCCAGCGCCGGGTACCGATGGAAACCAACTATTACGAGGTCTATAACCAGGACCATGTGACCCTGGTCGATATCCGCGAAAACCCCATCGAGCGCATCACGCCGAAAGGCATCAAGACCACAGCCGCGGAGTACGAACTCGATGTGATCATCTACGCGACCGGCTTCGATGCCGGTACCGGCGCCATTTCGCGCATCGACATCCGCGGCCCGGACGGCAGCTCGATCAAGGACAAATGGTCGCGTGAACTGAAAACCTTCATGGGCCTCCAGGTCAGCGGCTTTCCCAACATGTTCATGCACATCGGCCCCCACGCCGCGTTCTGCAATCTGCCCCGCTGCGCGCAGATCACCGTGGATTGGGTGACCGATCTCATGAGTTACATGCGCGAGCGCAATCTCAGGGAAGTGGTGCCCACACCCGAGGCCGAAGCGGCATGGACCCGCCACGCGGAACAAGAAGCCGACAAGACGCTGTTGAGCAAAACCGATAGCTGGATCATGGGCAGCAACATTCCCGGCAAACCCCGCGCGCTGCTGCTGTACGCGGCGCCGGCGCCGGTGTTCCGGCAGGAATGCAAGACGCTCGCGGAAAATCATTACCCGGGGATGCGCCTGAGCTGAAATCGCGCCTGATCATGGCGGAGTCGCTTCGACTCCGGGATCGCCCCGCGGCAGCGGAATGGCCACTCGCACTCACCGCAACGCGGGGCGAAGATCGACAGCGTTCGCCGTAGCCGGTCCGTGCGCCTGTCTCAGCGCAAAGCGGCTCAGCCTGCCGCGAGACCGGGCAGGCCGGCGCGCAAGCCGTCCAGCACGAACTGCACCGCGAGTGCGGCGAGCAGCAGGCCCAGCAGCCGCGTGATGACGTTGATGCCCGTCTCGCCCAGCACCCGTTCCACCCGCGCGGCGGCGAGAAACATGGCCAGCGTGACGGCCAGCACCACCAGACTCAGGGCCAGGATCAGCAGCTCGGTTGCGGTCCCCTGATCGTGAGTCAGCAGCATTACGGTGGTCAGCGTACCCGGTCCCGCGATCATGGGGATCGCGAGGGGAAACACCGCGATGTCGGCACGCCGTGCGGCTTCGCTCTGTTCCCGCTCCGTGGCCGAGTTCAGCCCCGAGTGGCGTACCAGCAGCAGGTCCATGGCGATCAGGAACAGCAGCACGCCACCGGCGATGCGAAACGCCGGCATGCCGATACCCAGATAGTCCAGCAGCCAGCCGCCGCCAAAGATGAAAAAGGCAATCACTCCCGCCGCGATGAGCACCGCCCGGATGGCGATGCGACGCCGTTCCGCGGGGGTTTTCCCCAGCGTCAGCGCGGAAAACATCGGCGTCAGCCCAAAGGGATCGATCACCACCAGCAGCAACACAAAGGCTACCGGAGCCATCGCCAGCGCAGTACTCACCTGCGCAGACATTCAGGCATCGGGACGATGTCGAGCGCGGCGGGCGCGCACGCGCTGATTGAGAAGTTCGACACCGAAGCTGAACGCCATCGCGAAGTAGATGTAGCCCTTGGGAATGTGGAAGTCGAGACCATCGGCGATCAGCGCGGTACCCACCAATACCAGAAACGACAGCGCCAACATTTTCAACGTGGGGTGTCGGGCGATGAAATCGCCCACGGCACCGGCAAACAGCATCATGAAAATAATCGCAATAACCACGGCGATCACCATCACCGGCAGGTGATCGGCCATGCCGACCGCCGTGATGACCGAATCCAGGGAGAACACCAGATCCAGCAGCCCGATCTGGACCAGCATCAGCAGGTAATTGCTGCGCCCCGGCGGACCCGGCACTTCCAGCTCATGCGCCGCATCCCGTACATCCATCTCGTGGCCGATTTCCTTGGTAGCTTTGACCAGTAGAAACAACCCACCCAGGATCAACACCAGATCGCGCCCGGAGACGCCCTGGCCCAGCACCGTGAACAGGTCGGCGGTGAGCTTTACCAACCAGGCCAGCGAGGTCAGCAGGACCAGTCGCAAACCGAGTGCGAGGGTAAGACCGAAAAAGCGCGCGGACTTCTGTTGCTCGGGGGGGAGCCGCTGTACCAGAATCGCGAGAAAGATGATGTTGTCGATGCCGAGCACGACTTCGAGCGCGGTCAGGGTGGCCAGCGCCATCCAGGCTTCGGGCTGGGTGATCCATTCGAACATGACTGGCAAGCTCCAAACCGTGGGACAGGGGCAAATCGCGGGCGATTGTGGGGCAAAATCCAGCGCCTGAACACCTGTCCTGCGCCATTCAGGCCGCGCCGGAGTCCGCGCGGCGTACGCCGGCACCGCCGCTCGGGCGCACCAATCCGGCGCGATGCCGGTGCAAGCCATCAGTTCGCCGCAATGGCGATGCCGTCGTCACGCAGCCAGACATAGACAGCCGGAATCACGATCAGGGTCAGCACGGTGGACGAAACCAGCCCGAAGATCAGCGCGACGCCCATGCCGTGCAGCATGGCGTCGGGCAGAATGAAGAGCCCGCCGGCAATCCCCGCCAGCGCCGTCAGGATGATGGGCTTGGCGCGAATGGCGCCCGCTTCACGGGCGGCCTGCCGCATGGGGACACCGTTGCGGACGTTCACCTGGATAAACTCGATCAGCAGAATCGAATTGCGCACCACGATTCCCGACAACGCGATGAGGCCTATGGTCGAGGGCATGGAATAGGTCGAGCCCATGAGCCAGTGGCCGACGATGATCCCGGAAAAACTGAGGGGAACCGGCAGTAAAACCACCAGCGGCGTTTTGAAACTGCGGAACTGGCCGACGACCAGGATATAAATCCCCAACACTGCAAAGCCGAAGGCCGCGCCCAGTTGTGCAAAGGTTTCACGGGTCACATCCCACTCCCCCATCCACAGCAACGAGGGCTTGCTCTCATCGTCGGGCTGCCCGAAATACCGCACCGGCAGGGTTTCGCCGCCCGGCCATGGCGCCTGTTTGATGAGTTGTTCGACGGTATGCAGCGCGTACATGGGTGCGTCATAGGGGAGGCCGCGAATGCCGGCGGTGACCATGTCGGCGAAGCGACCGTCGCGGCGAAACACCGGGTAGGACGCCGGCTCAGACTCGATGTGCAGGACGTCGCCCAGCTCGCGCAGCTCGCCGGTCAAGGTCGGAATCGGCGTGGAGAGCAGCCGCTCGCCGAGGAACAGGGATTCCCTGGGTTGCTGCAGTACGATCGGCAGCGGATGCTGTCCCTCCCCGCGCTGCGAAACGCCCAGGGCTTCCCCATTCAGCAGCAACTTCAGCGTGCTGTAGACAGCGTCTTCGTCGACCTGATGGAACTCCAGGCTTGGCTGGTCGATGGAAATCCGCAGCCGTTGCGTCGGGTTGCCGAAGGAATCGTCGCTTTGGGCGAGCTCGGGAACCTGGTCGATGAGTTGGCGAACCTGGCGCGCCGTTGCCCGGCGCGCGTCGGCGTCCGGGCCGTAAATTTCCGCGATGACGATGTAGGGCGCTGGCGGTCCCGGCGGCGCCTCGACAATTTTTACGGTGCCGTTTTCCGGCAGGTCCAGGCCTTTCAGGCGCTCGCGGATCACGAGGGAGATATCGTGACTTTCGCGATCGCGGTCCCAGGTCGACAGCAGCCGCAGGCGCAGTTCACCCTGCTCGGGCAGACTGCGCATGTAGTCCTGGCGCACCAGCCCATAGAAATCGAAGGGGCCAGTGCCACCCGCATAGATCTGCATGTTCTGGATTTCCGGGATATCACTCACCAATCCGGCCAGTTGTTTCAAGACCCGCTCGGTGGCTTCCAGGGTCGACCCCTCCGGCAGGTCGACCTGGATCTGGATGTCCTGCTTGTCGTCAAACGGCATGATCTTGAACAGGACCAGCTTGAAATACGGCATCAGAAAGGTGAGCAAGGTCAGCAACACCACACCGAAAAAAGTCAGCCGCGCCCGGCGCGGCGTGAGCAGCAGACCGCCGGCGCAGCGCCGGAACAGTTTGCCGAAAATGCCGCCGGAGGCCTCTGTGTCATCATGCGACGTGCCCGCCATCGCATGCGCGCGAGTGTCCGCGCCGATCGACTCCATGGCGTCGTTGCGATGGGTGAGTCGCAGCATCGCCCAGGGCGCTACCGTGACCGCCAGCATCAGGGAAAACAGCATCGCCGCAATCGCCGCAACCGGAATGGGTTGCAGGAAGGGACCGACAAATCCCTTGACGAACAGCAGCGGCAACATGGCCATGACCACCGTGAGCGTCGCGATGATGGTGGGGTTGCCCACCTCCGCCACTGCGTCGACGGCCGCTTCTGTCCAGGTGCGCCCATGCAACATCCGCCAGTGCCGCGATATGTTCTCGGTGATCACGATGGCGTCGTCGGCGAGGATGGCCACCGAAAAAATGATGCCGTACATGGTCAGCCGGTTGAGGGTGATGCCGAACAACCAGCACACGGAAAAAGTCAGCAAGATCGTGGAAGGGATGACGATCAAAACCACCACGCCCTCGCGCCACCCCAGAAAGGCGACCATGATCAGGACGATCGCCACGGTCGCCAGGGCCAGGTGAAGCATCATCTCGTGAGACTTGTGACGCGCGGTCTCGCCGTAGTCGCGGCTGACGGAGACATCGACGCCAGCGGGGATCAGCCGACCGCGCAGCAGATCGAGTCGCTTCAGCACGTCTGCGCTGATCTGCACACCATTCGAGCTCTTGCGCTTGGCGATGGCCAGCGTCACGGCGGGCAGACTCTGGAAGGTCCGCTCGCCATCCGGCCCCAGGCTCGGGGTCAGCTGCCAGGCGCGCTGGGTGGCAATGCTCTCGCCGACCATCACCCGCGCCACGTCGCGCACATACACCGGTCTGCCGTCCTGGGTGGTGACGATCAGGAGGCCGATGTCCGCATTGTTCTGCAGATTGTGCCCGACAATGACCGGCTCCAGCTTGTTTTCACCGCTGAGAGCGCCGGCCACGAACGTCTGATTCGCGCTGCGGATCTTGGCGACCAGTTGATTCAGCGTCACGCCGTAGACCGACAGCAGTTCCGGGTCGGGTTCGATGCGCACTTCCTGGGGTTTGCCGCCCACGATATAGGTCAGCCCGACGTTGCTGCCCTTTACCAGCTCGTGTTGCAGCTCTTCGGCGAGATCGTAGAGCGCGCCCCATTGCCAGCGCCCCTCGTTGCCGGGCTTCGGCGCCAGCGTGAGCACAATCACGGCGACATCGTCGATGCTGCGGCCGATCACCAGGGGTTCCTGAATGTTCGGCGGCATGCGATAGCGGTTGGCATCGATGGCATCGTTGACGCGCGCCACCGCGATGTCGTCATCGAAGCGCGCGTCGAAGCGGATGGTGAAGACCACGCCATCGTCCCGGGTGGTCGAATAGGTGTGCTCGACGTTGTCGATACCCTTGAGGATATCTTCGAAAGGCTTGGTCACCAGCTCGACGACCGCGTCGGCCTTCAGCCCCGAGGTGGTGATGAAGACATCGACGAAGGGGACCGTGATCTGGGGATCTTCCTCCTGGGGCATGCTGGTGAGCGCCATCGCACCCAGCACGAAAGACACCACCAGGATCAGTGGCGTCAACGTGGAATGGGCAAATGCCTGGGTGATCCGCCCGGAAAAATTCGGCTCCGCCACGATCAGCGCTCCGCGCCGACGGCATCAACCGGCGGTGCGGGGGCCAGCAGGACATCGCCTTCCCGCAACCCCGCAAGAATCTCCACGCCCGTTGCCACCGTCATGCCAGGCTGCACGACGACTTCGGCGCCACTGGCCAACCGCACGTAATTCAGGCCGTAGCGTTGGTAGATGTACGCGGGCGGCACCACGAGCGCGTCCCGGGCATCGGACGCCACCCATACCCGCACGCGTTCACCGACGAAGAAATCACCCAATCCCGCCACTTCCACATCGGCGGCGACACGGCCGTTGGCCAGCTCGGGATAAATCTGCACAATCTGGCCTGCGCGGCGTTCGCCCGGCTTCAGCGCGAACGCCGGGTCCAGCATGCCGCGGTCGCCCACCAGCACCTTGTCGCCCAGCCTGATGAAGCGTGCGTGGCGCTCGGGCAGCGTCAGGCGCAGCACATAGCTCTCGGCCGCGATGTTGGCAATGACTTCTCCGGGCAGGATCACTCCGCCCAGCGTGACATTTACCTTGAGCACCCGACCCCGCACCGGTGCCAGCACCCGGCCCTCGGTCTGCGCCTCGCGAATCACGGCCTGATCGGACTTGGCGGCGGCAATGTCGGCGGTGATGACGTCCACCTGGGTACGCGCCTCATCGTAGGCCGCCTTGCTGATTTTGCCGCCCTGGTAAAGCGTGGATACGCGCTGGAGCGTGGTCGTTGCCAGCTCCAGCTGCGCTTCGAGCGAGCGCAGCTTGGACTGGGCGGCATCGATCTGCATACCCTGTTTGGGATCTCGAACACGCGCCAGCAACTGCCCGGCTTCGACCATCTGGCCCTCGTCGGTGAGCAGCTCGACGATGGTGCCGCCGATCCGCGCGCGCGCCGGCGTCACCCGCACGGTTTGCACTATGGCAAACAGCGACTTCATGTCCGCAACCGGCTGCGCCTTGACGGTGTACTGCCCGGTGGCGCCGAAGGCCGGCGACCCCGCCACCGCACCGGATAACACCAGCATCAGCGCCCCGACCACGACCGCCGCCGCGCTGTGCGTTACCGCCCCGAGACCGTCACCTTCCACCCAAAAGCCCATCATGAAACCCCGTTAATTATGGTGTTTTCCCCGGTCCGCATCCGACCGCACCAGACGCGGCCAACCCGGTGGTTCCGGGGAACCAGAGCGTTTTGCCGAGCGCATTTCTCGATGCAGGATTGGCGCGCGCCGCAACGCGCGGGCGCCGGGGCGGCTATTGTGGAGCAAAACGCCGGGCGTTGGGACGCGCGGCGGCACACGGGGCATTATCCGAGGCGCCGAATCCGCCGCCGGAGGTCGGCCAGATTCGGCTTTCCGCCGCCATACATGCCGTCCTCCAGCAAGGCGCTGATGGCAGCGGCATCTGCACCCAGCGCGGGGCGTTCCCGCGCCACACGCTCCGCCAGCGCGCGCGGCGCCTCCCCCCGCGCACGCATCACGCCGCACCGCTCGAGCTGGCGGCAGTAGCGTTCGAACAACTGCTCCAGGGGCGGACGCGGCAACCGTCGCGCAACCCGCAGTTGCCCGAGCAAAACCGGCAGCAACGCCAGGGCCCCGGCGCCAAGCACGAAAAACCCCAGCCGCCAGGGATCCCAGGCACCCAGCCATCCGGTCAACAGGCGCTCCTGCCGATATTCATAGCCCAGCACCCATTGCGCCCACAGGTAATCGGCGTAATCGAACTGCAGGCGCAGCCGGTCGACCCAGCTAATCCCCCGGAAGCGCAGGAGGGACAGCGGGGAATCCGCGAGGAATTGCCGCTCGCCGCCCAGCAGGTCGGCAACGCTGGTTTCGATCCGTTCCGGGGCGACGGCTGCGGTCGGGTCCACCCGCACCCAACCGCGCCCGGCGAGCCAGACTTCGGCCCAGGCATGGGCATCGTATTGATGCACGATCAGGTAACCGGCATCGGGATGGTATTCGCCGCCCTGGTAGCCGACCACGACCCGGGCCGGAACCCCGGCGGCGCGCAGGATGAAGACAAAGCTGCTGGCAAAGTGCTCGCAGAAACCGCGCCGGGTCTGCCAGAGAAATTCGTCGACCGAATCCCGTCCGAGGAGTGGGGCTTCCAGGCTGTAGACATAGTCGCGGTTGTAGAGCGCCAGTACACGCTCGACCAGGGCCGCATCGGAATCCACTTCGTCGCGCCAGCGCGCGGCCAGCGCGCGGGTACGCGGATTGGCGGCTCCGGGAAGCACGGTTGCCATGGCCCTGCGGCCGTCCCCGAGCCCCTCGACAGCGGCGCGGTAGTCCATCCAGGAGGTGAGACTGTGGCTCCAGCGGGACACCAGCGGGGTCGTGCGGGTCAGCGTCAGGTCATCATTGAGGGTCACCTCGGGACTCTCCGGAACCGGCGTTTCCAGGGCAAACAGCCAGGTCTCGCCCGAGGGCTCGAAAATCGTCTGGTAGCGCCGCGGCGCGCCGAGTCGCTCCACGGCAACCTCCCGGGGCTGCGGCCCTGCACCATCCCGCCGGGGCGCGCCGGGACCGGGAAGGGGCCCCGGTTCTATGCGCGACCAGTTCCTGCCATCGAAGCGCGACAGCACCAGGCCGCGCCAGTAGAGTTGGTTGTGTGGCGGCGGCGCGCCGTCAAACTTCACCCGGAACGCCACTTCCGCCGAAGCCCCCAACCGGCTCAGGTCGCCGGGCGCGAGCAAATCACTGACGCCGGTTGCGCCCTGGCGCGGCTGCGGCACGGTCCACAGCGAACCCAGGCGGGGCATCACCAGGAACAGAATCAACATCAGTGGCACGGCCTGCCCCAGCAGCACGGCGGCGGTGCGCAAGGGTTGCCAGTAACCCGCCTCGGCACGGCGGTGCAGGGCGGCAAGCACCACGGTGACCAGAAACACGCCCCCCAGGGTCGCGAGCGCCGTGCCGGGCGTTTGCGAGAACAGGCACTGGGTGACGGCGACGAAATAGCCCAGGCAGACCAGGATCAGGGCGTCGCGGCGGCGCTGCATTTCCAGCAGCTTGAGGATGAAACCGCTCCACAGCAGCGCCACCATGGGTTCCAGTCCGTGCAGGCGCCCGTAGGACGCGAGAATGGCGCCGCCGCACATCAGTACCAGCACCGCCTTGGACCAGGGACCGGGGTAGCGCCACAGACCGCGATAGATCTGGATGCGCCAGCCCAGCACCAGGGCGCCCGCCCCGAGCAGCCAGAGCGTCAGGTGATCGCTGTGCAGGCCGGCCAGCGCCACCTCGGTGAACAGCAGCCAGAACAGCGCGGGCCGGGGAATCTGCCAGACCGGCTCCATCAGCGCGCCACATCCGGCAGACCGAACAGCGCGAGGGCGCGCAATACCTGCTCCCGGTGCGGGCGTCCGCTCCCGGGTGCAATCACCTGCCCGGGCAGGCGCAAGCCGTAGGTGCCCGGTCCGATGTCGGCGGCCAGCGCGGCGCCGCACAGGCGCGACAGGCGCGCTTCGGTGTCCAGACCCGGGAAATCGTCCCAGTCGAGCCAGCGGCGCTGATCCACGGGATCGGTGAACTGCTTGGTGTGAAGTCCGAGTCCCCGCGCATGGTGCTTCCAGGCGATACGGGTTTTCGGCTCGCCCTGCTTATAGCTCTCGAGGGCGGCGAATTCCTCGCGGCCGGGAACGCTCGCGCCACCCGCCTCGCTCGCTACCGGCAGCACATGCCGCGTCGGTCCGCCGGCGACGGGATGCGGATACACCAGCGCCCGGGTCTCCAGACGCACATGACTCCAGACGCGCAGCAGACCGAGCGGGTAGACGCTGGCAATCGTCAGTCGTCCCGGATCCAGCCAGCCGCGACGGGTCGCTGGCACCGACAGCCGGACGCGGCGGTGCTCGCCGGCGCCGAGATGAACCTCGCAGGTCTCGCCGCCGGCATAGGACAGGCGAATGCCTTCGCGCGGACGGCGGCCGTCGTTGCGAATCTCCAGGACAAAATCCACATCCTGCCCCGCAAAGCCATGGCCGGCGCGCAGCGGGACGAGTTCCAGTCCGTGCAGGTTGCCGTAGGTGTGAAAGATGGCGATCACGAACAGGCCGGCAAGCAGAAAGGTCAGCCCGAACACCAGATTGTTTTCGAAGTTGGTGGCGGTCAGCCAGAGCACCACCAGAAGCGCACCGTAGAGGGCGCCGGCGCCCGACGGGAAAATGAACAGCCGGCGGTTTTCGAGGCGGCACGCCGGGACCGACGGCAGGCGCCGGTCGAGCCACTGCTGGTAGCGTCTATCGAACGCGGCGCGCAGTCCGGGCACGGACACACCTCCGGTCCATTCGCTCCACGATTCTCACGGGCCGGCAGGCTCGGCGCCGGAACGGTGCCAACCGCCGGCTAAAGAATATCCACCGCATTCAACACCCGCTGCGCCGCCGCTATCGCCGGCTCGCCACCCGCCGCGCTGTGCAGGCGATGGGCGATCACCGGGCCGAACACCGCCTGCACATCCTCGGGAATCACATGGGCGCGACCCGCCATGAAGGCCCAGGCACGGGCTCCCTGCAACAGCGCCAGCCCGCCGCGCGGGGAAACGCCGTGTTCGCAGTCCGGCAACTGCCGCGTGTACTGCACCAGCCGCTGCACATAAGCGATCAGGGCGGGCGCGGCCTGAACCTGGTCGACGCGCTCCTGCAGTGCGCTGAGCTGCGCGTCATCCAGGATCCGGGGCAGGCCCGGCAGGCGCAGGCGCGGATTGGTACCGGCCAGCAATGCGCGTTCGGATTCGGCATCCGGATACCCCAGGTGCAGCCGCATCAGAAATCGATCCAGTTGCGATTCCGGTAGCGGAAAGGTGCCGTACTGGGTACTGGGATTCTGGGTTGCGATCACGAAAAAGGGTTGTGGCAGTGGGCGTGTCTCGCCTTCCACGCTTACCTGCCCTTCGGCCATGGCTTCGAGCAGGGCGCTCTGAGTCTTGGGGGTGCTGCGGTTGATCTCGTCCGCCAGGATCAGCTGGTTGAACACCGGGCCGGGGTGAAATTCAAAGCTGCCGTGCTCGCGCCGATAGACCGAGATACCGATGATGTCGGCGGGCAACAGATCGCTGGTGAACTGGATGCGGCCGTAACTGAGGCCCAGCACGCGCGCCAGGGCCTGCGCCAAGGTGGTCTTGCCGGTGCCGGGCACGTCTTCGATCAGGAGATGGCCGCGCGCCAGCAGACAGGCCAGGGCGAGTCTGATCTGGCGCTCCTTGCCGAGCACGACACTGTTCAGCGCGGCAATGGCCGCCCCTACCGGTCGCTGCGGGCCATTCAAAGCGCGTCCAGCCCCCGCGCGAGGTCCGCCTTGATATCGCCGATGTCCTCGAGTCCGACCGCCACCCGGATCAGGTTATCGGTGATGCCGGCGCGCGCTCTTTCCTCCGCGGTCAAGCGGCCGTGAGTGGTGGTCGCCGGATGCACGATGGTGGATTTGGCGTCGCCCAGATTCGCGGTCAGCGACAGGATGCGCGCGGCGTCGATGACGCGCCAGGCGGCCGCGCGTCCACCGCGCACACGAAATGCCAGCACGCCGCCGAACGCGCGCTGCTGCCGTTTGGCGAGTTCATGTCCGGGGTGGTCCGACAGGCCGGCGTAAAACACCCGTTCCACGGCCGGCTGCTCGCGCAACCACTGGGCCAGCGCGAGCGCACCGGCGGAATGGGCTTCCATGCGCAGACGCAAGGTTTCGAGGCCCTTGGTGAACACCCAGGCATTGAAGGGGCTCAGCGTGGGTCCCGCCGAGCGCAGGAAGCCGAGCACCTCGGCCATGAGTTCGGCGCGACCCAGCACCACGCCGCCGAGACAGCGGCCCTGGCCGTCCAGGTACTTGGTGGCGGAGTGAATGACGATATCGGCGCCCCACTCCAGCGGGCGTTGCAGCGCCGGGGTACAGAAACAGTTGTCCACCGCGAGCAGCACGCCCCGCGCGCGCGCGAGTGCGGCGAGCGCATCCAGGTCCGCCACGTCGGACAGGGGGTTGGAAGGCGTCTCCAGAAACAGCATCCGGGTCTCGGGCCGGAGCGCGGCGCGCCAGGCGGCGAGGTCCGTCAGGTCGACATAGGTGGTCTCGACGCCGAACTTGGCCATGAATTTGTTCAGCAACACCGTGGTGGTGCCAAACACGCTGCGCGAGCACACCAGATGGTCGCCGGCCTTGAGCAGCGCCATGCAGGTGCTGAGGATCGCGGCCATGCCGGACGCTGTGGCGACCGCCTGCTCGGCACCCTCGAGCGCCGCGATCCGCTCTTCAAAGGTGCGCACCGTCGGGTTGGTGTAGCGCGAATACACATTGCCGGGCAGCTCGCCGGTGAAGCGCGCCGCGGCTTCGGCCGCACTCGCAAACACATAACTCGAGGTCAGGAACAGCGCTTCGCTGTGCTCGCCCTCGGCGCTGCGCACCTGACCGGCACGCACCGCAAGGGTGTCGAGCGCCGCACCGGCGAGCGGATCGGAAGCGTCGTGCTCTGCCATTCAGCCCACCCCGCGCGTCGTGTTATGCAATCCCAGCACCTCGTCGCCGGTATCCGTCAGACGCAGTTTCGCGCCGTTGCCCCGCGCCGACTCCAGGCGCTCCAGATAGCCTGGATCGACATCGTTGGTGATGTATTCGCCGGTAAACACCGAACATTCGAAGCGGTGAATTTCGGGATTGCCCTCGCGCGCGGCTTCGATCAGATCGTCGAGATCCTGATAGATGAGCCAGTCCGCGCCGATCTCGGCGGCGACTTCCACATCCGTGCGCCCAAAGGCCACCAGCTCGCGGGCCGCGGGCATGTCGATCCCGTACACATTCGGGTGGCGCACCGGCGGCGCCGCCGATGCCATGTAGACGCGCATCGCGCCGGCATCGCGCGCCATCTGCACGATCTCCCGCGACGTGGTGCCGCGCACGATGGAATCGTCCACCAGGAGCACTTTCTTGCCCTGGAATTCGAGCTTCACGGGATTGAGTTTCTGGCGCACGGATTTGGCGCGCTGGCCCTGCTCCGCCATGATGAAGGTGCGGCCGATGTAGCGGTTCTTCATGAAGCCTTCGCGGAATTTGAGTCCCATGGTTTCCGCCATTGCCTGGGCCGCCACCCGGCTGGTATCGGGCACCGGTACCACGACATCGATATCGTGATCCGGCCACTGGCGCAGGATCTTTTCCGCCAGCCGCTCGCCCATGCGCAGGCGCGCCTTGTACACCGAGATATTGTCGAGCATGGAATCGGGACGCGCGAAATAGACCTGCTCGAAGATGCAGGGCACCAGTTCCGGCGTGTCCGCACACTGGCACGTGTGGAGATTGCCTTCCAGGTCGATGAAGATTGCCTCCCCAGGCGCCACATCCCGCTCGATCTGATAACCCTGCACATCCAGGGCAACGCTCTCCGACGCCACCATGTACTCGCGTCCACGCGGTGTGTCGCGGCGACCAAAAACCAGCGGGCGGATGCCGAACGGATCGCGAAACGCGAACAATCCGTAGTTCGCAATCAGGCCCACCGCGGCATAAGCGCCCCGGCAGCGGCGATGCACCCGCCTTACCGCCGAAAAAATATCCTCGGGCCGCGGTTGCAGCTTGCCTTGCAACTGCAATTCGTGCGCAAACACATTGAGCAGGATTTCCGAATCGGAATCGGTATTGACGTGGCGCAGATCGGATTTGAAAACATGACTGAGCAGCTCGGCGGAATTGGTCAGATTGCCGTTGTGGGCCAGACAGATACCGTAGGGCGAATTGACATAGAAAGGCTGCGCCAGCGACGGTCCCGAGCTGCCGGCCGTCGGATAGCGCACATGACCGACGCCGATCGGGCCGGTGAGCTGCGCCATGTGGTGTTCACGGAATACATCCCGCACCAGACCCACATCCTTGCGCTGACTCAACTGCCCGTCGCGACAGGTCATGATGCCGGCGGCATCCTGGCCGCGGTGCTGCAACATGGTCAACGCGTCGTAGATCTGGTACTGGACGTCGGTCTTGCCGACGATGCCAACGACGCCACACATAGCCGTACCCCGCTCAGCGAACCAGTTGCTGGAACCAATCAACCAGCGTCCCTGCCAATTCTCGTGCCCTGCCCTCAAACGCCAAAAATTGCGGAATCAGGCTGGATTCCCGCCACCAGGCATCCTGCTTCACCGGTAGAACATGGGGTACCAGAATCAACGCGGCCATCACCACGACCAGGCCGCGAGCGACGCCAAACAGCGAACCGAGAAAACGGTCGGTACCCGACAGACCGGAGGCCCGGATCAAGCGCGAAATAACGAAATTGATCAAACCGAGTCCCAGCAGGACCGCCAGAAAAACACCAAGCCATGCGCTGATGAATCGCAGTGAAGGCGTTGCCATCACGCCTTCCAGCCAATGCGCCACAGGCCCGTGAAACATCATCGCCGAGGCGAACGCCAAGCCCCAGGCAAGCAGGGAAAGTGCTTCACGGACAAACCCGCGCACCAGGCTGATGAGCGCGGAAACACCGACCACGGCCACGATCATCCAGTCCGCGATATTCATGTCAGTCCGCTCGTGAACCGCGCCGGATTGTAGCAGACCGGGCCATGCCCTTCAGGGCACAAAGGGAACGATCATCGTCTTGACGCCGAATTTGCGTTGCAGCGCCGCCTGCTCGGCAACCAGAGCTTCCCGCGTCATCTTGGGTCCGACAAAGACCCGGTGGGTGGCTTTGCCCCCCGCGGTCGAAGTCTGCACAAAGGCGCGATGTCCACCCTTGAGCAAACGGTCGCGCAGCTCCTCGGCATTGGCCTTGTCCTGAAAGGCGCCCGCCTGCAGCACCCAGGATGCCGGCAGGCCCTTGGCATCAAGCCTGGGCTCTTCGGGTATGGACTTCGCCGAAACATCCGTCGTCGACGGGCTGGTTGTGCCAGTTGCAGAAGAGCCGGTCGCGGAAACGCCGTCCGTACCCTCACCCGGCGCGAGCTGAAAGAGCTCTGGCTCGCCTGGCGAACCGGATGTCCCCGACGTCGGCTCCGGGGGCGTCTGCGGCTCGGTGGAGGCGGATTCCGGCAGCGGAGTCGGCTGAATGGTGGGCGCAGGCGGTATATGACTGCCGGTATCGATCTTGGTGTCGCCACCAAAATCCAGGACCAGCGGCAACAGCACACTTGCGAGCGCCACCAGTACCAGAAGGCCCAGAATACGCTGCCGCAAGGCTTGGTTCATGGGCTGTCACCTCCTGCGGGCGCATGATCATTCTGTAGCACGGCGAGCACCGGCGCCACGGTGTGAAAAGACCCGAATACGAGAATCACGTCGTCCGGTCGGCTCGCACCCAGTGCTGCGGCAAAGGCTGCGGCGGGACTGGGGTGGCAAGCCGACATCGCCGACAATCCCTGACTCGCTGCCGCATTGTACAACAGGCCCGCGACCTGGTTCGCCGTTGCGCCCCGCGCGACATCTGGCAACGCGCAGCAGTACCAGCTGGCAACCTCAGGCACCAGGGGGGCCAAGACGCCCTCGATATCCTTGTCGCCCAGCACCCCGACGACTGCATGTACCGCGCGCCCGGCGCCCCGATTCAGACGTCGCAGCCGCTCGGCGAGGAGTGCGGCGGCGGCCGGATTGTGGGCCACATCGAGCACCACCCGGCGCTCGTCCCGGGTGATTTCCTGAAAGCGTCCCGCGAGGCGAGCATCGGTGAACACGCGCGCCACCCGGCTCGCGTCCGGGATCAGCCCCAGGCTGATGAGCGCCTGCACTGCGCAGGCGGCGCTGGCCAGTGGCAGGCGGGGAATCGGCAATTCGCGATAGTGCACCGACTGCCCGTCGGGGGTAGTGCAAACCAGTTCCAGATCGTCGTCGCCGCGGGACCAGGAAAAACCCTTCCCCCCAAGCCGGATCACGCGCGCACCGATGTCCGCCAACGTCGCCAGCATCGCAGCGGGCGGCTCCCGATCGCCACAAATCAGCGGCACATTCGCGCGGGCAATGCCGGCTTTCTCGACGCCGATGGCAGCGCGGTCGAGACCCAGCCACGCCTGGTGATCCAGCGCTATGGAAGTGATCACGGCCACATCGGGCGCGACGATATTGACCGCATCGAGGCGGCCGCCCATCCCTACTTCCAGCAGCGCGACATCCACTCCTGAATCCGCGAGGATGAGGAAGGCGGCCAGGGTGCCGGTCTCGAAATAGGTCAGACGGGTTTCGCCGCGCGCGGCTTCAACGCGGGCGAAGGCATCGCACAGCACAGCGTCGGTGACCGGCACCGCGTCGATGCGTACGCGTTCGTTGTAGGCGAGCAGATGGGGTGAGGTGTAGCTTCCAAAGCGCTGGCCCGCTGCCGCGAGCAGGGCTTCCATGAAGGCGATGCACGAGCCTTTGCCGTTGGTTCCCGCAACCGTCACCACGCGCGGCGCCGGTCGCGGCAAGTGCAGCCGCGCGGCTACCGCCGCGACGCGCTCAAGTCCCAGTTCGATGGCAACCGGATGGCGTGCTTCCAGCAGCGCCAGCCAGTCAGACAGGGTTGGCGGCGACGTGCTGGGGGGGAGTTCGGGAACTGTCATCCGCTTCCGGGCGCTCCGGCGAAGGCTTGCCACCGAGCTTGGCGAGCAATCCGGCGATGGTGGCACGCAGCGCGGGGCGCGCCACGATCATGTCTATCGCGCCGTGTTCCAGCAGGAATTCGCTGCGCTGGAAGCCGGGCGGCAACTTCTGGCGGATGGTCTGTTCGATGATGTTGGGTCCGGCGAATCCGGAGCGCGCGTCCGGCTCGGCGATATTGATGTCGCCGAGCATGGCGAGGCTCGCGGATACGCCCCCGTACACCGGGTCGGTCATCACCGAAATATAGGGAACGCCCGCGGCCTTGAGGCGCTCGAGGATGGCGCTGGTCTTGGCCATCTGCATCAGCGAGATCAATGCTTCCTGCATCCGCGCGCCACCGGTGGCAGAGAAGCACACCAGGGGAATCCGCTCGTCGAGCGCCCGGCGCGCGGCACGCGTGAAGCGTTCGCCCACCGCGTAACCCATGGAGCCGCCCTGGAACTCGAATTCGAACGCCGCCGCGATCACCGGCAGCGCCAGCACCCTGCCCTTGATCGCGATCAGCGCGTCTTTCTCGCCGGTCTCCTTCTGGGCGGCGGCGAGCCGGTCGCGGTATTTCTTGATATCGCGGAACTTGAGGCGATCGACGGGCAGGACATCCGTTGCCAGTTCTTCGCGACCATCGGGATCGAGAAAAATGTCGAGCCGGCGGCGTGCGCCGATGCGGATGTGGTGGCTGCACTTGGGACAGACGTCGAGGTTGCGTTCGAGCTCGGGCCGATACAGCGGTGCCGCGCACTTCGGACAGGGCACCCACACCCCTTCCGGAACGCTGCGCGCCTGGTCGCGGCCCTGAGTTTTCAGGCCCGAGGGCCGTATCTTGCTCAGCCAGCTCATGGTCTCGTCACCGTCTGATCACCTCGTCCTCGCCGTGCTGCGGCATCCTACAGACGCGCGCGCCAGTGTCAACGCGATGCCGCCTTCGCGGCCACAATGAAATCCCGCATCAATCGCGGGTCCTTGATTCCGGGCGCAGCCTCGACGCCGCTGCTGACATCCACCGCGTAGGGACGCACCTGACGCACGGCCCCCGCGACGTTCATCGGGTCCAGACCGCCGGCCAGAATCAAGGGCAGCCCGCGCTGCGCCGGCAGGCGCGACCAGTCGAAGCCGGCTCCGGTGCCGCCGGCCACAAGGGGATCCCAGGCGTCGAACAACAGGCCCGCCGCCGCAGGATAGTTTGCCGCGGCGGCGGCGGGATCCAGCCCGGGCGCCATGCGCAGTGCCTTGATATAGGGAACGCCGAACTGGGCGCAATAATCCGGCGTCTCGCTGCCGTGCAACTGCAACAGATGGACGCCGGTGCGCGCCAGCACTTCCCGCACCCGATCCGGTGCGGCATCGACAAAGAGTCCCACCGTGGTGACGAAAGGACCGACGCTTCGCACGATCGACGCCGCCATCGCCAGGGACACGCAGCGCGGGCTCGCCGGGTGAAACACCAGCCCGATGGCGTCGGCACCGGCATCCGCTGCCGCCTGCGCATCGGCCTCGCGCGTAATCCCGCAGATCTTGACCCGGATCACCAGTGCGCCTCCCGACGCTGCGCCAACACGTTCACCTGTGACAATAGCGCCGTACCCGCCACAAAGCACGGCCCGCCCATCAGGGCCGGGACCGCGAAGCGCGGCGGATAGTGCACACCGACCAGATAAAGACCCGTCGGTGCCGCCGTCGCTTCGCCGGCGGAACGATCGCGGGATGCGAGCAGCTCGGCAATCCACTGTGGCGGGCGTTCGCCGCGCCCTACCGCGCACAAGGCGCCGACGATATTGCGCACCATGTGCAGCAAAAATGCGTTCGCCGTGATTTCGATAATGACGAATTGCGCTTGCGACCACAAATGCAGCGCGATCAGATTGCGCCTGGGTGATTGCGACTGACAGCCGGCGCCGCGAAAGGCGCTGAAATCGCGCTCGCCAAGCAATAACTGTCCGGCCGATTCCATGGCGCGCACGTCCAGCGGTCGGCGCTCGCGGCCAACCTGGTCACGCAGCAGCGCCGGATCGCGGTCGGAGTTATGAATGACGTAGCGGTACGTACGCGCCAGGGCGCTGAAACGCGCGTGAAAACCCGCATCGACGTCCTGCGCCCACTGCAATCGAATGGAACGGGGAAGCTGCGCATTGGCGCCGAGCAGCCAGTTGTGCGGCGCACGTCGTGCGCCGGTGTCGAAGTGAATTACCTGGGCAGTGGCGTGAACCCCGGTATCGGTGCGCCCGGCACAGGACACCGTGACCGGCGCGTCGGCAATCCGGGACAGTGCAGTTTCGACCTCCTGCTGCACACTGGCGCAGTGCGTCTGGCGCTGCCAGCCGCAAAAGCGACTGCCGTCGTATTCGACCACGGCGGCCACCCGGTGCAGACCCGCGGGCAACTCGCATCCCTCGGGAACCCGGCAGTTACCGCGGTACTCCCAGGGGGTCGACGCACTCACCCGCTACCCGAGTCTGGCGAGCAACTGTCGTGCAGATTCCTTCTGCTCCTCATCGCCGCCCTGAAGCACGTAATCGAGGATTTCCCGCGCGCCTTCCGCGTCCCCCATATCGACATAGGCTTCCGCCAGTTCGATCTGGGTGGCCATTTCCTGCCCGGGCTCGAACAGATCCAGATCGCCATCCAGAGAAGTGGCCTGCCAGGATTCGGCGGTCGCTGCGACCGGCGGTTCGACAAGGTCCTGGCCCGAATTCGTCAGCTCGTTGTCCAGCAAGTCGTTGTCCAGCAAGTCAAGCTCAAAATCCTCGAGCTCACCGGGCACTTCCGCCTGCGTCTCGGTCGCTGCTGCACCGGCCGGTGACGCGTCTGGCATGTCCAGATCGAGATCCAGATCCAGATCGAAATCCCGATTTTCCGCTACCACGGAGGACCCATCGTCTACCGGAGCAACCTCAGCCGGATTCGCCGCGACTGCAACCGGTGCGGTTGCAACCGAAACAACGGGAGCCAGCGCTGCCTCACGCTCCTGCAATTCCCGCCGCAGCGCGTTGGCGGACTCGGTGGCACCGGGATCATCGAGGGCCTCAAGCTTCGGAAGAGCCGCCTCGAAGCCGAGCCGGTCGCCTTGTTGTGCCAGGAGTCCGAGCATCTTGAGATGCAATCCGGAATGCCTTGGATAACGCGCCAAAGCTCCGGTCAGCAGTTCACTCGCCTGCTGTTCATTACCGAACGACAGGCAGACATCGACCTCTTCCAGAATCTGGTCCGGACCTTCGTTGAAGCTCGCCTCCGTCGGCAACAAATCCTCGTGGTCGAGGGCAACAGGCGCCGTCAGATCACGGTCAAACGCGGCGGTACGCGCTCCCTTGGCTTCAAGCTCGCCCGGCAGTCGCAGTCCGTGCTGTTGTGTGGCACGACCACGCAAGGCCGCAAGGCCCATGGCTACCAGCAGCAGAATTCCAGTGAGCCCCAGCGCCGGCACCAGCCAGGGGCGCAGTTTGGCGACGGTATCCAGAGGACTTTGGTCGGCGGGCGGAGCCGCGGGCGCGACCGTATCACCACCACCGGCGGTTACTGTCTCAGGTGCAGCGGTACTCGCATCCGGCGCAGGCGATGCCGGAGCCGCGTCATCGGTTTGGCCGGCAAGCGTGCCCGCTGCGGCATTTGGCGCCGACTCGGCCGGCGCTCCGGACAATGGCGCTTCCGCAACCGGCGTCACCGAGCCCGCTTCGCCAGCATCGGCTGATTTCCCGGTGTCGGCAGCGGCGGTGTCCGACGTCTCCTGCATACCGCCTTTTTGCAATGCCGCCAACGCCGGGTCGCTGATTTCAACGAGGCGGGACGCGGTTTTCAGCTGTTCTTCGAGGCTCGCAACCCGCGCTCTCAGTTCGGCGTTTTCGCGTTCGATCCGGTCTTTTTCTTCCAGGGCTGAACCCATATCGGTGCGCGATGCATCCGCCGTATCTCCGGATTCCCGGCCACCGCCGCCCATGGCAGCAGAGCCGGCACCGGCGCTGCTGGCGCCGCCGGCAAGACGCAGTTCACCGTTCTCACTGCCGGGACTCGATTTTTCAGCAGTCCTGGCACGCGACTCGATGACTCGATCGGCAACCGGCTGGGCAGCACGCAATTGGCTCACGGCGAGGCGTTGGTCGACTGCGGCCATGGCCGCGGCATCGGGCAGGTTCAACACGGCGTCGCGCCGGATCAGATTGGGATTCGCGCGAATGAATGCGTCGGGATTGGCCGCCAGTATCGCCTGCATCGCCTGCTGTACGGTGACACCCTGGGGCTGATTACGCGCCGCAATTCCCCACAGGGTGTCGCCAGCCTGCACCCGGTAGCTGCCGTTCGCTGGCGCCGATGTTCGGGCAGAGGCTCGCGCCGCGCCATGCGCCGGCAACCGCCGGGGCGACTCAGAGGCGGGGGCTTCGGAGCGAGGGTTAACTGCCGCGGTGGGCGCCGCGGCAGCAGTCTTTCCCGCAGGCGGTACTCCCGCAAAGGTCGGCAGATCCAGGAGCAGTGTGTATTCGCGGAGCAAGCGGCCGGAGGTCCAGCGCAATTCCAGCAGAAAATTGAGGTAGGGCTCCTTCATTGGGCGCTGTGAAGACACCCGGATCACCGGCTTGGCAGGGCTCGACAAGTCAACCTTGAAGCGGAGATCAGCGAGCTGAAATTCGCGTTCGACTCCTGCGCGCTGAAAATCCTCCGGCGACGCCAACTTTGTCGCTATTTGGGATTCGTTGAGGTCTCCTACGCTGAGCAGGGCTATCTCCGCGCGCAGCGGCTCATTCATCGCCGACCGCAGCGTGATTTCCCCCAAACCAACCGCCGAGGCCCACTGCGCCGCCAACAGGGCCAACAGTCCCAGGGAGTATCTTGATGTCCGTGAAGCCATGTTCGCACCTTCCTGCATGTTGTCCCATCGTCCCAAGAGCAATCAGCCTAGCTGTTGAATATTTACACCAAAATCGCTCGCTAACCAGATATTAGTTATCATAATTCCAGTTCTGGCAGTTTACGTCCACAAAAAGCCGCCGAAAACAGATCGAGGTCTCAAATTCGGTGTGGGGCGCTCGCGCACCGACCCCGCTCACTACCGCACCAGCCGCAGCATCCGCCGCAACGGCTCTGCGGCGCCCCAGAGCAACTGATCGCCGACGGTAAACGCGGTCAGATACTCGCCGCCCATGGCGAGCTTGCGCAGGCGACCGACGGGGACTTCCAGCTTCCCGGTGACCGCTGCCGGCGTCAATGCCCTCAGACTGTCCTCCCGGTGGTTGGGCACGACGCGCACCCAGTCGTTGGCCGCCGCGATCAGCGCCTCAATCTCCGCGATGGACAGGTCGCGGGTCAGCTTGATGGTCAGTGCCTGGCTGTGGCAACGCATGGCACCGATGCGGACGCAGAGTCCGTCGATGGGCACCGGATGGTCCTGACGACCGAGAATCTTGTTGGCCTCGGCGCCCCCTTTCCATTCCTCGCGACTCTGGCCGTTGTCGAGTTCAACGTCGATCCAGGGCAACAGACTGCCGGCAAGCGGGTGGCCGAACTCCGCTATCGGGAACCCCGGTGCGCGCAGTACTTCGGTCACGCGGCGGTCGATGTCGATGATGGAGCTGGCCGGATCCGCCAGCAAATCCCGGACTGAATCGTGTGCCGCGCCCATCTGGGCCAGCAGTTCGCGCATATTGGGCGCGCCGGCACCGGACGCGGCCTGATAGGTCATGGCGGACACCCATTCCACCAGCCCGGCCTGGAACAGGCCACCCAGGCCCATCAGCATCAGACTCACGGTGCAATTGCCGCCAACGAATACGCGCCGACCGGCATCCAGGGCCTGCGCGATCACGCCACGATTGACCGGGTCCAGCACGATGACTGCGTCATCGTTCATACGCAATGCGGATGCCGCATCGATCCAGTAGCCGTTCCAGCCGGTCGCCTGCAAGCGGGGAAACACCGCCTTGGTGTAATCGCCGCCCTGACAGGTCACTATGGCGTCCATGGCGTGCAGCTGGTCGATATCCATGGCGTCGAGCAGCGTGGTTCGGCCCTGGCCGACGTCCGGCCCCGGTTGCCCGGCCTGGGATGTGGTAAAGAAGTGGGGCCGGATCCTGGCGAAATCATCCGCCTCCGTCATGCGCGCCATCAGCACCGAGCCGACCATCCCGCGCCAGCCAACAAAACCTATATTTTTCATTAAATTAAACCTGTTTCGACAACTATTGCATTAATCATGAAACGCGCCGATGCGGTATCCGACCGGCCACTCAGCAGGACGCCCAGAGCACCAGAACATCGGCACTGAAGGAACCATCCGCCTCGATCGCAAAGTAATCCCGCACCTCGCTGCTGGCCTCATCCTGCAGCGCGCGGATCGCGACCCGCAACGGTTCCGGAGTCTGCATGCGCGCCACCCAGGACGCGAACTCGAGCCGCAGGCGCGAGAGCGCGTGCCGCTCGGGCTTCAGGCCCGCCTGCGCAACCAGTTGCAACCATTCCGCCGGGGTGTAATCGCGCACATGGCTGGGATCGCGCAATACCTCGACCGTCTGGAGATGGGTGTCGAGCAACGGTCTGGGGGCACCGGCAATATCCACAAACGCCGCGCGCCCGCCCGGTTTCAGCACCCGGTGAACTTCGCGCAGCGCGCCACCCAGGTCGTTCCAGTGGTGCGCGGAATAGCGGCTGAACACCAGATCGAACTGCCGGTCCGGAAACGGCAAATGTTCCGCGGCACCCTGGGTAGTGGTGATGTTGCCAAGTCCGCGCTCCCGGGCCGTAGCTGCGACGATGGCAAGCATTTCCGGGGCCAGATCGTAGGCCACGACCGCGCCGGCAAGGGGCGCGACCTGATAGCTGACATGACCGGCACCGCAACCCAGGTCCAGCACCTGCGCTCCCGGGCGCGCCGCGACGGCAGCGCGCAGTTCGGCAAATTCGGGACCCTGGGCGTGTACGGCACTGCTCAGATAGGCACCGGCCTGGGCGCCGAATTGACGGCGCACCGCCTCGGCGTGACTTTGATCACTCATGCCAACCCCTGCCCGTCAGTCACTGATCAACCCGCGCCAAACAGCCAGGGATGCGCTGCGCGGTGGCGCGCCTCGAACGCCCGGATCTGGTCGCTGTGCGCCAGCGTCAGACCGATCTCGTCCAGGCCTTCCAGCAGGCAATGCTTGCGGAACTCATCCACCTCGAAGTGATAGATCCTGCCGTCGGGCCGGGTAACGGTCTGGCCGGCAAGGTCTATGGTGAGCTGGTAACCCTCGGTGACTGTGGCTTGCCGAAAGAGCTCATCGACTTCATCATCAGATAAAACAATAGGTAACAAGCCATTCTTAAAGCAGTTGTTATAAAAAATGTCGGCGTAGCTGGGGGCGATCAGGACGCGAAACCCGTATTCCTCCAGCGCCCAGGGGGCATGCTCGCGGGACGAGCCGCAGCCGAAGTTCTCCCGCGCAAGCAACACGCTGGCACCCTGATAGCGCGGCTGATTGAGCACAAAATCCGGGTTCAGGGGACGTTTCGAATTGTCCCGTCCCGGCTCCCCCACATCCAGATAGCGCCATTCATCGAACAGATTGGGACCAAAACCCGTGCGCTGAATCGACTTCAGAAACTGCTTGGGAATAATCTGGTCGGTGTCGACATTGGCACGATCCAGGGGCGCGACCAGCCCCTGATGCCGGGTAAAAGCTTTCATGCCACCTCCCCCTGTCCCAGTAATTCCCGGACGTCGACAAAATGCCCGCACACCGCGGCGGCCGCCGCCATCGCGGGACTCACCAGATGGGTGCGGCCACCGGCGCCCTGCCGGCCTTCAAAGTTGCGGTTCGACGTGGACGCGCAGTGCTCGCCGGCTTCGAGACGATCCGCGTTCATGGCCAGGCACATGGAGCAGCCGGGTTCACGCCACTCGAATCCGGCTTCGATGAAGATTCTGTCGAGCCCTTCCTGCTCGGCCTGGGCCTTGACCGGCCCGGAGCCGGGCACGACCAGCGCCTGCTTGACGGTCGCAGCCACCTTGCGGCCCTTCGCAACGGCCGCTGCCGCGCGCAGATCCTCGATCCGCGAATTGGTGCAGGACCCGATGAAAATGCGATCCAGCCGGATGTCGGTGATCGCCTGATTGGCGACGAGCCCCATGTACTTGAGAGCCCGCTCGATGGAATCCCGTTTGGTCGGGTCCGGCTCGACTGTCGGGTCCGGCACACGGGCATCCACCGCCACCACCATTTCCGGCGAAGTCCCCCAGCTGACCTGGGGCTTGACGTCTTCTGCGCGCAACTCCACCACCTTGTCAAAGACGGCATCGGCATCGGAATGCAGCTGCCGCCAGTTCGCCACCGCCTGCTCCCACTGCGCGCCCCGGGGCGCAAAGAGACGTCCTTTCACATAGTCGATGGTCTTGGCGTCGACCGCGACCAGACCCACCCGGGCACCGGCCTCGATGGCCATGTTGCAGAGCGTCATGCGGCCCTCCATGGACAGTGCGCGAATCGCACTGCCGGCGAATTCGAGCGCATAGCCGGTACCGCCGGCCGTACCCATGGTGCCGATCACCGCCAGCGCGATATCCTTGGCGGTGACGCCCGGCGCGAGCTCGCCTTCGACCTGCACCTGCAAATTCTTCATTTTCTGGGCGATCAGGCATTGGGTGGCGAGCACATGCTCGACTTCCGAGGTGCCGATGCCGTGCGCCAGCGCGCCGAAGGCGCCGTGCGTGGACGTATGAGAGTCGCCGCACACCACGGTCATGCCCGGCAGGGTCGCGCCCTGCTCCGGCCCGATGACATGCACGATGCCCTGCCGCGCGTCGTGCATGCCGAACTGCAAAATGCCGTAGCGCGCGCAGTTGTCGTCCAGCGTCTGCACCTGGATGCGCGAAACCTCATCGGCAATGGCCGCGATGCCGCCGCGCCGCTCGACGCTGGTGGTGGGAACATTGTGATCCGGCGTGGCCAGATTGGCGTCGATGCGCCAGGGCTCGCGCCCCGCCAGCCGCAAGCCCTCGAACGCCTGTGGCGAAGTCACTTCGTGCAGCAGATGGCGGTCGATGTAGAGCAGCGCCGAGCCATCGTCGTTCTGCCGCACCAGATGGGATTCCCAGAGCTTGTCGTACAGGGTTTTGCCGGCCATCGCCGCATCCGCCATGTGGGTCAAAAAACAGCCGGAAAGTCTAGCGATCCCCGGCCCATAAAACAAATTCATGGCCCTGGCGGTTGCGACTTCACCGTAGAATTCTCAACCTTCACTCCCTGGCATCTCCGCATGGACGTATTCCGTAACAGCGCAATGACCTTGAGGCGCCAGCCCGGATGATCGAGCCGCCCGACCGCCTAGCTCCGGCGGCCGTCATCTGGCGTGACGGCGTCCTGCGCTCGCTTCACTTCGAGGACATCTACCATTCACCCGTCGATGGCCTGGGCGAGACCCGGCATGTGTTCATTGCCGGCAACCAGCTGCCGGAACGCTGGCAGGCGTTGCGCGCAGGCGAGGGATTTGTCATCGGCGAAACCGGGTTCGGCAGCGGACTCAACTTTCTTGTCGCCGGCAGCCTGTGGCTCGCCAGCGCACCGAAAACCGCGGTGCTGCACTATGTCTCGGTGGAAAAACACCCACTGGCGCGCGAGGATTTCGAGTGCGCCCTGGCGCAATGGCCCGCCTTCGCGGCCCTGGCCACGGAACTCGCCCGGGACTATCCGCCACCGGTTGCCGGCTGCCATCGCCTGGTGCTTGCCGGCGGACGGATTCAGCTCACGCTGCTGCTGGGCGATGCCGTCGCCATGCTGAATCAGCTGCGCGCCTCGGATCACCCGGCCGTGTGCCACAGCACCGCGCCCACAATCGACGCCTGGTTTCTCGACGGCTTCGCGCCCGCCCGCAACCCGGATATGTGGAGCCCGGCGTTGTTCGCGCAACTCGCCGCACTCAGCCACGCCGGCACCAGCTTTGCGACCTTCACGGCCGCCGGCAGCGTGCGCCGCGGCCTGGCCGACGCCGGCTTTGCGGTCGACAAGGTCGCTGGCCACGGCAGCAAGCGGGACATGCTGCGCGGGGAGTTTCTGGCGTTGCCGGCCCCCGCGGAAACCGCCGCCCCGCAGCCCCAACGCCGCCGACCGGCCGGCGCGCCCTGGCATCTGGGCGCCGCGGAGTACGGCACCGCGCCCAGAACGGCGGCCATCATCGGGGCCGGCATCGCGGGCTGCACCAGTGCCCGCACGCTGGCGGAGCGCGGCTGGCAGGTAACCCTGTACGATCGCGCCACCATCGCCAGCGGCGCCTCGGGCAATCCCCAGGGCGTGCTCTATCCACGCCTGACCGCGGAGCCCTCCGCCTTCGGTGCCATCAATCTGGCCGCCCTGCTCTTTGCTCAGAACTATTACCGGGACTTCTCGCGGGACGGACTCGGCGACAACTGCGGTGTCTTGCTGCTGCCGGAAACGGCTGCTCACGCGGAACAACTGCGCCGGATCGCCGCCCGCCACCCCGCTGAAATCGCGCGCCTGATCGAGGCTCCGCAACTCACCGCAGTCGCGGGGGTACCGCTTGCCGCGGACTGTGGCCTGTTGCTGCCGGGACTCGGCTGGATAGATCCGGCGGCGGCCTGCCGGCGCCTGGCCGAACATCCCCGCATCGCGGTCCGTTGCGCGGAGATCGTCGCACTCATTCGGGACGGCACCCAGGGCTGGCAACTGGGCGATGCCAGCGGCGCAACCTCCGGCCCCCATGACGTCGTGGTGCTCGCCAACGCCACCGAGCTGGCCCGCTTCGAGCAGACCCGGCATTTACCGCTCAAGACCATTCAAGGTCAGATCAGCATCTGCCCGGCGACACCGGCGAGCGCAGGACTTCGCACCCTGATCTGCGGCGCCGGTTATCTCGGTCCCGCGGCCGACGGCCGGCACACCTTCGGCGCAACCTACAACCTGGGAGCGAGCCATCTTGACGTGAGCAGCGACGGACACCGCGAGAACCTGGCCAAGCTCGAGGCCACCGATCCCCACCTCGCCGAAATTCTGGGTACGCCCGACCCGGCGCAACTCTCCGGCCGTGCCGGCCTGCGCTGCGTTACCCCGGATTACCTGCCGCTGGTGGGGCCGGCGCCCGTCGAACACCGGATGCTGGAGACCTTCGCGCCCCTGCGTCGCGACGCCCGCGCCGACATCCCTCATCCCGGCAGCTACTGGCCGGGATTGTTCATCCACGGCGGCCACGGCTCACGGGGACTCAGTCACGCGCCCCTGTGCGCCGCCTTGCTGGCGGACCTGATCGAAGGCCGGCCACGACCGCTGGCGCGGGAACTGGTGATCGCGCTCAATCCCGCACGCTTTTTGATCCGCGCCCTCAAACGGGGCCAGCGCTGAGCCTGGGCTGCCCCGGACGGCCAATTCAGATCGGCGTTATCCCCCGCCGCTTGAAGGGATGTCCCGGGCGGCGTTCGCGCACCATGTCGAGCGCCTGAATCAGGATTCTACGGGTGTCCCCGGGATCGATGACGTCATCCACCAGTGCCGCTTCGGCGGCGGGCAGGATGCCGATCTTGGCGCGGAATTCGTCGATCAATTCCTGTTTGCGCTGCTCGCCGTCCTCCTGCTGCGCGAGCTGCTTGCCGAACAGGACCTGCACCGCGTCGTCGGGCGAGATGGCGCTGAACGATGCCAGCGGCCAAGCCACCAGCAGATCGGGGCGCATGCCCAGGCTGTTCATCCCGTAGTGCGCGAGGCCGAACGCCTTGCGCATCATCACCGTCATGCGCGGAACCGTGGCGTGTTCGATTTCGTACAGCATGCGGGTGGACCAGCGAATTATTCCGTCTTCCTCCGACTGCGGCCCCGGGTAGAAACCTGGAATGTCCTGCAGAAAAATCAATGCGAAACCGTACACGTCGCAAAAATTGATGAAGCGACAGATTTTCTGACAGGCTTTTACATCCAGCGTGCCGGACATCTGGTTGGGCTGGTTGGCGATGATGCCGACCGCGCGGCCATCCAGATGCGCGAGCGCGGTCACCACGTTCGGCGCAAAGCGCGGTTTGAATTCGAAACAGGCGCCATCGTCGACCAGAATGCGCACAACTTTTTTGACATCGTAGGCAAAACGCAAATCGGACGGCACCAGCTCCAGCAACTCGTCGCAGCGGCGATCGGGCCGGTCGCGGGTGGGCCGGCGCGGCGGCGGCTGGTTGCAATTGTCGGGAACGCAGGCCAGAAACTCCTTGATGCTGGCGATGCATTCGCGGTCGTCCTCGACCAGCAGATCGGCCATGCCCGAACGCTCGACGTGCTTTTTCGCACTGCCCAGTTCTTCCAGGGTGGTGTCGATCCCCATCTTGGTTTTCAGTAACTGCGGCCCCGCGATCATCATGCAGGCGCTGCGCGTCATGGGGACGAAATCCCCGATGGCGGTGAGATTGGCATGACCGCCGACGCAGAGTCCCATCACCGCCACCACGATGGGAACATAGCCGCTCAGCGCCACCAGATTCGAGAACTGCGGATTGTCGTAGGCGCCCTGGGAGCTGACCTCTTCTTCAAGCCGCGCGCCGGTGCCTTCGGTGAGGATGACCAGCGGAAACCCGTGATCCAGCACCATCCGTTTCAGGCGGGTGAATTTCCATTCGCACACCTTGCCCATGGAGCCGCCGCGAAATTCCATGTCGTAGGCCGCGACCGCGACCCGGCGCCCATTGACCTTGCCGTAGCCGACCACGATGCCGTCGCGGGGCGTAGCGCCCGGTTTGGTGTCGCGGGCGAGATCGCTTTCCCGCGCCAGCGGCGCCAGCTCCAGGAAGGTGCCCGCATCGAACAGCAGATCGACGCGCTCGCGGGCGGACAGCTGACCGCGGGCGTGGCGACGCGAATAATCGATGGCGGTCAGCGCCTGCTTGCGCTCGGCAAAGGGCTTCATGGCCTCGGTCAGGGTCTTGCCGTCGCTCATACTGTCCTCGGGCTGTCCGCGGGCTGTCCGCGGGGGATGGGGGGGGCCGCCGCATGCCATCGTAGCGACGGAACCTTGCAAGGCGGCGCGGGAATCGAAGTGGCGCGGGAATGTAGCCCGAATCCGCAGCCGCCTCAAGGCGACCCAAAACCCCGCCGGCAGCCTGGCGAGCGATCAATCGGCGGCCGCACGCAGCGCCCGGGCCGCGGCCACCATGGCGACCAGCGCGGGCCGCACCTCATCCCAGGAGCGGGTCTTGAGGCCGCAGTCCGGATTCACCCACAGCCGCTCGGCGGGCACCCGGGCGCGGGCGCGGCGCAGGCGATCCAGGATTTCGGCCGCCTGAGGCACATTGGGCGAGTGAATGTCGTAGACCCCGGGGCCGATCTCGTTGGGGTAGGCGAAATCCCGAAAGGCATCCAGCAGCCGGTCGTCCGAGCGCGCGCTCTCGATGGTGGTGACGTCGGCGTCCATGGCCGCCACCGCGCCGATGATGTCGTTGAAGTCCGAATAGCACATGTGGGTGTGAATCTGGGTGGCGTCACCCACGCCGGTGGACGCGATGCGAAACGCGCGCACCGCCCAGTCGAGGTATTCGCCCCAGTCGGCGTGGCGCAGCGGCAAGCCCTCGCGCAGCGCGGCCTCGTCGATCTGGATGATGGCGACGCCGGCGGCTTCCAGATCCCGCACCTCATCGCGGATCGCGAGCGCAAGCTGGAGACAGGTGGCGGCGCGCGGCTGATCGTCGCGCACGAAGGACCAGTTGAGCAGGGTCACGGGGCCGGTGAGCATGCCCTTGACCGGCTTGTCGGTCAGGGTCTGGGCGTACCGGATCCATGCCACGGTCATCGCCGCGGGGCGCGCCACGTCGCCCAGGATGATCGGCGGCTTCACGCAGCGGGAGCCGTAGGACTGCACCCAGCCGTTGCCGGAGAACACGAAGCCGTCGAGCTGTTCGCCGAAGTATTCCACCATGTCGTTGCGCTCGGCTTCGCCATGCACCAGCACATCGAGGCCGAGCGCCTCCTGCTCACGGATGGCGTGGGCGATTTCGGCGCGGATGAAATCCTCGTATTGGGTTTCAGGAATCTCCCCGGCCCGCCAGCGGCTGCGCGCCTGGCGAATGGCGGCGGTCTGGGGAAACGACCCGATGGTGGTGGTGGGAAACAGCGGGAGTTGCAGCCGTTCGCGCTGCGCGCCGATGCGCTCGCCGTAGGTGTGTGCTCGATGTTCATCGGTTGCCTGGAGCGCGGCCACCCGCGCCGCCACCGCAGGGCGATGCACCCGCGACGAGGCGCGCCGGCTCGCCAGCGCCCGGCGGCTGTCCTCGAAGGCATCCCGCGTCGCCGCGGTCTCGCCCCCCAAAGCGCGGCGCAACAGTGCGATCTCATCGAGCTTTTGCGTGGCGAAGGCAAACCAGGGAATCACGTCCTGCGGCAAGCGGTCGTCACCGCTCACATCGACGGGAACATGCAGCAGCGAACAGGACGGCGCGAGCCACAGCCGATCCGCGCGTCGCGCCAGCACGCCCTGCAACCGGGCCAGCGCCGCATCGAGATCGGTGCGCCAGATATTGCGGCCATCGACGATCCCCATCGAGAGCAGACGCCCGGACGGCAGCCGCTCTGCGACCGCGTCCAGTTCGTCCGCAGCGCGCACGGCATCGATGTGGAGGCCCGCCACCGGCAGCGCGCAGGCGAGCGCCAGATTGTCGGCCAGCGGGCCGAAATAGGTGGCGAGCAGCACCTGCACACCGCTGTTTGCCAGTGCCGCGTAGGCGTCCGCAGAGGCCGTCTGCCAGGGTGCCGGCAGATCGAGCGCGAGGATCGGCTCGTCGATCTGCACCCAGTCCACGCCCTGGGCGGCGAGCCGCACGAGTATCTGCCGATACGCCGCGAGCAATCCCGGCACCAGCTCCAGGCGGTCGTCGCGCTCGCTCGCCGGTCGCGCCAGCCAGAGCCAGGTCAGCGGCCCCACCAGCACCGGCTTGGGCCGCAGACCGAGCGCTTGAGCCTCGGCGACCTGGTCGAACAGGCGCGTGCCGGAGAGCCGGAATTCCTGCCCGACGCTCAGTTCCGGCACCAGATAGTGGTAGTTGGTATCGAACCACTTGGTCATCTCGCAGGCCGGGGCGGGGCTGCCGCTGGGCGCGCGGCCCCGGGCCAGGCGGAAGTAGAGATCGAGATCCACCGCGCCGCCGTCCCAGCCGAAGCGCGCCGGAATCACGCCCAGCAGAGCGGTCAGGTCCAGCACCTGGTCGTACCAGGAAAAATCCCCCACTGGCACCAGATCCAGGCCGGCGGCGCGTTGCAGTTCCCAGTGGCGGCGGCGCAGTTCGCGTCCGCGGCGTTCCAGTTCGTCCCGATCGATCTCGCCGCGCCAATAGGCTTCGAGCGCCCATTTCAGCTCCCGGCTGCGGCCGATGCGGGGAAAACCCAGGTTATGGGCACAGATTGTCGGCAAGGCGTCCATGTGTCGTCTCGGATTGAATCAGGACGACCATTCTATTTTCGCCGACTAATCCATAAAATCTCATGTCTATACGAATTAACATGAGCATTGCTCAACATGATCGAACGCCGACACCTGCGCAACCTGCTCGCCATGGCCGACACCGGCAGTCTGGCGCGCGCCGCCGAGCGCCTGCATCTGACCCCCTCGGCGCTGTCCCATCAGATCAAGCTGCTGGAGGACTATTACGGCCTGGCGCTGTTCCACCGCCACACCAAACCGATCCGGCTGTCGGCAGCCGGCCAAAAGCTGGTGGCTCTGGCGCGGGACACCCTGCCCCGCTTCGAGCAGGTCGAGCGCGAGCTGGCGCGGATCGCCGCGGGCGACGCCGGTCGGCTGTATCTCGCCATCGAGTGCCACGCCTGTTTCGAATGGCTGATGCCGGTGCTGGCGCGCTTCAAGGCGCGCTGGCCCGCCGTGGACGTGGACATCCGCCTCGGCCTCGCCTTCGACTCCCTGCCGGCGCTGCGCCAGGGCGATATCGATCTGGTGATCACCTCGGATCCGGTGGAAACGCCCGATCTCGCGTTCGTGCCGCTGTTCGATTACGAGGGATTGCTGGTGCTGCCGGACAACCATCCGCTGACGGCACAGCCCTGGATTCAACCGGAGCACCTGGCCGGCGAGACCCTTATCACTTATCCGGTGCCATCCGCGCGCATGGACGTGTTCAAGTATTTCCTGCAACCGGCCGGCGTGGCGCCGGCCGCCGTGCGCCAGGCGGAACTCACCGCGATCATCCTGTTGCTGGTGACCAGCGGTCAGGGCGTCGCGGCCCTGCCCGACTGGGTGATGCGCCACACGCCCCACAGTCGCAGTCTGGTGACCCGTCCCCTGGGCGAGGCGGGACTGCACCGCACCCTGTATGCCGCGCTGCGTTCGGGCGACCAGGAACTCGACTACCTGCGGGATTTCAGCAACTTCGCCCGCGAGCACCAGGCTGCCGCGCGCGCCTAACCCGAGAGGACCGGGCCATGAGTACAGAATCGGACGCCACCGATGCCAACGACGCCCTGGTCAGCCAGCGCTGGCGCCGGCACAGCGGAGCCTGGGTCGAGGCGGTGCGCGAGCGGCGTATTCCGAGCCGGGTCGCGGTGACCGATCAGGCGCTGGTCGATGCCATCCTCGATTACCGCCCCGACACCCTGCTGGATCTCGGCTGCGGCGAGGGCTGGCTGGCACGGCGGCTGGCGCCGCTCGGCATCGCGGTGACGGGCATCGACGCCGCCCCGGCCCTGATCGATGCCGCCCGTCAGGCCGGCGGGGGAAGCTTCATGGTCGCTGGCTACGACGCCCTGCCGCCGGCACTCGGCAGCTTCGCGATGGCGGTGAGCAATTTCGCCCTGCTGGGTCAGGAACCGGTCGAGCGCCTGTTCGCCACCCTGCCGAAACTGATTCCGGGCGGGCACTTCATCGTGCAGACCCTGCATCCCCTGATGGCACGCGGCGAACGACCTTATCTCGATGGCTGGCGCCAGGATTCCTGGGCCGCGTTCAGCCCCGGGGTCGAGGCGCCACCGCCCTGGTATTTCCGCACCCTGGAGTCCTGGGTACGGCTGTTCGGAAAGCACGGCTTGCGCCTGCTGGAACTGCGCGAACCCCGCGCACCCGCAAGCGCGGAACCGGCGTCGGTGATTTTTATCGCCGCCGTGCCCTGATCACCATTTGGATTGGCACACGGCACCGCACAGCTTTGCGCCCACCAGTCAGCAGCAGCGCTTCACCTTGGCCCAGGCCGCAGCCTGCCGCTGAGTGAAAAACTCCCGCCGCCCGAGCGGTTCGCGGTCCGGGTGCGCCGCCGCGTGATGGGCCAGATAACGCTCGTAGGCATCGTCGCCGGACACCGCCCGCAACCAGGCCCAAAAGGCACGCAGCGCCTTCATGCCTGCCCCCCGGCGGGCACGGCCGCGGACGCGCGACGCCAGTGACGCAGGCACACCCGGCCCGTATCGGCCAGGATCAGCCACAGCAGGGCCACGAACAGCAGCGTCAGCCAGCCGTCGAGGCGCAGGTTGAAGATCAGCTGCGGCGCCACCGCAGCCTTCTCGGGCGGCAGCAGGGCGCCGGCGAGCTTCATGGCAAGGTCGTTGGCGCCGGCAAAAAAGCCCAGGCGCGGGTCGTCGCTCATCACCTTCTGCCAGGCGGCGGTGCTGGTGACCGCCGTCAGCCAGGCCAGCGGCAGGCCGGTGACCCAGAAATAGCGCTCGCGCCCGGTCTTGACCAGGATGGCGGTGCCCACGCACAGGGCGATGGCGGCCAGGATCTGATTCGCGATGCCGAACAGCGGCCACAGGATATTGACCCCGCCGGCCGGATCGATAACGCCGATATACAGGAAATATCCCCAGGCGCCCACGATCAGGCCACTGCACAGCAGCACCGAGGGATACCAGCTGGTGCGCCCCAGCGCCGGCACGAAGTTGCCCAGAAAATCCTGCAACATGAAGCGCCCGACGCGCGTGCCGGCGTCGAGCGTGGTCAGAATGAAGATCGCCTCGAACATGATGGCGAAGTGGTACCAGACCGCCAGCAGTCCCTGCCCGAAGGCACTGCTGAAGATGCTGGCCATGCCCACCGCCAGGGACGGCGCGCCGCCGGTGCGACCAAACAGCGTCGCCTCGCCCATCTCGCGGGCCAGGGCCTGCATCTGGTCGAGCGCCACCGGAAAACCCCAGGACGAGATGGTGGCCACCGCCTGCGCACCCTCCCCGACCACGCCGGGCGCGGTATTGATGGCGAAGAACACGCCCGGCTCCAGCACGCAGGCGGCGATCAGCGCCATCAGCGCCACGAAGGACTCCAGCATCATGCTGCCGTAGCCGATCATGTGAATGTCGCGCTCGTCGGTGAGCAGCTTTGGCGTGGTGCCGGAGCTGACCAGGGCGTGGAAACCCGAAATCGCCCCGCAGGCGATGGTGATGAACACGAACGGGAACACCTTGCCGGCAAAGATCGGCCCGCTGCCGTCCACGAACTGCGTCAGCGCCGGCATGTGCAGTATGGGATTGAGCCAGATGATGGCCACCGCCAGCAGCGCCACCGTGCCCAGTTTCATGAAGGTCGACAGGTAATCGCGCGGCGCCAGCAACAGCCACACTGGCAGCACCGCCGCCAGGAAGCCGTACACCATGATGGCGTAGGCAATCGGCAGCGGCCCGTGATCGAACCAGGTCCGCAGCAGCGGGTGGTGATCCACCCAGCCGCCGCCCCACACCGCCAGCAGCAACAGCGCGACGCCGATGGCGCTGCCCTCCAGCACCCGGCCGGGGCGAATGCCGCGCATGTAGACGCCCACCAGCACCGCGATCGGGATGGTCGCCGCCACCGTCGCCGTGGCCCAGGGGCTGTGCTTCATGGCGTTCACGATCACCAGGCCGAGCACCGAGATCAGGATCACCAGGATCATCAGGGTGCCGACCAGCGCCGCGCCGCCGCCGACCGGCCCCAGTTCGTCGCGCGCCATCTGGCCGAGGCTGCGCCCATCGCGGCGCGTCGAGCAGAACAGGATCACCATGTCCTGGATGCAGCCGCCGAGCACGGCGCCGATCAGGATCCACAGCGTGCCCGGCAGGTAACCGAACTGCGCCGCCAGCGTCGGCCCGACCAGCGGGCCGGGACCGGCGATGGCGGCGAAGTGATGCCCAAACACCACCCAGCGGTTGGTGGGTACGAAGTCGCGGCCGTCATCGATGCGCACCGCCGGCGTCGGCCGGCCGTCGACCAGCAGCACCCGCGTCGCCACCCAGGCGCCATATACGCGATAGCCAATGGCGTACACGCACACCGCGGCGGCAATCAGCCACCAGGCGTTGATCGGCTCGCCGCGAGCCGTCGCGATGCCACCGAACGCCAGCGCGCCCAGGGCGGCAACGCCGAACCAGAAAACATACTTGCCCAGCGATGCCACGCACATTCCCCCTCGTTGTTGTAATCCACCGAGTCTGAGCGGTGGGATGCGCAATCGTACCCGAGGCAGTACCACTGGGGCAGTAACAACTGGGGCAGGCCCAACCCGCGGCCGCGCGAACAAGGCTTTCCGCGCGCCGCCCGATTTGGGCAGGCTCAGGGCCTGTGGGATCAGACACAGGTGTTCGCCCCGAGCACGGGCGCAACGCGCTGTCGAAGGGTCAAACCACGGACGGAGTTTTTGCGGCCTTAATTTTTGCCGGCTTTATTTTTGCACCGGCTTTATTTTTGCAACTGGAAGTTGACGCTTACCGGCAGATGGTCGCTCGCAACCACCGCGAACGGATGCCGGCAGACCTCCGCCGATACCAGGTGCAATTTGCCGCGATAGTAGATGCGATCGAGGCCGCCGCGCGGCGCGAACGAGGGATAGGTCTTCAGCGACCGGGTTCTGACGCGCTTTTCCTGATCGGTCGCGCAGTGCAGCGCCATGCCCTCGACAAAGAGTGCGCGCAGACTCGACAGCCAGTCGTTGAAATCGCCGCCGACGATGCAGGCGCTGTGCTGATCGACCGCCTTGAATTCCTTCGAGCGCAACAGCAGGCCGGCCTGACGCTGACGCTCCAGGGATCCCAGACCCAGATGCAGATTGAACACTTCCAGCCGGTAGGGGGACGCCCCGCCCTGGTCGATTTCGATCGCGGTGTGCTGGCAGCCGCGCCGCTTGAGATCGCCGATGGTGAGGTCGATGTTGCGTTCGCGCACGATGGGGTAGCGACTCAGGGTCGCGTTGCCATAGCGGCCCTTGCGCAGACTGACGTTGTGGCCGGCGGCGTAATGGGCGTACCCGAGTTCGGCAGCCAGTTCGCGCGCCATGTCCTGTTCTTTCGAGCGCGGTGCGCCGTCATCCACCTCTTGCAGCAAGACGATATCCGCATCCTGGTCGCGGAGAATCTTGACGATGCGCTCGGGCTGAAATCGCCGGTCCAGCCCGATGGCGCGGTGGATGTTGTAGGTGACGACACGCAGTCTCACAACGGCTCCCCGTTAACCCTGCCGGGCGACGCAGCGATGGCACCGCCAGGCCCGGTGCAACACGGCACTCCCGCCGCCGCGTTCAGGCTCCCAACAACAACCGGTTGAGGCGCTGCACAAACAGCGTGGGATTGGCGAGCGTCTCGCCGGCACCCAGCGCCGCCTGATCGTACAGCAAGTGCGCGAGATCCTCCCGTCGTGTCGCGTCCTGCTCCTGCCCCAGACGGGTCACCAGCGCGTGCGCCAGATTCACTTCCAGGATCGGCTTGGTCTCGGGAAGTTCCTGACCGGCGGCGGCCAGCATCTTGCGCATCTGCGGACCCAGCGCGTCCTTGGTCAGCACCAGGCAGGCGGGCGACTCGGTGAGGCGGGCCGAGGCCCGCACTTCGGCGATGCTGTCGCCCAGCAGCGTCTTGATCTGTTCGAGCACCCCATCATTCGCAGCGGCTGCGGCGGGTGCCGATTCAGCGGGAGATTCTCCGAGTTCGGCCAGATCCAGCTCGCCGCGACTGATGTCGCGCAGCGCCTTGCCGTCGAATTCGGTGAGATAGGACATCGCCCATTCGTCGATGCGCTCGCCGAGCAACAGGACTTCGATGCCGCGCTGCCGGAACGCTTCCAGGTAAGGGCTGTGGCGCGCGGCGCTCACGGATTCCGCCACCAGATAATAAATCTTGTCCTGGCCAGGCTTCATGGCCGCGACATAATCAGCCAGCGACACCAGCTCGCCTTCGACGCGGGTGCTGGCAAAGCGCAGCAACCCCGCGACGCGCTCGCGATTGGCGTGGTCCTCGGCCAGGCCTTCCTTGATCACGGTGCCGAACTCGTCCCAGAAAGTACGGTAGTGGTCGGGCTTGTCCCGCGCGGTGGTTTCGAGCAGTTCCAGAATGCGCTTGGTGAGTGCGACGCGAATGCTGTCCACCGCCGGCGTGCGCTGGAGCAGCTCGCGGGACACATTCAGCGGTAGATCCGCGCAGTCCACCACGCCTTTCACAAAGCGCAGGTAGAGCGGCAGGAACTGCTCGGCGTCATCCATGATGAAGGTGCGCTGGATATAGAGCTTGAGCCCGCGCGGCGTGTCGCGGTTGTAGAGATCGAAGGGCGCGTGCGCGGGAATATAGACCAGGCTGGTGTAATCGACCTTGCCCTCGACGCGGTTGTGGCTCCAGGCCAGCGGATCGCGGAAGTCGTGGGAGACATGCTGATAAAAGGCTTTGTATTCGTCGTCGCTGACATCCTGTCTGGTGCGCATCCAGAGCGCGGTGGCGCAGTTGACGCGCTCGTACTCGGGCGCGGCCGGGGCTTCGCCCTCCTTGTCGCCGTCCTTCTTGTCGCCGCCCAGGTCCGGTTTGCGCATCTCCACCGGAATGGCGATATGGTCGGAATATTTCTTGACCAGGGTGCGCAACCGCCAGTCGTTCTCGTATTCGCGCGCGTCTTCCTTGATGTGCAGGATCACCCGGGTGCCGCGCTCGGGGCGCGCGATGGTCTCGACGGTGAACTCCGCCTCGCCGTCGCAGCTCCAGCGCACTCCGGCGTCCGCCGGCAGATCGGCGCGGCGGCTCTCGACCAGGATGCGGTCCGCCACCAGAAAGCCGGAATAAAACCCGATGCCGAACTGACCGATGAGGTTGGCGTCCTTTTTCTGGTCGCCGCTCAGGTTATCGATGAATTCCGCCGTGCCGGAGCGCGCGATGGTGCCCAGATTGGCCACCGCCTCGTCCCGCGACATGCCGATGCCGTTGTCGGCGATGGTGATGGTGTGGGCCTCGGGATCGACGTCGATCCGTACCCGCAGCTCGGCGTCGCCGGCCAGCAGGTCGGCGTTTTCCAGCGCCGCGAAACGCAGCTTGTCGGCGGCATCGGAAGCATTGGAGATCAGCTCGCGCAGAAAAATATCGCGATTGCTGTACATGGAGTGGATCATCAGGTGCAGCAGGCGCTTGGCCTCCGTCTGAAAGCCCAGGGTCTGCGCTTGCGCGGCTTCCGTCATCTCTCCCCTCCTTCGGGTATGGCCATGGGTACAGGTGTAGCGACTGGCCCGCTACATGGGTCCATCGGCGCGGATTTCAACCGCCCGGCCGCCAGCGGCGACAGCGGCCCCGGGGCGAAATTGCGACCCCTGGATGGGGGCCTATAATGCGGGGCTAACGCCGCAAACCATCAAACCAAAGGCGACACAGGGGACTACCGCATGGCCATCACACCCTTCCTGACCCGCGAGCGCATCGAAGCATGCACCCGCTCGGGATACTGGAAAAACCGCACCATCACCGACTATTTCGACGCCCAGGTCGCGCGTCGCCCGGATCAGGTGGCCGTGGTCGACCACAACAGCGAGACCGGCCTGCGCACCACCCTGTCCTACCGCCAGTTACAACGCACGGTGGACCGCATGGCGCTCGGCTTTACCCAGCTCGGCGTGGCTCCCGGCGATGTGATCTCCTGCCAGCTCCCCAACTGGTGGGAATTTCTCGCCATTCACCTCGCCGCGGTGCGCATCGGCGCCGTCACCAACCCGCTGATGCCGATCTTCCGCCACCGCGAGGTGGAGTACATGATGGGCTTCGCCGAAACCCGGCTCGCCATCGTCCCGCGCTATTTTCGCGGCTTTGACTACCCGACCATGATGGCCGACGTGCGGGGCAACCTGCCCCACCTGAAGCAGGTGCTGGTGGTCGGCGGCGCCGCCGCGCCCGACTCCTTCGAGGAAGAACTTCTGCTCCGGCGCTGGGAAGACAAGCTCGACGCCAAACGCATTTTCGCCGAA
>JBFXFL010000011.1:0-9274 GCA_050179115.1 Porticoccaceae bacterium | reverse complement strand
GGGCAACCTGCCCCACCTGAAGCAGGTGCTGGTGGTCGGCGGCGCCGCCGCGCCCGACTCCTTCGAGGAAGAACTTCTGCTCCGGCGCTGGGAAGACAAGCTCGACGCCAAACGCATTTTCGCCGAACGCAAGATGGACCCCAACGCCGTGACCCAGGTGATGTACACCTCCGGCACCACCGGCTCGCCCAAGGGCGTGATGCACACCGCCAACACCCTGCTGTCCTGCATCGAAACCTTCATCGATGCCTACCATCTGAGCGGCGACGACAACATCTTCATGGGCTCTCCCCTCGCCCACCAGACCGGCTTCCTGATCGGCCTGCTGCTGCCCATCCAGCTGGGCGCCAAGGTCGTCTATCTGGATCTCTGGAACGCCACCCAGGCACTGCGCCTGGTGCAGGACGAGGGCATCACCTTCACCATGGGCGCCACACCCTTCGTGGCCGACATGGCCCACTCGCCCGACGCCGCCCACTGCGATACCTCCAGCCTGAAAAACTTCGTCACCGGCGGCGCGCCCATTCCCCGCGTGGTGGCCGAGGCCGCCCGCGCGACGCTCGGCTGCGATGTATACGGCGTCTACGGCATGACCGAAACCCTGCTCGCCACCCTGTGCGTGCCGGAAGACGCGCCCGACAAGGTCTACGCCACCGACGGTGCGCCCCGAACCGGCGCTGAAGTACGTCTGGTGGACAGCGCCGGCCAGCCCGTGCCCACCGGCGAAGAAGGTCAGGTGCAGGTACGCGGCGCCTACAACTGCTGCGGTTACCTCAAGCGCGAGGACCTTACAACCGACACCATCAGCGCCGACGGCTGGCTCGACACCGGCGATCTTGCGCGCATGGACGCCGACGGCTACATCCGCATCTCCGGCCGCTCCAAGGACATCATCATTCGCGGCGGCGAGAACGTGCCGGTGGTGGAAGTCGAAAACCTGATCTACCAGCACCCGGCGATCCAGGACGCCGCCCTGGTGGGCATGCCCGACCCGCGCATGGGCGAGCGCGGCTGCCTCTATGTCACGCTGGTGGAGGGCGCGAGCTTCGACATGAACGAACTGCGTCGCTATCTGGACGAGCAGAAGATGGCGCGGCAATACTGGCCCGAACGCCTAGAGGTCCGCGAGGAATTGCCGCGCACGCCGAGCGGCAAGATCCAGAAATTCAAGCTGCGTGAAGAAGCGAAACTCTTTGGCGAAACCGGCGCTGGTTTGAGCTTTAACTGAGGTTGCTCTGAATCACCACGCAATGGCCGTGCCCGCGCCAGCAGGACCCCGGGAATCTCCAAGTCTTCTGGATGCCCGCCTGCGCGGGCATGACGGAATTTTAGAGGTACCTCAAAGCTCCTACCGATACTGAACTTTCACCAAGGCTCTCTACCCGAGGCAAGCATGAGCAACGCAAAACTCCACTATTCCGCCACCCTCATGCTGTTTCGCGACAGTCCGGCGGGCGAACTCGAAGTGCTGCTGCTCGAACGCAGCGGCAAATCCGAATCCTTCGGCGGCGCCTTCGTCTTTCCCGGCGGCAAGGTCGACCTCCACGATGCCCACGGCGATTTCGAGGCCCTGTGCGCCGGGCTCGACGACCGCCGCGCCAGTGCCATTCTCGGTGTGCCCAGGTACGGCCTCGCCTACTGGATGGGCGCCATCCGCGAGAGCTTCGAGGAAGCCGGCATCCTGCTCGCCTACGACCGTGACGGCCACATCGTGCGCCTCCATGAGCCGGCGGTGAAAGCGCGCTTCGCCGACTATCGCGCCGCCCTCAACAAGGGCGAAATCACCTTGCTCGACATCTGCCGCACGGAAAAACTCCGCCTCGCCACCGATCAACTGCTCTACTACAGCCACTGGGTCACACCGGTGCCCATGCCGCGTCGCTTCGACACCCGGTTTTTCGTGTGCCGCGCGCCCGAGCACCAGGAATCCATCATCGACAATCACGAGGCGGTGTCCCAGGTCTGGATCAATCCGGCCACGGCGCTGCGCCGCGCCCGCGAGGACGGCTTCGCGATCTTCTTCCCCACCATCAAGAACCTTGAAGGCATCGCCCGGTATCACAACACTGCGGAACTGCTGATGGGCGTCGCGGCCCGGACCGAATTCCCCCGCATCCTGCCGCTGCGGGTCGAGACCCCAGGCGGCAAACCCGGCGTACTGATTCCGGGCGATCCCGGCTACGTCTATCACGAGCCTGCCGAAACCCATTACTGACACCATTGCCACCATCCGCGAGAACCAGCATGAGCGACAGCGAAGTACGCGACCCCGAAGGCCGCATCACCACCGAAGTCCGCGATCACCTCCTGTTGATCGGCATCGACCGGCCCGAAAAATACAACGGCTTCACGCCGAAGATGTTCGCCGAACTGGGCCTCGCCTATAAGCGCCTGGAAGACGACGCCGAGCTCTGGGTGGGCGTACTGTTCGCCCACGGCAAGCACTTCACCGCCGGCCTCGACCTGCCCAAATTCGCCGCCACCATGCGCGAAGGCAAACCGCTGATTCCCAAAGGCGGCATCGATCCGTTTTCCCTCGGCAAACCCTACCGCAGCAAGCCAGTGGTGAGCGCCGTCAAGGGCATCTGCTACACCGCCGGCATCGAACTCATGCTGGCCACCGAGATCGTGGTGGCCGCCGAGGGCACGCGCTTCTCGCAACTGGAAGTCGGCCGCGGCGTGATGGCCGTGGGCGGCGCCACCCTGCGCATGGCCGAGCGCGCCGGCTGGGGCAACGCCATGAAGGTGCTGCTCACCGGCTACGAATTCACCCCGGCGGAAGCGCTGCGCTTCAACTTCATTCAGGAGATCGTGCCCGAGGGCAGGGAACTCGACCGCGCCCTGGAACTCGCCGCCGAAATCAGTCGACAGGCGCCGCTCGCGGTACAGGCCACGCTGCGCAATGTGCGGCGGGCGTTTCTGGAAGGACCGGATGCCGCGATAGCGGACTTCGTGTCGGTCATGCAGGAACTGGCGCTGACCGAGGATGCGGCGGAGGGCGTGAAATCGTTTCAGGAAAAGCGGCCGCCGGTTTATTCGGGGCGGTAAGCGCAACCCGCAAGCAGCCTGGGAGTTGTCGAGCGAGCGGGGCTTCGGCAGGTTGCGCCGCTGCACGCTACCCCCCTATGCTGGCAACCATGACGGAAGCGGACCAACCGGGATTTGACGAACTGATCGGCGAGGTCGAGCCGCTGCGTCAGGCCGTGCGCGTGATCAGCCCCAAGGTCAGCGAGCGCTCGCCGGGGCTGGACGTCCGCCGCCAGGCCGCGGCGCAGGAACGGGTCCGCGACGGCAACCATCTGGCACGTGCCGAGCGGGTGGTAGCCGTCGAACCCTGGGACGTGCTGGCCTGGAAGCGCGACGGCGTCCAGAACGGCGTCTTCAAGAATCTGCGGCAGGGCCATTACGCCATCGATTCGCGACTGGATCTGCATCGGCTGACGGTGGAACAGGCCCGGCTGGCCGTATTTCAGTTCTCCCGCGATGCCATGACCCATGACCTCCGCTGTGGACTCATCAGCCACGGCCGTGGCGAAGGGCGCAATCCGCCCGCCCTGCTCAAAAGCTGCGTGAACCACTGGCTGCGGGAGCTGGACGAGGTGCTGGCGTTCCATAGCGCGCAGCGTCGCGACGGTGGCGTGGGTGCTACCTATGTGCTGTTTCGCAAGAGTGCGCGCGAACGCAATGACAACCGGGAGCGGCACGGACTGCGGGCGGAGTGACGGCCCGGGTTCTGGCGTGGCGAAGGGAACGCGGCCCCGGCAACCGCGGCTTTACCGGCGGCGCGTGAATTCCGGGCTGGACTTGAACTCAAAACGCCTTATTCCGAAGAATCTCTATCGCCAAACATTTCGTGCAGAAAAAATGGCGCCCCTGGAGAGACTCGAACTCCCGACCAACCGGTTCGAAGCCGGTTACTCTATCCAACTGAGCTACAGAGGCGAAGTGCTGCCCGCGATCGGTCACGCGGGGGTATTACGGAGCCTTACCTTGCCAACCGACCAACTGGCGGACTGACCAGCTTGCGGCTCTGCGCCGCGGGCTGTGCCCGCTGTCCTAATCGGCAGCAAAGCCATACAGCCAGTCATTGCCGTTCTTGCCGATCCGGGCGATCAACCCAGCGCCCAAGGATAGCAGAATATCGTGCGCTTCCCGAGCCTCACCGTAGAGTTCGGACTTGTGGGGCTTGTCTTCGAACAACACATAGGGCCGGCAACGTTTGAGTGTCGCCAGCGCGCCGCGCAGGGCGCGCACCTCGTAACCTTCCAGATCCAGCTTGAGAAACGCGAGCACCGGCAGCTCCAGCTCATCGATGGGCAGACTCTGAATGGCGCCCGGACCCGATATCCGCCGCGACAGCGAGCGATGCCCGAACCGGCCCTTCAGCCCGACCTGCTCGCGGCGATCCGAGAGCGCCACGGGACGGACTTCGACCCGCTCGCCAAGCCCCCAGTCCCGCACATTGCGTTCGAGGCAGGCGAAGGTATCCGGCGCGGGCTCGAACGCGATCACCCGGTCGAAGTGCTGCGCCATGATGCGCGTGTAGGCGCCCACGTTGGCGCCGCCGTCCAGGGCCAGACCGCCCTTCGGGACGTTGGCCAGCGCCGCCTCCATGTCGGCGGCCTTGGGTCCGGCGCCCTGGCCGTAGCGCTCCAGCGTCTTGCGCCGGGTCTTGCCCCAGTTGCTCCAGCGCCGCAGATCGACGTCCGGCAGCCAGAATTCCCCTACCTTTTTCACGCCCCCACCTCCGACTGCATCACTTGCCCTGCCAGCGCGGCGGGCGCTTCTCGGCAAAGGCTCGCGGCCCTTCGATAAAATCCTGGCTGCGAAAGAGTTCCCCCACGCTGTCCAACTGCTGCGCCATCGCCTGTTCCAGATCGGCGTGATCCAGCCCCCGCATCACCGAGTCCTTGCTGGCACGGATCGACAACGGCGAACACTCCAGAATGAGATCGGCCCAGTGCCGCGCCGCCGTCATGAGCTGCGCCGGCGGCACCACTTCGTTCACGAAACCCAACTCCTTGCCCTCGGCGGCACCGACCCGGCGCCCGGTGAGGATCATGCTCATCGCCCGCTTGAGCCCGATCTGGCGCGGCAGGCGATGCACTCCGCCCGCCAGCGCCGCGAGACCGACACGCGGCTCCGGCAGCGCGAACACCGCGGTTTCCGACGCAACGATCAGATCGCAGGCCAACGCAATTTCAAACCCGCCGCCCATGGCGACGCCGTTGACCGCCGCGATCACCGGCTTGTTGAGATCAAAGCGCGCAGTGAGCCCCGCAAAGCCGGAGCGGGGGCTCCCGCGCTTGCCGCCCGCGGCCTGGTACTTGAGATCGTTGCCGGCGCTGAAGGCGCGGTCGCCGGCGCCGGTGAGAATCGCGACCCACTGCTCGGGATCGGCGGCGAAGGCATCGAACACCTGCTCCAGCTCGAAATTGGCCGGCGGATGCAGGGAGTTCATCACCTCGGGCCGGTTGATGGTGACCGTGAGCACATGGCCATCGAGTCGGGTGGTGCAGAATTCCAGCGTCTTGGCAGTCACGGGCAGCCCCTTGGGCAGACAGGTTTGCCCGGCATGATAGGAGCAAGCCGGGGCGAAACCAATGCCTGGGGCAAAGCCAACAGCTTGATCCAGGATCACGACCTCTATCTCGCGCTGGATCGCGACCCGGCTGCGCGCGACTATGCCTACCGGGAACTGTTCAAACACCAGTTACCGGAAACGCAGCTCAATGACATCCGCGAATCCCTAGCCTACAATTTTCCGCTCGGCAATGATCGCTTTCGTGAAGCGATTGAAACGACGCTAGGCAGGCGGGTGCGGCGACTTCACCCCAGTTTCAGTAGCACTCGGCTTTGGAGTCCGTGGTTAATATAACTGCTTTGGTAGCCAGGTGGCTGGCATAGGCTGAGGGCGTCATGCCCCCCAGCGATTTCTTTGGTCTTTCCTCGTTGTATTCCCGTCGCCACGCCTCGATCGTCGCCTTGGCGTGCGCCAGGCTGGTGAACCAGTGCTCATTCAAGCATTCGTCGCGGAAGCGCCCGTTGAATGACTCGATGTAGGCATTCTGGTTGGGCTTGCCGGGCTCGATCAGGAACAATTTCACACCACGCATGTGGGCCCAGGTCATCATGGCTTGGCCGCAGAACTCCTTGCCGTTGTCCGTGCGGATCGCCTGTGGCAACCCGCGATGTAGGGCAATCCGATCGAGGATGCGCGTCAATGATTGTCCGCCAATCGCCCGCTCAGGCACGACGGCCACGGCCTCGTGCGTGGCATCGTCTACCACGGTCAGGTTCTTGATCACCCGCCCTTCGGCTGTGCGATCGAACACGAAGTCCATTGACCAAACGTGATTGGCAGCCTGCGGACGCCCCAGGGGCTGCCGATCGGTCACCGGCACCTGCTTGCGCCGCCGCCGCTTCACTTGCAATCGGGCTTCGGCGTACAGCCGTTCCACCCGCTGGTGGTTGACCCGCTGTCCGGTCTGGCGCAGCTTCAGGTAAATCATGCCTGAGCCGTAGCGGCGATGCCGCTGGGCCAGGGTAATGATCTGCTCCCGCAAGGCCTGGTTACGATCCGGCGCCGTTTGGTAGCGGAAGGAACTGGCGCTCATCCCGATGACCTGCAGGGATCGTCGCTCACTAAGACCGCGAGTGACCATGTGGCGCACCAGTTCGCGGCGTGACGGTGCGCTTACCACTTTTTTCTCAAGGCCTCGCGGGTGACCTCGTTCTCCAGCACCGACTCGGCCAACAGCTTCTTCAGGCAGGTGTTCTCCGTTTCCAGCTCTTTGAGCCGCTTGGCATCGGAGACGCTCATGCCGCCGAACTTGCTGCGCCATAGGTAGTAGCTGGCTTCGGAAAAGCCGTGCCGGCGGCACAGCTCCTTGATGGGCAAGCCGGCCTCAGCCTCCCGCAGGAAGCCAATGATCTGCTCTTCGCTAAAACGCTTCTTCATGTCCAATCTCCTCGATAATGGGATTGGACTCCAAAGCTACGTGCTACTCAAATCGGGGGAGACGTCGGTCCCCTTACAAAAGCACCGCCTCGTTAGTCTTACTGGTTACGGCCACCGTTCATGTTTCGAATCTCCGACACCTTCACCGCCCGCCTGACCGGCAACGAGCAAAAGGTCGCCAGGACTACGGCCTTCAATCTGCAACCCGGCCCCGCCACTCCGAAGCGCGCCACGCAGACCCGATCAGGCTGTGCTCGGCCCTTTACCCTGTAGGTTCCGGCTCGTACCATAACGCCATACTATCGCTTTGGAGTCACCATGGCCCAAATGTCCGTCCGTTCCACCTACGCGCTGGATGAGCAGACGGCGCAGCGCATCCGACACCTGGCGCGCGTCTGGGGCGTGTCACAGGCGGAAGTGATCCGCCGTTCTGTGGAGCACGCCGCCGCCCAGCAGCGCGAGGCCGCCCCGTCGCCGGCTGAGGTCGTCGTCCACTATCAGCGTCAGCCGTTGCCGCGCACCGAGGCGCAAACACGCCGGCTGATCGCCTCGCTGCGCGCCGCGCGACATGCGGATGATGCGCACCGCGCCGGAAAATCCTGAGGGTGCTCCATTTCGACACCAACGCCCTGATCGCGCTGCCGCACTGGGCGCGGGAGGGGCATCCGGCCGTTGCGCGCGTCCTGGCGGGGGAGGCCGTCGCCGTCAGTGCACTGGTCTGGTACGAGTTTCTTGCTGGCCCGCTGGCTGAAACGGAAGCCGGCCTGGCGCGCGCTTTCCTTGAAGGACGCATCCTGCCGGTCGGTGAGGACGCCGCCGAGCTGGCGGCCGAGCTGTTCAATGCCGCCGGCCGCAAACGCACGCTCAAGACGGATGCACTCATTGCGGCGATGGCAATCCGGGCCAAGGCCGAATTCGTCACCCTGAACGGTGCGGATTTCGAGCCCTTCGTCAGCCAGGGTCTGCGCCTGTTCCCGTTGCCGGCCTGAGCACGCATGGACTTCCGCAGCGCCGACACCTTCACCGCCAGCCTGGCGGGGCGACCGGCGATGAGCAGAAAACAGTCAAGACCACGGCCTTCGACCTTCAACTGAATCCCGCCAGTCCGGGCATGAGTTTCCACAAGCTGGACCGGGCCAGGGACAAACACTTCCGGTCGGTGCGGGCCTGCGACGACGAGGTTGTTCCGTTACAGGAGCGCATCGAATCGGTCGCCGATAACGCCGATCTTGAAGACGTCTACGACACCGAGCGCCATCTGCTCTATGTCGCCTGCACGCGGGCGCGGGATCATCTGCTGGTGACGAGTGTCGATCCCGCCTCGGAATTCCTGGATGATTTAACGGGATGCGATTGAAGTATCGGAATTGACCTGGTCCGGATGCACTGACAGAGGGTTTTCCATGACCGACATCCAGCACCACGACGACAACGAAGAAGCTAACAAACCTGAGCCTTACGGCTTCTGGCGCACGCTGGTGATCGTACTGAGCGGCCACCTGGGCGTGCGGCCGAGCAGCAAGCGCAAGGAGGATTTTGCGAGGGCCAACGGCCCGTATGTGTTTGCCGTCGCCGTGCTGTATTTTGTGCTGGTTATCACGGCTTTGATCGTGCTGGTGAATTTTATCGCCCGCTAGTCGGCGACGGTGATCCGCCCCGGTTGGCTGGCATCTACCTCCCTGACCGGGGCTGCCCCGACTACATCAGCAACAGCCGGATATCGGACAGCAGCGCGACCAGCTGCGTGAGGAAACGGCCACCGTCGCCGCCGTTGACGACGCGGTGATCGTAGGAGAGCGCGAGCGGCAACATTGTGCGGGGCATGAATTCGCGGCCGTTCCAGACCGGCTGCACGGCGGCGCGGGAGACCCCGAGAATGCCGACCTCCGGGGTGTTCACGACGGGGGTAAAGCCGCGCCCGCCGAGGGCGCCCAGGCTCGATATCGTGAAGCAGGCGCCCTGCATCTCGTTGGTCGTCAACTTGCCGGCGCGCGCCTTGTCGCTGAGTGCGGCAACTTCGGCGGCCAGCTCCCAGATGCCCTTGCGATCCACATCGTGCACCACGGGCACCAGCAGTCCGCGCGGCGTATCGACCGCCATGCCGAGATGGAAATACTGCCGCTGCACAAAGTGCGCGCCGTCGCGCGCGAGGGAGCGATTGAGCACCGGGTTGTCGCGCAGCGCGATGGCACAGGCCTTGAGGATGAACGGCACCGGGGTCAGCTTGACGCCGCGCGCTTCGGCCTCGCCCTTGCGGGTCTGGCGGAAGGCTTCGAGTTCGGTGATGTCGGCATCGTCGAACTGGGTGACGTG
>JBFXFL010000010.1:0-65081 GCA_050179115.1 Porticoccaceae bacterium | reverse complement strand
ACGCTCGTCACACAATCGGGTCATGTACGGTCACCAGCTTGGTGCCGTCGGGAAAGGTGGCTTCCACCTGCACGTCGGGGATCATCTCGGGCACGCCTTCCATCACATCCGCGCGCGTCAGCAGGGTGCGGCCGTAATCCATCATCTCGGCCACTGTGCGACCGTCGCGGGCGCCCTCCAGAATCGCGGCGCTGATGTAGGCCACGGCCTCGGGGTAATTCAGCTTCACGCCGCGCGCCTTGCGGCGTTCGGCGAGCAGCGCGGCGGTGAACAGCAGCAGCTTGTCCTTCTCGCGGGGCGTGAGTTCCATGGGGTCTCCTTATCCAGAGTGAAAAAAACAGAGTTAAAGAATCAGGTGGCCCAGATGCGCGGGGTCGCGGGTTCGGTAAGGCGCGGTCGAAGCGCAGCGCCGGGTTGGTCTCGGCGAAGTGGTAGTGCGAGCCGACCTGGATCGGCCGGTCGCCAGTGTTGGCGACTTCGAGCGTGATGGTGGGCCGGCCGGCGTTCAGTTCGAGCTCGCCGGGCTGGGTGTCGATTTCTCCGGGGATCATGAAAGGTGACTCCTTTGTGGGACGAAAATGACGGCCCGGCGCTCAACCGGGATCAGCAAACTTTGTGCCAGACGCAGCCGCTCCCGGGGCTGCGCGGCGGGTCTATTTCAGTCCGAGCCGGCCAGCCAGGCGGTGCAGGTTGGCGCGGTCCACGCGCAGTTCGCGCGCCGCGTTGGCCCAGTTGCCGGCATGGCAGGTCAGCGCCGCGCGGATCAAGCGGGTTTGCAGCTCGTCCACCGCCTGGCGCAGGCCGGTGCCGGTCGGGGCATCGGCGGCGCGGTCTGCCGGCACGGCTGTGGCCGGAGCCGTGCCGATGGCGGGCAGCAGATCCAGATGCTGCGCATGCACGGTCAGGACGCGCGGGCGCTGCGGCTGCTGCGCCAGGGCCCGCAGGGCGGCGCGGCCGATCAGGTGTTCGAGCTCGCGCACGTTGCCGGGCCAGGGCTGGTGCAGCAGGGCCTGCTGCGCGTCGGCTGCCAGGCGCAGGCCGCGCAGGCCCAGGCGCACGCGGTTTTCCTCCAGGAAGCCGCCGGCCAGCAGCAGCACGTCGCGGCCGCGCTCGCGCAGCGGCGGCACAGTGAGCGGATAGGCACTGAGCCGGTGGTACAGGTCGGCCCGAAAACGCCCGGCGCGGACTTCCGCCGCCAGATCCCGGTTGGTGGCGGCCAGCACGCGCACGTCGACGTGGTGTTCACGGTCCGAGCCCAGGCGCTGCAACTGGCCGCTTTGCAGCACGCGCAGCAGCTTGGCCTGCACGGCCATGGGCAGCTCGCCGATTTCGTCCAGGAGCAGGGTGCCGCCGTCGGCCAGTTCGAACTTGCCGCAGCGCTCGCGCAGCGCGCCGGTGAAGGCGCCGCGCACATGGCCGAACAGTTCGCTTTCGACCAGGTTGTCCGGCAGGGCGGCGCAGTTGAGGGTGATCAGCGGCTGCTGCGCACGGCGTGAGCGGGCGTGGATGGCCTGCGCCACCAGCTCCTTGCCGACGCCGGTCTCGCCGCCGATCAGCACCGTCAGGTCGGTGGCGGCCACCGTGTCGATCTCGGCCTGCAGGTGGCGCATGGGCGCGCTGTGGCCGATCAGCTCGCGCTGGCGCAGCAGCGCCGGGTCTTCGGCCAGGGTGCGCGCCAGCTGTTGCTCGCGCTGTGCCTGCCGGGCGAGGCTGCTGATCCGTTCGCCAGCGACCATGACGGCGCTGGCCAACCGGCCGTAAGCCTCCAGCAGCTCCAGATCGACTGCGCCGAAGGCCTGCGGGTCCAGGGCATCGAGCGTGAGCAGGCCCCAGGGATGTTCGTCGACGTACAGCGGGCAACCCATGCAGTCGTGCACTTCGAGCTGGCCGGTTCGCCCCTCGACCAGGCCGTCGTAGGGGTCGGGCAGCTGGCAGTCGGCCGCCAGGCGCGTCGGCCCGCGCCGCTGCAGCAGCGTCAGCAGGCGCGGGTGGTCTTGCAGGCGAAAGCGCCGACCGAGCGTGTCGTGGCTCAGGCCGATCACCGCCAGCGGTTGCAGCGTGTCGCCGTCCAGACGCAGCAGCGCAGTGGCGTCACAGGGGAAAAGCGCCAGGGCGGCCTCCAGCAGGTGCCGGTAACGGGCCTCGTCGGGCTCGTCCCGGGCCAGGGTTTCGACCACCTGCGCGAAGGTGGCGAGCTGTTGGGGTGGAGTCATTTTGACTGCTCAGAGATGTCGTATCGACTTCATTCAAGGGTAGTCATTCTGACATCGCGAAGGCGGCCGGCGTGTAACCGAGCGGTTTTCCTGCATGGCACGAAACGTGAGATGTGCACTGCGGGACGGACAAACCGTGTTGCGTGCAGCCACCCGGCAGGGTGGGCGCGCGACCAGCCAGGTCCGGGATCAACGCACCGCCATGGAGTCAGACAATGCTTTCCGAACAACACCGTGATCTGGTCAAGGCCACCGTGCCGCTGCTGGAGGCCGGCGGCGAGGCGCTCACCCGCCACTTCTACGGGATCATGCTGGACGAGTACCCGCAGGTGCGCCCGCTGTTCAACCAGGCCCACCAGGCCAGCGGCGCGCAGCCGCGGGCACTCGCCAACGGCATCCTGCAATACGCCCGGCACATCGACCACCTGGACGCACTCGGTCCGCTGGTCGGGCAGGTGGTGCAAAAGCATGTCTCGCTGCAGGTGCTGCCGGAGCAGTACCCGATCGTCGGCAGCTGCCTGCTGCGGGCGATTCGTGAGGTGCTGGGCGCGGAGGTGGCGACCGATGCGGTCATCGATGCCTGGGCCGCGGCCTATAAGCAGCTCGCGGACCTGTTGATCGGTGCCGAGGCGGATGTGTATGCGGCCGCTGCGACAGCGCCCGGCGGCTGGCGCGGCGCAAGACCGTTTCAGGTGGCGCGCAAGGTGATCGAGAGCGACGAGATCGTCTCGCTGTACCTGCAACCGGCCGACGGCGGCGCGGTGATGACGTTTCGGCCGGGCCAGTACATCGGCCTGAAACTCACCATCGACGGCCAGGAGGTGCGGCGCAATTACTCGCTGTCGGCCCCGCCCAACGGGTCGACCTATCGCATCAGCGTCAAGCGCGAGCCGGGCGGGCTGGTCTCGAATTTCCTGCACGATGCGGTCGGCACCGGTGCGACGATCGATCTGTTCCCGGCGGCCGGCGATTTTGTGCTGCAGCCGGGCAGCCGGCCGCTGGTGCTGATCAGCGGCGGCGTCGGCATCACCCCCACGCTGCCCATGCTGCACGCGGCGCACGAGCAAAACCGGCCGGTGACCTTCCTGCACTTCGCGCGCAGCGGCCGGGTGCATGCGTTTCGGGACTGGGTGGACGACCTGGTGACCCGGCATGCGCAGGCGCGGCAGTTTTATTGTTACGAGGAAAATGGTGCCGCACAGGCCGACGCTTATGGGCGTCCGAGCGCCGAACTGCTCGATCGCTGGATGCCCACCACACGCGACGTGGACGCATATTTCGTCGGGCCGCCGCCGTTCATGGGCGCCATCAAGCGCATGCTGGGCGAGCTTGGCGTGCACGCCGGGCAGATGCACTGGGAGTTCTTCGGCCCGGCAGCGGCGCTGGACGCCTGACCCGGGCGCGTCATCACCGCCCGCCGTGGCGTGGCTGACCACCGGCGGGCGGTCGGCCGCGGCAGGTCCGGACATCATCAGGAGCTATTCGCCATGTCTCACGACGACCCCATCCACCTGCTCAGCCACGAACACCGCTACATCCTGAAGGTGGTGCATGGCCTGAGCGCCATCGATCAGGAGCTGGCGGCAGGCCGTATGCCGGACCTCGCCCGCCTGCGCAACATCGTCGCCTTCATGCGCGAATTCGCCGACCAGTGCCACCACGCCAAGGAGGAGGCCATCCTGTTCCCGGCCATGGAGGCCAAGGGCGTGCCGCACGGCGGCTGTCCGCTGGAAGGACTGCTGCATGAACACGCCAGGGGGCGCGAACTGGTCGGCGCGCTGGCAACCGCGACCGCGGCGCTGGCCGGCGGCGACGCATCCGCCAGCGATGCCGCGCGCAGCGCCATTGCCGGCATCCAGCAGCTGTACCCGAACCACATCTGGAAGGAAGACGAAATGGTGTTTCCGATGGCGCGCCGCCTGTTCACCGAGGCCGAGCTGGATGCCCTGGGTGCGCGCTTCGAACAGGCGGAAATCGACCTCGGCCAGGATCACGACCGCTTCGTGGCCTTTGCGGACGAGATGGCCGCCCTGCTGGGGCAGGCGCAGTAGGCGCTCGCCGGCGAGCCGGAACGACCGTGCGATCCGCGGGCGAGCCGATGATCGCCAAGCCGGCGGCCGGAGTGCCGCTGCTGCGGCTCGGCTTTCGGCCGTTTTTTCTGGGCGCCGCGCTGTTCGCCGTGCTGGCGACGGGGCTGTGGGCGGCGGGCACGTGATTCGGTTTTTCACCGAGCGCGGCCTGCAACTACCGGCGCCGCCGGCCGGCCGGCGTTCAGTTCCAGCTCGCCGGGGATCATGCGTATCGCCCCTCAAGGCTGTATTGTTCGGCGCCGGGGTTGCGCCACGCGTGCACAGAAAGCAATCCACGCGCCAGAAAAGCCTTCTGCCGAAGATTCATACCGGCGCATAGCGGTAACCTACACCTGTTTCGGTCAGCAGGAACACCGGCCGCGCGGGATCCACCTCCAGCTTGTGGCGCAGGCGCGCCATGTAGATGCGCAGGTAGTGGCCATGCTCCACCGCCGCCGGTCCCCACACTTCGCGTAGCAGGTGGCGCTGGGTGAGCACCCTGCCGGGATGGCCGAGCAGCGCCGACAGCAGGCGGAATTCGGTTTGCGTCAGGTGGACCGCCGCGCCGCTGCGGGTCACGCGGCGATGGGCAAGATCCACGCTTACATCGCCCAGATGCAGCACCGGTTTGCCGCCCTCGCCGGCCCGGCCGCGGCGCAGCGCCACCCGCACCCGTGCCAGCAGCTCCGCGACACCGAAGGGTTTGGTGAGGTAGTCGTCCGCGCCGGCATCGAGCGCCGCCACCTTGTCGGTTTCCTCGACCCGCGCCGACAGCACGATCACCGGCACCGGACTCCAGGCGCGCAGCGCGGTGATGAAATCGAGTCCGTCGCCATCGGGCAGGCCCAGATCGAGGATCACCAGATCGGGCCTGCGCGTGCCGGCCTCGATCAGGCCCCGCGCCAACGTCGGTGCCTCGGACACGCGCAGACCCTCGCCCTCCAGAGCGCGGCGCACGAACTGGCGAATGACCGGGTCGTCTTCGACGATCAGCGCGTTGCCGTCGATGGCGGTGCAACTCCCGGCGGCGCTGGGCCGCTCTCTTCATTGGGCACCACCGGCGGTGGCGCCAGCGGCAAGGTAAACACGAAGCGGGCACCGCCGCCGGGCGGATTTTCGACCCGTATGTGTCCGCCATGAGCCTCGACGATGGCCTGACAGATGGCAAGACCCAGTCCAAGGCCGGGGACGGTCGATTCGCGGCGGCCGCGGGCAAATCGCTCGAAGACCCATTGTTCCTGACCCGGCGGCAGGCCGGCGCCTGCATCCCACACCGCGACTTCCAGCGTCGCGTCGGCGGCGCGCGCGGTGATGCCGAGTGGCGTGCCGGGCGGCGTGTACTTGATGGCGTTGTCGAGCAGGTTGACCAGCACCCGCTCCAGCATCACGGCGTCGCCGCGCACCAGCGGCAGGTCGGCGGGCAGGTCGGTTTGCAGCGGGTGTCCGGCCAGGGAGGGCTCCAGCGCCTTGAGCGCTCCGCCGATCAGTTCTTCGATCGCCAGCCAGTCCTGCCGCGGCCGCACCGTGCCGGATTGCAGGCGCGCCATTTCCAGCAGGTTATCCACCAACCGGGTGGTACGCAGCGCCTGGTCGCGGATGGCGATGGCGATTTCGTGCTCTGGCGCGCGCGAACCCGCAAGCTGCATGCGCAGCGTATCAGCGAGGCCCACCAGCGCGGTCAGCGGCGTGCGCAGATCGTGGGACAGGGCCGCGAGCAACGAGCTGCGCAGACGCTCCGACTCCATCTTGATCAGCGTGTCCTGGGCCACCGCCACGAAATGGATGCGTTCGAGCGCGATCGCAACCAGCGCCGCGAAGGTATCCAGCAGCCGGCGCTGCTCGGGAATCATCAGCAGGCGCGATTTGTCCGGTTCGATGACCAGTACGCCGCGCACCCGCATCGGCGCTTTCAGCGGTAGATAAAATTGTGCATTCGCTGGCAGCGTGTCGGTGCCGGCGCCGGCGGGCTGATTCTGGTCGTAGCACCACTGCGCGACCGCGAGGTCGTAAGCCGGCATGATGTCGTGCGCAACCAGCACTGCCAGGCGGTCGGTCGCATCGGGCAGCAGCATCGCCGCTTTGGCGCGGAAGGTCCCCTGCAGAAAGCGATCGCTGATCTCGACCACCTGCGCCTCGATCAGCGCCGAGGACAGTGCTTTCGCCAACTCACTGAGGCTGCGGGCGCGCTCCTCGCGCGAGTGGGCCACCTGCACCTGGTAGCGCAGCAGCGCGGTCAGATTGCCGACGGTCAGGCCCACGATCAGCATCACGGCGAAGGTGAGCAGGTACTGGGCATCGCTGACGGCAAAGGTCAAACGCGGCGGCACGAAGAAGAAATCGAACAGCGCTACCGACAGCACGGCCATCAGCACCGCCGGCCCGCGCCCCCAGCGGAACGCCACCAGCATCACACCGAGCAGGAACAGCATGACGATGTTGGTGAGTTCGAGATACGGCCGCAGTGGCGTGGCCAGCGCCGTAATGCCCAGGCACGACAGCGCGGCGCCGAGGTAACGCGGCCAGACTGGCTGAATGGCCGGGGACGCGGGCTCCGCAGCCGCTTTCCACCATCGCCACTTCCGGTGATGGCGGTGTTCGCCGCGGGCCACTGCGATCAAATCGATATCGGGTGCCTGCGCCCCCAGCCGAAGCATGAATTGCCCGCGCCAGAACTGCCCCGGCCAGGATCGCTGTGGTTGCGCCCCGCGACCGACCATGATCTTGCCCAGATTGCGCTCGCGGGCGTAGCCGAGCACCGCATCGACCGGATCCGACGACGCCAGCACCGCGGTTTCCGCGCCCATGTCCTGGGCGACCTTGAGGGCATTGAGGATGGCCAGCCGGCGCGCTTCGGGCAGCTGGTGCAGCTGCGCCGTTTCGACATACACCACATGCCAGCGGGCATCCAGCCGGCGCGCCAGGCGCGCCGCGGTACGCACCAGTTTGCCGTCGGTGTCGCCCGGCCCGAGGCACACCAGCAGCGATTCGGTGGTGGCCCACACCCGGCGGCCCGGTTCGGCCCGGCGCGCGTCCTGCACTTGCGCATCCACCCGCTCGGCGGTGCGCCGCAGCGCCAGCTCACGCAGCGCGATCAGATTGCCGCGACGAAAGAAATGCTCGGCGGCCCGTGCCGCCTGCTCGGGCAGGTAGACCTTTCCCTCCTTGAGACGCGTCAGCAGGTCATCCGGCGGCAGATCCACCAGTGCGACCTCGTCGGCGACGTCGAAGACACGGTCGGCCACCGTCTCCCACACCCGCACGCCGGTGATGCCGCCGACCACGTCGTTCAGGCTTTCCAGGTGCTGCACATTGAGCGTGGTCCAGACATCGATGCCGGCGGCGAGCAGCTCCTCGACATCCTGCCAGCGCTTGGGATGACGGCAGCCGGGGGCATTGGTATGCGCCAGTTCGTCCACCAGCAACAGTGCCGGGCGCCGGGCGAGGGCGGCATCGAGATCGAACTCGGTCAGCGTGCGACCGCGGTGTTCGACCGGCTTGCGCGGCAGGATGTCGAGGCCTTCGAGCAAAGATTCGGTCTCGCACCGGCCGTGGGTTTCGACCAGACCCACCACCACATCCACGCCTTGCGCGCGCGCCTGGCGGGCGGCGGCGAGCATGGCGTAGGTCTTGCCAACGCCGGGCGCTGCGCCGAAAAAGATTTTCAGTTTGCCGCGCCGCGCCGCCGCCGCGTCGGCGGTCACCTGCCGCAGCAGGGCATCGGGGTCGGGCCGGGTGGGATCCTCAATCAAGCGGCTTCACCTCGCGGCCGTCGAGCACCAGATTGAGCCTGAGCACATTCACCCGCGGCTCGCCGAGGAAGCCGAGCCAGGGCCGCGCGGCCTGCTGCTCGATCAGCGCGGAGACTTGCTGCACCGGCAGCCCCCTGGCCTTGGCTACCCGCGCGGCCTGGTAGTGCGCAGCGGCCAGCGAGATATCGGGGTCGAGACCACTGCCGGAGGCGGTGACCACATCCACCGGTACCGGCTGGTCGTTGCCCGGATCGGTGGCCCGCAGCGCCGCCATGCGCGCCTTGACGGCATCCGTCAGAGCTGGGTTCAGCGGCCCCTGGTTCGAGCCGCTGGATGCGGCGCCGTTGTAGGGCTGCGGGCCGGTGGCGGAGGGCCGGCCCCAGAAATGGCGCGGGTCGGTGAAATTCTGGCCGATCAGCGCCGAGCCCACTGCCACGCCATCCACGGCTAGCCGCGAGCCCCCGGCCTGCCAGGGGAAAAGCCACTGGCTGATGCCGGTGACCGCGAGCGGGTAGACCACGCCGGTGACAAGACTCAGCAGCAGAAACAGCGAAAGCGCGGGACGGATCAGGGTGCGCATGGCAGTGCCTCCTACACCAGACCGAGCGCCGTCAGCGCCAGATCAATGACTTTGATACCGAGGAACGGCACCAGGACGCCGCCCAGGCCGTAAATCGCGAGGTTGCGCCGCAGCACCACCGCCGCGCCCTGCGGCCGGTAGGCAATGCCCTTCAGCGCCAGCGGGATCAACACCACGATGATCAGCGCGTTGAAGATCACTGCCGCCAGGATCGCCGACTGCGGGCTGGCCAGGTGCATGACATTGAGTGCGTCGAGTTGCGGGTAAACCGCCACGAACATCGCCGGGATGATGGCGAAATACTTGGCCAGGTCGTTGGCGATGCTGAACGTGGTCAGCGCGCCGCGCGTCATCAACATCTGCTTGCCGACCGCGACGACTTCCAGAAGCTTGGTCGGATTTGAATCCAGATCGACCATGTTGCCGGCCTCCTTCGCCGCCTGGGTGCCGCTGTGCATCGCCACCGCGACATCGGCCTGGGCCAGCGCCGGGGCATCGTTGGTGCCGTCGCCGGTCATGGCCACCAGCCGGCCCTCGGCCTGGTACTGGCGGATCAGCGCCAGCTTGGCTTCCGGCGTCGCCTCGGCGAGGAAGTCGTCCACACCGGCCTCGGCGGCGATGGCGGCGGCGGTCAGGCGGTTGTCGCCGGTGATCATCACCGTCTTGATGCCCATGCGCCGCAGCTCGGCGAAGCGCTCCCTGATGCCGCCCTTGACGATGTCCTTGAGCTCGATCACGCCCAGTACGCGTGCACCGTCGGCCACCACCAGCGGCGTGCTGCCGCGCCGCGCGACTTCTTCTGCCGCCTGAATCGCATCGCCCGGAAAGTGGCCTCCGTTGGTCTCGATGTGCTTGCGGATCGCCTCCAGCGCACCTTTGCGAATCTGCCGGTCGCCCAGATTGACGCCGCTCATGCGCGTCTGCGCCGAGAACGGCACGAAGGTCGCGCCCAGCGCATGGATGTCACGCTCGCGCAAATTGAAACGCTGCTTGGCCAGTACCACCACGCTGCGGCCCTCGGGAGTTTCATCGGCCAGCGACGCGAGCTGGGCGGCATCGGCCAGTTCCTGCTCGGTCACCCCCGCCACCGGCAGGAAGGCCGCGGCCTGGCGGTTGCCCAGCGTGATGGTGCCGGTCTTGTCCAGCAGCAGCACGTCCACGTCGCCGGCCGCTTCCACCGCGCGGCCGGAAGTGGCGATGACGTTGGCGCCCAGCATGCGGCTCATGCCGGCGATACCGATGGCCGACAGCAGCGCGCCAATAGTGGTCGGAATCAGGCACACCAATAGCGCCACCAGCGCGGTCACCGTGACGGGACTGCCGGCCCCGGCAGTCGCCACCGCGAACAGCGAGTAGGGCAGCAGCGTGACGGTGGCCAGCAGAAAGATCAGCGTCAGCGCCAGCAGCAGGATGGTGAGTGCGATTTCGTTGGGCGTCTTCTGCCGTTTGGCACCTTCCACCAGCGCGATCATGCGGTCGACGAAGGTCTCGCCGGGGTTGGCGGTGACGCGCACCACGATCCAGTCCGACAGCACCGTGGTGCCGCCGGTAACGGCCGAGAAATCGCCGCCCGACTCGCGAATCACCGGCGCCGACTCGCCGGTGATGGCACTCTCGTTGACCGAGGCCACGCCCTCGATCACCTCGCCGTCGCCCGGAATCATGTCGCCGGCCTCGACCAGCACCACATCGCCGCGGCGCAGCTCGGTCCCGGGCACAAAATCCACCTGAACGCCGTATTGCGGTTGGCGCAGTTTTTTGGCGAGGATCTTCATCTTGGTGGCCCGCAGCGCCGCCGCCTGCGCCTTGCTGCGGCCCTCGGCCAATGCCTCGGCAAAATTGGCGAACAGCACCGTGAACCACAGCCACAGCGTGGTGGCACCGATGAACCAGGCCGGTGCCTCACTCTGCGCGGTGAGTGCCTGTACCCACAATCCGGTGGTGAAGATGGCACCGACATAGACCACGAACATCACCGGGTTCCTGAGCTGCGTTCGCACCGCGAGCTTGCGGAATGCATCGAACAGGGCAGGATTGACCAAGTCCGGATCAAACAGGGAAAGTTCTCTCGTCGCCATATTGTTCACCTCAGTGTCCGGCCCACAGCATCAAATGCTCGACCGCCGGCCCCAGCGCCAGCGCCGGCACGTAGGTCAGCGCGCCCAGCAGCAGCACGGTACCGACCAGCAACCCCACGAACAGTGGGCCGTGAGTCGGCAGCGTGCCGGGCCCCTGGGCCAGCCGCTTCTTGGCCGCCAGCGAGCCGGCAATCGCCAGCACCGGCACGATCACGGCGAAACGCCCGAACCACATCGCGACGCCGAGCCAGCCGTTGTAGAACGGCGTGTTGGCGCCGAGGCCCGCGAAGGCGCTGCCGTTGTTGTTGGCCGCGGACGAGAACGCATACAGCACTTCCGAGAAACCATGCGCACCCGGATTGAAGATGGTCGCCTTGCCGCCGCTCGCCATTACCGCGATCGCGGTGCCGAGCAGCACCAGCGCCGGGGTCATCAGGATCACGATCGCCGCCATCTTCATGTCGAAGGCCTCGATCTTCTTGCCGAGGTATTCGGGCGTGCGGCCGATCATCAGCCCGGCGATGAACACCGCCATCATGGCAAACACCAGCATGCCGTACAGGCCCGAACCGACGCCGCCGTACACGACCTCGCCGAGCTGCATCAGCACCATCGGCACCAGCCCACCGAGCGGGGTGTAGGAGTCGTGCATGGAGTTGACCGAGCCGTTCGAGGCCGAGGTGGTCGCGGCCGCCCACAGCGCCGAGGCGCCGATGCCGTGGCGGGTCTCCTTGCCCTCCATGTTGCCGCCCGATTGCAGCGCGCTTGCCGTCTGATCGGCGCCGAGCCTGGCGAGCAGCGGATTGCCCTGCTGCTCGAAACTCATGACCGCGATCGTGGCACCGACGAAGATTACCGTCATCGCCGCCAGCACCGCCCAGCCCTGGCGGGTGTCACCGACCGCCTTGCCGAAGGTGTAACAGAGCGCGCCCGAGATCAGCAGGATCGCCAACATCTCCAGGAAATTCGAAAGCGGCGTTGGGTTCTCGTACGGATGCGCGGAATTGACGTTGAAGAAGCCGCCGCCGTTGGTGCCGAGCTGCTTGATGGCGATCTGCGAGGCGGCCGGTCCCATGGGCAGGGTCTGGGTGCTCGTGGCGACGGTTTCGGTGACGGCATTACCCGCGGCGTCCGTGACCGGCTGACCCGCGTCGTCGAGCTTCGGCGCCTCGTAGCTCACCGGTTCCAGCGTGGTGACTTCCTGATAGGCGGAGAAGTTCTGGATCACGCCCTGGCCGACCAGCACCAGCGCCAAGACGAACGACAACGGCAGCAGCAGATAGACCGTGACGCGGTACAGATCGGCCCAGAAATTGCCGATGGTCTGCGCCGAATGACGCGCAAACCCGCGGATCAGCGCGAACACCACCGCGATGCCGGCGGCGGCCGAGACGAAGTTCTGCACCCCGAGCCCGAGCATCTGCGTCAGATAGCTCATAGTGGCCTCGCCGCCATAACCCTGCCAGTTGGTGTTGGTGACGAAGCTGATGGCGGTGTTGAAACTCGAATCCGGCGTGGCATTCGCCATCTGCTGCGGATTGAGCGGCAGCCATAGCTGCAGGCGCTGCAGCGCGTACACCACGATGAATCCGATCAGACTGAACAGCAGCACCGCCAGCGCGTACTGGCGCCAGCCCATCTCCTCACGGCCGATGCCGCACATGCGGAACACGCCGGCTTCGAGCCGCGCCAGCGGCCGCCAGCGCGGCGCGTCCATCAGTTTCGCCATGTACAGGCCCAGCGGCTTCACCGTCGCGAACAGCACGACGAGAAAAGCGAGCAGCAACAGCCAGGATTGCGTGGTCATCAGAACTCCTCCGCGCGGATCAGGGCGTAGACCAGATAGCCGAGCAGCCCCACGGCCAGCGCGCCGCCGAGCAGATAGATCAGGCTCATGGCGCCGCTCCCGGCAATCGGCCGCAGCCGACCGCGATCCCTGCTGTCAGGCCGAACAAAACCCCTGCGACAAGCAACCAGATGACATCCATCGCGCTTTCCCCTTTTACCCGACAGGGGGACAATACGCTGGCCCCCGTAAAAAGGCTGATAAAAGATGGCACCGCCGCGTTAACGGCGTGTAAACATGACCTCGGTCAAGACCGTCATGGGGCGGGAAATTTCAGTGACAGGGGAAACCCCACCGACCGCGCCACGTGCTGGCGGAGGCGCAAAGCCGTGCGAATATCGACGGGTGACCGGGAGGCTCCGCCGGGCCATTTTCAAACGATGGGTTCGTGGACGGTGACCAACTTGGTGCCGTCGGGAAAAGTGGCCTCCACCTGCACGTCGGGGATCATCTCCGGTACGCCTTCCATGACGTCCGCGCGGGTCAGCAGGGTGCGGCCGTAATCCATCATCTCGGCCACGGTGCGGCCGTCGCGGGCGCCTTCCAGAATCGCGGCGCTGATGTAGGCCACGGCCTCGGGGTAATTCAGCTTCACGCCGCGCGCCTTGCGCCGTTCGGCGAGCAGCGCGGCGGTGAACAGCAGCAGCTTGTCCTTCTCGCGGGGGGTGAGTTCCATGGGGTCTCCTTATCCAGAGTTAAAAAAACAGAGCTAAAAAATCAGGTGGCCCAGATGCGCGGGGTCGCGGGGTCGGTGTCGTACTGGCGCCGGCGCAATTCCTGCCACAGGGCGACGAACAGCCCGCGCAGCCGGGTCGCGCAGCCGGCCCGGGCACGCACGATCAATAGTTCCGGCAGCTCGGTCACCGCGGCGAGCAGATCGGCTGAAGCGTCGCCGGCCAGCACTTCGCGCAGGTGATCGATGGCACCGGGATGGCGCAGGGTCGTCACCAGGCTGCCGAACACCGGCCGGCCGGCGAGGCCCCAGGGCGCATCGAGCTGGGCGTCGCCGCCCTCGATACGCAGGCGCTCGCCCAGCAGGGGACGACCTTCGCGCCACAGCCAGAGGCGCTGGTCGAGCAGCCCGCGGGTGAAGGTCTCGCCGGCGGCGGGGCGACCCAGGCAGGTGATCTCCCAGCCTGTATAGTGGGCGCCGGGTTCGAGATCGACGCGCACGCTGTTCTCCGCCCAGGCGCCGTCGAACAGGATGTTTTCCTGGGGCAGCCATTCGCAGTGCGCGCCGGCGGCGATCCGGATGTGAACCGCGAAGGTTTGCGGGCGCTGCGCATCCCCGCCCCGGTACACACGCCCGGCGCCCGGCGTGGTCAGCAGCACCCGCGCACCCGCGTCGCAGTCGATGTGGAGTTCGAGCCGGTCGCCCGCCACCAGTCCGCCGGGGGGGTGCAGGACATAGACCTGACATTCATCGGGCGCGGGATAGAACGGACGCTGTACCCGCAGCGGCCCCAGGCTCCGGTTGCGCACCATGACCGTGCGCGCCGCGCGCCGCGCGAAGCCCAGTTCGAGGCGCGCGCGCCAGCCCTGCGCGGCGGCGCGAGGCGGATCGGCGCGGGACAGGTCGAGGACGGCGTTCACGGGCGACAGAGGTTCCAACAGGGGAGTTCTTCCGAGTCGACAGCAATTACTGTACCGGATGCCGCATCCGCGTTCCGACAGTATCCACAGCTCAGGGCAGACTGCCCCCGCCCAACGCCCGGTACAGCGCGATCGCGGCGGTGAAGCAGTCCAGCCGGCCGCTGGCGGCCGCATCCTCGGCCAGAATCTGGCTGCGCTGCACGTCGAGCAAAATCTGGTAGTCCACCGCGCCCGCATCGAAGCGGGCACGGGCGCTCGTGTAGGCATCGCGCGCCGCGGTCACAGCGCGTTCCAGCGCGGCGCCGCGCAAGGCGCTCTGGCGCTGGGCCTCGAGCGCGTCGCTGACCTCGCCATAAGCGGTCAGCACCGCCCCGCGATACTGGGCCACCAGCTCGGCCTGCCGCGCCTGGCTGCGCATGACCTCGCTGCGCAAAGCGCCACCGTGGAATATCGGTGCCAGCGCGCTGCCGCTGAGGGTGGTCAGTGTGGCGGTCGGATCGCGCATCCAGGAGCGATCCCAGCTGACTTGCAGACCCGGGTAGAGCGCGGCGCGCGCGACACCGATATCGGCGCCCGCTGCCTGTAGCTCCGCCTCCGCCCGGCGCAGGTCCGGCCGTTGTGTCAACAACGCGGCCGGTACCGAAGGCAGCACCTCGGGCAGGATCAACCCATCCCAGGCCAGATCGGGCGGCGCAAATTCGGGGCTGGCCGCGCCGCTGAGCACGGCGAGCTGATTGCGGTAGCCGGCTTGGGTCTGAGCCAGCGCCGCCACCGAGGCTTCGATGGTGGCCACTGCCGCGCGCTGCTGGTCGCGTTCCAGCGCCGCTACCCGGCCGGCGGCAAACTGCGCTTCCAGCAGCGCGAGCACGGCCCGCGCGTTGTCCAGATTTGCCTGCGCCAGGGCCAGGCGCTGGCCGGTGGCGGCGAAGTTGAAGGCCGCCTGCGCCACGTCGGCGACGGTGACAAGGCGCAGCGCCTGATAATCGAATTCACTGGCGCTGAGCCGCTGCTCCGCCGCCTGGCGGGTGGCCGCCACCCGGCCGAACAGATCCAGCTCATAGGCCACCGAGAGCTGGGCCGTACGGCGGGATCCGTTCGCAGCGGTCGAGCTCTTGCCGTGGGTTTGGGTAGCGGCAAGCGTGGCGTCCATCTGCGGCCAGACCGCGGCGCCGGCGCTGGCCGCGACAGCGCGCGCCTGGGCGATGCGCTGCACGCCGGCGGCGAGATCCTGGTTGGCGGCAAGCGCGGCCTCTTCCAGAGCGTCGAGCGCCGGGCTGCCGAAGTCGCGCCACCAGGTATCGGATACCGATACGGAGCTGGTATCCGCCTGCGGCCAGGACGCCGGCTGCGGCACCCCGGGACGTTGATAGGCGGGCGTCAGGTTGCAGCCCGCCGCCAGGATCAGGACGCAAATGAGCACCGCTGATGAACGCCGCACGGCCCTACTCCGCAGCCAGCGCGACCACCGGATCGAGCCGGGCCGCCTTGCGTGCAGGCAGATAGCCGAACAACAGCCCGGTGCCCACCGCGCTCAGGAACGCCAGGACTCCCGGCGCCAGGGTGAACACCACGTCCACACCGCCGAACCGCAGACCGAAACCGATCAGGTAGCCCAGCAACAGCCCACTGATGCCGCCCACCGTGCACACCACCGCGGCCTCGGCGTTGAATTGCAGCAGGATGTCGCGCATGCGCGCGCCGGTCGCCATGCGGATGCCGATTTCGCGGGTACGCTCGGTGACGCTCACCAGCATGATGTTCATCACGCCGATGCCGCCCACCAGCAGCGAGATCGCCGCCACCGAGCCCAGCAGGATGGTGAGCGTGGTCTGGGCGGTGTTCGCCATGTCCAGGATCGAGGCCATGTTGCGGATGCTGAAATCCTCGGTGCGGTGGCGCGCCAGCAGCAGCTGGCGGATGCTTTCCTGGACTGCATCGACCTGGCTGACATCGGTGACCTTGGCCGTGATGGCGTTGACGTAGTTGCGTCCAAACAGCCGCACCTGGGCGGTGGTGAGCGGTACGAAAACCACATCGTCCTGATCGCCGCCCCAGGCCGCGGCTCCCTTCTCGCCCATCACGCCGACAATCTGGAAGGGCACGTTCTTGATCAGCAGGTAGCGGCCCACCGGATCGTCGCCTGCCGGAAACAGTAGTCGCGCCACGGTCGCGCCGAGCACGGCTACCGGCGCATAGCTGCGGGCGTCGCTGGCCGTGAAAAAAGAACCCTGCGCCAGGGGCCAGTCGCGCAGCACAGGCAGATCGGTGCCGACTCCATTGATTGTGGTGGCATAGTCCATCGCGCCGATCCGCGCGGTGAGCCGGCCGTTGCGCTCCGGCACCACCAGCTCTACACCGGGCAATGCGGCGATGGCGGCGGCGTCCTGCGGAGTGAGGGTGACGATGTCGCCGCCGCCGCGGATGCCCGGCGCGCCGGGCCGGACCATCAGCAGATTGGTGCCCATCGCACTGATCTGCTCCATCACACGCTGTTTGCTGCCCTCCCCGACCGCCAGCATGACCACCACCGACACCACGCCGATGACGATGCCCAGCAGTGTCAGCGCCGTGCGCAGGGCGTTGGTGCGCAGCGCGCGCAGCGCCACCTTGGCGGCTTCCACCAGCTCCGAAATGATCCCACTGCCCTCGGGAAGATGGTGTTCGGTCGCAACGGTGGCAGCCGCCCGCTGCGGTGGCGGGTCGGCGACGATGCGGCCGTCGGCAATCCGCACGATGCGCTGGGCATGGGCGGCCACCTCGGCGTCGTGGGTGATCAGCACGATGGTGCGGCCCTCGGCGTGCAACTGGCGGAGCAGTGTCATCAGCTCGGCGCTGGTGCGACTGTCCAGGGCGCCGGTGGGTTCGTCGGCCAGCACCACCCGCGGATCGTTGATCAACGAGCGGGCAATGGCGACCCGCTGCTGCTGGCCGCCGGAAAGCTGGCTCGGCAGGTGCCCGGCGCGGTCGGTCATGCCGAGTCGGGCCAGCAGTTCGGCCGCGCGGGCGTTGCGCCGAGTCCGCGGCACACCGGCGTAGATGGCCGGCATCGCCACGTTTTCCGCGGCGCTCGATCCGGCCAGCAGGTTGTAGCGCTGGAATACGAAACCGAAAGTCTCACGGCGCAGGGCGGCGAGCGCATCAGGGAAAAGGTCACCCACCGAACGGCCGAGGATCAGATAGTCGCCGGCGTCGGGCCGATCGAGACAGCCGATCACGTTCATCAATGTGCTCTTGCCGGAGCCGGACGGGCCCATGATGGCAACGAACTCCCCGGACCAGATCGTCAGGGAGATATCCTCGAGGGCCCGCACTTCGGTATCCCCGGCCAGGAAGCGCCGGGTCACCCCGCGCAGCTCCAGGAGCGGGATATCCGTTTCGTTCATAGACCCCACCGCGGCGCGGCGGGTTTGGCTTTCACGGCGGGCAGGACCACCTCGTCGCCCAGCGCCAGGCCGGCGCGAATCTCGGCCAGGGAGCGCGTCACAATTCCCACCTGCACCACGGTGGGTACCGCACGGCCCTCCAGGTAACGGCGCACTTCATAGGCCTGACCCTGCACCCCGTCCTGCTCGGGCCGACGCCGGCCCAGCGCGGCGGCGGGAATCACCAGCGCCTGCTCGGCGCGCGCCACCAGAAAATACATCTGGGTGCTCATGCCGTTCATCAGTTCGCCGTCGCTGTTGTCCACGTCGGCCAGCACGTTGTAGAGCACCACGTCGTTGATGACTTCCGGAGAGGGCAGGATCTGGCGTACCACCGCCTCCCAGCGCCGCTCCAGCGACCCCAGGATGGTGAACGACACCGCCATACCCGGCTTTACCCGCGGCACATCGGCTTCAGCCACCTGGGCGCGTACCGTCATGGTGCGCAGATCGGCGATCTGCAGGATGACCGGCGCGATCTGGTTCGCGTTGAGGGTCTGTCCTTCGCGCGCAGTCTGGCTCGCCACCGTGCCATCCATGGGCGCATAGATGCGGGTGTAACTGAGGTTGGTCTCGTCGCCGGACAGGGTGGAGCGGGCTTCATCGATCTGGGCTCGCAGTGAGTTGGCGCGCGCCTGTACCTCATGCAGCGCCGATTCGCTTTGTTCAAGGACTTCCCGGCTGACGGCGTGCTCCCCGATCAGCCGGTGATTGCGCTCCAGCACCTGGCGGGCGAAGACCGTCTGGGCTTCCTGTTCAGCCAGTTGGGCGGTGAGCGAAGCGAGACGGGCACGATCCGCTTCGACACGGGAAGCGTAGATGCGCGGATCAATCTCCGCGATGAGCTGGCCGCGGGTGACCGTGTCGCCGATCTCCACATGCAGGCGGCTGAGCTGGCCCGAGACCTGGGCGCCCACGTCGACGTATTCCTTGGGTTCGAGCTTGCCCTGCGCGGTGATGGTCTCTTCGAGGTCGGCGCGTTCCACCCGCGCCCTGGACAGTTCCGGAGCGTCGGCGCCATGCAGCGCCCGGTAACCCCAGGCGGCGAGGAGAATCGCCAGGATGACCGCGGCAAGCCAAAGGCTCCGGTTACGCAACTTCATTCACTGCTCTCCAGATCGCGGTACGGCACTGTGCGGCACCGGAAACACCGAGCAGGGGCTCCGTGGCCGCAGCTCCCGCGCAACCACTCCCGCGGAACCATGAACAAAGCGCTTGGCCCTCGGCTGAGCGAGCTGCGCCGGTGCATGGACCGCGGCGCGGTCAGGAAATTCACCGCGCTGAACAAATCCGGGGTCAGCAGGGATCCGGCATGGAAGCGCCCGGCGCCAGCGTCTTGAGGGGATGCCGCCCCGCCACATGTCCCATGAACGGCCGGTGGATGGAGTAACCCAGCAGGGACTGGATGCGCGGGCTCATGGCGGCGGCCTGCTCCGGCGGCACCGCGAGGAAGTAGTTTTCCTGCGTGCGTGCCCAGGGTTGGCAGTACTGGATCGAGAACGCGCGGCGCGGCGCCGGGCTGTGGTTGGCACCGCCGCGATGCAGCAGGTTGCCGGCGAACACGACACAACTACCGGCGGGCATTTCCACCGGAATCGATTTACCCGCCATGCGGGCGGCGAAGTCGGGATCGGATTCACGCTCGCCATCCCGATAATCGCCGCCGATCTCGGCATCGCTCCACAGATGACTGCCGGGAATAATCTCTGTGCAGCCATTTTCGGCCGTGAAATCGTCCACCGCCACGATGGTGGACAAACTCACCATGGGGCGCGGGCGCGGTAGCGGGTAGAACGCATCGTCGTTGTGCCAGGGCTGCGGCGTCTCGCCCGGATGGATGCAGATGGCGAGACTGCCGGTGAGCAGGTAATTGGGTTCGAGAAAGGCGTCGCACAGGGCCATGACCCTGTCGTCCTCGATAACCTCCCGAAACACCGGATCCCGCGCCACCAGCGTGTAGATACGTTCGGTGGCATGGCCCTCGAAGTTGTTGCGACCCAGGTACGCGCCCAGCTCGCGGGCCAGCGCCGCACGCACCCGGTCGAGACGCCCGCCACCCAGAAAATCCGGCACCAGCGTATAGCCGCGGGTGCGGATTTCCTGGATCGCCGTTTCGATATCGAACATCGCGAGAACCCCCGGACAGTCGTTCGCTCAGGACTTGCGGACGATCGGCACCCAGTGGAACAGCCCTACCAGAATCACCATCACGACATCGAGCGCTTCCGCGCGGCCGGCGGCCTTGAGCTTGCCGAACACAAACACCAGTTCAACGAGGTGGGCGAGAAGTATCACAAAGGCTATGGCGAGCAGCCGGTAGTCCCAGGGCGGGGCAAAGACACCCAGCACTGCCAGTACCGGCAGGATCCAGAATCCCAGCGTGGCCAGCTTGCCGATCAGAAGGAAGTTTTGCATCAGGGGGCTCTCTTTGGTTGTTGTAATGATGGTGAGGTGATCGCGCCGATGCGCGGCGCTTCGAGTGTAGCAGGGGCCTGCGAACGGCGACAAACTCCCCGGTGCCTGTTCACGGATGCACGGTCGAGCCAGGGCGCGGCGGGCCCGGCCGGTACGAAACAGCGGTGCGCTGTGGTCGGCTACGCATCCACTGCAACCGGCGCAGGCTGGATCTGCACCACCGCCCGATCGCGCGCATGGAAGCGGCGCACCAATTCCACTTCACGCCGCCGCACGGTGGCGAGATTGGCCTCCTTGACGTGGCCGAAGCCGCGGATGAACTCGGGCAGGCCGGCGATTTCCACGGCGAGCGCATGGTTGTCGGCGTCGAGGTCGGCGATGAGCTCGGCGATACGGGCCTCGTAGTCGGCGATCACTTGCCGTTCCATGCGTCGCTCGGCGGTGTAGCCGAAGGGATCGAACGGCGTGCCGCGCAGAAAGCGGAATTTCGCCAGCAGCCGAAATGCCGACAGCATCCAGGCGCCGAACTCGCGTTTCTGCAAGCGCCCGGTGTCGGGATCGCGGCGCGCGAGCAGCGGCGGCGCCAGGTGGAAACTGAGTCGGTAGTCGCCCTCGAACTGGCGTTCCAGTTCGGCCTCAAATTCGCCGTCGGTGTAGAAGCGCGCGACTTCGTATTCGTCCTTGTAGGCCAGCAGCTTGTGGTAACCGCGCGCCACTGCCGTGGTGAGGGGAAAATCGCGCGTGCCGAGGCGCGCTTCCGCGTCTCGCACCCGTACCACCAGTGCGCGATAGCGCGCACCGTAGCCCGCATTCTGATAGTCGGTCAGCATGCGCTCGCGCTCGGCGATCAGTTCGTCCAGGGTCTGGCGCGGCGGTTCGTAGTCGATCTCCTCGATGCCCGCGCTGCGGCGCACCCGCGCCGGATCGGCGGCGTAGCGGCGACCCCACAGAAACGCCTTGAGATTCGTTTCCACCGCCACCGCGTTGAGACGGATCGCGTCGGTGAGCGCGGTTGCGCCGAGCGGCACCAGCCCGCGCTGCCAGGCGTAGCCGAGCAGGAAGAAATTCGCCGCGATGGCATCGCCCATCAGCGCCGCTGCCAGCGCCGAGGCGTCGACAAAATGACACGCCGTGGTGGCGCCGCGCAGCACCGCTTCCATTTCGCTGCCGGGGAAGGCCGCGTCCGGATCGTGAGTGAAATCCGCCGTGGGGGATTCATGGCTGTTGACCACGGCGACCGCGCCGGGCGCCAACCGTGCCAGCGCCTCGCGGCCCGAAGCGACCACCAGATCGGCGCCGAGCAGCAGATCAGCGCCGCCCTGGGGAATGCAGTGCGCGTGAATGTCGTCCTGGTGCGGCGCGATACGCACATGCGCGGTCACCGCGCCGAACTTCTGCGCCAGGCCGGTCTGGGTCATCACCAGGGCGCCGCGACCTTCGAGATGGGCCGCCATGCCCATCACCCCACCGATGGTGAGCACACCCATGCCGCCCACCCCGGGCAGCAAGATGCTGAAAGGCGCAGTCAGCGTGGGAACTTGCGGTTCCGGCAGCGCGGGGAAATCGGCGTCGGCGTTCCCGCCGTGGAGACGGCGCAAACTGCCGCCGTGAACGCTGACAAAACTCGGGCAGAATCCTTTCAGGCAGGAGTAATCCTTGTTGCAGGAGCTCTGGTCGATGGCGCGCTTGCGGCCGAGGGGAGTTTCCACCGGCACCACCGAAAGGCAGTTCGACTGCACACCGCAGTCGCCGCAACCTTCGCACACACGCTCGTTGATGAACACGCGCCGCTGCGGCTGTGGCAGCAGGCCGCGTTTGCGGCGCCGGCGCAGTTCGGTGGCACACACCTGGTCGTAGATGATGACGGTGGTGCCCGATAGTTCGCGCAACTCCTTCTGCACGGCGTCGAGACGGTCGCGGTGGTGGATGCTCAGGCCGGGATGGCGCGCGGCGAGATCGTCCGCGTATTTTTCCGGATCGTCGCTCACCAGGTCGATGCGCTGCACACCCTCGCCCACCAGTTGCTGGATCAGTTGCTCCACGGTGAGGCTGCCATCGACGTGCTGGCCACCGGTCATGGCCACGGCATCGTTGTAGAGAATCTTGTAGGTCATGTTGACCCCGGCGGAGACCGCGGCGCGCACCGCGAGAATGCCGGAGTGGAAATAGGTGCCGTCGCCGATGTTCTGGAACACATGGGGGGTGTCGGTGAACGGCGCCTGACCGATCCAGGCCGCGCCCTCCCCGCCCATCTGGGTGAAGGTCTCGGTGTCGCGGTCCATCCAGGTGACCATGTAGTGACAACCGATGCCCGCCATGGCGCGACTGCCTTCCGGCACCTTGGTGGACGTGTTGTGGGGACAGCCCGAGCAGAACCAGGGCTGGCGCAGCAGCGGTCCGCCGAGCGTCGCGGCCGGGTCGGGCGCTGGTGCGCGCAATGCAGCCACCAAGGCTGCCAGTTCCGGCCACTGCTGCAGGCGCGCCAGGATCGCGCGCGCGATCAGCGTCGGGTTGAGCTCGCCCGCGGGGCTGAACAGGGGCCGGCCCTCGGCGTCGTGCTTGCCGAGAATCCGCGGGCGGCGTCCGTCGGGCAGCGCATAGAGCTGGGTCTTGAGCTGTTCCTCGATCAGTCCGCGCTTTTCTTCCACCACCAGGATTTCGTCGAGCCCCTCGGCAAAGGCGCGCGCACCCGTGGGCTCAAGCGGCCAGGGCATGGCGACCTTGTAGAGCCGCAGCCCGAGCGCTTCGGCAAGCGCCGCGTCGATGCCCAGATCGGCGAGCGCCTGCCGGGTGTCGAGATACGCCTTGCCGGCAGCGGCGATGCCGAAGCGCGGCCTGGGGCCGTCCAGCACCACGCGATCCAGCCGATTGGCGCGCGCATAGGCCAGCACCGCCTGGAGCTTGGCGCCTTGGAGGCGCGCCTCCTGCGCCAGCGGCTGATCCGGCCAGCGCGCGTGCAGACCACCTTCGGGGACCGCGAAATCCTCCGGCAGGACGATGCGCACCCGGTCGAGCGCCATATCCGCCGAGGCACTGGCGTCCATGTTGTCGGCCGTGGTCTTCATGCCCACCCAGCAGCCGGCGAAGCGCGACATGGCCCAGCCGTGCAGGCCCAGATCGAGCACATCCTGGATGCTGCCGGGATTCAGCACCGGCACCGTGGCGGCAATGAACATAGCCTCACTTTGAAATGCGAGCGTCGAGGATTTGCACAGATGGTCGTCGCCCACTACCGCGAGCACCCCACCGTGGCGGGAAGTGCCGGAGTTGTTGGCGTGCTTCAGGGGGTCCATGGCGCGGTCGAGGCCGGGACCCTTGCCGTACCAGAGCCCAAACACGCCGTCGTAGCGCGCACCCGGAAACAGGTTGAGCTGCTGCGAGCCCCAGATGGAGGTCGCCGCCAGCTCCTCGTTCACCGCCGGCTGGAAGTGGATGTGATGATTCTTGAGATGCTCCGCCGCTTCCCAGAGTGCGCTGTCGAGCCCACCGAGCGGCGAGCCGCGATAGCCCGAGACGAAACCCGCCGTATTCACCCCCGCCGCCTGATCGCGCCAGCGTTGCAGCAGCAGCAGTCGCACCAGGGCATCGATGCCGCTGAGGTACGCGCGGCCCTGAGTCAGGGTGTATTTGTCGTCGAGGGAAACCGGCATGGGGGTACATCGCAGCGCAGTCTTGGTGGCCAGCATAGAGGCTGCGACGAAAGGCGTCGAGATACGCCTTGGCGCCTTTGGTCCGGCAGAGGGCTCCGTCGCGATCCGCCATGCTCGCGTCGGGTGCGCGATCCCGCGCCGGTGCGCGGCTGTCGACCCCAGCGTGCTCCCGCCAGCGTTGACGACCCTGGCGGGAACGGCTTTAATACGCGCCTTCGCACGCCTGCCCAGGTAGCTCAGTCGGTAGAGCAGAGGATTGAAAATCCTCGTGTCGGTGGTTCGATTCCGCCCCTGGGCACCAACAAGAACAAAGAAATCACGCGGCTTTTTCCCCTTCCGTGATTTTCATTTTCCCCTTCCGTGATTTTCAACGCCGCATCCGAAGCATGGCGGATGCCAGGCCATCTCCGGAATCGGGCGCCCGGGTGCGTTCGAGATCGATCATGAAATCCCCCCGTACCCGGCGGTGCCGGGTACGGCAAGTGCGGGGAATCACCCCCGATCCAGACGCTGCGCAATCTCCCAGGCGCGATCCACCCGGTTGCGGCATTCGTCCTTGTATTCGAGCGCGTTGGTCGAACTGGCGTTGCCGTCGAGGCCGCGCTTGTAGACGCCCTGCACGATGGCGGCAGAGCGAAACAGGTTGTAGACGACGTAGAACTCCCAGTCGTCGATACGCTCGCGGCCGGAGAACTCGCAGTACCAGCGCACCACTTCCTCCTGGGAGGGAATACCGAGCTCGGCCAGTTCGGCGGCCGGGCGGCGCAGGCTCACCTCGCCATAGAAATCGGCGTTGTGTTCCATGCACAGGTAGCCCAGATCGGCGAAGGGGTGGCCCAGGGTCGAGAGCTCCCAGTCGAGCACCGCGACCACGCGCGGCTCGGTGGGATGGAACATGATGTTCTGTACGCGGTAGTCGCCGTGGGCGATGCAGACCTCGTCGGACGGCGGCACATGGGCCGGCACCCATTCGAGCAGCTGCTCCATGCTCTCGATATGCGCGGTCTTGGCGGCGTTGTACTGCTTGGTCCAGCGCGCCACCTGGCGCTCGTAATAGTTGCCCGGGCGGCCGTAGTCCTCGAGCCCGACGGCCTTGTAGTCCACCGCGTGCAGCGCGGCCAGCACCCGCACGAGATCGCGCCACAGTTCGCGGCGCTGTTCCGGCGGCGCCTCTTCCATCAGCGGCCGCGCGAAGATGCGCCCTTCCACCGCTTCCATGATGTAGAACTTGGTGCCGATGACGCCGGTGTCCTCGCACAGGGCGTGCATTTTGGGGACCGGCACGGCGGTGTCCTGCAGCGCCTTCATCACCCGGTATTCGCGATCGACCTGATGCGCGGAGGGCAGTAGCTGCCCGGGCGGCTGCTTGCGCAGCACATAGCGCCCGGAGGCGGCTTCGAGCATGAAGGTGGGGTTGCTCTGGCCACCGTCGAACTGGCGCACGCGCAGCGGCCCGACGAAGCCTTTCACCTGCGCCGCCATGAAGCGGGCGAGCGCCGCCTCGTCGAATTCGTGGCCCTGCCGGACCGCTGTCAGTTCCGCCATGATTTTTATCCTCTGCAAGGGTGCGAAGCTTACCGGTTGAGTCGAGGCCCGGCAAAATGCCAGACTGCGGCTTTCCCGGGAACCGTGCCATGACACTCCGCAAACGCATCGCCGTCACCCTGCCCGCCGGCCCCCGCGTCGCCGACACCCTGGAGCGGGTGCGCTGGGCCGAGCAGCACGGCTACGACGACGCCTGGTTCGCCGATGCCGGCGCCCCCGACGCGCTGACCACCGCGGCGGCGCTCGCGGGCATCACCCAGCATATCCGCATCGGCGTCGCGGTGACGCCCGTCTTCACCCGTACCCCGGCGGTGCTGGCCGCCACCGCCAACACCCTCGGCCAGCTGCTGCCCGGGCGCTTCGTGCTGGGTCTGGGCACCTCCAGCCAGACCATGATGATCGACTGGCACGGGGTCGCTTTCGACAAGCCCCTGACCCGCGTCAGGAACACCGCGCTGCTGGTGCGCTCGATGCTGCGCGGCGAGAAATCGGATTTCGACCGCGACGGCCTGCGCAGCCGCAACTACCGCCAGGAAGCGCTGGAAAATCCGCCGCCGATCTACCTCGCCGCACTGCGCCCCAAGATGATCGAGACCGCCGCCGAAGTGGGCGACGGCGTGATCATCAATCTGTGGCCACGTTCCGCGCTGCCCAAGATATTGGCGCATGTGCGGATTGGCGCCGAGCGCGCCGGCAAGGACTGGCGCACGGTGGAGATCGTCAACCGCGCCATGGTGCTGGTGACCGACGACAGGCCCGCCGCGCGCAATCTGTTCCGCGCCGCCTTCGCGCCCTATTACGCCAACCCGGTGTACAACCACTTTCTTGCCTGGGCCGGCTTCACGGGCGCGGCGGGCGAGATCGCCGCCGGTTGGGCCGCGCGCGACCGTGCCCGCACATCGAGCGCGCTGGACGACGCGCTGGTGGATGAGATCGCGGTGATCGGCAGCGCCGACGAATGCCGCGCGCGCATCGCCGCCGATGCCGCAGCCGGCATCCACACCCAGATCGTCGCGCCCCTGGCCGGCGCCGCGCCCGCGGCGGTCGAGGCCACCCTGGCGGCCTTTGCCGCCGACCGGTTCCGGTTCTAGCCGAGGAGCACCCCTATGGGTATCGGCGTCGGACTGGGCATGGCGCGGTTTCCCTTCGCGGAAACCGACAACTTCTGGCGCTGGGTCGAACTGTGCGATCAGGGCGGTATCGATTCCCTGTGGCAGACCGACCGACTCGTATCGGACGAACCCTTTCTCGAATGCATGACCGCGCTCGCGGCCATCGCGGGGGCATCGAAAAACCTCAAGTTCGGCATGAACGTGGCGTCGGTTGCCCTGCGCGATCCGCTGGTGCTGGCCAAGCAGTGCGCGACCATCGATTTTCTGAGCGGCGGGCGCCTGCTGCCCGCCTTCGGGATCGGCGCCGACACCGCGCCGGAATGGGCCGCCACCGGGCGCGGCACCAGGGGGCGCGGCCAGCGCACCGACGAGGGACTCGACATCATCTCAAGGTTGTGGCGCGGCGAATCCGTGAGCACCGAGGGCGAGCACTATCGTTATCGCGATGCCGTGATCGCCCCGCTGCCGATCCAGCAACCCCTGCCCCTGTGGATCGGCGGCAGCAGCGAGGCCGCGATCCGCCGCACCGTGCGCTTCGGCACCGGCTGGCAGGCGGGTCTGGAATCCCCGGCCAGTGCCGGCCGTGCGCGCCGGCGCATTCAGGCGGCATTGAAGGAAAGCGACCGCACCATCGACCCGGAACACTATGGCACCGGCTTCTTCGTGCATTTCGGTTCCGCCGACGATCCGGTCTGTCAGCGCGAGCTGCGCCGCTTTCGCCGCGCGGCGCCGGATGCCGATCTGAGCCACCTGCTGGCGGTGGGCGAAGACGCCATTCTCGCCACCATCGCCGCCTATGCGCGCGAGGGTATCGCCAAGTTCATCCTGCGCCCGCTGGCCGGGACCGATGCCGAACTGCTCGACCACAGCCGCCGCCTGATCGACGCCGTGCTGCCGCGGCTGGGCGACATTCCACTCCACCGCGACTGAACAGGAATTCATCATGCAGGCCGTCTGGTACGAGCATTTCGGTCCCGCCGGGGAATGCCTTCAGCGCGGCGACTGGGACACGCCCTCGCCCGGCCACGGCGAGGTGCTGGTGCGCTTGCACACCTCCGGCGTGAATCCGTCCGATGTGAAAAAGCGTGCGGGCATCACCCTGCCAAACCTGCTCGACGACGGCCCGGTGATTCCCCACAGCGACGGCGCCGGGGTGATCGAAGCGGTGGGTCCGGGTGTGAGCGCCGCGCGCATCGGCGAGCGCGTCTGGGTCTTTAACGCCCAGCATCGCCGCCGCTGCGGAACCGCGGCCCAGTATGTCGCGCTGCCCGGGTTGTGCGCGGTGCCGCTGCCGGAAGCCGTGGATTTCACCACCGGAGCCGGTCTCGGTATCCCCGCCATGACCGCGCATCGCGCCGTCACCCTGGCCGGGCCGGTGGCGGACCAAAGGGTGCTGGTCACCGGCGGCGCCGGGCGGGTGGGCTACTACGCGATCCAGTTCGCCAAGCTGTTCGGCGCCACCGTGATCGCGACCGCCGGCTCCGACGCCAGCCGGGCCGACTGCCACGCCGCGGGCGCCGACTGGGTGATCGACCATCCGGGCGCCGGCACCGCGACTGAAATGCTCGACATCACCAAGGGCAGCGGCGTCGATCTGGTGGTGGAAGGCGAGTTCGGCGGCAACTTCGCAACGGTGCTGGATGGGATTCGTACCGGGGGTACCATCGCCACCTACGCTTCCATGGCAGTGCCGACCCCGACCCTGCCGTTCTACCGGATGATGTACAAGGATCTCAGCCTGCGCTGGGTGTTCATGTACGAGATGCCCGCGACCGCCCTGCAGCAGGCGATCACCGATATATCCGCTGCGCTCGCGCGCGGGCAACTGCTGCACCGTGTCGCCGCGCACCTGCCGCTGACAGAGACGGCGGCGGCTCACGCCTTGATCGAAGCCGGCAATGCACGCGGCGTCGTGGTGGTGGATATTCCCTGAGCCCTGCGCGGAAATGCGAACGCTCGGGAGAAACGACGTTTCCCTTCTAAAAATATGCTGCTTTATTCTTTATTACCAGAAATTCTCCTTTGTTATGCTGGCGCCCACCGCTAAACACAGGTCCGGACCATGGGCAGCCAGGCGCTCAATCTCGTCGACGTAGACTCCAGCCTCGCCACCAGGTCGCCGCTGGAAATCATCGGCTACGCATTGCGCGAATTCGACAATATCGCCATTTCCTTCAGCGGCGCCGAAGACGTGGTACTGATCGACATGGCCTGCCGGATTCGCAAGGACATCCAGGTGTTCTCCCTCGATACAGGCCGCCTGCATCCGGAAACCTATCGCTTCATCGATCGCGTGCGCGAGCATTACGGGATCACCATCGAATTGATGATGCCGGAAGCCGCGGCAGTCGAAGCCCTGGTGCGTGAAAAAGGCCTGTTCAGCTTCTACCGCGACGATCACAAGGAGTGCTGCGGGGTTCGCAAGATCAATCCGCTGCGCCGCAAGCTGGCAACCCTGGACGCCTGGATCACCGGCCAGCGCAAGGATCAGAGCCCCAATACCCGTGCCGAGATTCCGGTGATCCAGGACGACAAGGCGTTTGCCCGCGCCGGCGGCACCCTGACCAAGTTCAACCCGCTGTCCAACTGGACTTCCGCGCAGGTGTGGGACTACATCCGCGGCAACAACGTCCCCTACAACGAGCTGCACGACCGCGGCTTCATCAGCATCGGCTGTGAACCCTGCACGCGCCCCGTCGGGCCCGGCCAGCATGAGCGCGAAGGCCGCTGGTGGTGGGAAGAGGCCACCAAGAAAGAATGCGGTCTGCACGCGGTCAATATCGAATCCTGAGCGCCGCGATCTCGGAAACCAACAGCCAAAAGCCCCGTTCATCGGGGCTTTTTTCATGGCAGCATTGGTTTCGGTGGCATTGGTTTCGGTGACATTGGCTTCGGCGGCATCAGGCCTGCGGCAGCGGACGCCGACCGCAGCGCCCGGTCGTCAATAGACCGGCAATTCGAATCCGGCAAAGAATTGATCCAGTTCCGCGCGGTCGCTCAGGGCGCAGGCCTTGTCGACCACATCCCGCGTCAGGTGGGGCGCGAAGCCCTGAATGAAGTCGTACATGAAGCCGCGCAGGAAGCTCCCGCGCCGAAAACCGATGCTGGTGACACTGGAATCGAACAGGTGACTGGCGTCCAGGGCGACCAGATCCGCATCCAGTTTGGGTTCATAGGCCATGTGGGCGACGATGCCGATGCCCAGACCCAGACGCACATAGGTTTTGATCACGTCCGCATCGGTGGCGGTGAAAACCACCCTGGGCTCGAGGTGCTGGGCGCGAAACGCCTCATCCAGGCGGGAGCGCCCGGTAAAGCCGAACACATAGGTCACGATGGGGTGGGCGGCGACATCCTCCAGACGCAAGCTGGAAACCTGACACAGCGGATGGTTGCGCGGCACCAGGATACAGCGGTTCCAGCGATAGCAGGGCATCATCAGCAGGTTCCCGAACAGCTCCATGGCCTCGGTAGCGATCGCGAAATCGACGCTCCCCTCGGATGCCATCTCGGAAATCTGCAACGGCGTGCCCTGGTGCATGTGCAAGGCGACCGAGGGATATTTGGCGATGAATTTTTCGATCACCGGCGGCAGCGCATAGCGGGCTTGAGTGTGGGTGGTGGCGATCGACAGGCTGCCGCGCTCGGGCGCGCTGTGCTCCTGGGCCAACTGCTTGATGACATCGACCTTGGCGAGTATTTCCCCCGCGACTCTGAGCACCTCCTGCCCCGCCGGGGTGACCCGGGTCAGATGCTTGCCGCTGCGGGTGAAGATCTGGAGACCCAGCTCGTCCTCAAGCAGCCGGATCTGTTTGCTGATGCCCGGTTGTGAGGTGTAGAGGCTCTGCGCCGTTACCGACACATTGAGCTCGTGGTGGGCGACTTCCCAGATATAGCGCAACTGTTGCAGCTTCATTCGTCCTCGCTCAGATCACGGCCAGATCTCTGAATCGGCATAAAAACATACGCAGCTATTCCGTTCAAGAATAGACAGGAGCTTCCTGACGCTGGCGACGGCGCCGGCACTGGGCTCCAGAAAGCCGCGACGGCAGGGCTCAGCGCTGATTGACGATCCCGTGGGGGACATGACCGGTGGCGACGTGGCTGCTCGCGGATTCGCAGTGACGCTGCTGGTCGTCGAAGAATACGTCGGCACCGTAGGCGCGCAAGAATTCGCCTTTCTCGAGCCCGCCCAGAAACAGCGATTCATCGATCCGGATATTCCACTCCCGCAGGGTCAGCACCACACGCTGATGCGCGGGCGCGGAGCGTGCCGTCACCAGGGCCGTGCGTATGGGGCTGCTATCGGGCGGGAACTCCGCCTGCAACCGATGCAGGGACTGGAGGAAGTTCTTGAACGGCCCGCCGCTCAAGGGCTGGTGCGCTGCGGCCTTTTCGCTCGCGGTGAACGCCGCCAGCCCCTGCTCCTGATACACGCGCTCGGCCTCGTCGGAAAACAGCACCGCGTCACCGTCGAAGGCGAAGCGTACTTCATCGCTTTCCGTGGGCGTGCGGCTGGAGGGCAACAGCGTGGCGGCGGCAAAACCCTGGTCAAGGGCATTGCGCACATCGTCCGCGTGGGTGGACAGAAACAGATCGCAGCCAAAGGCGCGCACATAACGGTAGGGACTGCTGCCACCACAAAAAGCCGCGCGCGAAATGCTGAGGCCGTAGTGTTCGATGGAATTGAAAATCCGCAGCCCGGTGTCGGCGGAATTGCGCGACAGCAGGATCACCTCGACACACCGGTCGGACGGCAACTGGGCGTTGATGCGCAGCAGTTTCTCGACCAGCGGAAACGCCTCTCCGGGCTCGAGCACCTCTTCCTCATGCTCGATCTGGTATTGGGCATAAGCGCCAAGCCCCTGGTTCTGGAAGATGGCATGACTCTCGCTCAGGTCGAACAGCGCCCGCGAGGAGATCGCTATCACCAGCTTGTCGGCGAGATTCTTCACCCGCAGTCACCCCCAAGAATCAGGCTTCAGTATACCCAAAAGCCGGTGACAGACCGGGGCCGACCGGACCCCGGCAGGCATCGGGGGACGCGGAGATAAGGGGTTACACTGCGGAACGATGATCCTATGATGATGAAAACAGCTACCTGGTGGGGGACTGAAACAATGAGCAGCGCACTGGCCAATACCAAACCGGTCATCGACAAGTCGGTCGAACAGATCATCAGCGAACTGGATTTCGATCCGGTCGCGCTGAAGGCGAAACATCTCGAAGAACGCGACAAGCGCATCCGCAACGAGGGCAACCAGCAATATACCGACATGGCGGGCGAATTCTCCCGCTATATCGATGATCCTTACGCCGAGGGCGAATTTTCCCGGGAGCCGCTGTTCGATGAAGTCGAGGTGGTCATCATCGGCGGCGGATTCGGCGGCCTGCTGGCGGGCAAGCATCTGCGCGACGCCGGCGTCAAGGACATCCGGGTGATCGAAAAGGGCAGCGATTTCGGCGGCACCTGGTACTGGAACCGTTATCCCGGCGCCATGTGCGACATCGAATCCTATGTCTATCTGCCGCTGCTTGAAGAACTGAACTACATTCCCAAGGAAAAATATTCCCACGCGCCGGAAATTCTCGAGCACAGCAAGGCGATCGCCCGGCATTACAACCTTTACGAAAATGCCTGCCTGCGCACCGAAGTCACCGAAATGAAATGGGACGAGGACGCCAAGCGCTGGATCATTTCGACCAATCGCGGCGACCGCATGACAGCCCGTTTTGTCGCCATGTCGAACGGCCCGCTGAACCGGCCGAAGCTGCCTGGCATTCCCGGCATTGCAAGATACAAGGGGCATTCCTTTCACACCAGCCGCTGGGACTATGACTATACCGGCGGCGATTCGAACGGCAATCTGTGGAAGCTGAAAGACAAGCGGGTCGGCATCATCGGCACCGGCGCCACGGCGATCCAGTGCATTCCCGATCTCGGCGCATCGGCGCAGCATCTCTACGTATTCCAGCGCACCCCGTCATCGATCGACGTTCGCAACAATGCACCGACCGATCCCGAATGGGCGGCATCGCTCGAACGAGGCTGGCACCGCAAGCGGATGGACAACTTCAATATCCTGACCAGCGGCGGTTATCAGGAAGAGGATCTGGTGGCCGACGGCTGGACCGATATTTTTCGCAATGTGACCGGGATGGTCCAGCGCGAAGGCATGGAAAACCTGTCGAAAGCCGAACGGGCCTATATCGTCGAACTGGCGGACTTCAAGAAAATGGAACAGGTGCGTGCGCGCGCAGCAGCGCTCGTCGAAGACAAGAAAATTGCCGAGGCGCTGAAGCCCTGGTATCGGCAGTTCTGCAAACGTCCGTGCTTCCATGACGAATATCTTCAGACCTACAACCGGCCCAATGTCACCCTGGTCGATACCCTGGGCCAGGGCGTTGAGCGTATTACCGAGAAAGGGGTTGTGGTCAACGGCAAGGAATATGAAGTGGACTGTCTGATTTTCGCCACCGGTTTCGAAACCGGCACCAGCTATACCAAGCGATCCGGCTATGATCTGATCGGGCGCGGCGGGCAGACGCTAAGTGCCAAGTGGGAAAAGGGACTGCGCACCTGTCATGGTTTGTTTGCCCACGGATTCCCGAATCTGTTTGTGATGGGCATGACACAGACCGGCTTTACCGCCAGCGTCCCCCATGCGCTGGACGAACAGGCCAAACACCTCAGCTATGTGCTGAAGCGCTGCCGCGACGAGAATATCCAGGCGTTCGACATTTCGCAGGAGGCGGAAGATGAATGGGTCGAAATCATTCACCGGCTGGCCAAGCGCGGGGAACGGTTCTATGCCGAATGTACGCCGGGCTACTACAACAATGAAGGTCACCCCAAGGGCGGTGCGGAGAACGGCTTCCTCACCGGGCAGTATGGCGGCGGCCCGGTCGAATTCTTCAATATCCTCGAAGACTGGCGCAATGAAGGCAATATGAAGGGGCTGCAAATTTCCTGAGCGGGTTACTTCTTTAGAGCGAAGCGCAAAAACAAAACGCAAAACAAAGGCTGTAGGGTAAGTGCCCTGCGGCCTTTGCTTTGAGGGATTGTCGGGTGTTACATCAGGTCGGCACAGCGGGCAACATTGACCTCCATCACTTACGCCTGCTACCCCGGCCTGCTGCTGCCGCCTGGAAGTCATGCTCATCACCGAGCGGGGCGTGCCTGAACGCTTTATCGAAATCGACGTCTGGGACGGCGGAACCATGGCGCGACTGAACGATGGCTGGTGCGCTGCACTCAACCGCGACACCCTGATGTGCAGGATTTACGCGCAGCGGCTCCTGATTTGCCGGGAGTCTGCAACGGGCAAGGACGAGTGTGTTGCGGAGCCGCTCGGCAGTCGCCGAACTTCGCCACGAGCCTGGCCCAGTAGCTTTGGTGACGTTAAATAACCTGAAATATGGATCGCAATATATTGAATTGTATTGATAACAATCTTCCGATTGCGGGAGTAATGGTGGATTCACGTTGGATTATGCCGGGTATTACTGTACCTTGCAGTACATTAACAGTCTTCATGCTGCGAGGGGAGTCATGGCCACCGCCAAAACCACCACACTGACCTTCCGCGTCGAGCCGGCGCTCAAGGAAGCGCTGCGCACCGCCGCACTGCGCGAGCACCGCTCCATCGCCAACATGATCGAGGTGATGATCCGCGACCACTGCGCGCGCAATGGCATCACCATTCCGGAACAAGGCGAGCTGCTTGGCGACGCGAAGCACGCCTGAGCCATAACAGCGCTGAATATCTAACGCACAATGGTTGAGGTGTACGAGCATTTCCGATGAGCGCCGCGACCCGATAACACTGCAAGGATGACCTGATGGCCAACAGCAAAAAAACCAAAGACGGCGGAAACCCCAATCACCGCCTTGGAGCCGCTTGAGGATGGACCAAGCGACACACAACAAGATCGTCTCCTTCATCTGGGGCATCGCCGACGACGTCCTGCGCGACCTGTTCAAGCGAGGCAAGTACCCGGACGTGATCCTGCCCATGTGCGTCATCCGCCGCATGGACGCCGTGCTCGAACCCACCAAACAGAAGGTGCTCGAAACCAAGCAGATGCTCGACAGCGCCGGCATCACCGAGCAGCGCGCCGCCCTGTGCGACGCCGCGGGCCAGGCCTTCTACAACACCTCGAAGTTCAGGCTGCGCGACCTCAGGTCCCGCGGCAGCCAGCAGCAGTTGCTGGCCGATTTCGAGGATTACCTGAACGGTTTCTCGCCCAACGTCCAGGACATCCTCGACAACTTCAAATTCCGCAACCAGCTCCAGACGCTGTCCAAGGCCGACGCCCTCGGCACGCTGATCAACAAGTTCCTCGACCCCGACATCGACCTCTCACCGGCCGGCATCGACAACCACGCGATGGGCACGGTGTTCGAGGAGCTGGTGCGCAAATTCAACGAGGACAACAACGAGGAGGCCGGCGAGCACTGGACTCCGCGCGACGCCGTGCGCCTGATGGCCAACCTCGTGTTCCTGCCGATCGAGGCCGAGATCAAGTCCGGCACCTATCTGCTCTACGACTGCGCCTGCGGCACCGGCGGCATGCTCACCGTCGCCGAGGAGACGCTCGAAGCCATCGCGCAGAAGCGCGGCCAGCAGGTCAGATGCCTGCTCTACGGCCAGGAAATCAACCCCGAGACCTACGCGGTCTGCAAGGCCGACATGCTGCTCAAGGGCGAAGGCGAGAACGCCGACCACATCGTCGGCGGCGCCGAGTGGTCCACGCTGGCGCACGACGCCTTCCCCGCCCAGGAATTTGACTTCATGCTCGCCAATCCGCCCTACGGCAAGAGCTGGAAGAAGGACCTCGAGGCGATGGGCGGCAAGGACGGCATGCGCGACCCGCGCTTCAAGGTCATGCACCAGGGCGAGGAACTGTCGCTGGTCACCCGCTCCAGCGACGGGCAGATGCTGTTCCTGGCCAACATGGCCGCGAAGATGAACGGCACGTCACCGCTGGGCAGCCGCATCGCAGAGGTGCACAACGGTTCGTCGCTGTTCACCGGCGACGCGGGCCAGGGCGAGAGCAACATCCGCCGCTGGATCATCGAGAACGATTGGCTGGAAGCCATCGTCGCGCTGCCGCTCAATCTCTTCTACAACACCGGCATCGCCACCTACGTGTGGGTGCTGTCCAACCGCAAGCCCGCGCACCGCAAGGGCCAGGTGCAGCTCATCGACGCGAGTGGGTGGTTCAAGCCGCTGCGCAAGAACCTCGGCAAGAAGAACTGCGAGTTATCAATCGAGGACATCGAGCGCATCAGCCGCACCTTCCTCGACTTCAAGGAAACGCCGGAGTCGAAGATCTTCCCCAACGCCGCCTTCGGTTACTGGAAAGTCACGGTCGAGCGCCCGCTGCGCCTGCACAGCCAGCTCACGCCAAAAGCCATCGAAAGCCTGCGCTTTGCCTCCGGCGACGAGGACATCCGCGCGGCGCTCCATGAGGAGTTCGGCGACGATCTTTTCAACCACTTCGCCAGGGTCTCCGCCGCGCTGGAGCAGCGCCTGGCGGACTGGGGCAACGACGAGGACGAGGGCGACGACGAAGAGGGCAGCACGAAGAAGGGCCTGCCCGAGAAAAAGCGCAGGAAGCTGCTCGACCCCCGGACCTGGGAGCGCGACGGCCGCCTGGTCGAAGTCGCCACGAAGCTGCGGGCGGCACTGGGCGGCAAACTTTTCGAGGACCACAACATCTTCCGCGACCGCGTGGACGAGGCGCTCAGGCAGGCCGGCATCAAGCTCACCGCCCCGGACCTGAAACTGATCCTCAAGGCCGTGAGCTGGCGCGAGGAAACCGCGCCGCCGGTCATCGCCAGGGTGCACAAGCCCGGCAAGGCCGTCCACGACAAGATCAGGCCCGATCCACTGCGCGGTTGGTTCGAGGTTGCACTCCCCTCTCCCGCGAGCGGGAGAGGGGCCGGGGGAGAGGGTCAAACCGCCATCGTCGAATACGAGCCCGATGCCGACCTGCGCGACACCGAACAGGTGCCGCTGCTGGAAGAGGGCGGCCCAGACAACGATGGCATAGCGGCTTTCATCCGCCGCGAGGTGCTGCCCTACACCCCCGACGCCTGGATCAAGGCAGACGCCACCAAAATCGGCTACGAGATCAGTTTCACCCGCCATTTCTACAAGCCGCAGCCGCTGCGCACGCTGGCGGAGATCAGCGCCGACATCCTCGCCATCGAGAAGGAAGCCGAGGGACTGCTCGGGGAGATTATCGGCGGCGCTGAGGCGCGACCGCGAACGGGAAGGCAGGCGCCGTGATTGCCATGTACGGGGACATCAGATCAAGGGAGCGGCGCCTTGGCCACTGACACCAGCAAGATCGAGAGTCCGGCTCTCAGGCTAGCACGGTACTTGAAGGAGTTCGTTGGCTTACGTAGCACGACCGTCCGCGATGTTGCCAAGTACGAGTCCGTGATCTGGTTCGGCGATATGCCGCAAGAAGCGGACTGCCGCAGCGGGGCGTGGACCGACGAATACGACCCGGAAGAACCATGGCTCGAGGTCCGCAAGCAAGAGTTCAAGAGCCCGCCAGAGCCGCCGGAAGCCATCGCCCGATGGGTGGACGCGAAGGCTCTCCGCAAGGCAACCCCAGAGCTTCCGCCTCTCCTCGCGAGCATCTTTGTCGAGGATGTGGAGGCTGAGGTGGATGAGGGCGAAACTCCGCCCCTCGTAGAGCGGCACCTATCGGATTATCCCGAGGTCGTGGATGCATATCAGGCCTTCCGCCCCAAGTGGGAAGCATGGGCGGCTGACCAACGCCGTCGAGAGGCGGTGCAGAAGGTCTATGCCGAGCTTTTCAGACTTCATACACAGGTGCAAAAGCAAGGCGAGATCGTCGAGCTCGTGCTTGGCCTGGGGCTCGTGGACTGGCGAGCGACTCTCGGCGGCCGATCGGTTCCGATTCGACGGCACTCAGTCGTCGCACAGGTCGAGCTGAGCTTTGAACCAGGCAAGGGCGTCATCCGAGTGGCCGCGCCCGGCGAAGGCGCGAGGCTCCGCATCGAAGACGACATGCTCGAGGCAGAGCTTCGACCGGATCGATCGCACTATGCGGTCATTGCGAAGCAGCTCGAAGAGGTTGGCGACGCGATCTGGGACAAGCCGCTCATGCACGCCGCGCTGAAGACCTGGTCGGGCGCCCTCAGCGCCAACTCGACGTGGGCCGACGGACTCGGTGCCAAGCCTGCCAGCGGCAACAACCCGAACGTCAGTTTTGCCCCGGCGTTGATTCTGAGGAAGCGTCTGCACACCGGAATGGTCCGCGTCTACGAAAAGCTGATCGAGAACCTCGGAGGTGAAGATGCGGTGGTTCCCGATGGTTGGGGCCGTCTGATTGACGACGACTGGCGAGGTGACGACGATTCAACTTCGAATCGGCACGAGCCCAGCCAAGAAGACAGCGGGCCCACGCCGCTGTCCTCAGAGACCTACTTTCCGCTGCCCGCCAACCGGGAGCAGCGCCGTATCGTCGATGCGCTGAGGCGCGATCAAGGGGTCTTGGTTCAGGGCCCGCCAGGAACTGGCAAGAGCCACACCATCGCAAATCTGATTTGCCATCTGCTTGCCACGGGAAAGCGAGTCCTCGTCACGGCGGAGACGGCGCGCGCCCTCCAGGTCCTCAAAGACAAGCTCCCCAAAGAGATTCAGCCCTTGTGCGTCAGCCTACTCGGGCAGGGTGGAGACGCGTTCGCCGAGTTGAACGGCGCGGTGCAAGGGATCACGAATCGGCAGTCCTCCTACTCACCCGGTGCATACGCCCCTCGGATCACCGAGGTCGACCGCGAGCTCCACGAGGCACGCCGCAGGCTCTCGGAGATCGAGTCGGAAATTCGAAGCCTACGCCAGGACGAGACGGTCTCGCACAGTCTGCTTGATGGTGCCTATCAGGGGACTGCCTCGAAGATCGCCGCACGGGTCGCCGAGGAGCGGGAGCGCTTCGGTTGGCTGAGGCTGCCGCAGGGCACAGCGGATCGTCCGCCAATCACCAACCGACAAGTGACAAGTTGGCTGACGATCCGCAGGCAGTACTCGAACGAAGACATCGAGTCTGCCAACCGCCAGATCCCGGAGAGTGCCGTCCTTACTGCACCGGGCGAATTCGCGCGTTTCGTCTCGAACGAGACCAGTGCCCGACGGAACAGCCCGAAGATTGACGCGGCGCGACACCATCCAGCCTTTGTGCCAATTCGGGCCCTGCCTGCCGCCGATCGGGCCAGGTTGAGGGAAAACCTCAGAAGCATTGAGTGGCAAAGGCTTTCGCTCCAGCGCCTGCACGCCCCGTGGCTACCGATGGCACTCAAGGATGCGATAGTAGGGCGCGATGCCAAGTGGACGACTCTGCTCGAACTCAGCAAGAAACATCTCGAGCATACGGCGCCTCTCTTGTCTCTCGTCAGCCCACACGTCCTGACCCGTCCTGAAGGGGTCGACCCTCGCAAAGTGCGCGCTGACGCCGCCGCCGCGGTCGAGCATCTGGAGGCCGGCGGGAAATGGAAGCGCTTCGGCTTGACGACACCGAAGTCGCTAAAGGGGCGTACCTACCTGAAGCGTGACGTCCTGGTTAACGGACAGGCGGCGGATGACGTTGCAAAGCTGCGCATCGTGCGGGATTTGCTGGACTTCGAGTTCGCTCTTGCCGATCTGTTGAAGGCTTGGAGAGACGTCGGGCTCACGGATGTCCCTGCCGACCAGCGACTGTGCCTTGCCAGCTTGAAAGGGTACGCCGCGGACCTGGAGAGTGCGCTCGGATTTGCTGCTGCCTGTGAGCAGGCTGTCCGCTACCTCTCCCGCCAGGCTATCCCAATCCCAGCCCCCACCTGGCTTGATGACCAAGTCCAGCAGTGGATCGATCTCATCACCCAGGCGGACCGCGACGAGGAACTCGGTGAAGCGGCAAGCCAGGTCGAAGCGTGTGGCCAAACGCTGAAGGACCTTCGCCAGCTACACAACGCTCACCCCGTCGTAGAGGCGCTCCTCGGCGCTATCGCCGCGCGAGACGTGACAGCCTACAGCGAAGGTCACGCGAGCGTCGTCACGATCGAGCGCATGCGAGAGGCACAGACGGAACGCGGGAAGATCGAAGCTGCGATTAAGGAGGCGATCCCTGGGCTTATCGAGGAGATCGAGGCCACCCTCGACGATCCAGTCTGGGAGGCACGACTCTCCAAGTGGGAGGAGGCATGGCGCTGGGCCATTGCAGACATCTGGTTGCAGAAGCGCTCTGACCTGGACTACCAGAAGCGACTTTGGCGAGCGCGCCACGAGACCGAGGCACTGATTGGCAAGCTCATCGCCGAGGCTGCGTCCCTCCGAGCCTGGACTCATTTTTTCGATCGGCTCCTCCGCCCCGAGGCCAATGCGCTCAGGAGTTGGCGCGAGGCGGTGCGCGCGATGGGCAAAGGCACGGGGACGTCGGCGAAGCTGGCGCGCCTGAGACAGGACGCGCGCCGCTACATGGATGCCTGTCGCGACGCGATTCCGATCTGGATCATGCCACGCTATCTCGTCGCAGAGATGATCGACCCATCGCCTGGGCGCTACGACCTCGTCATTGTGGACGAGGCGAGCCAACTCGGAATCGAGAGCCTGTTCCTCTTTTACATCTCCAAGCAGGTGATCGTCGTTGGCGACGATCAGCAGATCAGCCCTGCCGGCGTCGGGATTGCGGATGCGGCGGTCGCCGGACTCCAGCAGCACTTCCTGGACGGCGTTCCACACCAGCACGCGCTATCGCCGCAGAGCAGCCTCTACGGCAACGCTAAGATCCGTTTCAACCAGAACATCGTCCTGCGCGAGCACTTCCGGTGTATGCCGGAGATCATCCAGTTCTCCAACGATCTCTGCTATGCGAGCAATGGCACCCCGCTCGATCCGCTGCGAGCCTATCCAGCCAACCGGCTCGAGCCCCTCGTGTTGCATCACGTGACCGATGGCTATCGTAAAGGCAGTACCCAATATGCGCAGAACCCGCCTGAGGCCGAGGCGATCGTTGCGCAGATCTGCGCCTGTATCGAGGACCCGCGCTATGCCCAAGCAACCATGGGCATGATCAGCCTGCAGGGCGAAGCGCAGGCAAAGTTGATCGAGAGCATGCTCCTCGCGACGCTCGATCCTGAAGTGATCGAAGAACGCCGCCTCATCTGTGGTGATGCCTATGCGTTCCAGGGCGACGAACGCAACATTATCTTTTTGAGCATGGTCGCCGCTCCAGGCGAACATCGGATCGGCGTTCTTTCTGGCGAGGCGGCCCGACAGCGGTTCAATGTCGCGGTCAGCCGCGCCCAGGACCAGCTATGGCTCTTCCATTCGACGGAGCTCGAAACGCTAAGCAGCGCCTGCATGCGTTACCGCCTCCTCAGCTACATGCTCAACCCGCAGCGCCAGGCGACCGAGGAGCGCGAGCAGCGCTTCGATTCGGAGTTCGAGCGGCACGTCTACCGCCGCATCACCGACCGCGGGTTCCACGTGCGGACACAAGTCAGCGTCGGCGATCCGACCAACCATCGCTATCGCATCGACTTGGTCGTCGAGGGTATGCAGGGTCGTCTGGCCGTGGAGTGCGACGGCGACGAATGGCACGGACCCGACCGCTACGAGCAGGACATGTCACGACAGCGCGATCTGGAGCGGGCGGGCTGGCAGTTTGCTCGCATTCGGGGGGGCGATTTCTATCGCGACCCGGATACCGCCATGGAGGAAGTTTGGGCTGAGCTGGATCGCCTCGGCATCCAACCCGGTGGTGTGGATGCCGAGGCGGCACAGCCCCCCCAACCGAAGTCGATGGATCTCCACGACAGGCTGGTCGCGGCGCTCGACGAGGCTCCCGTCGATGAACCCCCGCTCCCTGAAACGACAGAGCCTAAGCCAACTGTAACACCTGCTGCGCAAGAGGCCAGCTCCGGGCCCGCGCCGGTGACCATTCCACCGCCGGCAACATCAGATTCCTCGGCCAGCCCCACGAGGAATCAGAACCTGCCCACCACTGCTGCTCCGGTGCCGGCGCTCCCGCCTGGCGCAGCGCGTTACGTCGCTTTCGAGGGACATGCCGGGCCCGACCCACGAGAGACAACGATCACCACCGTAGCAGCGGGGCTGCGGCGCATCATCGAGACGGAGGGTCCGGTCCTCGCCAAGCGCGCCTATGACATCTATCTGCGCGGTTGCGGCGTCCATCGCATGGGACCAGAGCTGAAGAAGTCTATGAACAGGGCACTGGATCGGGCCATCCGCGACGGCGCAGTCGTCAAAGAGGACGAATCCGGTACCGGTGGTCTTCTCTACTCGGTGGTGCGACTCAAGGGCGCGCCCCCGGTCGTATTGCGGGAACGCGGCCCCAGGGACTTTGAGGAAATTCCCCCAAGCGAAATTCAGTTCGCGGCTAACCGGATCGCGCAGGATCAAGGCTTGGAGCTTGGCTCCGATGCTCATTTCCGCGCAGTGCTCGAGTACTTCGATCTCAAGCGACTCACCAAACAGGTCGAAACCAGACTGCTCGACGTGCTGACCCGACGGTATCCCTATGTCGAGGGCATCTTGAAGCGCGAGGAGGAACAGTAGTGCGAAACGTCGGCGCCGACATCCTCGCCATCGAGAAACAGGCCGAGGGCTTGCTCGGCGGAATCATCGGTCGCCAGGATTCCGTGTCGTGAAGCAATTCGTCTTCGTCAGCAGTGTTCAGAAGGAGTTGGCTCAGGAGCGGGCGGCCGTTCGCGACTTCATTCGCGGCGACGCCCTGCTTGGTCAGTACTTCGACGTGTTCCTGTTCGAAGACCTGCCGGCTGGCGATACCACGCCCGGCGCTCGCTACCTCGCGGAAGTCGACCGCGCGGCCGTCTACCTGGGGATATTCGGCAATGACTACGGATGGGAAGACGCGGATGGCGTCTCGCCGACGGAGCGCGAGTTCGACCACGCCACCGCGCGTCGGAAAGTGCGACTCGTGTTCGCGAAGGGCGCGGACGACAGCGCTCGCCACGCCAAGATGCGCAAGCTGATCCGCAAGGCCGAGCAGCAACTCACTCGCCGCCGCTTTGTGGACATCGCCGATCTCAACGCCAAGGTCTATGCGAGCCTCATCAAGTATCTGGAGGAAAGCGGCGCACTCTCCCACCTCCCCTTCCATGCCGCTCCCTGCCCGGACGCGCAACTCGATGACATCGACCGAGCACGCCTGCGCGCCTTCCTGGAACAGGCGCGGATCGAGCGCAACCTCGCCCTGAAGCCCGACATGGCCGCCAGGGAGGCACTGACCGCGCTCAATCTCCTGCATGACGGCCAGCCGAGTCGCGCCGCGATCCTGCTGTTCGGCAAGGTCCCTCAGCGTTTCCTGCCGGCGGCCGAGGTGAAATGCCTGCACCTGCACGGGACGGTGGTCGAAAAGCCCATTCCTTCCTACCAGATCTTCAAGGGCACGCTGTTCGAGCAGGTGGACCAGGCGCTCGACTTCGTGATGTCCAAGCTCGGCCGTCGGGTGGGCACGCGAGCATCCGGCGCCACTGCCGGCGTGGCCTATGAACTCCCCCAGGCCGTGGTTGCCGAGGCCATCGTCAATGCCGTCGCCCATCGCGACTACGGCATCGGCGCCGCGATCCAGGTCTATCTGTTCGCCGATCGGCTCGAGGTGTGGAACCCCGGCGCGCTGCCGGCCAGCCTCACACCGGCGTCGCTGCGCCAGATCCATCCCTCACTGCCCCACAACCCGCTCCTTGCCGAAGCCCTGTTCCTCGCCCACTACATCGAAAAGGTCGGCAGCGGCACCCTCGACATGATTGCGGGCTGCCAGCGCGCGGAGCTGCCGGAGCCCGAGTTCTTCCAGGAGGGCGACCAGTTCGTGCTGCGCCTTTGGCGCGACTGGCTCACCGCGGACGTTCTCGCCGGCCTCGGTCTCAACCCCAGGCAGGCCAAGGCACTCGGACTGATCCGGCAACAGCGCCGCATCACCACCGCCGAGTTCCAGCAGGTCACCGGCGCCAGCCGTGCCACGGCCAAGCGCGATCTGGAGGACCTGGTGGCCAAGGGCCTCCTGCTCCCTGCGGGCGCGGGACGCGGGGCCTACTACCAGCTTGAGCTGAAACGGCTCATCAAGGGCTCAAACGGCTCACACGATCCGGGGGAGAACGGCTCATGAACGGCTCAAACGGCTCAGCCGCTGCCGAGGCAGCGAGCGCCGGCGCGCTGCGCGGCCTGTTCCTGCTCCCCTCGCCCGCTGGCGGGAGAGGGGCCGGGGGAGAGGGCCGCGTCGTCGAGTACGAACCCGACACCGACCTGCGCGACACCAAACAGGTGCCGCTGCTGGAAGAGGGCGGCCCCCGATCGGGGTCGGGGGCAGGCATCGAGCCTTTCATAAAGCGTGAGGTGCTGCCCTACACCCCCGACGCCTGGATCAAGGCAGATGCCACCAGGATCGGCTACGAGATCAGCTTCACGCGCCATTTCTACAAGCCGCAGCCGCTGCGCACGCTGGAGGAGATCAGCGCCGACATCCTCGCCATCGAAAAGGAAGCCGAGGGGCTGCTGAGCGAGATCATCAGTGGGAGACAGACATGAAGGACGCACAGAGGCCCGATCACGTCAGCCTCATGACGCTGGTGAACCGACTTCGCGAGGGCCGCTTTGTCATCCCGGACTTTCAGCGGGAGTTCGAGTGGAAACCTTGGGACATCAGTGGACTCATCCGGTCGATCTTCCTCGACTATTTCATCGGCAGCCTGCTGCTGTGGAAGGGGAAGAAGGAGAATTTCGACTCTCTAGCATGTGAGCCGATCTACGGCTTTCAAGGGCAGGGGGTACCCGAGCACATCGTGCTGGACGGGCAGCAGCGGCTCACAGCGATGTACTACGCGTTCATGGCGCCGGACGTGCCGGCGCCGAGCCGTGCTAATCGCTTCCTTTACTTCATTCGCGTCGATCGCTTCATGGAGGAAGCCTACGACGAGGCGTTCGAATACGACTGGACGCGAACCGGCGAGAAAACCCTGGGCACTGACCTAGAGCAGTACGAGAAGCACAAGTTTCCGCTCGCCGTTGTGGGCCGCGGGGACCGTGCCGTCGTGAAGTGGTCGACCGGCTACGAAGAGCATTGGAAGTCCAGAGAGGCGGCGGCACTGGATGCCGGCGACGCAGCGGACGCTGCAATCGCACGCCGCCATGCAGAGAACGGGCGACAGTTCGACAAGCACCTGGAAGGCATCACGCAGCAGTTCCAGATCTCGTACATCGAGTTGGACCAGGAGTTGGAGCTCGACAAGGTCTGCGACATCTTCACCCAAATTAACAGTCGGGGCATTCGACTCGACGTCTTTGACTTGATCAACGCACTTCTCAAGCCGAGAGGCCTACAGCTCAAGCATTTGTGGCGCGAGGCGGCACCGCGCCTGGACTTCGTGCAGACGGAGCGGATGAACGTCTACATCCTCCAGGTGATGTCCATCCTTCGGCAAGCCTACTGCTCGCCCAAGTACCTCTACTTCCTGCTGCCCGGCCAGGAGAAGAAGGTGCGCGAGGCGGACGGCTCGCTCCGAAAGGACGTGCTAGTTCGCGATATTTCCGAGTTCGAGGCGCGCTGGAGCGAAGCGGTCGAGGCGCTGCAGCGCGCCATCGACCTGCTGCGCCACCCACAGGAATTCGGTGCCATCTCTTCGCAGTACCTGCCCTATGTGTCGGTCCTGCCGGTTTTCGCGGCGCTTCAGGTCGCGGCGCGCACGCTGCCAGCGAGCCGCCAGCTCGACGCACAGCGCAAGAGCCGCCATTGGTACTGGGCAAGTGTGTTCACCAACCGCTACTCGGGATCGGTCGAATCCACGAGCGCGCGCGACTATCTGGACGTCAAGGCCTGGTTCGACGACGACGTGGCCGAGCCGGCGCTCATCGGCGAGTTTCGCGGGCGTTTCAAAACACTCGACCTGCGGCGCGAGACCAAGCGGGGGAGCTCCGTCTACAACGGCATTTTCAATCTGTTGGTGCTTCGTGGCGCGCGTGACTGGATGGCCGGCACGGTCCCGCAATACGGCGACCTGGATGACCATCACATCGTTCCCAAGAGCTGGGGTAAGGAGCACGGGCTCGGCAGCAGCATCGATGCGATCCTGAATCGGACACCGCTGACGGCCAGCACGAACCGCAAGGTCATCAACGATCGCCTGCCGAACGAATACCTGCCGGAGCTGATTGCCGCTAACGGCGAAGCCTCGGTGCGGGCGATTCTGGAATCGCACTTCGTCTCCCCCGCAGCCTTCGACATTCTGCGGCGCGATCCATTCGGCCCGGACGACTTCGAGGCCTTTCTGGCCGAACGCCAGCGGACGCTTCAAGACGCGATCGAGGATCTGCTGATCAAGGAGCGCCTCGATCTGTCACCGCAACTGCGCGAGCTGGACGCTCAGATTGAAGCGGTGGAGCTGGCGTTGCGCCGAAGCATTGTGGAGGCGCTGAGCGGCGATGCGGCGCGACTTCCCCCACACGTGCTACAGAAGATTGATGAGCGGATCCAGGGCGCCGCGAAGAAGAATGCCGCCCTCGATCTCGCCCACTACCAGACTCTGGCCGGGAGGCTTGAATACGCCGATCTGCGCGAGGTTCAAGCCGCCATCTTCGGCAAAGGCAATTGGCCGGACTTCGTCGCGCGCTTCGCAAACCAGGAGACGCTCACCAAGAAGTTCGACCAGCTCGCCGAGCTGCGCAACGGCATCCGTCACAGCCGGACCGTGGATGAAATCACCCGTAAGGAAGGTGAGGCAGCACTCCTTTGGTTCCGGCAGGTGCTTGGGAAATGATCGCTGACCTGAAGCCGTATGCGGAGTACGAGGACTCGGGGCTGCCGTGGCTCGGACAGGTGCCGGGACATTGGGAGGTGCGCCCCGCGTTTGGTGCCTTCGTGCCCAACCGCGAGCGCAACCACGGCATGAAGGAAAAGACCGTGCTCTCCCTCAGCTATGGACGCATCGTCATCAAGCCGGCGGAGAAGCTCCACGGACTTGTTCCCGAGTCATTCGAGACCTACCAGATCGTCAACCCAGGCGACATCGTCCTTCGTACGACGGATCTTCAGAACGACCACACCAGTCTGCGTGTCGGCCTGGTGCGAGATCGCGGAATCATCACGTCTGCTTACCTTGCTCTGCGAGCGACTCCCGGAGTCAACCCGGAATTCGGATTCCAGTTCCTCAATGTTTGGGACACCAGCAAGGCGATCTACGGCTACGGATCAGGTCTTCGCCAGAACCTGGACTTCTCGCACTTCAAGCGAATGCCGGTCGCGGTCCCCCCGCCCGACGAGCAGGCGGCGATTGTGCGGTTTCTGGACTGGGCGAACGGGCGGCTGGAGCGAACGATCCGGGCGAAGCGCAAGGTGATCGCGCTGCTGAACGAGCAGAAGCAGGCCATCATCCACCGCGCCGTCACCCGCGGCCTCGACCCCTCCGTCCCCCTCAAACCCTCCGGCATCCCCTGGCTCGGCGACATTCCGCAGCATTGGGAGGTGCAGCGGCTGCGCACCTTGGTTCACAGCATCGATCAAGGTGTCAGCCCCCTTGCTGTGGGGTTTCTCGCTGAAGGCGAATCCTGGGGTGTGCTCAAGTCTGGTTGTGTGAACCGAGGTGTTTTTCGCGAAACGGAGCACAAACAGCTTGCGCGCGGCTTTGAGATTGACCCCGAAATCGTCGTGAAAGTCGGAGATGTCCTCATCTCGCGCGCATGCGGGTCGCCCAGTCTCGTGGGGTCGGTCGGGAGGGTGAAGTCGCTTCGCTACAAGCTCATTCTTTCAGACAAGACGTTTCGCGCTCGCTTTCGTGATCACATAGACGTGGAATTCATGGTGTTTGCTATGAACTGCCGCTACTACCGTCATCAGGTAGAGCAGGCCATCAGTGGCGCAGAGGGAATGGCGAACAATCTTCCCTTGTCATCGCTCCGGGATTTCAGTTTCGCGATCCCCCCTGCGGACGAGGCGGCAGCGATCGCCGGAGACCTCGAGAGCCAAACGGCGGGACTGCAAGACACCGCTGCTCGCCTCGAACGCGAGATTGAACTCCTGCGCGAATACCGCACCCGCCTGGTCGCCGACGTGGTGACCGGCAAGCTCGATGTGCGCGCGGCGGCTTTGCTGCTGCCGGACGAAACGCCGCCCGACACCACCGAGGACGCCGCCGACCTGGGCGACGAGGTCGAGACCGCTGACGAGGAGGCCACGGCATGACCAGCGACCGAACACCGGAGTATCTTGCCGGGCTGGTTCGGGAGCTGTGCAAGCTGCCGCGCGAGACCGAGTGGTTGGAGTTCAAGGGCAACAATGCGGACCCGCAGGAGATTGGCGAGTACCTATCGGCACTGGCCAACTCCGCCGCATACAACGGCAAGGCGTTCGCCTATCTGGTGTGGGGCATCGAGAACGAAACACATCGCGTCGTGGGCACAGGCTTTTCACCCTTGACGAGCAAGAAGGGCAACGAGCCGCTGGAAAGCTGGCTGCTGCGCTTGCTCACGCCGAAGATTCACTTTCGCTTCCATGAGTTCACGCTGGACGGGCAGCCGGTGGTGCTACTGGAAGCGGGTGCAGCCTTCCGTCACCCGGTGCGGTTTCAGAACGACGAATTCATCCGTATCGGTTCGGTCAAGAAGCCTCTGAAGGAAGCACCGGATCGGGAGCGTGAGTTGTGGCGGGTGTTCGACCAGACGCCGTTCGAGCGCGGCACGGCGCTGGATGGGGTGCGGGCGGATGAGGTTCTGCGCTTGCTGGACTACCCGGCCTACTTCGACCTGCTCGAACGAACCTTGCCGGCGAATCGGGACGGCATCATCGAGGCACTGGCGGACGACGGCCTGATCGAGACTTGCGAGGCCGGCGGATGGCGCATCACCAATCTCGGCGGCGTGTTGTTTGCGAAGCGGCTGGAGGATTTCCCGGGCCTGCGCCGCAAGGCAGCCCGCGTTATCCAGTACCGGGGCAAGAGCCGAGTCGAGACGCTGAAGGAGCAGGTAGGCGGCAAGGGCTACGCGAGCGGGTTCGAAGGGCTGATCGGCACCATCAACAACCTGCTGCCGTCGAACGAGGTCATTGGCCAGGCGCTGCGCCGCACGGTGCCGATGTTCCCGGAGCTGGCAGTTCGTGAGCTGGTGGCGAACGCGCTGATCCACCAGGACTTCTTCGTGACCGGCGCGGGACCGACAGTGGAGATTTTCGAGGACCGGATCGAGATCACCAATCCCGGTGAGCCATTGGTCGACACGCAGCGCTTCGTGGATACGCCGCCGAAGTCCCGCAACGAGGCCTTGGCCTCGCTGATGCGCCGATTCCGGATCTGCGAGGAACGCGGCACCGGCATCGACAAGGTGGTCTTCGAAGTGGAGCTCTACCAGTTGCCGGCGCCGCTGTTCGAAGTGCCGCCAGGGTTCACGCGAACGGTGCTGTTTGCCCACAAGACGCTGGCAGAGATGAGTAAAGCGGAGCGCATTCGCGCCTGCTATCTGCACGCCTGCCTTCGCCATGTGATGCGAGAAGACACGACTAATTCGAGTCTGCGTGCCCGTTTTGGGGTGGAGGAACAGAACCGCTCCATGGTCTCGCGCGTGATCCGGGAGGCTGTGGAAGCGGGCCAGATCTTGCCCGCGGAAGCGAACGCTGCTCCCAAGTACATGCGCTACCTGCCGTACTGGGCTGTCGGGCGATCAGGAGGGGTGGCGTGACCTCACGCTTACTTGACGGGTACTTGATTGGGGCTAGGCTCCGCGGCGCCCCGTCATTAATAAATACGTTGTAAAACATATACTTGTTATATATGCCGTTACTTGATGGTTACTTGATCAAGAACGGGACCGACCTGTTGAGGGCAGATCGATGACCACCGACACCACCGAAAAGGGCCTCGAAACCCTGATCATGCGGCACATGACCGGCGCGGATGGCCTCGCGGTCGCCCAAGACAGGGTCGCCTTGCAGCGGCCGCCCTATGGAGGCACCGGTTACACCGCCGGCAGCGCGCTGGACTACGACCGCGCCCACGCGCTCGACGTGCCGCAGCTGTTCGCCTTCCTGCGCGCCACCCAACCCGAGGCGTTCAGGAAGCTGGCGCTGGCCGATGCGGACGACGCCAGGGACATCAACCGCCTGAAGCTCCTCGCCCGCCTGTCCGGTGAAATCGGCAAGCGCGGCGTGATCGACGTGCTGCGCAAGGGCGTGGCGCACGGGCCGCTGCACTTCGAGCTGTTCTACGGCACGCCGTCGCCGGGCAACGCGAAGGCCGAGAATCTGCACGCGCAGAACCGCTTCTCGATCACGCGCCAGCTCGCCTACAGCATGGACGAGACGCGCCGCGCACTGGATTTGTGCCTGTTCATCAACGGCCTGCCGATCGCCACCTTCGAGTTGAAGAACAGTCTCACCCGCCAGACGGTGGCCGATGCGGTGGCGCAGTACCAGCGCGACCGCGACCCGCGGGAGCGGCTGTTCGAGTTCGGCCGCTGCGTGGTGCACTTTGCGGTGGACGACAGCGAGGTGCGGATGTGCACCGAGCTGCGCGGCAAGGCTTCGTGGTTCCTGCCGTTCAACAGGGGCCACGACGATGGCGCGGGCAATCCGCCCAACCCGCATGGCCTCAAGACCGACTACCTGTGGAAAGAGGTGCTTACGCCGGCGGGGCTGACCGACATCCTTGAAAACTACGCGCAGATCGTCGAGGAGAAGGACCCGCGCACGGGCCGGAAGAAGCGCCGGCAGGTGTGGCCGCGCTACCACCAGCTCCAGGTGGTGCGCCAGGCGCTGGCCGATGTGCGCACGCACGGCGCGGGCAAGCGCTACCTGATCCAGCACTCGGCGGGCAGCGGCAAGTCGAACTCCATCGCCTGGCTCGCGCACCAGCTGATCGGCCTCAAGCGCGACGGCGATGTGGCGCCCGGCGAGGTGTTCGACTCGGTGATCGTGGTGACCGACCGGCGCATCCTCGACAGCCAGATCCAGGCAACCATCAGGCAGTTCATGCAGGTGGGCGCGACGGTGGGGCACGCCGAGCGCTCAGGCGACCTGCGCAAGTTCATTCAGGACGGCAAGAAGATCATCGTCTCGACGGTGCAGAAGTTCCCCTTCATCCTCGACGAAATCGCCACCGAAGCCGGCAAGACCTTCGCCATCGTCATCGACGAAGCGCACTCGAGCCAGGGCGGCAAGACCTCGGCGGCGATGAGCCAGGCACTCGGCGCCCCGACCGAAGACGAAGACGCGGAACCCGACCCCGAGGACACGGTGAACGCCGCCCTCGAGAAGCGCATGGCGGCGCGCAAGATGCTGACCAACGCCAGCTACTTCGCCTTCACCGCCACGCCCAAGAACAAGACGCTGGAGATGTTCGGCGAGCCGCTGCCGCCGGACGCCGAGGGCAAGGTCAAACACCGGCCCTTCCACAGCTACACCATGAAGCAGGCGGTCGAGGAGGGCTTCATCCTCGACGTGCTCAAGACCTACACGCCGGTGGACAGCTACTACAAGCTGGTCAAGAAGACCGAGGACGACCCGGAGTTCGACACCAAGCGGGCGAAGAAGAAGCTGCGCCGCTACGTGGAGAGCCATGACCACGCGATCCGGCTCAAGGCCGAGATCATGGTGGACCACTTCCACGAGCAGGTGATGGCCACGGGCAAGATCGGCGGCCAGGCGCGCGCGATGGTGGTCACCAGCGGCATCGAGCGGGCGATCCAGTACTTCCACGCCTTCAAGGCCTACCTGGCGGAGCGCAAAAGCCCGTACCAGGCCATCGTCGCCTTCTCGGGCGAGCACGACTTTTCACATGGCAACGGGGGCGGCGGGAAGGTGAGCGAGTCCTCGCTCAACGGCTTCCCGAGTAACGACATCGCCGGCAAGATCCAGACCGACCCGTACCGTTTCCTGATCTGTGCCGACAAGTTCCAGACCGGCTACGACGAGCCGCTCTTGCACACGATGTACGTGGACAAGCCGCTCTCGGGCATCAAGGCGGTGCAGACGCTGTCGCGCCTCAACCGCGCCCACCCGAAGAAGCGTGACTGTTTCGTGCTCGACTTCCAGAACAACAGCGAGGCGATCACCTTCGCTTTCCAGGATTACTACCGCGCCACGCTGCTGGCGGATGAGGCCGATCCCAACAAATTGCACGACCTGAAATTGGCGCTGGATTCCGCTCAGGTGTACGCGCCAGAGCAAGTGGAACAGTTCGTGACGCTGTTTCTTGGCGGCGCCGACCGCGACCGGCTCGACCCCATTCTCGATGTCTGCGTGGCGGCGTATGTGGGTGAACTCGATGAAGACGGTCAGGTGGATTTCAAAAGCAAGGCGAAGACCTTTTGCCGCACCTATAACTTTCTCTCGTCGGTGATTCCCTACAGCAACGCGGCCTGGGAGAAATTGTCGATCTTCCTCGACCTGCTGACGCCCAAGCTACCGGCGCCGCAGGAGGAAGACCTGGCCAAGGGCATTCTCGAAACCATCGACATGGACAGTTACCGGGTCGAGAAGAAGGCGGCGATGAAAATCGCATTGGCGGATGCCGATGCCGAAATTGATCCGGTGCCGACCGAATCCGGTGGAGGCAGGCCCGAACCCGAACTTGACCGCCTGAGCAATATCCTCAAAAGCTTCAACGAACGCTTCGGTACGCTGTTTTCCGACACCGACCGCATCGCCCAGCACATTCGCGACGACATCGCGCCCAAGGTGGCAGCGGACAGCGCCTACCAAAATGCCAAGGCGAATACCCCCCACACCGCGCGCCTGGCCCACGATCAGGCGCTGAGCAAAGCGGCACAGGGTTCGGTGCGGGATTACACGCAGTTCTATAAGCAGTTTGTCGAAAATGAAGCGTTCCGCAGATCCGTCAGCGACATGGTGTATGCAATCACCAATCAGGTGTGAGTTGCCCTAATCCCGAAGGTTAGCACCGGGAGGCTGAGACTACGGTCGGCCCGGCACTCAGCGAACTGGATTTTGATCCGGTTGCGCTGAAGGCCAAATATCTCGCGGAACGCGACAAGCGCATCCGCAATGAAGGCAACCAGCAATATACCGATATGGTGGGCGAATTCTCCCGCTACATCGATGATCCTGCTACACATGGGCCGGTAAAGGCGGGAACTGTAGCAACTGTAGCGACACCCTAACCGTTCTGTCACTCAGTGACAAAACGGCACCAACGCCAAAGCACGACACCCGCGCCGAAATAGCCGCAATGGCGCCGGTGTAGCACTGGAATGCGGGCTTCCCGGCTTTCGCGAATGACTTGTACAACGGCGCCAAACTCGCCAGCAACACCTTCAAACGGAGCTCGGCGCCGATCCCGCTCACCGCGCGCGCGGCTGCACGGTATTTTTCGGCACGTCCTTGAACGGCCGATCCATGCCGGTGAGGGGTTCCTTGGGCATGCCGAGCACCCGTTCCGCAATGATATTGCGTTGAATTTCGTCTGTGCCGCCGGCGATGGACGCGGCGGGCGTCGACACCAGAATCTCGGCGATGACGCCGTTCATGGGGCTGTCGCTGCCGGTCAGCATCGCATCGGCTTCGTTGATCAACGTGTGCACCTGGGCCGACGCGCGCGCCACATGGCTGCCCACCAGTTTGCCCAGCGAGCCCTCCGGTCCCGGCGGGCGCCCGAGTTGCTGGGCGGCGCGGGCGCGGCGCTGGGTCCAGTGCGCGGCCCGGTGCAGGGTCAGCAGCTTGGCGATCTCCTGACGCACCACCGGATCGGTATTGCGGCCCGTGGCCTGGGCGCGCTCGATGACCAGATCGGGGCGCCCGGCGCGCTGCGGATACCAGGTGTAGGGCTCCATGGTGATCGCGAATTCGGCGCGCTCCTGGTCGTAGGCTTTCCCCACCCGCTGGGCGCTCTGCGGCCCGGACGCCATACCCTCGGCGGCGGCGCGGCGCTCGTGCATCAGCGTGGTGGTCGCCACCTTCCAGCCTTCGCCGAGATTGCCGACCAGGTATTCGGCGGGCACCACCGCATCGGTGAAAAACACCTGATTGAAGGAGGCGTGGCCGTTCATCTGGCGCAGCGGCTGCACCAGCACGCCCGGCTGCTCCATCGCGATGATGAAATAGGACAGCCCCTGATGCTTGGGCACATTCCAGTCGGTGCGCGCGAGCAGAAAACCGTATTGTGCGTGATGGGCGCTGGTGGTCCAGACTTTCTGGCCATTGACGATCCACTGGCCGTCCCTGAGATCCGCCCGGGTCATGGCGCCGGCGAGATCCGAACCGCTGCCCGGTTCGCTGAACAACTGGCACCAGTGGTCTTCGCCGGTCAGGATGCGGCGCAGGAATTTTTCCTTGAGAAAATCCGATCCGTGCTCCAGCAGCGTGGCGGCGGCGAGCATGCGCGGGCCGCTGCGCGCCACCCCGATGGCGCCGATGGCGCGGAACTCCTTGTCGACGACGGCGGCCAGCGCCGCGGACAGCCCTTTGCCGTGCCACTCTTGCGGCCAGGCCGGCATGCCCCAGCCACTATCGACCAATTTGGCGCGCCAGGCCATCAGATCGAGGTTCGGGTCCCAGTTGGCCTCCAGCCAGGCGCGCGCCTCGGCGCGGACGGATTCTTGCGTTGGTTGACTCATGGTATTCGCCTCGCCTCTCAAACGTTCCAGCGCTGCATCAGCAGTTCGCGGTGGTAGCTGGGACTGCCCAGAAACACCTCGGAGCTCTTGGCGCGCTTGAACCACAGATGGGTGTCGTTATCCCAGGTGAAGCCGATACCGCCGTGCAGCTGAATGGTTTCCCGGGCGGTCTGCATGAAGGCGTCGGCCGCGCAGGCTTTTGCCAGCGAAGCCAGGGCGGGCAGCTCCGGGTCGTTTTCCGCAGCGGCTTCGGCAGCGTAATAGGCCGCGGATTTCGCGAGCTCCACGTCGACCAGCATATCGGCGCATTTGTGCTTGATGGCCTGAAAACTGGCGATGGGGCGGCCGAATTGCACCCGCATCATTACGTAGTCGAGGGCAGACTGGCGCAATTGGTCGGCGCCGCCGACCATCTCGTTGGCGAGGCAGACCGCGGCCTGATCCAGGGTTCTGGCGAAGGGCGCAGCGGCGGCGCCCAGGTCACCCAGCAATTCCCCGCGCACATCGTTGAAAGTCAGTCGTGCCAGCTTGCGGGTGCTGTCAACGGATTTGAGCAGCCGTCGGTCGAGTCCGGCGGCGTCGCCGCGCACGCTGAAAAATGACAAGCCGGCGTCGCCACTGCTGCCCGGGGCGCGCGCCAGCACGATGATCAAGTCCGCCGTATGCCCATCCAGCACGAAGCTCTTGACGCCGGACAGCCGGTAGCTGCCACCGACGGGAGTCGCCGTCAGCGCTACCCCGGCGCTGTCCCAGCGGCCGTTATTCTCGGTGAAGGCCAGGGTCGCCACGGTCTCGCCCGCGGCAATCCCCGGCAGCAATTCGTGCTTCTGGTCTTCGCTACCTGCGTTGAGGATGGCGTTGGCCGCGAGCACCACCGAGGCAAAATAAGGCGCGCACAGCAAGGCGCGACCCATTTCCTCGAGCACGATGGCCAGCTCGACAAAGCCGAGACCCTGGCCGCCGTAGGCCTCGGGAATGTGCACGCTGGTGAGCCCGAGCTCGCCGCTCAGCCGCTGCCAGGTATCAGGCTCCCAGCCGTGGTCGGTGGCCATCAGGCGGCGGATCTCCGTGGTCGGCGACTGCTCGGCGAGAAACCGCCGCACCACGGTGCGGATCTGCTCCTGTTCATCGGTGAAACTGAATTTCATGCTGTCATCCCGTGTCGGTCGTATTGCCGGCTCATTATTCGAGTCAGCCGAATGTCAACCCGGCGCCCGGGCGCCCGAATGTTTCGGCTCACGCAGGTTGGCCGGTGTTGCGCCCATTCGTTTATCGGGGTCGGGTCGCCATGCTCGGCGCAGTGGTTTACCGATGTTACGCCATTTCGACGCCACGACAGACATCGCCCATCGAGCGCCCCGACACAGGAGGATGAGATTGGGTACCCTTGGCGGACGGGCGTCTCCCCGCGGATCGGCCGGGAAACGCGATAATCCGCAGGCGTCACAAGCCCGTCACCGCGGCTGCGCTGGCGCGCCCCCTGTGAACCCAGCGCCGGGCAGAGTTCTTTCCTGCGTTCTTTACTCAAGGTCATTGCCGTGCCACCGAAAAAATATTACGTCGTCTGGGTCGGGAAAACCCCAGGCATCTATTCGACCTGGCCGGAAGCCGAAAGACAGATCAAGGGCTTTCCCGGCGCGAAGTTCAAATCGTTCCCCACCCTGGCGCTTGCCGAAGAAGCCTACGCTCAGGGCAAACCGGCAACGGTCCGGAAACCGGCTTCACCCCGGGCAAAAGTCGCTGCGACCGGGAAACGGTCCATTGCCGATATCGAAATTTACTGCGACGGCGCCTGCGACCCCAACCCGGGGCAGGCCGGCACCGGCCTGGCCATCTACAAAAGCGGCGCGCTGGATCAGCTGTGGTATGGGCTCTACAACCCCGCCGGCACCAACAACACGGCGGAGCTGCTGGGCCTCTACCATGCGCTGGTGTTTGCCAACAGGTTCATCGCGAGTGGCCGCAGCGTGGCGATCCTCTGCGACTCGAAATACGCCATTGAATGCGTCACGAACTGGGCGTTCGGGTGGAAGGCCAGGGGCTGGAAGCGCAAGGGCGGCGCGATCATGAATCTCGACCTGATTCAGGCGGCCCATGGGCTCTATGTCGAGATCGCCGACCGCATCCGGGTGCTGCATGTGGCCGGTCATGCCGGCATAGAAGGCAACGAGCTGGCGGATCGCATGTCCGTCATCGCCATCAAAAGGCGGGAAGCCGGCTTGCGCCAATACACCGAGACCCTGTCAACCGCCGAGATCCTGGCGCTGCCCAAGGGTTGAACGTCGGAAGCATCGTCGCCACACGAGTCCGAGCATGCCGGGATTGCGCAGAATAGGTCTGCGCCGGATCGCCACGCGAGTTTTTTCAAAGCACCGCCAGGGACAAAACTCCACATCTGCCGACAGTGGCTTGGCGGCGAGATTACCCGGGCGGCAAACGCACTGCGCCGCGTCGGTAGATCAGGTGATAGACCAGCGCTACCAGCACGCTGCCGCCCATCAGGTTGCCGAGGATCACCGGGACCAGATTGCGGATCATGCCGATCCCGCCGATGAGTTCGGCGCCGGGCACCGGCGTTGCGAGGCCATCGCGCAGCAGCATGCCCAGGGGAATGAAATACATATTGGCGACGCTGTGCTCGAACCCGGCGGCGACAAAGGCCGCGATGGGGAAGACGATCGCGACCGCCTTGTCGACCACGCTGCGCCCCGCCATCGCCATCCAGACCGCCATGCACACGAGCACGTTGCACAGCACGCCGCGGAAAAACGCCTCCCAGAACGGCAGCACGCACTTGGCTGCGGCAATCTGCACGGCGGTGCGCGCGACCTCGCCCTGATTGAGCGCGCCGTAGCCGGACAGGTAAACGATCAGGGCCAGTCCGACGGCGCCGACGAAATTTCCGGCACCGACGATTATCCAGTCGCGCAGCACATCGCGGGTGGAGAGGCAGCCCTCGGCCCAGGCCATGACCAGCAGATTGTTGCCGGTGAACAATTCGGCGCCGGCCACCACCACCAGGATCAGTCCCAGCGAGAAGCACACGCCGCCGAGCACGCGGGAACTCGCAAAGCCCAGGCTGTGGTCACTGACCACCAGCGTGAAAAAGAGCGCGCCGAGACCGATGAAAGCGCCGGCGAGCATCGCCAGCATCCACATGGTCAGCAGCGGCATGTGCGCCTTGATGACGCAGACCTTCTGCACCCGCTCGGCAATCTCGGCGGGTGCGTAGGCGTCAAAGCCGAAAATTTGCTGCTTCATCGCGGGCTCCTCGATGGCGGGGTATCGCGGCAGGTCGCGCCGGGCAGCGGACTGTTTAGCACAGATGCCGGTCAGGCGGATGAATTTTACCGGGCGCCGCCGGGCCGGCATTGCGCGATACCGAGCGGCGCTGGCGCCATCGATCGGGTGACTGTGCTGTTAATCAGGAACGGCCACCCCAAACGCAATCGGGCCGGCCGCAGTGGCCGGCCCGACATCATGGCCGCGGAACCGGGTCAGAACCGGTAACCCACACCCAGCATGTAGACCCAGGGATCGACATCGACGTTCGCGGTGATGCGATTGGCGGCGAATTTGAAGGTGGCGTCGGTATCGATATCCAGGTACCACACCGCCGCATTGACCTGCCAGTGGTCGTCGATCTGGTAGTCGAGCCCCGCCTGACCGGCCCAGCCCCAAGAGTTATCAACCTCCAGGTCCCCCTCGCCGAACCCCGCCCCCTCCAGTTGACCATCGACCTCCTCGTCAAAGAACCAGGTGTAGTTAATGCCCAGACCCACATAGGGCTGCCAGCGCGACGTAGCCCCGAGGGGAAAATATTGCAGGGTTACCGTGGGCGGCAGATGTTTGATGGAGCCGGCATCGAGGCCCACGCCCTTGGCCTTGATATCGTGCTCGAAAGGCGTCGCCGCCAGCACACCGACACCCCACTGGGGCGTGAACATGTAGGTGAGCGTCAGGCCCAGCTGCTCGTTGTTGTCGATTCCCGCTCCGGTGTCCGGCAACTTCTCGCCATTGAGCGCCAGCGGGTCGCTGTTTTCGTTGGGCTGCACCGAGGCCACGCCCCCGCGCAGGATCAGATCCCCGGCCTGATACGCCAGCGCCCCCCCAGCGGCGCCCGCGGCGAGCGCCCCGGCCACAGCCAGCGCCAGTAGCTTGCGTTGCTTCATCTTGCTTCCCCTCTACAACGGATCGGTGACGCCATTGCAGCAGCGGGACGGACGTCGGGTGTTGATGCAGATTAGGTAGGCATCCCCGGGTGAATTGATCCAGATTAAGTACGATGGGGAACCGGTCGGGACGCTGCCCGCCGCCGCGGGTAGCGCGAGCCGCAGCTAGCCGTCGCCGCCCAGGCACGGCGGCGATGCCGGGGCCTGCTCGCGCTCGCCCCACTCCGCCGGCGCATAGGCATGCAGGGCAAGGGCGTGCACCGGCCCCGCCAGTTCCTCGGCCAGCAACTGATACACCAGCCGGTGACGCTGTATCCGGGACAGGGGCGCAAAGCGGTCGGCCACCAGCGTGACCTTGAAATGAGACTCGGCGCCGGCCGGCACGTTGTGCCGGTGACTTTCGTTCTCGACGCACACCACCCGGGGCGTCAAGGCCGCGCGCAATTTGGCTTCGATCTGTTGCTGAACCTTCACGGGACCTCTCCCTCCGCAGTGAAATCGACCGTTCACCCGATGGCGGCGGCCAGGATTCGAGCCTATCACGCCGGCGGCGGTCACCGGGCGTCGACTTCGGGATGCCGCAGGTGCCGGTTGCCAGCCAGAGTGCACCGCGGTGCCTTGTCCCCGTGCCCGGGCGGTGTAAGATCGGACCAAACAATAACTTCCGTTCCCCGAGAGAACTTACCCATGTCCGATCATGCAGCGATTTTGAGTGGTATCAAGGTTATCGAACTGGCGACCTTTGTCTTCGGCCCGGGCAGCACCGCGATCATGGGCGACTTCGGCGCCGACGTGATCAAGGTCGAGGCGCCGGATATCGGCGATCCGTTCCGTTACGCGCACCAGTCGCCACCCTTCATGCCCCTGGATTTCGCCTACATGTGGCAGCAGGACAACCGCAACAAACGCAGCATCGCGCTCGACCTCAAGCACCCGGACGGCCGCGCCGCGCTGCTCGCGCTGGTGCGCCAGGCCGATGTGCTGGTGACCAACTTTCCGCCCAAGGTGCTGGCGAGTCTGAAAATCACCTACGAAGACCTCAAGGACACCAACCCGCGCCTGATCTATGGCCAGATCACCGGCTACGGCGAAAACGGCGCCGACGCCGACAAGCCGGGCTTCGACGGCAATGCCTACTGGGCCCGCACCGGCCTGATGGACATCGTGCGCACCGCGGACGCCGATCCCACCCTGCCCGCCGCCGCGATGGGCGATCACCCCAGCGCGATGACCATGTTCGCCGGCGTGATGACCGCGCTGTATCGCCGCGAGCGCACCGGCACGGGCACCAAGGTCTCCACCAGCCTGATGGCCAACGGACTGTGGGCCGCGTCCTCCATGCTGGCCGGTGTGCTCGCCGGCACCGCGCCCTTTCAGCGTTCCAGCCGCAAGGCGCCGCGCAACGCGCTGCTCAACCAGTACCGCACCGCCGACGACCGCTGGCTGTCGATCATCGTGCTGCAGGAAGACAAGAACTGGCCGCCGTTCACCCAGGCCATCGACCGCGCCGACCTGCTGACCGACCCGCGCTTCGCGGAAAAAACCGCGCGCCAGGCCAATGGCGCGGCGCTGGCGGCCATTCTCGATGAGGTCTTCCGGAGCCGGGATTACGCCTATTGGAACGCGCGGCTGGTGGCGCACCAGGTAACCTTCAGTCTGGTCGCAACCCTGGAGGAAGTGGCGAACGATCCCCAGGCCCTGGAGAACGACATGCTGATCGCGGTCGAAGGCCATACCCACGGCCGCCGCCAGGCCGTCAACAGTCCGTTCTCGCTCCGGGATGCACCCAAAGTGCCGGCCCGGCTGGGTCCGGAACTGGGCGCCGACGGCCGCGATGTGCTGCGCCAAGCCGGCTATGACGCGGCGACCATCGCGCGGCTGGTGGCGGGAGGCGTGCTGGCGGGCTGAGCCGGGCGCCGTCCACATGCTTCACCCATTGCCGGCTCGAGCCGCCGCGTTCCACGACGAAAATCCAACGAGGCACCGTGATAACCATCGATCAGATCCGCACCGCACTGCAACGCCGCGCGCACCGGCCCGCCGCGTTCGAGCCCGCGCCGACGCAGGCGGCCGTCGCCATGATTCTGGCCGACGGCGACAATGATCTCGAAGTCTGTTTCATCCGCCGCGCCGAGCGCGCCGGCGACCCCTGGTCGGGCCAGGTCGCGTTTCCGGGCGGACGCGCGGGCAGCGACGACCGCGATGCGCACGAAGTCGCCGAGCGCGAAACCTGGGAAGAAATCGGTCTCAGCCTCGCCGCCGATCACCGCATCGGTCCCCTCCCCGTGCGCGAGGTGGTGCGTCCGGAAACCGCAAACAGTCTCACGCTGTCGCCCTTCGTCTACTACATCGGGACCGGCGGCGAGACGCTGGACCTCGCCAGCCACGCCCATGAAGTGGCCGATGTCTTCTGGGTACCGCTGCGCCACCTGTTCGCCGCGAGCGCCGCCACCGAGCTCGACTATCCCGTCGGCGGCGTGGCCATGACCTTTCCCGGCATTCAGTTTCGCGATCACGTGATCTGGGGTCTGACCCTGAATGTGCTGAACAGCTTCGCCGACATCATCCGCCCACATCTGACCGCCGCAACCGAGGCCGCCCAATGACACTGCTGCCCTGTATCGAGATCGAGCCGCAAAAGGCCGTCCGACCCGCCGATGCTGCCGTCATCTGGCTCCACGGCCTGGGCGCCGACGGCCGCGATTTCGCGCCCATCGTGCCCGAGCTCAAACTGCCGGCGAGCCTTGCGGTGCGCTTCGTATTTCCCCACGCGCCGACCATTCCCGTCACCATCAACGGCGGCCTGCGCATGCCGGCCTGGTACGACATTCTGGCGCTCGACATTGATCGACAGATCGACAACAGCCAGTTGCTGGCCTCCGCCGAAGCAATTGCGGCCTTGATCAAGCGGGAAGCGGCGCGCGGCGTGGATACCCGACGCATCGTGCTCGCCGGCTTTTCCCAGGGTGGCGCGGTGGCACTGCAAACCGCCCTCACCTATCCCGAACCCCTCGCGGGCTTGCTGGCGATGTCGACCTATTTCGCGACTCACAAAACCATCGTCCCCCATGCAGCCAACCGGAACCTGCCGATTCTGGTGCTGCACGGCAGCCACGACCCCATGGTGCCGGAGCTGATGGGCCAGCGCACCGTCGCCGCGCTGCGCGAGCTGGGTTATGCGCCCGCTTACCGAACCTATCCCATGGCGCACGAAGTCTGCGCGCGGGAGATCGCCGATATTTCCGCCTGGCTGCAACTGCGCTGGAGTAATTCATGACCACGAAAAAAACCACCGCCTGTCTGGTGAGCACCGGCGAAGAAGTGCTGCGCGGAGAAATTTTCGATGCCAACAATCACTTTCTCGCCACTACCCTCGGCGAGCGCGGATTTGCCGTGCAATTGATGATGACCGCGGGCGACCGCCGCGAGGACCTTGCCTTCGTGATGCGCACCGCGCTCGAACGCGCCGACTGCCTGTTCATCAGCGGCGGACTGGGGCCGACCGACGACGACCTCACCACCGAAGTGGCCGCCGAAGTGGCCGGCGTTGGCACTTTTTTTCATGAGCCGAGCTGGCAGGCCATCGTCGCACTGTTTCAAAAATACAATCTGGAAACCACCGCGAACAATCGCAAGCAGGCGATGTTTCCCGTTGGCGCGACCGTGCTGCCCAACCTCAACGGCACCGCGCCCGGCTTCAGCCTGAGTTTCGAGCGCAACGGCGTGCGCAAAACCATCGTCGCGCTGCCCGGTCCGCCACGCGAACTGCAACCCATGTTGATCGCCCATCTCGACCAGGTCGCGCCGCTGCAAGGCGCGCCCGATGAAAACCTGTTCATCCGTTTTCTCGGCGCCGGCGAATCACATTTATCGGAACTGCTCGAACCCTGGTCGAAACTCTGGGGGCCGGTGAGTTTTCGCCAGGATTTTCCCGAAATCGAAGTGAAGCTGTACCAGCCAGCCGCCGACAAGGCACACGCCCTGTGCGCCTTCGCCGCCGAACACATGAGCGAATTTCTGGTGGACTTTTCACGGGCGTCCAGCATCGAGCTGTTCGCGCGCTTCATGCGCGAACGCGGCGCGACGCTCGCGCTCGCCGAATCCTGCACCGGCGGGCTGGCCGCGAAAATCGTTACCGATGCGCCCGGTTCGTCGGCCTACTTCGTCGGTGGAGTGGTGTCCTACGCCAACGCCGTGAAAGAGGATTTGCTGGGCGTCTCGCCAGCGGATCTGGCCGCGCACGGCGCGGTGTCGGAACCCGTGGCGCGCCAGATGGCCATCGGCGCGCGCGCGCGCTTTCGCGCCGACCTCGCCCTCAGTTTTACCGGCGTCGCCGGACCCGACGGCGGCAGCGACGAAAAACCGGTCGGCACCGTGTGGATGGCAAAAGCCGATGCCAGCGGGTGCCAGGCACAACGGCTGAATCTACTGCAAGGGCGCGAGCGGGTCCGCCAGGCAGCCGTCTCCCACGGCCTGCGCTGGCTGATGGACGACTGGCTCGCCGAGCGGCGCCGGAACCGGCTCGCGCTGAACGGAGGCTGACGGAACCGTGAACTCCGACGACGCAATCCATTTCGCCAACGCGGCCTTCTACCAGGCGTTTCTGGACCGCGACCTCGCCGCCATGGATCGCGTGTGGGCGCTGCGACTGCCGGTCCTGTGCGTTCACCCGGGCGCCGCGCCGCTGGCAACTCGCGAACAGGTGCTCGCGAGCTGGCACGAAATCCTGGCCAACCCGCGCTCACCCATCCTCGAACACCAGGTTGAAACCATTCTGCACTTCGGCGATGTCGCACTGCTCACCTGCTACGAATGGAGCAAGGCCCAGCGGGACGCAGCACTGGTGGCAACCAACGGTTTCGCGCTGGAAGACGGTGTCTACCGGATGATTCTTCATCATGCCGGCCCGGTGCATCGTTCCGCAGTGCCGGGACCGCCGCCGCCGCGGCCACGCATGCACTAGCCACCCGAACGAACTGCGAAAAATTTCCGGCACCAGCTTTTTCTACAGCAAAACGTTCCACAACAAAACGTTCCACAACAAAACGCAATAAGGAGACCAACATGAAAATCGGTTTGCAGGGTGTCTTTGCCGGCCAGTCCGCGACTGCGGCGCACATGATGAAGACCGCCAGACTGGTGGAGGACGCGGGTTTCCATTCGTTCTGGATGCCCGAACATGTATTGCTGTTCGAAAACTATGCTTCGCCCTATCCCTACGCCGACAACGGCAAGGTGCCCCTCGATCCACATCATGTCCCGCTGGAACCCTTCACCGCGCTGGCCTTTCTCGCCGGCCATACCAGCCGCCTGCGCCTCGCCACCGGCATCACCATCCTGCCACAGCGCAACCCGGTGTATTTCGCCAAGCAGGCGGCGGATGTGGATGTGATCTCCGGCGGACGTCTCGATATCGGCATCGGCGTCGGCTGGCTCGCCGAGGAATTCGCCGCGCTCAACGTACCTTTCGAACGCCGCGGCGCGCGCGCTGCCGACTACATCAAGGTATTGCAAACGCTGTGGTGCGACGAAACCTCCAGCCACAGCGGCGAGTTCTACAACCTGCCGCCCTGCGTGCAAGGCCCCAAGCCGGTGCAGAAACCCTATCCACCGCTCTGGTTCGGCGGCGAGAGCAAGGCCGCGCTGACCCGGGTCGCCCGTTTCGGCCAGGGCTGGTACGGCGTCAAACTGTTACCGCCGGACGTGCCCGCGCATCTCAAGCAACTCAGCGAATTGCTGAAAGCGGAAGGACGCACGCTGAAGGATATCCAGATCGCGGTATCGCCCTACGGCGCGCCCTGCGACCTCGACATGCTGAAACGCTATCGCGACGCCGGTGTCGATCAGGTGATCCTGTTCGCGCTGACGGCGGACCCGGAACCCCTGTACCGCGAGATCCACCGGATGGCGGAACAGATCGTGATTCCCGGCGCGGCGCTCTAAGGCGGATTCCACCTTAGCTTCACTCAATCGAGGGACTGGAGATGGACGTAGGCATTTCAATCGTGTTTCAGAATCCGGGACGCGCACAAAGCGATTTCGAGGTGTACCAAAATGATTTGATTCTCGCCAACCTGGCGGAGCCCCTGGGTTTCGATGCCGTCTGGGGCATTGAACACCATTTCACCGACTACACCATGATGCCGGACGTGATGCAGTTTCTGGCCTACATGGCCGGGCGCACCGAGCGCGTCAAGCTTGGCTCGATGGCGGTGATCCTGCCCTGGCACCGCGATCCCATCCGCGTCGCCGAACAAATAAGCGTGGTCGACAACATATCGAAAGGCCGAGTGATTCTCGGCATGGGACGCGGTCTCGGCCGGGTGGAGTTCGACGGCTTCGGCGTGGCCATGGACGAAGCGCGACCGCGTTTCATGGAGGCCGCCAAGCTGATTCTCGACGGCCTCGAAAAAGGCTATTGCGAAATGGATGGCACCGTCATCAAGCAGGCGCGCCGCGACATCCGCCCCGCACCCTACAAGTCCTTTGCCGGCCGCCGCTACGGCGCCGCGGTGTCGCCGGAATCCCTGTCGATCATGGCTGAGCTGGGCTTGGGCTTGCTGATCATTCCGCAAAAGCCCTGGGGCACGGTCTCCGAGGAACTCGGCCAGTACCGGCGGGAATACGTCGGCCATCACCGCGAGCAGGCGCCGCCGCCCTTTGTCGCCAGTTTCGTCTACTGCGATGAAAACGCCGACCGCGCCGAGGAAATGGCCAACCGCCACCTGGGCGGTTACTGGCACTCCATGGTGGAGCATTACGAGATGGACGGCAGCCACTTCAAGAACATCAAGGGCTACGAGTGGTACGCCTCCGCCGCCGCCCACATCAACAACGACGGCGCGGCGGCCGCACGCCAGTTCTTCGTCGATCTGCACGTCTGGGGTACGCCCGAGCAGTGTTACCAGAAGCTGCTGAACATCCGCGATTTTGTCGGCAACGACAAATTCAACGGCATGTTCTCCTACGGCGGCATGTCCCACGCGGCGGCGGAAGCCAGCATGCGACTGTTCGCGAAAGAAGTGATGC
>JBFXFL010000009.1:53183-71292 GCA_050179115.1 Porticoccaceae bacterium | reverse complement strand
TGCGAACGCTCTTCGTCCGACAGCAGCAATTCGACCTTCGGTCTGCCTGTTCTCATCGCGGTATCTCCGGTTCCAAGATGCCGCGTTGGCAAGCACGATTAATGCCCGTTTTTAACGGGACAGGACATTAGGCGTTCCGGCAGAACACCAGCGACTTGCAAGACCGGACGGCCCCGCCGCTGCTCGACGCGACGGCGACCGACCGGGGATTGGCAGGGAGTCGGATCAAGCCCGATCGCGGACTCCGCTCACCAACCGAACACCTGCTTGATGAAGGGCACCGTAAGCTGGCGCTGATGGGCGAGCGCCGCGTGATCGAGGCGATCCAGACAATCCATCAGGCTTGCCAGATCGCGCGGCGCGCGGTGCAGCAGGTAGCGACCGGCATCCGGCCCCAGGGACAATCCGAGACACGCGGCGCGAAAGCGGAGAATTTCCAGACCGTGCGCGTCGTCGTACTCCGCCAGACCGAATCCATATCCGGCGATGAGGCGGGAACGCAGATCGGGCAATCGCAACGGCAGCTCGCGCGGTGACATCCGCGCCGTCGTCAACAGGCGCCCGCCGCGCTCCAGCAAGCGGTTGTGGAGGGCGAACAGCGCCAGTTCCCAGTCCTCCCTGCCGGCGACAGCATCCAGTTCGTCCAGCGCCAGCAGGTCGAGGCTGTCGAGATCGGCGAGCACCTGTTCGGGAACACAGTCGCGCAAGGCGCCCAGCGGCAGATAAAGCGCCTGGGGATAATGCCGGCTACTGGCGCGCGCCAGATGGCTCTTGCCGGTTCCCGGACCACCCCAGAGGCAGACCAGGGTGCCGGGCAGGAACCGGTCGCGCAGCAGCGCGAGCGCCTGGCCGGCGACCGACTCGGGTGCGGCCTGGAAATTCCCGAAACCGGCATCGTCGCGCAAGGTCACCGGCAGGGCGAGCTGACGAGACAATCAGGGCTCCCGCCAGAGATAGCGGCGCTCGGCGGCGGGTTTCGCCGCGGATTCGGCTGGGGGAATCACCGCGGTTTGGGGGGTGGATTCCGCTGTGGGGCTGGCCGCAGAATCGACGCTGGGTTGAGCCACGGACTCGACCGGGGGCTGCACCTCAGGCGCGGCCGCGACGGCCGGCGCCAGGGCGCCAAACCGCGGATCGTTGTCGAGTGCTGCCCAGAGAAGATTCGGATCGCCGTCCAGTTGCAACTCAAGGTTCAGTCGACCCGCTGCCATCGCGGTCACCTCGACCCCACGCACAAACTCCATGGCCTTCAGCGTTTCCAGCACGGCGCGGTAGGCGTCGTAACTGTGGACATCCTCGATCGCCAGGGTCTGGGACGCGGCGCCGGATTGGGGAAGGTAGGCAAGCGATGCGGCCAGTCGGTCCACGGCATCACCGACACTCGCCTCGACCCAATGCGCCAGGGAATCCGCGGTCGGCGTCGCCGAGATCGGCGCGCCAGCGCCGCCGAGCCGCCAGCGACCGCGAATCACATCGGTGCCGGTGACGGGGTCGAGCGCAAGCCAGTGGCGCGCGCCGTAGCGGTGTGCCACGGCCTCGATCCGCGCCGTGTCGAAATTTGCGTCGGTCGCGCCGATCGCCCGGCGGTCCTCCAGATCCCACAGCGGTTCCACTACCGGAACCCCGCGCTCCGCCAGCACGCGGCGGGCGACCTCGGTGGCTGCGGCGCTATCCGCGTCGCGACCGCTCGCCAACAGCAAAAGTTGCGGGCGTTGGGCGGGCCAGAGCGGCAAGCGCAGTCCGCGCAGCGCCGCATCCACTGCGGGGGCAGAGTAGCTGACGTGCAACAGCAAGCCGGCTGCGTCGGGAACTTCGGGGCTCGGCGCCGAAACCGGCGCCTGTACCGAAACTGGCGTCTGCACATAGTTGTAGCGCTCTACCAGCTGCGGCGCCGTCGCCACCAGCTGGGCAACGCCGGGGTCAACCAGTACCGCACGCTGTCCGGTCAGCTTCACGACAACCTGACTCAAACCCGCGCGAAAACCCCGCTCCCGCTCCGTGTCGCTCTGATCCGCGACCGGCACCGTGGCGGCAAGCAGATCCGTGACCGGCACCGTGGCATCCGCCGCGCGCGGCGCCAAGGCGAGCAAAAGCGCGGCAAGGACTGGGTAAACCCGGCTGATTCTCATGACAACATTCTATCAGCACCGGAATGTCTGGCTGTTGTGCAATGCACCAGAAACCCACGCCGCCCCGGCCGCGCCCTGACTTTGCCGGCGCAGCGGGCTAAACTGCCACGTTTTCGGGGATGCGCATCGATGAGTGACAAATCCGCGCCGCTGAGCTACCGCGATGCCGGTGTCGACATTGACGCCGGCAATCGACTGGTTGACCGGATCAAAGCCGTGGCACAGGCCACGCGCCGGCCCGAAGTGCTGGCCGGACTCGGTGGTTTCAGTGCCCTGTGCCGACTGCCCGCGGGCTATCGCGAGCCGCTGCTGGTTTCGGCCACCGACGGCGTCGGCACCAAGCTGCGCCTGGCCATGGAGCTTGACCAGCACGACACCATCGGCATCGATCTCGTCGCCATGTGCGTCAATGACCTGGTGGTATGCGGGGCCGAACCACTGTTTTTTCTCGATTACTACGCCACCGGAAAGCTCGATGTCGATACCGCCGCGCGGGTAATCGCCGGCATCGGCGCCGGCTGCCAGCTCGCCGGCTGCGCCCTGGTCGGCGGTGAAACCGCCGAAATGCCCGGTATGTACCAGGGCGCGGACTACGACCTCGCCGGCTTCTGCGTGGGTGTGGTCGAAGCCTCCAGCGTGATCGACGGCAGTTCCGTGGCCGCCGGCGATACCCTGATCGGCCTGCCCTCCAGCGGCCCGCATTCCAACGGCTATTCGCTGATCCGCAAGGTTCTGGAACGCACCGGGGCGAATCCCGCAAGCACGCTCATCGACGGCGAGGGTCCCCGCGCGGAAAGCCTGGCCCAAGCCCTGCTCGCGCCCACGCGCATTTACGTCAAATCGATACGCGAACTGGTGCGCCTGCAACCGGTGCACGCGCTCGCCCACATCACGGGCGGCGGTCTGATCGAAAACCTGCCACGAGTGCTGCCCGCCGGCACGCGCGCGCTGATCGATACCGACGCCTGGGTTCCGCCACCGGTATTTGAGTGGTTGCAGCGGCGGGGAAACATCGCCTGGTGGGAAATGTTCCGCACCTTCAACTGTGGCATCGGCATGGTGATTGTCGTTCCCCCGGATACCGCTGTCATCGCGCTCGACATCCTGGCCGGCTGCGGTGAACAACCTTTCGTACTGGGTACCATCGTCCCGGCGGAAGGCGATGCCGCGGTCCACTTCACCGGCAGCCGGGCCCCGGAGCGCTGAACGTTTTCTTGCTGGAGTTGTCCCACCCGCCATGATCAACGTCCTTCTCACGGCATTCCGTTACCGTCCAGGGCTCGCGACCGCGCTGCTTTTGCTGGCGCTGAACGTTCAGGGCGAGACCGCGTTCGAGCCCTATACGGCGACGTACAAAGCCAGCTTCAACGGCATTCCGGTCGTCATAACCCAGACTCTGACAACCACCCCGGCGGGTTACCGCGTCGCGACTGTCGCCGCCAACGTACTTGGCGAAATTCATGAGCAGGAAGACTTTCACATCACTGACGGCGCCATACTGGTCGATGCATACCGTCACCAACGCAGCCTGCTGGGCAGCACGCGGGACGAACAATTGTCCGTTGACCGCAGCCTGGGCGTCGCACACTACCAGCGCGACGGCAATCCGCGCGATATCCCGCTGCAAGCCGGCTATCTCGGACCGATCAGTTACAAAGTCCAGTTACGCCGTGACCTGATCGCCGGCAAAACCAGTTTCGATTACCAGGTGATGGATCGCGGCAAGGTCAAGCACTATGCCTTCCAGAGCGAGGGAACCGACACCATTCACACCGCCACCGGCGCCGTGAATGCGGTGCGTGTGCGCCGTGTGCGCGACGACAATGAGCGGCAGACGCTGTTCTGGATGGCACCCGCACTTGGCTACCAGTTGGTCAAACTGCGCCAGGAGGAAGGGGGGGAGAGCTACGAATTACTGCTCACCGAGTTGGCCGTCCCGCCGATAGCCGCCAAAGCCGCACCGGCGATCCAGTGACCCAGCGCTTCGAGCCCAGCCGTAACCCACCCGGTTTGACCCGGGTGCTGCCGGTGCTCGCCGTATTGATAGGTCTGGGCATCGGCGCGTATTTCCTGTTTTTCGGCACACCCACCCCACCCCTGACTCCACCCGAAGAAACGCCGCAGCCTGCGCCCGCACCCGCACCCGCACCCGATGTGACGCCAACGCCCGATACCACGACCGGGCTGCCCGATACCGGAGCAACGGAACCATCGGTGCCGGCACGCATCCCGGACGCGCCGGCACTTCAGACAGCCCTGCCCAGCCTGGAGGACAGCGACGCCGAGGTGAGGGAGCATCTGCGCGCGCTGCTCGGTGATGGCCCTCTGGCCGCCTGGCTCAAGCAGGACAGTCTGCTGCAACGCATCGATGCCCTGATTGCCGGAGTTGCCCGGGGCGAGTTCACGCTGGAAACGCTGTTGCTGGAGCCGCCAGCCGGAGGTTTTCAGGTGGACGTGCGCGACGGCCGCACCTATGTAAGCCCGCGCAACTACGCCCGTTACAACGCCATGGTCGGACTGGTCGATGGCGTGGATGTCACTGCGCTGACGGAATTTTTCCAGCGCTACCGTCCCTTGCTGGAAGCCGCGTATGGCGAGCTCGGCGAGCCGCCGGAGCAACTGGATACCGCGCTGCTCGGCGCCATCGATCACCTGCTGGGGACTCCGGAGTTCGCCGAACCTCCCGCGTTGGCGCAGGAGTCCGTGGCCTATACCTATGCGGATCTCGAACTGGAACGACTGTCGGCGGCACAAAAACAGCTTCTGCGCATGGGGCCCGCGCACACCCGCACTCTGAAGGCCAAACTCAAGGCCTTGCGCGCGGCACTCGTGGCTACCCCGCCGGGTGCGGCGGCAGTTCCGGCGGCAGCAGAGCACTCGCCTGCTCCCAACTGAGCAAGCCTGACAGGCTGCGAACGCTCAGGCCTTGGGCAGGGTCACGCCGCGCTGACCCTGATATTTTCCGCCGCGGTCCCGGTAGGAAACCTCGCACACTTCGTCGGACTCGAAAAACAGCATCTGGGCCACGCCTTCGTTGGCGTAGACCTTGGCCGGCAGGCTGGTGGTATTGGAGAATTCCAGGGTGACATGCCCTTCCCACTCGGGTTCGAGGGGCGTGACATTGACGATGATGCCGCAGCGCGCGTAGGTGGACTTGCCGAGACAGATGGTGAGCACACTGCGGGGAATGCGGAAATACTCCACGGTGCGCGCGAGCACGAAGGAATTGGGCGGAATCACGCAATGGTCGCCCTTCACGTCGACGAAACTACTCGGATCGAAATTCTTGGGGTCCACCGTGGCCGAGTGCACATTGGTGAAAATCTTGAATTCGTCCGCGCAGCGCACGTCGTAGCCGTAGCTGGACAGCCCGTAGGAAATCACCCGGGCACCGCCGTCATCCGGATCCCGCACCTGGCGGTCCACAAAGGGTTCGATCATCCCCTGCACCGCCATGCGGCGGATCCATTTATCCGATTTGATACTCAAGGTTCTGCTCTCCGCACGGCTGTGTCGCGAGTGACGTACAGCACTGCTATTCGATGACGATTTCGGGAATCGCGGTATCCAGACCGGCGAGCGCCGTCAGTACCCCGCGCGCGATTTCGCGATAGCGACCAGCCAGATCACCGTCCGGGTCGGCAGCCACAACCGGGCGGCCGGCATCGCCTTCGCGGATGCGCCGGTCCAGCGGCAGCGAACCCAGCAGCACGGTGCCGTATTCCGCCGCCACCCTGGCGCCGCCGCCGGTATCGAAGATGGGTTCGGCGTGGCCGCACTGGGTGCAGACATGGAGACTCATGTTCTCCACCACGCCCAGCACAGGAATCTGCACCTTGCTGAACATCTCGATGCCCTTGCGCGCATCCAGCAGCGCTATGTCCTGGGGCGTGGTGACTATCACCGCCCCGGACACCCGGGCCTTCTGAGCGAGCGTGAGCTGGATATCGCCGGTGCCGGGCGGCATGTCCACCACCAGTACATCGAGCTCGCCCCAGTTGGTCTGGGTGAGCATCTGGATCAGCGCCCCGCCCGCCATGGGACCGCGCCACACCATGGGCGTGCTGGCGCTGGCCAGATAGGCCATGGACATGGTCTTGAGGTTGTGCGCCGCCACCGGCACGAAGGTATTGCCGTTCAGCACCTTCGGCTGAGTGCCATCGGGCACTCCGAGCAGCATGCCGACACTGGGTCCGTAAATATCGGCATCCAGCAGACCGACGCTGCGGCCCTCGGCGACCAGCGCGAGCGCCAGGTTTATCGCCGTGGTGGATTTGCCCACGCCGCCCTTGCCGGAGGCCACCGCGACAATGTGCCGCACGCCCTGCAAACCTGCTGCCACTTCTGCCATCGAGATCTCCGTACCTTGGTGTGGATGAAACTCTTGCTGATGATGGAATTCGCGCGAATGATGAAAGTCGTGCGAATGAAAAAAAGCGGCAAAGCCGCTATAGTTCCCGCCCTTTTTCCGCACCCGGCTTCGGCCCGTTTCCATGGCCTCTTCGACCACGAATTCCACCGCTTCCGCTGCCGCGAATCAGCCGCGCCGCATCCTGGTAACCAGCGCGTTGCCCTACGCCAACGGCGCCATTCATCTGGGCCATCTGGTGGAATACATTCAGACCGATATCTGGGTGCGTTTTCAGAAATTGCGCGGACACGAATGTTACTACGTCTGCGCCGACGATGCCCATGGCACCGCCATCATGCTGAAGGCCGAGGAACTGGGGCTGACCGCGGAGGCACTGATCGAAAAGGTCAATGCCGAGCATCGCGCGGACTTCGCGAGCTTTCTGATCGAATTCGACAACTACCACTCCACCCACGCGCCGGAAAACCGCGAACTGTCGGAAGCCATCTACCGCCGCCTGCGGGACAACGGCCATATCGCGACCCGCAGCGTCACCCAGCCCTACGATCCCGAAAAAGGCCTGTTCCTGGCCGACCGCTACATCAAGGGCAACTGTCCGCGCTGCAAGGCACCGGATCAGTACGGCGACAACTGCGAAGCCTGCGGCGCCACCTACAGTCCCACGGAACTGATCGACGCGCGCTCGGTGATTTCCGGCGCCACCCCGGTGCTGCGGGAATCGATCCACTATTTTTTCACCCTGCCCGCCTTCACCGACTTCCTCAAGGCCTGGACCCGCGCCGGCCATGTCGCGGACGAAATTGCCAACAAGCTCAGCGAATGGCTCGACGGTGGCTTGCAGGAATGGGATATCAGCCGCGATGCGCCCTATTTCGGCTTCGAAATCCCGGACGCGCCCGGCAAGTATTTCTACGTCTGGCTGGATGCGCCCATCGGCTACATGGCCAGCTTCAAGAATCTCTGCGCGCGCAACAAGCTGGATTTCGACGCCTTCTGGGGACGCGACTCCAGCGCCGAGCTGTATCACTTCATCGGCAAGGACATCGTCAATTTCCATGCACTTTTCTGGCCGGCGATGCTGGAGAGCGCCGGTTTTCGCACGCCGGACAAGATTTGCGTGCACGGTTTTCTCACCGTGAACGGCAAGAAGATGTCGAAATCCCGCGGCACCTTCATCAATGCCCGCGCCTATCTCGATCAACTGAATCCGGAATATTTGCGCTACTACTTCGCGGCCAAACTGTCCGCCGGCATCGATGATCTCGATCTGAATCTCGACGACTTCGTACAGCGGGTCAACAGCGATCTGGTGGGCAAACTGGTCAACATCGCCAGCCGCTGCGCCCGCTTCATCGGCGACGGCAAGGGCGGTGTGCTGGCGACGGAGCTCGCCGAACCCGTGCTCTGGCAGCGTGCCCTGGGGATCGCCGACAGCGTCGCCGGCCATTACGAGAACCGTGAATACGGCAAGGGGATGCGGGAAATCCTGGCCATCGCCGATGCCGCGAACGAGTACATCGCCACCCAGGAACCCTGGAAGCTCGTCAAGCAGCCGGACCGCGAAGCCGAGGTACTGGGCATCTGCTCGCTCGGAATCAACCTGTTCCGTATCCTGATGCTGTATCTCAAGCCGGTGCTGCCGCGCATGGCGGAAGAGGCCGAGCGGTTCCTCAACGATGAACTGCGCTGGGATGGTCCCATCGCGCCCCTGCTCGGCCACCGCATCGCCGCCTTCACGCCCCTGATGCAACGGGTCGAGAAAAAGCAGATCGACGCCATGCTCGCCGCGAGCGCCGCGGACCAGCCGGCCGCCGCGGCACCCACAGCGATGGCGGTCACCGCAAACACCCCTGTCGAGCCGCTGGCGGCGCAAATCGGCTTCGACGATTTCAGCAAGGTGGATCTGCGCATCGCCCGCATTGTCAGGGCGGGTACCGTCGAAGGTTCGGACAAGCTTTTGCAGCTGACCCTCGATCTCGGCGGCGAAACCCGCACGGTTTTTTCCGGGATTCGCGCCAGTTACCGCCCCGAGGATCTGGAAGGCCGGCTCACGGTGATGGTCGCCAATCTGGCGCCGCGCAAGATGCGCTTCGGGGTGTCCGAAGGCATGGTGCTCGCCGCCGGGGACGCCGGCGGTATCTATCTGCTTGCACCCGACAGCGGCGCCCAGCCGGGTCAGCGCGTAACCTGACGGTCCTCACGGTCATGGTTGGGATGGACGGCGCTACCATGCGGGCGGCATGCTGATATAACAGGCGCCCCGACTGGCGTTTCCGGCTTCAACAGGTAACCGCATGCAGGAAGTCGCTCTGGTTCTGCTGAGCACTGTGCTGGTCAACAATGTGCTGCTCGCGCAGACGCTGGGCGTCTCTTCGCTCCTGGGGATGTCCGCGCAGGGGATGTCGGCGCCGGGAAAGTCGGCGCCGGAAAGGTCGTCCCGGCTCGACAGGGTCCCCGGGTTGGCAGCAGCGACCGGCCTCCTGCTGGTGGCCAGCGCAGCGGTGAATCATCTGCTGTACCACTGGCTGTTGGTGCCGCTGGATCTTGGTTATCTCGCACTACCTGTGTTTGTGCTGGTGATCGTGCTTGCCACCCAGCTGATGCTGACCGGCAGTCGCCGCCTCGATCTCCGCTACCACCGCAATCTCAAGACCCTGCAACCACTGCTGATGGCCAATGCGGCGATACTCGGTGTGACCCTGCTCAATGTTGCCGACACATCTTCTCTCGCGCTGGCGATACTGCGTGCACTGGGCGCCGGAGTCGGATTTTCCGTGGTGCTGGTGCTGTTTGCCGGACTGCGTGAACAACTCACCGCCGCTGCCATGCCTGCGCCCTTCCGTGGTCCCGCCATCGCCATGATCAGCGCCGGCCTGATGGCACTCGCGTTCATGGGTTTCGTCGGGATGGTGTGAGATGGGCAGCGCCGAGCTTCTGCCCCAGTTGCCGACGGCGCTCGCCGTGCTGGCGGCGCTCGCGGCACTGGTCGCCCTGGTGTCCGGACGCGACAGCAGCGCGGGGACTGGCGCGGGCACCGACACTGACAAAAATGCCGAACTCGAACTCGCGGCGCGCATCGAGGATCTGCTGCCCCAGACCCAGTGCGGCCAGTGCGGTCATCCGGGCTGCCGACCCTATGCGCGCGCCATCGCAGCGGGCGAAGCATTCAACAAATGTCCGCCGGGCGGTCGCGCCACCATCGCGGCCATCGCCGATCTGCTGGGCACGGCGCCGCTGGCACTGGATCCGGAACACGGCCGCGAAGGTCCCAAGCTGGTCGCCTATATCCGCGAGGCCGAGTGCATCGGCTGCGCCAAATGCCTGCCGGCCTGTCCGGTGGACGCCATTCTCGGCGCGACGCGCCAGATGCACACGGTGATCGCGGCGGAATGCACCGGCTGCGACCTGTGCGTCGAACCCTGTCCGGTGGACTGCATCGAGATGATTCCACCGCCAGCGTCCCGGCCCGCGATCATTGCAAGCGACCGGCCAGCTCCGGTGACGGCATGAGCCAGACATGGACATTTCCCGGTGGCCTCCTGCTGCCGGCCCGTAAACACGCATCCAGCGCGACGCCCATTCGCACTGCAACTCTGCCGCCGGAACTGATCCTGCCGCTGGGCGCCGCCGCGCCACTGATTGCGGTGGGCGATTCCGTGCTGAAGGGGCAGTTGCTCGCGGCGGCCGGGGGCGATGGCTTGCCGGTGCATGCGCCTACTTCCGGCCATGTCGCCGGCATCGAATTTCGACCCCGGGCCGAGGGGATCGGACCCTGCGCTGTGCTGATCCCTGATGGCGCGGAACGCTGGATCGAACGCGCGGCACCCGTGGATCCCGCGACGCGCACGCTCCTGGAACTGCTGGCCGCCGTGCGTGCGGCCGGGATCGTCGGGCTGGGCGGCGGTGGTTTTCCCACGCACATCAAGCTCGCCCCGGCGCAGCCCATCGATACCCTGGTGGTCAACGGCATGGAGTGCGAACCCTACATCACCGCCGATGACCGGCTGATGCGCGAGGAAGCCGACGCCATCGTCGCCGGCGTGCGTCTGTCGGCGCGCCTGCTGGGCGATCCGGCCCGCATCCTGATCGGCATCGAGGACGACAAACCGCAAGCCGCCACGGCCATGACAACGGCACTGACCGCCACCGATGACAACCAGAAAATCGACATCGTAGTGCTGCCCAGCCGTTATCCCGCCGGCGGCGAACGGCAACTGATCCAGTTACTGACCGGCCGCCAGGTGCCGAGCGGCGGGCTGCCCGCGGATATCGGTGTGGTCTGTCTCAACGTCGGCACGCTCTACGCCCTGCATCGCGCGCTTGCGTTCGACGAGCCGCTGCTGTCGCGAATAGTGACCATCGCCGGCGGTGCCTGCCGCGAGCCGGCCAACTACCGGGCGCTGCTGGGGACCCCCATCGCCCACTTGCTGGCGGCCAGCGGTTACCAGCCCGACCTGTGCGAACAACTGCTGCACGGCGGACCCATGATGGGAAGCCCGCTGGAAGACATGCAGGCGCCGGTCACCAAGACCACCCACTGCGTGCTCGCCGCAACGGCGGCGGAACTGCCGCCGCCACGCGAACCTCAGGCCTGCATCCGCTGCGGTCTGTGCGCCGATGTCTGTCCCGCCTCCCTGCTGCCGCACCAGCTGCTGCGCCATGCCGTTGCCAGGGACCATCGGCAGCTCGAACGCCATCATCTGCTGGACTGCATCGACTGCGGCGCCTGCGCCTATGTGTGCCCGAGCGCGATCCCGCTGGTGGAGCACTACCGCGTCGCCAAGGCCGAGGTGCGTGCGCTCCGCGCCGAGCGCGTCACTGCGGATCATGCCCGCCGCCGCTTCGAAGCCCACCAGACGCGGGTGGCCCGGCAGCTCGGGGAGCGCAGCGCGCGTCACGCCGAATTGCTCGGGATATCCGGGATGGACGCCAAAGTGCCGGCGTCCGCTCCCGTCACCCCAGCGCCCGTCGCCACCGATCTGGTGCAGCAAGCCCGGGCGCGCGCCGGTGCCGCCACGCCCCGGCGGGCGCAACTGGAGCGCGCCCTGAGCGCGGCGGAAAATCGCATCGCGCAACTTGAAACACAGCTCGCGGCGCTGGACGCGACGGCGACCGAATCCCGGCGCAACGGCCTGCGCGCGCGCCTCGCACAGGCGCGTCTCGATGGCGATCTGGCGCGCCGGCGGCTACGCGCGCTGCCGGTGGAATCGCCGTCCACCGGTGACGGGAATCCGCCATGACCCGTTGCGCGCCCCATACCCACAGCGGCCTGACCACCGGCGCGGTGATGCAGCGCGTGCTGGTCGCGATGCTGCCCGGCATTGCCGCCATGCTGTGGTATTTCGGTCCGGGCACGCTGATCCAGATCGTCTTGGCCGGCAGCGCCGCGCTCGCCGCCGAAGCCATGGTGTTGCGACTGCGCCGGCTTCCGCTGGAGCCGACGCTCGCCGATGGCAGTGCGCTGGTCACCGGTGTGCTGATCGGCGTCGCACTGCCGCCGCTCGCGCCCTGGTGGCTCGCGGTCGCCGGCAGCGCCATTGCGATCCTCATCGCCAAGCATCCCTACGGCGGGCTGGGTTACAACCTGTTCAATCCCGCCATGGTGGCCTACGCGGCACTGCTGGTGTCCTTCCCCGACGCCCTGTCGCAGTGGTCCGGGCCGCGCCCGTTGCTGCCCGAGGGAGCACCGCCCGGTCTCGTCGATACCCTGCAACGGATTTTTGGCGGGCACGACACCGCACCGGACGGCTTCACCATGGCGACCCCGCTGGAGCTGTTTCGCGAGAATTCCGGCCTGCTGGTGCAGCAGTTCTATACTGCGCACCCGCTGCTCGCCCGAGGCGATCTGGCCGGCGTCGGCTGGGAGACCGTCAATCTCGGCTTTCTCCTGGGTGGCATTTATCTGCTGGCACGCCGGGTCATCACCTGGCACGCGCCCGTCGCCATGCTGGCCGCACTCGTCCTGATGGCGCTGCTGTGCAACGACGGCGGCAGTTCCGCAAGCCAGGGTCCGCCCGGCCTGCACCTGTTCAGCGGCGCCACCATGCTGGGGGCGTTTTTCATCGTCACCGACCCGGTCACCACCGCCGCCAGCAAGCGCGGGCGTCTTTTGTGCGGGCTGCTGACCGGTGTACTGGTGTTCGCGATTCGCGCCTGGGGCGGTTATCCGGATGGCGTTGCCTTCGCGGTATTGCTGATGAATCTGGCCGTACCCCTCATCGATCGTGTCACCATCCCGCGTGCCTATGGTCAACCAGCCGGACAGCGACACCACGAGAAGGCGCCGGAATGACTGACGCGGCGCGCGGCGGCATTTTGGATTCGACGCGACAAAACGCCGTCGTGCTGGTCGTCGTGGCGCTGGCCGCGGCGATGTTGCTGAGCGCCGTTCATTGGCTCACCCGCGCGCCCATCGCACGGGCGCGGGAGCTGGCCGCCGAAGCCGCGCTGCTCGAAGTGGTTCCGGAGTTCGCCAAAGCCACCGATGTGTCCCTGGACTTCCTGCCCGTCCCGCCCCGGTTCCGAATCGGCCTGGGCAGCGAGGATGGCGCGCGCATTTATCGCATCAAACGCGGCGGCGAGATTCTGGCGGTGATCGTGCCGGCGCTGTCGCCCTCGGGTTACGGCGGCCCCATCCGCCTGATCGCGGGCATCGACCGCAACGGAATTGTCACCGGGGTAAAGGTGCTGGAACACCACGAAACACCGGGGCTCGGCGATCGCATAGCGACCGACAAAAGCGACTGGATTCGCCGCTTCACCGGCAAATCCCTGACCGATCCCGCGCCCAACCGCTGGCAGGTGCGGCGCGACGGCGGCGCCTTCGATCAGATCACCGGCGCCACCATCAGCTCGCGAGCGGTGGTGCGACAGGTGCGGCGCGCACTCGATTATTTTCAGGATGATCGCACGCGCCTGCTGGATGCCGGCGCAGTCGCGGCACCGGAGTCCGCGCCATGACGCCGACCGATCGAGACGCCGGCGCCGGCACAGGCGGCGGATTGTGGCGCAACAATCCCGCGCTGGTGCAATTGCTCGGACTCTCGCCACTGCTCGCCATGAGTCGCTCGCTGGCGACCGCCCTGGGGCTCGGGCTCGCCACGCTGGCGGTACTGGTCGCCGCCAGCGTCGCGGTCGCCCTGCTCCGCAACCGCACGCCCGACGCGGTGCGGATGCCCCTGTTCCTGCTGCTGATCGCCACCTTCACCGGCTGCATCGAGCTGCTGCTCCAGGCCTACCGCTACCCGCTGTATCAGGCGCTCGGTATCTTCGTGCCGCTGATCGCCGCAAACGGCGCGCTGCTGGCCAGTGCCGACACCAGCAGCCGGCATTCGCTGGCCACGGCGGCACGCGACGGACTGTTGACGGGGCTGGGTTTCGCCGGAGTCTTGATCGTGCTCGGCGCGCTGCGGGAACTGCTCGGACAGGGCACGCTGGGCAATCACCTGGATTTGCTGTTCGGTCCGGGCGCCGCGGGCTGGCAACTTCAGGTATTGCCGGACAATTACGAATTCCCGCTCTGGGTACTGCCGCCTGGCGCCTTTCTGCTGACGGGCTTGCTGATCGCCCTGAAAAACGCCATCGATCTGCGGTGCACCACCCCACGGCCACCAGCGCCAGTGCCGACGCCGGGCGCGAAACGGGTGCGGGTTACCGACCTGCCGCGCTAGGCGCGCACCGCTGCGGGATTCACGCAATTGACCGGCGTCTCGCCCCGCCGCAGGCGCTCGATGTTCTCCGCCACCTTGCGCGCGATACCGCGAAGACTGAGATCGGTGGCACCGCCGATATGGGGTGTACCGATGACGTTGTAGCCAAAAATGGGGTCCGCAGGATCGATGGGCTCCTGCCAGAACACATCCAGTCCCGCGCCGGCGATACGTTGGTCACGCAGTGCGCCTAGCAAGGCGTCGTAATCGATCACGCCGCCGCGCGCCACGTTCACGACATAGGCCGAGGCTTTCAACAGCGCAAATTCTGCCGCACCCAGCAGTCCGCGCGTCGCATCGTTGAGGGGTGGTGCGAGCACCACGAAGTCGGCCTCGCGCAGCGCGTCGTGCAATCCACTTTCCGGATAATGGCCGGCGACGGGAATCGCATCCTCCTCCGCGCTGTGCTTGGGTCCGCTGCGCGACACGGCGAGAACGCGCATTTCGAAACCGGCGAGCCGCCGCGCCACTTCACGGCCGATACCTCCGTAACCCACGATCACCGTCGTGCGCCCCTTGAGCGACCAGCCGGTGGGCGTCGCCACGCGGCCCTGACGAACGCTTTCCTGCGCGGCCGGGAACTGGCGCGCGAGCGCGAGCATGAGCAGCACCGCAATTTCTGCCACTGACTCGGCGTTGCCGGTGCCGGCGGCGGGCACATTGGCGACCTGGATCCCCAGGCGCGTCGCCGCCGCTATATCGACCGTGTCCAGGCCGGCGCCGAACTGCTGTATCAGCCGGACCTTGCTGCCGGCGAGCAACGCCGCACCGATCGGCGTCAGGGTCGGGATGAGCACGTCGGCTTCACCCACCACCTCCGCCAGCCGCGCGGGCGCGCATTCGAGCACTTCATCGTTCGGCAACTCGCGCTGGAGCATTTCCCGGATGATGCGCAGTCCTTCCAGACAGAAATAGATTTTCACGTTGTTTCCCTTTTGGTTTGACGCTGTTCAAGCGCAGTCTGGATCCTGCTGGAATTCCACCGTGTTGCCGGCCGGGTCGCTGGTGAAAATGAAACGATCGAAGCGGTCGAACGGAATGTGATTGGCTTCGAGATGCCGTGCCGCAGCTTCGATGTCCGTCACGAAAAACGCGGTGTGCGGACCCATGGGATTGGCGTGATGGCAGGTCATCCCGGGGATGGCGTTGGCGCCGGTCGCAGGGTCTGACTGAATGACGTGGACCTGGCCGTTGGGAAACTGCATCCAGAAACCGGGAATCCTGTCGGCGAGCTTGGCGGGAATATCCCGCTCCACGGTAGCGACGCCCAGCACATCGACATAGAAGTGCCGCATGGCATCGAGCTCGGTTCTGGTACCAATGGCACTGTGATTGATGCGTGTGACCTTGAGCATGGCGGTTACCTCCCCTGAAGTTTTTCCCAGTGTAGCCCAAGGTCGTCCAGTATCCGACCCGGGCTCAATCGTCGCTTATTTTTCCGCGCAATGCTTTCGCGTTGCCGCGTCTGGTTTTGCTGTCCATGCGCCGGGCCTGTGAACCTTGCGTGGGCCTGGTGGGGCGGCGTTTCTTTGCCACCACCATGGCGGCACGAATGATATCGGCAAGGCGTGCCAGCGCATCGGCGCGGTTTTTCGGCTGGCTGTTGAACGACTGCGCCTTGATGACGATCACGCCGTCGTCAGTGATGCGCGCGTCGCGCCACACCAGCAGCCGCGCCTTGCACGCGTCCGGCAGCGACGATGCCGCGATATCGAAGCGCAGGTGTACCGCGGTCGAGACCTTGTTGACGTTTTGACCGCCGGCACCCTGGGCGCGGATCGCGTGCAACTCGATCTCGCTGTCGGGGATGGCGATCGTGTTCGATATCTCCAGCATCTATCGGTTCCTGCTCGGCCGCGAATGGCGACGAATTGGTGCGGAGTGCTCAGACGGCAAGGCCGGCCGCATGACCCGACGCCCAGGCCCACTGGAAATTGAAGCCGCCGAGCTGGCCGGAGACATCCACCACTTCGCCGATGAAATATAAACCCGGCACGATCTTCGACTCCATTGTCGCGGATGACAACCGGTTCGTATCGACGCCACCCTGCGTGACTTCCGCTGTGCGATAGCCCTCGGTGCCCGCAGGCCGCAGCGGCCAGTGTGCCAACTGACCGGCGACTGCGCCGAGCTCGGCCGGGCCATACTGCTTGAGCGGCCGGCTAGCCAGCTCGTGCGCGCACAGATCCTGCGCAAGACGCTTGGGCAGCTCCCGGGCCAGCACGGTCTGCAGATGGGTATCCGGTCGCTCGGCGCGGCACTGTTGCAGCCACTCGCGCGCGTCGATCCCCGGCAGCAGGTCGATGTCCAGCACCTCCCCCGGCTCCCAGTAGGACGATATCTGCAACATCGCCGGGCCGCTGATGCCGCGATGGGTGAACAACATGGCCCCGGTGAACTCAATGCCGCGACAGCGGACACTGACCGGCAGCGATACGCCGCTGAGCGCAGTGCAGCGTTCGCGCGCGGTGCCGCCGAACGTGAACGGCACCAGGGCGGCGCGCGTCGGACGCAGGTCGTGACCGAATTGCCGGGCGACCTCATAACCGAAGCCGGTGGCGCCCAGGGTCGGGATCGAGAGACCGCCGCTGGCGATCACCAGTGCGGCAGCGGTGACCGGACCTGCGGATGTGGAAAGGGCAAAGCCGGCATCCGTCTTCGCGATGGCGCCGACCGTGCATTTCACCGCGATGCGGACCCCGGCGTGTGCGCACTCGGCGCGCAGCATCTCGACGATGGCGCTGGCCGATTCGTCGCAGAACAATTGCCCGAGTTCCTTTTCGTGGTAGCGAATGCGATGTTTCTGGACCAGGGCGATGAAGTCCTGGGGCCCGTAGCGGGCCAGCGCCGACTTGCAAAAATGCGGATTGGCGGACAGAAAGTTGGCGGGCGTCGTGTGCAGATTGGTGAAATTGCAGCGCCCGCCGCCGGACATCAGGATCTTCTTGCCGATGCGGTTGCTGTGTTCGATCACCAGCACACGGCGGCCGCGACCGCCGGCGGTGAGCGCGCACATCAGTCCCGCCGCCCCGCCGCCGACGATCACGGCATCGAAAGGACTCGTGTTCACCCGCCCTGCTGGCCGGATTGCCGGGCGTGCGCGGCTATCAGATCCCGCGCCACGGCTTCGGCAATCTCGATACCGTCGATGGCCGCCGAGTAGATTCCACCGGCGTAGCCCGCGCCCTCGCCCGCCGGATACAGGCCCTGGGTGTTGACGCTTTCCAGGGTGGCGCGCTCGCGGCGGATCCGCAGCGGCGACGAGGTGCGGGTTTCCACGGCGGTGAAAACCGCGTCCGCCGCGTCGAAGCCGGGAATCTGGCGCCCGAATACCGGTATCGCCTCACGGATCGCCGCGGTGGCGTAATCGGGCAGCAATCCGGCAAGATTGGTGAGGTGGATGCCCGGCTGGTACGAAGGGATCACATCGCCGAGCTGCGTTGAAGCGCGATTGGCGAGAAAGTCGCCGACCCGTTGCGCGGGCGCATCGTAGTTGCCCCCGCCCAGCGCAAAGGCACGCGCCTCCAGATCTTCCTGCAATGCGATACCCGCGAGTGGATCGTCGGAGGGAAAATCCGCCGGCGTGATGCCGACCACAATGGCGGCGTTGGCGTTGCGCTCGTTGCGCGAATACTGACTCATGCCATTGGTGACCACACGTCCCGCCTCGCTGGTGGCGGCGACCACGGTGCCGCCCGGACACATGCAGAAACTGTAGACCGCGCGGTCGTTTTTTGCGTGATGCACCAGTTTGTAATCGGCCGCACCGAGTAGCGGGTGACCGGCCTGGGTTCCGAAGCGGGCGCGGTCGATGATCGATTGCGGATGCTCGACCCGCAGGCCAATGGAGAACGGTTTCGGCTCCATGTGCACACCGCGCCCATGCAGCATGCGGAAGG
>JBFXFL010000009.1:29031-53083 GCA_050179115.1 Porticoccaceae bacterium | reverse complement strand
AGCGGGTGACCGGCCTGGGTTCCGAAGCGGGCGCGGTCGATGATCGATTGCGGATGCTCGACCCGCAGGCCAATGGAGAACGGTTTCGGCTCCATGTGCACACCGCGCCCATGCAGCATGCGGAAGGTATCGCGGGCACTGTGGCCGACCGCCAGCACGACGTGCCGGGTGGCGATACGCGTACCGTCCGCGAGCTGCACGCCGGTGACCTGGCGATCCTGCACCAGCAGATCCGTCACCTGCTGCCGAAAGCGGACTTCGCCACCCAAGGCGATGATTTTTTCGCGCATCGCCTGCACTACCGTCACCAGGCGGAAGGTACCGATGTGCGGCTTGCTGACGTAGCGGATTTCTTCCGGGGCGCCGGCGGCGACGAACTCGGCCAGCACCTTGCGCCCGAGATGGCGCGGATCCTTGATCTGGCTGTAGAGCTTGCCGTCGGAAAAAGTGCCGGCGCCACCTTCGCCGAACTGCACATTGGATTCCGGATCCAGCTGGCGTTCGCGCCACAGGGCCCAGGTATCCCTGGTGCGCTCGCGCACGGCCTTGCCCCGCTCCAGCACGATGGGCCGAAACCCGGACTCGGCCAGGATCAGCGCCGCGAACAGGCCGCAGGGGCCGAAGCCGATCACCACCGGGCGTTCATCCACCCCGGGCGGCGCCAGGGTCACTGGCCGGTATGTGGTGTCCGGCGTGCGACTGACGTGAGGATCGCGGGCAAATTTTTCCAGCAGCGCGGCGTCGCGGGTGGTCTCGATATCGAGCGTGTACACCAACTGGATATGGCCGCGCTTGCGCGCATCCTGACCGCGACGGAACAGCGTATAGGTTCGCAGTTCGGCGTCGGCAATGCCGAACCGGCTCAGGATCGCCGCGCGCAGATCGGCGGCGGTGTGATCCAGCGGCAATTTGAGTTCGGTCAGTCGCAGCATGTCCGGACAGCAAGGTTAGGGTCCGTCGGATGACGACCGGCAGCAGGCGAGACGGCTCAGAGTTCGACCTGACTGCCCAGCTCCACCACCCGATTGGTGGGAATTCGGAAAAACGTCATGGCACCAGCGGCATTGCGTGCCATGCTGATGAACAGCTTCTCGCGCCATTGCGCCATGCCCGGCACCTTGGTGGAAATCAGCGTCTCGCGGCTGAAGAAAAACGAGGTCTCCATCATGCGGAACTCGATCCCGAAGGCACCACAGGCTTCGAGCGCCGCGGGCACATCGGGCTCATCCTTGAAGCCGTAGCGCAGCAGCAGCCGGTAAAAATTCTCTGTCAGGGGCTCGATCGCCACGCGTTCCTCGACCGGAACATTGGGAACGTCTTCGTTGGTCACCGTCAGCAACACCACCCGCTCGTGCAGCACCTTGTTGTGAATCAGGTTATGGAGCAGTGCGTGGGGCACCCCTTCGAGATTCGCGGTCATGAAAACGGCAGTGCCCGGCACCCTGGGCAGCGGATGGGCGGCAATCCCGGCCAGAAAGGAATCGAGGTCCACCGCACTGCTGCCGAGGCGCTGCAGCAGCAATTCACGGCCCCGCTTCCAGGTCGAGAGCAGCGTAAACATCGCGATGGCAATCACCACCGGCACCCAGCCGCCGTGGAACAGTTTCACGACATTGGCGCCAAAAAATGCAAGATCGACTACCAGGAAACTCAGGGCGCAGGCAATGGCCGCGAACCGGCCCCAGGACCATAGCGTCGCCGCCACCACCGCGGCCAATATCGTATCGATCGCCATGGTACCGGTGACCGCGATGCCATAGGCCGCCGCCAGCTGGGATGATGACTGGAACACCAGAACCAGCAGTACCACCCCCGCCAGCAAGCCCCAGTTGACCAGCGGGATATACACCTGTCCGATCTCGCGATCGGACGTATGAACCACTTCCAGACGGGGACAGTAACCCAGTTGCATCGCCTGTCGTGTCACCGAAAATGTCCCCGAGATGACCGCCTGAGAGGCGATCACGGTCGCCGCCGTGGCCAGCAGCACCAGCGGATACAGACCCCAGGACGGCGCCAGCAGATAGAAAGGATTCTCGGTAGCTGTAGGATCGCGGAGCATCAACGCGCCCTGACCGAAATAGTTCAGCAGCAGTGCCGGCCAGACATACCAGAGCCAGGCGAACCGGATGGGTCGTCGGCCGAAATGTCCCATGTCGGCATAGAGGGCTTCACCGCCGGTCACCGCCAGTACCACTGCGCCCAGAGCCAGGAAGCCGTACCAGTGGTTATCGAGAAAGAAGCGCACCGCGTAGAGCGGATTCACCGCCTTCAGCACCGAGGGTTCGGCCAGAATGCTTATCACTCCCAGGACCGCGAGCACCAGAAACCACAGACACATGACGGGGCCAAACAGCCTGCCCATGCTGGCGGTGCCCCGTGCCTGAACCACGAACAGCAGGACCAAGATGACCAGGGTCGCGGGCACCACATAGAACTCCAGCGCCGGCGCGGCGACCTTCAACCCCTCCACGGCGCTCAGTACCGAGATAGCCGGGGTGATGACACCATCGCCATAGAACAGCGCCGCCCCGAACAGACCCAGCGACATCAACACCCAACGCAGCCGCGGGTGGCGCTGCACCGCACGCAGCGTCAGTGCGATCAGCGCCATGATGCCGCCTTCGCCGCGGTTGTCCGCGCGCATCATGAAAGTGACGTATTTGAGGGTAATCACGATAAACAGCGCCCAGAACACCAGGGACAGTATCCCGAGCAGATTGCCAGGCGTCAGGGGAAGCGGATGAGACCCGGCGAAAACTTCCCGCAAGGTGTACAGGGGACTGGTACCGATATCCCCGTACACCACGCCGATCGCCGCGAGGGCGAGCGGCAACATGGGTTTTTCGGTGGGGGCGTCGGCGGGGAGGTTCTCGTTTGCGGACGAAGTCACGGATTTCTCATCATCGGATGGAGGGGCCAGGTTCGCGTATCCCTACCTGACGGCAGGCGCGCGATTCTAACAGCTTGTTGAAAGACGTCGCGAGGCGGCCAGCTGAACGGCGCACGGCGCGCAGTGACTGAGAGCTATCGGTCAGATCCGCGAGGGAGCGAGCACCGCGCAACCAAAGCCGATGGCCGCCGCAACATCTTTTCAACAGGCACCCGAGGGTTTCCTTTGGGGCCGTAACCACAGGAAACGTTCCGCTGCTGGATCCTCACCACTGACAGGGGGCGAAAAGTTCGCGCAGCCACTGGCCACTGGGATGCGGGCTGACCGGTGGTCCATCGAGATTTCACTATACGCATCAGTATCAATATTGACTTATGGGTAGCATTGTGGAGTACTGGCGCCCGCCGGGGATTCCCTGGTTAAACCGAGACCAACACGCGATTCTCCACTCTCACGCATGAGGCCATCTTTCATGATCAAACCGGCGATCTCCGCGGATTCGCATATTGTCGAACCGCCCAACTGTTATATCGACTTCATCGAACCCAAATATCGTGACCAGGCGCCCCGGATTGTGGAAGCACCCAGCGGCGGCCACATTTTCCATATCCCCGGCGTCGATGACGTCATACCGGTCGCGCTCCTGGGTGCCGCCGGCGTGCCGGCCAACGAGCTCGCCAAATTTCGTAACAGCAAGTTCGAGGATATCCCCAAGGCAGCCTGGGATCCGAAATTCCGCACCGAAGCCCAGGATCGCGACGGCGTCTGCGCCGAGATCATCTACGCCTCGATCGGCATGGTGCTCTGCACCCACAAGGATTTCGCCTACAAATCCGCCTGCATGCGCGCCTACAACCGCTGGCTCGAAACCTTCTGCGGCGGCGCGCCCAACCGCCTGTTCGGACTGGCTCAAACCGCCGCCGAAAGCGTGGACGAGGCGATCAAGGACTTCCGCAAAGCCAAGGAAATGGGCATGGTCGGCATGATGATGCCGGGCCGTCCGCAGCACAAAGACTACGATCATCCCGACTACGATGCGCTGTGGGAGTGCGCGACCGACCTCGACCTGCCGGTCTGCTTCCACATCCTGACCTCCGACGACAACAGCGTGAAAGAAGCACTGGCTCCCAAACGCGGCGCTGTGGCCAACGGCTTCATGAACATCATGCGCGGTGTTCAGGATGTCCTGGGCGTATTCCTGTTCGGCGGCAACTTCGACCGGCACCCCAATCTCAAGATGGTGATCGCCGAAGCCGATGCCGGCTGGATTCCGCACTACGCCTACCGTGCCGACCATGCCATCAAGCGCCTGGGCTCGATCGCCGAATCCACGCTCAAAAAGATGCCGAGCGAGTACATCACCAAGAACGTGTCCTTCACCTTCCAGGACGATGCCACGGCCTACCTCAATCAGAACATCGTCGACAGCGGCTGCCTGGTCTGGGCCAATGACTATCCGCACACGGATGCCACCTGGCCTCACTCGCAGGAAGTTCTGGCGGAACAGACATCCTTCCTGACCGACGCACAGAAGAACGCCATCCGGCACGATAACGTGAAAAAACTGTTCAACCTGCCCATTCAGGTTCAATAACGTTCGTCGTTGAAGCCGCCGTTGTCCCCAGGGCGACGGCGGTTTTTTTATGCCCGGCAAATGTCCTGTTGCCGGCACGCGCCGCCGGCGCAACAATCCCGGAATCCACTATCTGACCGGGAGCCCCCATGAACCGATTTCTCGCACTGCACGGTGCTGCTGCCAACGCCATCAAACTCAGCCCCGGGTGGCGCGCTGAACGGGTGACGCCGCCGAGCGCGCTGTTCGGCGCCAACGGCATGCAGTTCGGTCCGGACGGTAGGCTCCATGTCGCTCAGGCCATGGGCAGTCAGGTCACCGCCATTGACACCGCGACCGCTGCCCTCGATCACATCGCACCCAACGGACTGGCCATTACCGGCCCGGACGATGTGGCGTTCGATGCGGACGGCAATCTCTATGCGACAGAGGTGATGAGCGCCCGGGTCAGCCGACGCCGACCCGACGGCCGCATCGATATCGTCGCCGGTGATCTGCCCAGCGCCAACGGCGTCACCGTGTTCAGAAATCGCCTGTTCATCGATGAACACCGACCCGGCGGCCGCCTGTTCGAACTCTATCCCGATGGCAGCCGCCCGCCCCGACTGATCGCCGATGACCTCGACGGCCCCAATGCCCTCGCCGGCGGGCCGGACGGCAAGCTGTATTTCCCGCTGGTGCCGCGCGGGGAGATCTGGCGCGCCGACCCCGAGACAGGCGCGCTGGAGAAAGTCACCGACGGGCTGCTGTTTCCCACCGCCTGCAAGTTCACTCCGGCGGGCGAACTGCTCTCGCCCCAGGCCGGCAACGGCGAAGTGGCACAAATCGACATCGCCACGGGCCGTTGGCAGGTGATCGCCCGGGTGCGCCCCGGCATCGACAATCTGGCCATCGATACTGCCGGGAAACTCTTTCTCTCCCACTATGTGGATGGCGGTGTCGCGGAAGTCGCCACCGATGGCAGCAATCGCGAGCGGGTGCTGGTCGAGCCGGGCTGGGTAGGCCCCTGGGGCATCGCCTGCGATCCTTCCGGTGTCGCGCTGGTGGTGGATGGATTGAGTCTGGCCGCACTGTCCGCGACCGGGCAGGTGCGCCATATCGGCAGCCCCCTCGACAAATCGGCGCCGCGCTTTGTACGCGCCGTGGCGGCGGGAAATCCCGGCGAAATCCTGATGACCACCGCCCGTGGCGACGTACTGCGCTACGACATCGGTGCGGGCAACGCGCGTGCGCAGGCCGAAAAGCTGGGCGAACTCAAGGGGCTCTGCGCGGGCGCCGATGGCGTGATCTACGTGGTGCGCGCCGGCGACGGCGCCGTGCTGCAGATCGCGGCGGACGGCGCGGTCACGCCGCTGTTGTCCGGATTGAACCGCCCCACGGACGTGCTCTGCGCCAACGGCGAACTCCATGTGTCGGAAAACGGCGCCGGACGGGTCATACGAATCCGCGACGGAGCCGCCACTACGCTGATCGGCGGCCTCCGCGATCCGCGTGGGCTGGTCTGCCTGGACGGCTGGCTCCATGTGCTCGACCGCGGTCAGCGTGCGGTTCATAAAGTCAGCCTCAGGGATCCCGGCAGCACCTCGATCATCGCCGAAAACCTCCCGGTGGGCGCCATCTGCCCGCTGGATTTTGCCGGCGGCCTCTGCGTGGACCACCGGGGCGGGCTGCTGATCGCGGCCGACGGAGAAGGCAGCGTCCTGCGCCTCATCCCGGTCTGACGACTCATGAGCGTCGCGGCCGCACCACCCGCGGTACGGAGTCGATCATGCCGCCGGTAATCGCCACCATTGCCTTGCTGCTGTGCAGCAATGTGTTCATGACGTTCGCCTGGTACGCCCACCTGCGCGAACTCAACCACAGGCCCTGGCTGGTCGCGGCGCTGGCCAGCTGGGGCATCGCGCTGTTCGAGTACCTGTTTCAGGTTCCCGCCAACCGCATTGGTTACACCGTGCTCAGCGTCGGCGAGCTGAAGATCATTCAGGAAATCATCACACTCAGCGTGTTCGTGCCGTTTGCCGTGCTGTATCTGAAGGAGCCGCTGAAACTCGATTATCTGTGGGCTGGGCTCTGTCTGGTTGGCGCCGCATTTTTCATGTTTCGCAGTCGCATTGGTTGAACGCTGCGCTGTTGCATATCGATTTCTATCCGGTTCACCCAGCTACCGCCCTGTACTCCCTGTTCGCACCAAATCACCGGCTGGACGCCTTTATCCGGAGCCCTCGGTTGTCACTTTATGTCCTCCTGTTGTCGTTTTCTGACCTGCATCAAGCGTCGACCAATCTTCTAGAGTGTGTCACCGATAAAAATGCGCCAGATCAACCGGTCTCGCGTCCTAACCAAATGAATTGCAGGGGTAGATTCCATGACCGCAACAACCACGCTTGCCCGCATCCCGGCGGAGGTCCTCGCGATTCCGCTCGAAGACATCAACGTCGCCGACGCCAAGATCCTCGCCACCGAAAGTTACGGCCCCTACTTCGCGCGCCTGCGCCGCGAAGCCCCGGTCCATTACTGCAAAAGCAGCGCCTACGGCCCCTACTGGTCGGTGACCAAGTATCACGACATCGTCAAGGTCGAGACCAGCCATCCGATCTTCTCCTCCCAGCAAGGCGGCATCACCCTGGATGATGGCAACCTGGGTCTCGATATCGAGATGTTCATCGCCATGGACCCGCCCAAGCACGACGTCCAGCGCGCGGTGGTCTCGCCGGCGGTCGGTCCGGAGAATCTGGCCAAATTCGCCGAGGGCATCCGCGAACGTACCGGCGAGACCCTGGACGCCTTGCCGCTGAACCAGACCTTCGACTGGGTGGATCGGGTTTCCATCGAGCTGACCACCCAGATGCTGGCAACCCTGTTCGATTTCCCTTGGGCAGAGCGCCGCAAACTCACCCACTGGTCCGACACCGCGACCGCCATGACCGGCTATGTGTCCGCCGCCGAGCGCGCCGCTGGCATGGGTGAGCTCCAGGAATGCGCCGCCTATTTCTCCCGCATGTGGAACGAACGGGTGAACGCCGAACCGCGCCCCGACCTCATCTCCATGCTGGCCCACTCCGAAGCGTTCCGGAACATGCCGCCGCAGGAGTTCCTGGGCACCCTGATCCTGCTGATCGTCGGTGGCAACGACACCACCCGCAACTCGATGACGGGCGGGCTGCTGGCGCTCAACACCTACCCGGAACAGTATCGCAAGCTGTGCGCCAATCCCAAGCTGGTCGAATCCCTGATTCCGGAGATCATCCGCTGGCAGACCCCGGTAATGAGCATGCGGCGCACCGCCCTCGAGGATGCCGAACTCGGCGGCAAGATCATCCGCAAGGGCGAAAAACTGGTCATGTGGTACTACTCGGGCAACCGCGACGAGGAAGTGATCGAAAACGCGGAGGAGTTAGTCATCGATCGGCCCCGACCGCGTCAGCATCTGTCATTCGGTTTCGGCATTCACCGCTGTGTCGGCAACCGGCTCGCCGAACTGCAATTGAAAATCCTCTGGGAAGAGGCCATCAAGCGCTGGCCCGAGCCGGGCCAGATCGAGGTGGTGGCCCAACCCGAGCGCGCGACGACCTACGCCATTCGCAATTACAAATCGATGCCGGTCCGCATCAACGCCTGAACGGAGCGCAATTCATGACCGAGACCGCGCTCGTTCTCGGCGGCGGCCAGGCCGGCGCGCAGGCGGCTGCCAGCCTGCGCCAGGAAGGCTTCGGCGGTCGCATTCTGTTGATAGGGGCCGAGCCGCTGCTGCCCTACCAGCGTCCGCCGCTGTCCAAGGCGTTTCTGGCCGGCGAACTGTCCAGGGAACGCCTGCTTATCAAACCGGAGGCGTTTTACCGGCAGGCCGACGTCGAACCCGTGCTGGGTGTCGCGGCTACCACTCTGGATGCGCAGGCTAAACGTTTGACGCTGGACGATGGACAGCAACTGGCGTTCGACCAGCTGCTGCTCGCCACCGGCGGTCGACCACGCCAACTCGACTGCCCGGGGGCCGACCATCCGCGGCTGCATTACCTGCGGACCGTGGCGGATGTGGATCAGATGCGCCTCACGTTCGCCGCGGGTGCACGACTGGTGATCATCGGCGCCGGTTATATCGGCCTCGAAGTCGCAGCGGTCGCCGCCAAGCACGGCCTGCGGGTCAGGGTGCTGGAGGCCGCCCCCAGGGCGCTGGCGCGGGTCACCAGCCCGGAGGTGTCGGAGTTTTTCCAGCGCGTCCACGCCGAGGCCGGCGTCGAAATTCGTTGCAACACTACCGTCACCCGTATCGAGGGCAGCGCCGACCTGGCGCGGGTCATCACTGGAGACGGAGAGAGTCTCGACGCGGAACTGGTACTCGCCGGCATCGGGCTGCTGCCCAATGTGGAGCTGGCCCAGAACGCCGGCATCGCCTGCGACAACGGTATCCTGGTGGACGAACTGGGCAATACTTCGGTCGCCGGCATCCTGGCCGCGGGGGACTGCGCCAATCATCCCAATGCGGTCTACGGCTGCCGCTTCCGGCTGGAATCCGTGCACAACGCCATCGAACAGGCGAAGACCGCGGCGGCCACCATGGCCGGCAAACACAAGCCTTACACCCAGGTGCCCTGGTTCTGGTCCGACCAGTACGACATCAAGTTGCAGACCGCGGGCATCAACCGCGGCTACGACAGTGTCGTGGTGCGAGGCGATCCGGCAACCCGCTCATTTGCGGTTTTCTACTTCCAGGCCAACCGTCTGCTGGCCGTCGATGCCATCAACCGGCCGGCGGAATTCATCCTCGCACGGACCCTGATTCCGCGCCAGGGCACTGTGGATGCGGCCCGTCTCGCCGATGATGCCGTACCGGTAAAAGACCTGCTGGCCTGAACCCACACCGCTCGCGGCTTGCCGCGGACACTCAACAAATCCTGCCCATCAAAGGAGTTTCAGCGTGATAAAAGTCACTTATATCGAGCACAACGGTACCCGGCGCGTCGTGGACGTCGAGGAAGGCATGTCACTGATGGAAGCAGCGGTCAGCAATCTGGTGCCTGGCATCGATGGCGACTGCGGTGGTGTGTGCGCCTGTGCCACCTGCCATGTCTTTGTCGATGACGCCTGGATCGCCAAGCTGGCGCCCATGGAAAGCATGGAGGATGCGATGCTGAACCTGGCGGAAGGGCGCGACGCCAATTCCCGCCTGGCGTGCCAGCTCAAGGCCGCCCCGGAACTGGATGGTCTGGTGCTGCGCACGCCGATCGGACAGCACTGATCGAAAGTCAGGACGGTCTGGTTCCCCGCACCAGGATCCGGAGCACAACGCTCAGGCGCCGGAATTCTGCCAAAAGGGTTTGCGCAGTTCGTTTTTCATGATCTTGCCGGTGCCGGAAATGGGCAGCGGCTGGACGCGGATCTCGACCGAGCGCGGACACTGATAGGCGGCGAGCCGCGCCCGGCAGTGGGCGATGACATCCGCCGCCGTCAATGCGGCGCCCGCACGGGGGACCACCACCGCATGCACCGCCTCCACCCAGTCCGGATGGGGAATGCCGAATACCGCGCATTCTCCCACAGCTTCCAGTTGGTGAATGCAATCCTCCACCACCACCGACGCGACATTGACGCCGCCGGTGATCACCATGTCCTTGATGCGATCGACGATGTAGAAAAAGCCGTCGGCGTCCCGGTAGCCGGCATCACCGGTATGCATCCAGCCCTCGCGCACGGCTTTTTCGGTCGCCTCCGGATCGCGCCAGTAGCCCTGCATCACCATGGGTCCGCGCACGACAATCTCACCGACCTCGCCGACCGGTACCGGATGATCCTGCTGGTCCACGATGCGCACGTCAGCGCCCCATACCGCGCGTCCGCAGGAGCGCAGACGTCCAGCGTCCGGGCCATCGAGAACGTGATAGCGCGTGTCGAGAAAGGTCGCCGCCGGCGACAGCTCGGTCATGCCGTAGGCCTGGCAAAAGCCGACACCGGGAAGTTTCTGCAAGGCGTCCGCGAGCACCGACTGAGGCATGGGCGAAGCCCCGTAGGCGATGGTGCGCAGACTCGACAGATCGTAATCGCCCAGTGCAGGATCGTTCACCAGCCGGTTGATCATGGTGGGCACCAGCAGCAGGCTGGTGACACGATGCCGTTCAATGGCTGCCAATAATGCCTGAACATCAAAGCGCGGGAGAATGATGTTGGTAACGCCGGCGGTCACCATGGTGAATACCCGCGAGCCACCGGCGGCGTGGAACAGCGGTGTGGCGTGGAGATAGACCGTCTCCTCGCCGAGACCATAGTTGATGATGCCGCTCATGGCGTTCCAGAGCAGATTGCGATGGCTGAGCATCACGCCCTTGGGCCGCCCGGTGGTGCCGCTGGTGTAGAAAATACCCGCCATGTCCTCGTAGCCGCGCAGTTGATCATCGAGGGGCGACACTGAGGCGATCAGGTTTTCGTAGGGGCTGTCATCCTGCCCCGGCGCGAAATAAAGGGTTTTCTCCACCGACTCCAGTTGCCCGGAAAAATCTTCTATCAACGCGCGGAAATCCTCGTCGGCGAGCAGAAACCGCGTGCCCGAATGATTCAGGATATACACCAGATCAGCGGCGGTAAGCTTGTTGTTCAGGGGTACGATCACCCCGCCCGCCCAGGGCACGCCGTAGCTGAACTCGAAGTATTCGGGGCCGTTGTGGGAGAGGATCGCGACCCGGTCGTTGGGCCGCAGTCCCATGGCCACCAACCCACCGGCCAACCGCGCGACCCGATCGTTGAATTCACGCCAGCTCCACTGGCGGCCTCCCCCCGCCAGCGCGAGCCGCTCCGGGTTGCGCTCGGCACAACGTCGCAACCCCTGCGTCAGATACATAGGCAATCTCTCGTCGTTGAATCATGGCGGCCGGAAAGCGCGCCATGGTAGCCGAAACCGGCGCAGTTGATGGCCAGTTGCCGCGTGTTCCCCTGGGTGTGCTTGCTTGCTGTAACGCGACCTTGACCCCGCATCTGCCGACGCCGAGCATGCCAAGCACTGGCGCTATGGGTACAGGGGGCGGCGCGATCGCCGGGACTTTTCCGGGATTGCGCAGGAGGCCGCTACAGCGGCGGACGCCTTGCAGGCCAGGGCACGCGAAGAAACCAACAAACTGCCACGACCAAGTCGGCGCCACGGAGACATTGAGCGAGCGCTTAGGCCTGTGCTGCCGCGGTAAAACCGCCTCGCCAGCCCCTGTCAAAAAGCCGGCGAAGCGCCACGGTTCAGAACATCAAGGCGCCCAGCGCACAAAACGCTGGAACTTGTCTTGCAGAGAAATGAGCCACCAGGGCGTACCCTCACCCGTGCCGAGCGCCTGGAGCCCCTGATGCCGCGCCAGGACACCCGCCAACAGCGCGCGCTGATCGGAGCGCAAGTCGACAAAAAAGAGGTGTCGCCCCTCGTCAAGCACATTCTGAAAACGGCGAAACCGGGTGTTGGGCAGCTGGAAGCCCAGAAAGCCCGCTTCCCAGGTGCAAAACCCCAGCACAACTACCGCCAGAAAAACAAAGGGAATCCAGCCAAACTGAGCTGCGAGACCAGACGTCGACGCAATCACCAATACCGCCGCGCCGCCCAGAATCCCGCACAACGCCCCGACCAGACCTTTGCGAATGACATCGGTACGCATCAGACTGCTTACCTCATGCAGCCGGTGATGCGCCACTTCACTATCGAGATTGCTCAGTACATGAATCTGTGGTGTCACGACGCCCAGTTGTTCGAGCTCCATTTCCAGAACTTCAAGATCCCGAAGGCTATCGCTGGCAAAAAAATGTCGTTCCATTGTCGCTCTCCCGATTGCTTCAACTTCAGACGAAGGCAACGTCTGCGGTGGCCGGATCGCCGCACAATCAGTGCCACTCGATCAGCGCCTCCTGGACTTTAGTCTAATCCGATAAACAAGGTTATCCACGACCGGCGGGTCTATCAGAGACCCAAAAAAGAGATTCGGTCACGGTGATCCTTGCTTTGGTATCACTACTGCCGAAAATGGAGGATGAACGCCATCCGGTCGGACAACCCGTTGCGATCTTTTCCGCGCGCGGCTGGTCTCAGTGGCGACGAAGCAAACACCTGGAGAACCCGGTAATGCGATACAGGAACGTGGACGGCATGCGAGCAGGCATTCTGGAATCGCTCGCGCTCCTATTGGCGCTCCAGGGCTCATGGACCTGGGCGGAAACCCAGGTTTACAAATCGACGGATGCCAAAGGGCGGGTTACCTACGGCGACAAGCCTACGCCCGGAGCCGTTGTGGTCGAGGATATGGGTATTACCGCGCCGGATCCCGCCATCTCGGAAGAAGAGCGGCAAAAGCGCATCGATAACATCGCGGAGACGACCAACCGTTTGCGTGACGACCGCTTGCTGCGCGAGAAAGCGCAAGCCGACGCCCGACCGCTACCGGCCATGCCTTCTCCCACGATTCCTGGTCCGGACTATGGGCCAGAATTCACGGGTTATGCGCCGCAGATCCTTGGGTATCCCGGTTACAGACGTTATGTTCACCCGCATCGGGGCGTGCCGTTCGGTGGTAATATCCACGGCAGAGACGGCCATTATCAGCATCGCGCCCCGGCACGGCACCATCGCGGTCACGAACCCAATCCGGATTACCACCGTCTCCACCCGACGCGGGGGGAGGCGGAGCCGAGAACCCCTTATCGCGCACCCCGCCTGCTGCGCAATCCCCGTCCGTGACGGCGCCCTGCGCCAGAAACTCTCAGCTCGGTGCGTGCAGACGCTGCCGCCGTACGCCTCAAGCCGGATCCAGATCGTTGCGCAAGGATGCCACCACCTCGCGCGGGACCGCCACCGGTTCGATCATGTAGTTCGGATGATCGATACCCATGGTGATGCCGGCGCCCGCGTGCAGGGCGGCACTTGCCGCCGGTGGGATTTCATAGCGCAGAAAATGCACCGCCGACGTTTTGCCGTCCCGCTCGCGCTCGATGTCCTCGTCCGCGATCGCATAGATCCTTTCGTTACCGGCAATCTGTAGCCAAACCCGATCTTCGATCCCGGATAACCGCTCCAACGCGGCCTGCCGCTCTCCGGCGTCTTCGTATTCAATCATGAAGGTCGCCTTCCAGTTACTGCCATCCGGCACCAGCGGATTGTAGGCGTCAAGTTCATTCTGTATCCCGGCAGGCTCAAAAATGCGTTCTATCCGCAGCATTTCCTGAATCTGATACTGAACGGTCAGCCGGTCTTCGAAATAGACTCGCGCATGCGGTCCAAGCCCTACTTGCCGCGTGCGCTTGTGCTCCAGCACTAGCCGGCGAAACTCCGGACGCCGTTCCGCATACTGTTCCAGCGACCACAAGTCGCTTCGCTTCAGCTTCTGCATCGATCGCCCCTTAAAGTCCGTATGCCATGCGCAACAGCGTCATGGGATGCTCAGGTTTTTCCTCACGTTCCGCGAGATCCGCGATGTGGGCGGCGGCCATGGGGCAGTCGCTGGAAAAATGGGCAGGCTTGAGTTCATTGATTTTGCGCGCCACCGGCCGGCCGATCTTGACGGCGTTGGCATGGGTCTCGCGCTTCACGGCATAGGTGCCATCGTGGCCTGAACAACGCGCTTGCGGGTGAACCCTGGTATCCGGAATCAGCGCCAGGATGTCCCGGGTCTTCATACCGATATTTTGTACCCGCAAATGACAGGCGACGTGATAGCCGATATCGCCCAGACCCTGTCTGAACTCGGTGTTGAACATGCCTTCCTTGTGACGCAAAAACAGGTACTCGAAGGGATCGAAAAATGCGTTCCGGACTTTTTGGACATCCGGGTCGTCCGGATACATCAGGGGCAGCTCCTGCTTGTACATCAACACGCAGGACGGCACCGGCGCAATCAGGTCGAAACCTTCATCCACGAGTTTGGCGAGTACCGGAATATTCACCTCACGAGCGCGATCAACGCTGTCGAGATCGCCGAGCTCAAGCTTGGGCATGCCGCAGCAGCGCTCGCGGGGCACCAGTTCGATATGGATGCCGTTATGCTGGAATACAGTGTAAAAATCCTCGCCCAGATCCGGGCTGTTGTAATTTCCGTAGCAGGTAGCGTAGAGCGCTACCTTGCCCGTGGTGCGGCCCGCGCGCTGCGCAGGAATGCTCTTGGCAAGCGATTTCACCTTTTTGCGCAGGGTTTTGCTGTGATATTCGGGGACCGGCGCGTCCTTGTGTACACCAAAAGTCGTTTCAAAAATCCGACGGAAGCCGGCGTTGCGATTCAGCGCATTCACCGTCACGTCTATCAGAGGAATGCTTGCCAGTTTGCCGATCCGATCCGTACTGGTCAGAGTTCTATCCCGAAAGGAAGCGCCCTGCTCACGAAAATTGACCGCCTTGGCGCGCAACATGAGGTGCGGAAAATCCACATTCCACTCATGAGGCGGCACATAGGGGCATTTGGTCATGTAACAGAGGTCGCACAGATAGCATTGATCGACGACCTTGCGGTAATCGCCCCTTGCCACGCCATCGACTTCCATCGTCTCGGAGGAATCGACAAGATCAAACAACGTTGGAAAGGATTCGCACAGGCTCACGCAGCGGCGGCAGCCGTGGCAGATGTCGTAAACCCGTTCCAGCTCGGCATCGAGGCTGTCACGATCCCAGAATGCGGGCGATTGCCAGTCGAGAGCATGCCGCGTCGGAGCCCCGAGACTACCTTCGCCAACCCCGGATTCGTTGCTCATTGAGAAGCCCTGAAACGGATTTGTCTGAATCCCTTCCCGGACTGCTCGGAAGGGTACCGATGCCGGCACATTGCCGGCGGAGAATTGAAGCGGAGCATTGAAAAGGCTCCGGCACGGCTGCCGGAGCCGTCGTTGATCAGCTGCCGAGTGTGTCCAGAGCTTTCTGGAAACGGTTGGCGTGACTGCGCTCCGCCTTGGCCAGGGTTTCCATCCAATCGGCCACTTCGCTCAGGCCTTCATCACGCGCGGTTTTCGCCATACCGGGGTACATGTCGGTATATTCGTGGGTCTCGCCCGCGATGGCAGCTCTCAGGTTGTCAGCGGTGCCGCCGATCGGCAGACCGGTCGCCGGGTCACCGGTTTCTTCCAGATACTCGAGGTGCCCGTGCGCATGACCGGTTTCACCTTCCGCGGTGGAACGGAACACAGCAGCCACATCGTTATAGCCTTCGACGTCTGCCTTGGCTGCAAAATACAGGTAACGACGATTGGCTTGAGATTCGCCCGCAAAGGCGTCCTTCAGATTTTTTTCGGTTTTGGTGCCTTTCAGTGCCATGGAAGTTCTCCTGATGCCGGTTGGAGGTGGTTGATGGCGCACTTATGCCACCGGACGTAGACAGTTCCCGACGGAACTTGCATCCACCATAGTCGCTATCCTACAATCGGTAAAGTTAATTTTTTTGACATTATTGATCGATATATCCGATGGCTCAAAAACCCACGCTCCGGCAGCTGAAGTACCTCTGCACCGTTGCGGACGAGCACCATTTCGGCAATGCCGCCAAGGCCTGTCATGTCACCCAGTCCACGCTCAGCGCTGGCATCCAGGAGTTGGAAGCTGCGCTTGGCATCGCGCTCATCGAGCGCAGCCACAAGAGGGTGCTGCTGACCCCGATCGGGATTATGGTCGTCCGCCGTTCGCGCCAGATATTGACCGAAGTGGAAGCCCTCATCGAGGAAGCCGCCGCTGCGCTCGCACCTTTCAATCGTCCGATCCGCCTGGGCGTCATACCGACGATTGCGCCTTTCCTGCTGCCCACCGCGCTGGCGGCGCTGCGTCGGGATCATCCCGAATTCCAGCTGCTTATCCGCGAAGACCTATCCGAGAAGCTGGTCAATCTGCTCCACCAGGGCGAACTCGATCTGCTGCTGATGGCGCTGCCATATCCCATGACCAATGTCACGACTCATCACCTGTTCGATGATCCTTTTGTGCTGGCTTATCCCGCGCGCCATCCCCTCGGCAAGGTTCACCAACTGCGGACACGGGACCTCAAGGGCCACGATATTTTGCTGCTGGAACAGGGCCACTGCCTGCGCGACCAGGCGCTGGAGGCCTGCAAGCTGCAAAGTACCCAGATATCCCTGGCGTTCGAAGCCACCAGTTTGCACACGCTGGTGCCCATGGTGGCGAACGGCATCGGCGTGACTCTGCTGCCACGCATGGCCATCGACAGCGGCATTATCTCGGGGTTGCAGAATATTGATATTCGGGCATTCGACGGCAGAGAAGTGTCCCGCTCGATCGACCTGGTCTGGCGCAAGCAGAGTCCCCGGAGCCAGGAATACCAGATGCTCGTGGACTATTTGATGGCTGCCAAAAATCGCAGCTCCTAGCGGGTTGTTGTAAAACCGCCGCGGCCGCCACCTGCTGCGTTGCACGGCGCTTGCGCCCTTGCCTATCCATCGTTGCTGTGCGCGGCGTCTCTCACAGCCGACAGTTCTCGCAACGTTTTTAGGAAGCCCGCCAAGCACGCAACCCACCCGTAGTGGGATAAATGGAAACCCGCGCGTGCTGGTGACGCGAAGGCGCTGAAGGCCCGGATCCCACCTGTTTACATACGCGCGGTTGATGCCACGCTCGCCTGCCCTGGCGTTGTTAAATCATTGCACTTCCCGTGCATTGCATCTGGTGTCGCTCACTACGACCTTCCGATAACCTACTAAGGTAAGTCGTTAAATGGGTACGACTTTCTCCGCCTGCGGGCCTTTCTGGCCCTGGGTAACCTCAAAAGAGACCTTCTGGCCTTCTTTCAGCGTCTTGTAACCGTCCGAAACGATTGCGCGAAAATGCACGAACACGTCAGGACCATTTTCCTGCGCGATAAATCCATATCCCTTGTCAGCGTTGAACCACTTGACGATGCCAGTTGCCGTGGACATTTTTAAAGCTCCGATGCGAATCCGAATCAAGTGCACGCCATCATGCGTCAGCGGGTCGCAAGACCCTACCATGGTTTCGGGCAGGACTTCCCGGCCGACACCAACGGTGAGGTGCAGAACACCGACGCCGCAGATGGCTTGCGGTTCGAGATTACAGGGTTTTGCACCGCCGTACCACCGGGTACCCCACGCCGTCCCCACCTGGGGGCGACAAGTGGGGGGTCGGCAACACAGCGGCCGGAGCGGTGCCCGGCAGCCCATGACCAAAAACGCCATCCGTGGGTTTCGGATAGCTCCCGACGGCGCCACCAACGGCTGGGGTTGGGTTGGCCTTGGTGAGCATCAGACTGATATCCCCGAATCGCCGTGCCGTGGCCGGGTGACTCTCTCCTGCGGCGTGGCACGCGCATCCGTTCTGCGCGAATCGATAACGCCCTGGGATGCGATCCTGTCACCGCCTGTTCGTGGACAGCGCGGGCTTATCGTTCAACGCTTCATGAAAAACGCGTTGAATTTGTTGCCGTCGAGATCGCGAAAATAACCGCAGTGAAATGCTCCCTCGCCACGCGGTCCAGGTGCTCCCTCATCGGTTCCCCCCAGCGCCAGAGCTTTGGCGTGGATTGCGGCAACCTGCTCGGGGGAACTGGCGGATAGCGCCACCATGGAGCCATTGCCGGCGGTTGCCGGTTTGCCGTCAAACGGCTTCATTATCATCAACATGGGCGCGCCCTTGGGCCCCACCCAGCCTATGGACCTGTCAGTCGTCAGGGCCCGTTTGCCACCGACTATTGCCAGCAATTCATCGTAGAACTTGCCGGCGCGGTCGAGATCATTGGTTCCCAAAGTGATGTAATTGATCATCTGCTCGTTTCCTGTTTTTGGTTGAATTGTTGCGCATAGCGCGCGCACTTAGGCAGCCGGACAGCGGCGAATTGACGCCACCAATCTGATCGGGGCAGCATAGAGTCACTACGGCGCCTTTAGCAACCCTGCCACCCAGCGCCGCCCGTGCACGGGCTTGCAATTTCACGACGAACGGAAAAACATGGAACCTGAGGTATTCACCAGGCAGGGCGCGGCTCTGGAGGACCACCCGGTGTCAAAAGTGCGCATACCCAATATCGAACACCTGCTGCGTCCGCGCGGCGCTCCCGCAAAAATTTCACGGGAGGCTGTCGCCTATCACGAGGCGGGCCATGTCCTCGTCTGCTATCACTACTCCCGCGACGTACTGCAGGCAACGGTAGCAGAGCAGGACGTCACAACTGAACCCAGCCACGTCCACTTTGAACCCAATCACGCGCTGGCGTCCCTGATGCAGCGCCCAGGAAATCCGAGCCGGCTATGGCCCGAGGCGCTGGAACAGACGCTCTCGACCGTGCGCATCCTGTTTGGTGGCCCGGCCGCACAGGCTTTGTACCAGGGCGTTGCGTTTAATCAGATAGACGGCGGTTACGACTATCAGCTGGCGGTCCGTTCGCTGTTATCTCTCGAACGGTTACGACTGCAATACGAGGAGCTTGCGGACGTTGATCTGAGCCACAAGGAAGCCAGCACTCTCGACGGTCTTGCCGCCGACGCCAACCGGATTATCCAGAGCGCCGATAACCAGCTTTACCTGGACCGGATTGCGCTGCGATTGCTTGTCCGCAACTCGCTTGACGGAGAGGAAATCAACGATCTTTTGAGCGGAATGAAGCGCCACGACCGGATGCGCGATGTCCACCGCAAGCTAGTCGAGCGGCGGCGCCCCGTTCGGGACGAGCACTGAGAGCGCCGCGGCCGCGCCTTCGCGGGGCTTCGCCTAGCGCGGCAGTACTCCATCGATAAACTCGATCACCCGATGTTCAAACCCCGGCCAATGCGCATGTCCTCCCGAAGCACGACATAGCAGTGTCGGCACGGTACAGCCGGAAAAGGCTTCGCAGTCCGGAAACCCGGAAACTTCGAGGTTGGCCGAGCAACCGTTGCAGCGGGCCCACCAGGTCGCGACACCGACGCCGTAATTCGGGAAATGATGGTCGCCCTTGTTGTGCATCAGCATCACCGGCGTGGGCGCAGGGCAAGTAAATGTGACCATATCCTGCTCCTGCATGCCCATGGCACTCGGCGCGATCACCGCCGGGCGCTGGCTGAGCCCGGGCAGCACCGCGAGCGCATTGCTCACCGTGCCACCATCGGAATGGCCGGTGTAAGCGATGCGCGCGGGATCAATGCACCATCTGGCCATTGCCGCGGCCGGGATCTCGGCGAGCGCGCGCAAGGCCTTCTCGCCCAGCGGCACGCTGCGGCTGTATAGCACGATGAAACCATGCGCAGTGGCGGCCCCGGTAAGCCCGGTAAAGCGCTCCGAAAATTGTTCGCTCAAACCCGCCGGGGCCCACACAACCAGCAGCGGGTGGGCAAAGTCGGCGCGGTAGTTGCGCGGAGTGATCACCGAAAAATGCAGCCCCGCCGCCGTTGTCGCTCGCTCGTGATCCGCGGGCACACCCAATCCACCAGGGCACGCCGGGCGGTAGTCGGGGGGATAGCCATAGTCGCTGGCGCGCAGATGGTCTCCACGGTACGTGAACTCGAGGTAGATCCAGCCAACGCCTGCCACCACGAGGGCGACCAACAACCCGTAACAAAGGGTCAGACCCGACCAGCCCCCGCTTCGAACCACGGACCCGGACGCGAAATTCCGCAAACCTGAATTCAGATAGCCAGCCAAAGCACCGCACCATAACGGGCAAATTTGCCCGTGAAGAGCATCAGCGTCGTAGTCAGCACCCCCATCTTCAGCCATCCCGCCGCAAGACAAAGTCCATCGCCGACGAGCGGTAGCCAGGAGAACAACAGTGCCGGATAGCCCCAGCGCCGCACCCGCGCAAGCGCCTGGAGGTCAGCGACACCCCGCTTCGTCGGCGCGCGCCCCGCGACCGCCAGGCGACCGACACCGTAAGTCGACAACCCTCCCAGGGTATTGGCCAGCGCGGCAGTCCACAGCAGGGCAGCAGGCGTCCACTCCTGCTGCCGGGCCAGGAGTACGAGCAGAATCTCGGAACCTCCCGGGAGCAGGGTCGCCGACAGGAACGCACTGAGCGCCAGGCCACCGAGACCCCATTCCGGGGCTATCTCCGGCACGATCATGGTATCGGGTGTTCACTGGCGGCACAGGCCGCCGCGGCGGCCAGTGCCTGTACCGCGCGGGGAATTTCGCGCGCCATCACCGCGCGGATGTCGGCCATGGTGATCGCGGCCGGCGAAATACCGGCCGCCGCGTTGACCACCAGCGCGAGACTCGCGTAGGCGAGATTTTTTTCACGCGCCAACGCGGCTTCCGGCATCCCGGTCATGCCCACCAGATCGCAGCCATCCTGTCGCAAGCGACGAATTTCGGCGGCTGATTCAAGCCGTGGCCCCTGAGTGGCGGCGTACACGCCATGCGGCACCACGACTACTCCGGCTGCGCGCGCGCCGCGCAGCAAATACTCCCGGGCCCCGCCATCATAGGGTCGGGTGAAATCCACATGCAGCAGTTCGCCGGTGTCGTCCTCCCAGAAACTGTGGTCACGCCCCCAGGTGTAATCGATGATCTGGTCGGGAATCACCAGCGTTCCGGCGGGGAAATTAGCGCCGATGCCGCCCGTCGCATTGAAGGCAAACACTTGCCGGGCACCCAGCTCTGTCAGGGCCGCGACATTGGCGCGATAGTTCACTTTGTGGGGCGGGATGGCACGCTCCCCGCCGTGCCGCGGCAGGAACAACAGATCCGTGCCATCCAGAGTTCCATACTGCACGGGAGCCGATGGTGAGCCCCAGGCAGTCGTCACCTGCATATGCTCCAACAGCCTGAAATCGGGCAGTGTCTGCAGACCGCTGCCGCCGATGATCGCGATCCGTGGACTCACGACATCGCCCTCAGCATGCCGCCAGCTCAGCCTGAATGGCGGCACGACGCACATCGGCCTCGAGGGAGGTCCAATCGGGGCGGCGTCTTGCCCGCATCGTGGCCAGCTGCGGCGACACCCTGACATCCGAGGATTCCAGCGCCGCCAGCACCTCTAGCGCACCGGCGCGGTCGTTACACACCAGCAGCATGTCACAACCGGCCGCCAGGGCCGCGCGCGCCTTTTCGGGGTATCCTCCCATCAGGTCGGCGCCTTTCATGGCCAGATCGTCACTGAACACGACACCCCTAAAGCCCAATTCACCACGCAGCAAATCCTGTATCCAGAAGGGAGAGAATCCCGCCGGACGCTGATCGACTTCGCTGTAAACGATGTGAGCCGGCATCACGGCATCGAGCTCATCGACAAGGTCGGCAAAGGGTCGCAGATCGTGGGCGTGCAACATCGCCAGCGACCGCCCATCGCGAGGCGTCTCCAGATGGCTGTCGCCTCGCACCCCCCCATGACCCGGAAAATGCTTGCCCGTCACCGCCATGCCGGCCTCATGCATGCCGGCTATGAGGGCCCGCAACGCGATGATGGCGATTTCCGGTGTCGCATGAAACGCCCGCTCGGCAATCACCGCGCAATGATCCCGGTCGAGGTCGAGCACCGGCGCAAAGCTGAAATCGAGACCGGACGCCAGGACCTCACTGGCCAGCAGCCAGCCGGTTTCCCGACACAACCACGCGCCGTGTCCCTGATCGCGCGCCACGGCTTCACCCAGACGCTGCATCGCCGGCAATGCGCTATAGCCGTCCCGCAACCGCTGCACCCTGCCACCCTCCTGATCCACGGCCAGCAGCAATTCGGGGCGCAGCGTACGCACCTCGGCGACAAGATCGATGAACTGCGCGCGGGAAACAATGTTGCGCGCAAAGAAAATCACCCCCCCGACTCCGGGATGCCAAAGCAGCTGCCGCTCTTCCGATGTCAGCACCAAGCCGTCGAGATCAAGCATCACGGGACCGGGCACAGCGATCACGAGCAGCGGTCCGATTGCCGCGCCGGTAACCACAGCGTCATCCGGCGCTGGCAAGGACGCATCGCGCATGGCGAAGACCACGACTCGCCGCGCAGGCCGCCGACTTCAAAAATAGGGAGTACCAGGAACACGCAGATAACTCTCACGGTCTGTCGCTCTTTACCTCGCCAGTCATGTGGTTATGATAACCCTTGATACCGGCGCCTGCGCCGTGAGCGGCCACCCCGACACCAAGGTGCGACCGACCCTGTATGACCAAGCCACCACTCGCAGTGGTAGTTTGATTCACAAGAACAAATCAAGGAGCCCGTCGCCATGGCCAAGCGCCGCCCCGTCATCAGCAAGTGGTACCAGGATGTCAGCGAAGACGAAATATTCGAAGTGGTTGCCGTCGACGAAGACAGCGACACCATCGCTATCCAATACATCGATGGTGACATCAGCGAGATTGACTTTGACACCTGGCGCCAAATGATCCTGCTGCCCGCCGAACCACCGGACGATCTGCGCGAAATCGAATACCTCGACGACGAGGACTCGGACAGCGTCCCCGGCAGCTACCGCGAACCCCTCTGGGAGGACCCTTTCGACGACAGCAAGTCCGAAGGCTTTGGCGAGGATGACGACTACTAGCGCCGGTCAGCGCCATCCGCCCGATCGGTCCGGCAGCGACCCTTTGTCCACGCTATTCGGATAAAGATTGCGCTTGCAACATCCGGACATGATGCAGAATCACCGCTGCGGCGTCTTCGGCGGTGTCCACCAGGGAAAACAGATTGAGATCGTGCGTACCGATGCAGCCGGTGCCCTGCATGGTGGTCTCCATCCAGTCGAGCAGACCGCGCCAGTACGCCGATCCCACCAGCACTATCGGAAAGGGCTTCACCTTGGCGGTCTGGACCAGCGTCAGCGCCTCGAATAATTCATCCATGGTTCCGTAACCGCCCGGAAATATGACGAAACCAATCGCATATTTCACGAACATGAACTTGCGCACAAAGAAGTAGCGGAAGGTCAGGGCAATGTCCTGATACGTGTTTGGAATCTGCTCTCCCGGCAGATTGATATTGAGCCCCACGGCATCGGCTGGGGTACTGAAACAGCCGCGATTGGCGGCCTCCATGATGCCTGGTCCCCCACCAGTGATGACCGGGATACCCTCGGCGCCCAGTAACTCCCCGACCTTGAGTGCCACCCCGTACCAATGCGAGCCCTCGCCCAGCCGCGCGCTGCCAAATATCGTCACCGCGCGACGCAGCGGGGTCAAGGCTTCAATGCCCTCCACCAATTCCGACTGGATACGCAGAACCCGCCAGGCTTCCGGCAACTTGCTTTCGTCCATACCTACCTCTGATTTACGGTTTCAATTGAGGTTCCAGCGGATCACCAGTCCTTGCGACAGGAGAGATGCTGGTTATAATCACAGTGGTTCTTCGCAACGGCCACCCATCTGATGTCAACCACCGTCCTCACCCAGCGCCAACGTGAAATTTTCGATTACATCCGCGGCTATCAGAACCAGCGTGGGTATCCGCCAACTCGTGCAGAAATTGCTCATCACTTCGGTTTTCGCTCCGCAAACGCTGCGGAACAGCATCTACGCGCACTCGCACGCAAGGACATGCTAGAGATGATACCCGGAGCTTCGCGCGGCATTCGGTTGCATGAGGCGGCTGGCGGACTGCCCATCGTCGGAAGAGTCGCCGCAGGCAGCCCAATTCTCGCCGAGGAATGTCTCGAAGGTCATTGCCAGGTCGACCCCGGGCTGTTCAGCCCAGCGGCGGATTATCTACTGCGCATCCACGGCGACA
>JBFXFL010000009.1:0-28931 GCA_050179115.1 Porticoccaceae bacterium | reverse complement strand
CCCATCGTCGGAAGAGTCGCCGCAGGCAGCCCAATTCTCGCCGAGGAATGTCTCGAAGGTCATTGCCAGGTCGACCCCGGGCTGTTCAGCCCAGCGGCGGATTATCTACTGCGCATCCACGGCGACAGCATGCGCGACGTCGGGATCCGCGATGGGGATCTGCTGGCGGTGGCTAAAGCGGTGGTGGCCGATAACGGCAGCATCGTGGTAGCGCGTATCGATGACGCCGTGACCGTCAAGCGGCTACAGTTCACTTCCGAGCCGCACCGGCTGCGGCTGCTGCCGGAAAACCCGGATTTCCAGCCGATTGAAGTGGATCTCCGCACCAGCACCTTCGCCCTCGAAGGCATAAGTGTTGGTTTGGTGCGTACGAAGCTGTAAGCGCGACGGGAAAGAACCAGCACGAACCACGGATGACAAAGGTTGCGGCGGAATTCTGGACTCAAGACCCGGAAATCGAACACCCCCAGCCAATCATCTCGGCTGCGCGAACTCCAACTACACCTGATCAGACCGCTGGCCACCTATATGGCCGCGGAACGAATCAGTGGAGCACATGCCGCCCGGACGTGCCAACACCCTCGGTCCCGGCGTTCGGCCCGAGATTTTCGATGGCCTCGATTCCCGCATCGATCATCGCCCGCGCCACATCCAGGCCCGAATCCCGAAGATAAACCCGAGCCTCTTCGGAAAACTCGATTCGCACCAGGGGCTCACCGTCTTCACCGGAGCGCTGCAACGCGAATTCGCCATCCGGCAACTCGACGATTTCATAGAGAGAGGAAGCCATCCAATCACCACTCGTGCGGTCAGACGCCAAGTATAGCAGCCCGCTCCGGGCATTGGCATCGGAGCGCCCATGGCGCTGTCGCGCTTCGCAATGCGCCGTCACTTGGTCTTATCGGTCACCCGCCACAGGCCGTCGCGAAAATCGGCGCGCCAGCCGGTCGGCTTGCCGTCGACCTCGGTCTGTACATAGTGCTCGCCGGTCTTGCGCCCGAATCGCACCAGCGCCGGATTGCCCGCAGAATCGCGCGGCGGGGCGTCGAGCAGGTACTGGTACTTGGGGTCGATGCGGTCGCGATGCGGGAGCAGTTCAATCACCAGCGGAGCTCGCGTTTCCCGGTGCTTGGGAAACTGACTCGCCGCCAGAAACAGACCGGCGGCACCGTCGCGCAGCACATAGTGATCGTCCACCTTTGCACACCGCAACTCGGGCATGGGAATGGCCGGCACCTTCGGCGGCGCCGGCTGGCCGTTGCGCAACAGCTTGCGGGTATTGCCGCAATCTGTTGCCGTGCAGCCGAAATATTTACCGAAGCGACCGGACTTGAGCTGCATTTCGCTGCCGCACTTGTCGCAGGCGATTACCGGTCCTTCATAGCCCTTGAGACGGAAACTACCGGTTTCCACCTCGTAGCCCGGACAATCCGGACTCGCGCCACAGATATGGACCTTGGTTTTGTCGTCGATCAGGTAGCCGTCCATAGTGGTGTCACAGCGGGCGCAACGCCGCTTGCTCAGCAGCAGGCGCGATTCGGCCTCGTCATCCTCGTCGAGCTGTACGGCCTCGTCGCCCGGGATCAGGTTCCGGGTGCCCTTGCAGCGTTCACTGGGCGGCAGCGCGTACCCGGAGCAGCCGAGAAAAACGCCGGTGCTGCCGGTGCGAATCTGCATGGGACGACCGCACAGCGGACAGGGAATATCCGTGTCCACAGCGGCATTCGGCCGCATGCCGCCCTCACTCCCTTTGGCGCGCTCCAGCTTCTCCGTAAAGCCCGCGTAAAAGCCGTCGAGTACCTGGCGCCAATCCAGTTCACCTTCGGCGACGCGGTCGAGCTGCTCCTCCATGGTGGCGGTAAAGCCGTAATCCATCAGATCGGAGAAATTCTCGTCCAGACGACTGGTGACGATATCGCCGATTTTTTCCGCATGAAAACGCCGGTTCTCCAGGACCACGTAACCGCGCTCCTGAATGGTGGAGATGATGGCCGCGTAGGTTGAGGGCCGGCCAATACCGCGTTTTTCCAGCTCACGCACCAGGGTGGCCTCGGTATAGCGCGGCGAAGGCTTGGTAAAATGCTGTTGCGGTAACAGTTCCACCAGACGCAACATTTCGCCGACGGTCAGTTCCGGCAATTCGACATCGTCCTTGTTCCGCTGCGCGGGAAGTGCGCGCAAAAACCCGTCGAACAGCACTACCCTGCCCCGCGCCCGCAGCTCGTAGTCTCCGGCCAGCACGGTGACGCCCGTGCTGGTAAAGCGGGCCGGCACCATCTGGCACGCCACAAATTGCTGCCAGATCAATTGATAAAGCCTCTTGGCGTCGTCATCGACACCCTGCAAGTCGGCTTCCGTCACCTCGACTGCGGAAGGTCGAATCGCCTCGTGCGCTTCCTGGGCGCCGGCCTTCGCGCTGTAGCTGTTGGGCTGCGCGGGCACATAGTCCTTGCCATAGCGGGTTTCGATCAGCTTGCGGCAGGCCGCCACCGCGTCGGCGCTGAGATTGGTCGAGTCGGTACGCATGTAGGTGATGTAGCCGGCCTCGTAGAGCCGCTGCGCAAGCGTCATGGTCTTCTTGACGCCGAATCCGAGCCGAGTGCTCGCCGCCTGTTGCAGTGTCGAGGTGATGAAAGGCGCCGATGGTCGGGTCTGGGTCGGGGTGTCATCCCGCGCGGCGACGCGAAAGGCGGCATTCTGCAGGGCGGCGACCGCACGGGCGGACTGCTCGCCGTTAAGCGGCCGGTAGTTTTGTTCGCCGACCTTTTTTACTTCGAAGCGCACCTGCTCGCCGGCCGCCTTGGCGAGATCCGCGTGCAGGGTCCAGTACTCCTCGGGCTGGAACGCATGGATCTCCCGTTCCCGCTCGACGATCAGTTTCACCGCGACCGACTGCACGCGTCCTGCCGACAAGCCGCGGGCGATTTTCTCCCACAGCAGTGGCGACACCATGAAGCCGACGACCCGATCGAGAAAACGTCGCGCCTGCTGGGCATTGACCCGGTTGAGGTCGAGGTCTCCGGGATGCGCAAAGGCCTCGCGAATGGCCTTCTGGGTAATCTCGTTGAACACCACGCGTCGGTAGCGATCATCGGCACCGCCGATGATTTCCCGCAGATGCCAGGCGATCGCCTCGCCTTCGCGATCAAGGTCGGTGGCGAGATAGATGGCGTCGGCGGATTTAGCGGCCTTTTTCAATTCTTCGACGACTTTTTCCTTGCCGGGCAGCACCTGATAGTCGGCCTTCCAGCCATGCTCGGGATCTATTCCCATGCGGCGGACCAGTTGCTCGCGGCTTTTTCTGGCCTTGATGAGCGCCTTGTCCTCGGCACTAACGACCTTTCCGCGACGCTCGGGAGCGGCCCGACCCGTCCTCTCGGCAGCTTGCTTGGTACCGCCACCCATCGGCAGATCACGGACATGTCCGACGCTCGACTTGACGATAAAATCCTTGCCCAAATACTTGTTGATGGTTTTCGCTTTGGCAGGCGATTCCACTATAACCAATGACTTACCCATGAAACCCGCTTTTTCTCATAAAAAAACAACCGCCAACCGGCGGTCGAACGCGTGCATATATAAGGGGTGGCCCCGCAGGGGTCAAGCCGTAGTTCCGGCAGCCACCGGAATCGACTCACCGCTTGCAGTCGATGTTGCTCGCACCGAGAGAGCAGTTACACTGACTCCCATCAGGGCCTCCGGAGATATGTCATGGCAGTCTACAAGCACGTCCTCGTGGGCCTCGATCTATCGCCGGAATCCGCCCAGGTCATGCGCCGCGTACGCGAACTGCTCGGGGAAAGCGACGCCCGACTGTCGCTGGTCCATGTGCAGGAACCGCTTTCCTTTGCCTACGGCGGCGATATCCCGATGGATCTCGGTGAACTCCAGGTCCGACTCGAAGATCAGGCCCGTGAGCGATTGCAAATCCTCGCCCGGGAAAATGGCTTTGAGGCCGCGCAGTGCCACATCCTCATTGGCCAGCCGGCCCAGGAAATGCATCGCTTCGCTCGCGAAAACGCCGTGGATCTCGCCGTAGTGGGCAGTTATGGACGCCACGGCCTGACCCTGATTTTCGGTTCTACCGCAAATGGTGTGCTGCACGGCGCGACCTGCGATGTCCTCGCCGTACGCATCAACCCGGAGCAAAAGAGCTGAAGGCAGGTACCGGGACAGCGGCATTTCCATGACACAGTACGCCAATCGCGGCGTTCACGCCGGCAACCGGATCCTTGCATGGCGCGCACATCTCCTGGTGTTCCCGGCACTGCTGTGGCTCGCGCAACTTTTATCCGCCACGCCCGCGGTTGCCGATGAACTGGACACCCAGCGCGCAGCCTATCGCGCCGCGCAACAGGCGGCCGCCAGCAGAGACTGGACTGAATTCTTCCTGCTGCGCGAGGCGCTGCGCGATTATCCGCTGTACCCCTACCTGGAATACGAAACCCTCGGCTCAGCCCGTTACCCCGAGGCGCCTGAGGCCATCGACCGCTTTCTCGATGCTCTGGGCGACATGCCGCTTGCCAACCGCCTGCGCACCCGCCTGCTGCGGGAGTTTTACGCGCAACGCGACTGGCGCAATTTTCTCGCGTACTACCGCGATTCCGTTCACACCGTGGAACTCGAGTGTCAATATCAGCACGCACGCTACCAGGTGGGCGAACGCCGGGACGCCGTCGTCGCCGGTCTCGCACTGTGGAATGTCGGTCACCCCCAGCCCGCCGGCTGCGATGGGCTGTTTGCGCTGCTGCATCGCACCGGCGACATCACCGAGGCCATCGCGTGGCAGCGCTATACCAAGGCGGTGTTGGCAAATCAGCTGAAGCTGGCCCACCACCTCGAACGCTTCTTGGTTTCGGGGGCGATCCGCGCCAAGGCAGTGCGCTATCTCCAGCTACGCCAGAACCCCGGCTTGCTGAGCAACCATGATCTGTTTCCCGAGTACAGCACGGAGGTCGTCGCGCTGATCGCGCAGACACTCGAGCGCGTGGGCCGCGCCGATGCCCCGCTGGCACTGCGGCATTGGCACCACTATCAGCGCAACCCGGCCTTCGATGTCGCTACCCGCAGCCGTGTGCAGGCCGCAATCGTCCGTGCCCTGTACGACCAAGGCCACACCGGCGAGGCGGCTGCCCAGATTCGCCGTCACGGTGACCTACTCGACAGCAACTTCCACGAATGGTATCTGCGCCGCCATATCGGGGCGGGAGACTGGCGTGCACTCGCCGCCGGTATCGACCAATTGCCGCCATCCCTCCGGGCGGAACCGCGCTGGCGCTATTGGCGTGCGCGGGGGGCGCAACTGCTGGGCGAGTCCGATCCCGGCATGACGACCACCTTCGCCGAACTCGCGGCCCAGCGCAGTTTCTATGGTTTTCTGGCCTGCGACTGGCTGAACCAGGGCTACACCATGGCGCGGAGCGAAGAAAAGCCGGATGAAGCAGGCATTGCCGCCCTCGCGGCGCGCCCGGCGCTGCTGCGGGTTCGCGAGCTGCTTTACCATGGACAGGAGCTGGATGCGGCGCGCGAATGGTGGCGTGCAACCCGGTCGCTGACCGAATCCGAATGGCTTGCCGCCGGCCATCTTGCCCATCGCTGGGAATGGCACTATCAGGCAATTCTCGCCATGGTAAAGGCGAGTCGCTGGGATGAAATCGATACCCGTTTCCCGGTGCTGCACCGCGAGCCGTTCGAAACCCAGTCGGAGCGTCAACGCCTGCCGGTGCAACTGATGCTGGCCGTCGCCCGTCAGGAAAGCGCCTTCCGGGCCGAAGCTCTTTCCCCGGCCGGGGCGCGCGGTCTGATGCAGCTGATGCCGGCCACAGCGAACGAGGTCGCGAGGAAGCATGCCATTCCGTACCGTACCGAAAGCCAGTTGTTCGACCCCAAACTGAACATCGCGCTCGGAACCAGCTATTATCGCGACATGCTTGATCGCTTTCAGGACAACCGGATCCTCGCTACCGCCGCCTATAATGCCGGCCCGGGGCGTGTCAAAGGATGGCTCAACGCAAGTGACGGTCGCCTCCCCTTCGATGCCTGGATTGAAGCCATTCCCTTCGCCGAAACCCGTAATTATGTACAGAATGTGCTCACCTTCTCGGCAATCTACGCCCATCGTTTGGGCACTGCCGAACAGCTTCTGTCAGCGCATGAACGGCAACAGCCGCTCTGACCGTGCCAGACTCCTCGGACAGTAGCGGGCAGCCCCCCGAACGCTGCGCGTCAGGCCAGCCTGGCGCAACAACATCTCCCCCAATGGCCAAATCATGGAAATCCTGATTCTCGCCGTACTGATCCTGATCAACGGCGGCTTTGCGATGTCCGAAATCGCACTGGTCGCGGCGCGACGCGCGCGGCTGACTCGCCTCGCAGAGGACGGCGACGCCGGCGCTGCCGCCGCCATCGAGCTCGGCCTGGAGCCAACCCGGTTCCTCTCCACGGTACAGATTGGCATCACATCGATCGGCATCCTGAACGGTATCGTCGGCGAAGCCGCTCTCGCGGCACCTCTCGCGCGCTGGTTGCAGGATATCGGTCTGGCACAAACCCCCAGCGAGATCGGCGCGACGGCGCTGGTGGTCATCGTCATCACCTACGTCTCCATTGTCGCCGGCGAGCTGGTACCCAAGCGCATCGCCCAGATCAACCCCGAGGGCATCGCGCGCCTGGTCGCGCGGCCGATGCGCGCCCTGTCGGTGGCCACGCGACCCTTCGTGCATCTGCTCAGCTGGTCGACTGCCGGACTCTTGCGACTCGTGGGACAGAAGGACTCGGGCGCCGCGATCGTCACCGAGGAAGAGATTCACGCGCTGCTGGATGAAGGCTCCCAAGCGGGGGTCATCGAGGAAAATGAGCGCCAGATGGTACGCAACGTGTTTCGCCTCGACGAGCGTCAGGTCGGCTCCCTGATGGTGCCGCGCGCCGACATCGTGTGGCTCGACCTGGAGAAGTCCCGCGACGAGAATCTGGCACGCATGACCGAGTCGAATCACTCCCGGTTCCCGGTCTGTCGCGGCGGCCTCGGCGACATCGTCGGCATCATCACCGCCAAGCAGGTGGCGCAGCAGACCTTGCGGGGCGAGCCGGTCAATATCGATACGCACCTGGCGGCGCCCACCTATGTTCCGGAATCGCTCTCCGGAATGGAGCTGCTCGATCACTTCCGGGTGTCGCGCACCCAGATGGCCTTCGTGGTTGACGAGTACGGCGAAGTCCAGGGCCTCGCGACCCTCCAGGATGTCCTCGAAGCGGTCACCGGCGAATTCGAACCCTGGGATCAGGAGGAGGCCTGGGCCGTGCAGCGCGAGGATGGTTCCTGGCTGATCGACGGCATGATTCCCATCCCGGAGTTGAAAGATCGCCTCGGCCTCAAGACAGTGCCCGAAGAGGACAAAAATCACTACCACACCCTGAGCGGGCTGATGATGTGGCTGCTCGGCCGGGTGCCCCACACCGGCGACATCGGCGTCTGGGAGCAGTGGCGCCTCGAAGTGGTCGATCTCGACGGCCGGCGTATCGACAAGGTACTGGCCAGCCGGATCCCGGACCCGATGGACAGCCCGCAGGTTACCGACCCGGATCCGGTGTCCGGGGGTTAGTCAGCTCATTGCGAGCAGCCAGCGACGGACTTTGCCCGCGCTGAACGGCCAGCCGAGTTCGCGTCCGTCCGGGGTACGCAGCACGGGTATCCGGATCCCGTACGCGGCCGTCAGCTCGGTGTTGCCGGTGATCGACTGCTCTACCAGGGACCAGCCCGCCTGCGCGGCGACCGGCCCGGCGATGGCGCGCGCCTGCGCGCACAGGTGGCAGCCACTGCCCGTGTAGAGAATGAGGGTGGCCCGGCTCACGCGGGCGCCCGGTGCCGAATCAGCCAGCAGTGGTGAATGCGTTCATCGCCCCGGAAGTCCGGATCCAGCGTGCGCATCGATACGTTCTCGACGCCAAACTCCCCGGCGATCTCCGCGTCCAGGCGGAAGCGGCGAAAATTATTGGAAAACACCAGCGTGCCCCCGGGCGCAAGCAGGCCCATGCTCGCACGGATCAGGCGGGGATGATCGCGCTGGACGTCCAGGGTGTCCGTCATTTTCTTGGAATTGGAAAATGTCGGCGGATCCAGCAGGATCAAGTCGAAAGCACCGGCATGCTCCTCTTCGGCGGTCCGCAGCCAGTCCAGGCAATCCGCGCGCAGCAGGCGATGCCGCTCACCGGCAATGCCGTTGAGCACAAAGTTGCGATAGGCCCAGTCCAGATAAGTATTCGAGAGATCGATGCTGAGACTGGCGGAGGCTCCGCCCAGGGCCGCCTGTACGGTGGCGGTGGCTGTGTAGCAGAACAGATTGAGCAGACGCCGGCCCGGAGCCAGCCCGGCAATCAGGCGCCGTACCGGCCGATGATCCAGGAACAGCCCGGTATCGAGGTACGACGCCAGATCCACTTCGAATACCGCACGCCCTTCCCGCACCTGGAACACGCCCAGGTTGCTGCCGTCGCCCAGGGGCTGATACTGACTGGCCCCGGACTGACGCTCGCGGCGCTTGGTGAATACCAGGCTCGGGTCCGGTTGCAGCACCTGCGCAACGGCCGCCGCTACCTCACCCAGGCGGCGTCGGGCGGTGGCCTCGGCCACGGTGGCGGGCGGCGCATATTCCTGCACATGCACAGCCTCGCCGTAGCAATCGATCGCCACGGCGTACTCCGGCAGATCGGCGTCATAGAGCCGATAGCACTGAATCCCTTCCCGCGCCACCCAGGGCGCGAGCCGACGGCGATTCTTGCGCAGCCGGTTGGCGAGCATGGTGATGCCCGCCCGATGCCGTTCGGCGCGGCCCTCGTGGAATTCCCGTGCCGCCGCCGCTTGCTCCGCCGTGTGAATCGAACAGATCAGTAACTGGCTCGCCAGTGCGCCGTTGTAGAACTGGTAACGCCGTTCGGCCTTGAGCCCGAGGGCGTGGCCGAGATCGGGGTTGGCGGTGATGATGGCGGCGCGCCAGCCTGCGTACTGGCGTTTGATGGCGGCGCCTAACTCCCCGTAGGTGGCGACCAGCTCCTGAGCGTCGCCGAGGCGTTCACCGTAGGGCGGATTGGTGATGACCAGCCCAGTCGCGCCGTGCGAACCCAGATCGTCCAGCTGTCCGCGCTCGAATCGCAAGCAGTCGCCGAGCCCCGCGGCCTCGGCATTGGCACGGCTGATGGCGATGGCCGCCGGATCCCGGTCGCGCCCTTCGAGGCGAGGCAGGCGGTCGATTCCAACAGCCCGCCGGGCCTCCGCGGCGGCAATCAGCGCGTCCCAGAGTGCGGCATCAAACCCCCGCCAGGCATGAAAACCGAAGCGCTCGCGCAGTAGTCCCGGCGCGATGTCGCCCGCCATCAGGGCTGCTTCGATGACGAGCGTACCGCTGCCGCACATGGGGTCGAGCAGTTCGCCACCGGCGGCCGCGATCTCCGGCCAGCCGGCGCGCAGCAGCAATGCCGCGGCGAGATTTTCCTTCAGGGGCGCCGTCAATTGCCGCGCCCGGTAGCCGCGCCGATGCAGGCTGGCGCCGGAAAAATCCAGGCTCAGCGCCAGCCGGCCGCGATGCAAGCGGGCATTGATGCGAATATCGGGATCCGCCACATCGACGTTCGGACGCGCGCCATCGATGGCGCGGAAATGATCGACGATGGCGTCCTTCACCCGCTGGGCACCAAATACCGTGTGACGAACGTCGCCCCAGGTGCCGATAAAATCCACGGCGATACTGGTGTCCGGGCCAAGATGCGCGACCCAGTCCACTGCGCTGGCGGCGTGATACAACTGGTCGCCGTCGTCGACCCCCGTCTCCAGCAGCACCAGCAGTACCCGGTTGGCCAGCCGCGACCACAGACAGGCTCGGTAGCCCAGTGTCACGGGGCCCGTCGCCGCTACCCCCGACACCGACTCCTTCACCGCCTCGGCGCCAAGTTCACGGAGCTCAGCCGCCAGCAGCGCCTCCATACCTCGGGGGCAAGTCATGAACCACTGTCTGGCGTCCGTCATCAGATGACCAATTGGTTACAGGAAGGAATAGCATTCAGGTTGCATATGACAGATTGATCTTCGACAGCCGGGGATCGATCTGGTGAACTGTTCTACCCATCAGGGGAATCGACCTTTACCATCGGGCGGCTTTGGTAGCGCCCCAGGCTGGAGATTCGTGTCTATGAAGCGATGCAAGCGCAACCCCCTTCAACGCGTATTCACCAAAGGCTATCAAGCCGGCTCCGACAATCGTTCCCGCACCAGTTGCCCCTATGACGCCACTACCGAAATCGGCCAGAGTTGGCTGCAGGGCTGGCGTGAAGGCCGTACCGACCAATACGACGGCTACAATCTCCGCGCCGTTCAGGCGAAGATCGTTTCTTTTTAATTTCAAATAGTTAAGAGTCATTCCTCACAACCATCAAGATGTCGAAGCGGCGGCCTGACCGGTCGCCGCGACGGCCTCGCGGACCAACCCCGGACCGCGGTAGACAAACCCCGTATAGAGCTGCACCAGCACCGCACCCGCGGCGATCTTGGCTGCTGCATCGGCGCCGGTCTCGATACCGCCGACCGCGATCACCGGTAATCGCGCGCCAAACTCGGCAGCCAGCAGACGCACGACCTCGGTGCTGCGCGCGCGCAGGGGCGCTCCGCTCAAGCCACCCGCTTCGGTCGCTTCGGTCGCGTGCGACGCCCCGGCAACCCCATCCCGCGTCACCGTGGTATTGGTCGCGATCACCGCGTCGATACCCTGGGTCACCAGGATCCCGCCCACCAGCCGCAGTTCCTCCGCACTCATGTCGGGGGCGATCTTGACCGCCAGCGGCACGCGTCGGCCCCAGCTCTCGGCTAGCTGCTGTCGTCGCGCCGTCAGTTGCGCAAGCAGGGCCTCGAGGTAGGAACCAAACTGAAGTTCGCGCAATCCCGGCGTATTGGGTGACGAAATATTGATCACGATGTAGTCGGCATGGGGGTAAACCCGCTCCAGGCAGACCAAATAGTCCTCCGCGGCCGCCGCCAGCGACGTTGCGAGGTTCTTGCCGATATTGATGCCCAGCACCCCCGGATAACGCCGGCGCTGGAGTCGCGCGACCAGATGATCGACGCCCAGATTGTTGAAGCCCATGCGGTTGATCAGGGCGCGCTGCTCCGGCAGGCGAAACAGCCGCGGTTGTGGATTGCCGGGCTGCGCGCGCGGGGTCACCGTCCCGACCTCGATGAAACCGAAACCCAGGCTTCCCAGGCCATCGATGCAGACACCGTCCTTGTCGAATCCGGCCGCCAAACCAACCCGGTTGGGGAACCGCAGTCCCATCACATCCACCGGCGCGACGACCGGCGGCGCCGCCACCGGCAACAGCCTGGCGCGCACCTGTAAAGCAGCCAGCGCGCACGCGTGCGCGGTCTCGGGCGGCAGCAGGAAAAGTGCGCTGCGCAACGCGGCATACATGGGAAAGAGATCCGGTCCCGAAGGGGTCGGCATTATAGCCTTCCGCGCTGCTACCGCCCGCGCAGGACCGGTCAGGCGCGGTCGAGGAGCCGGTTGAGTTCCGAGATGCCGATATAACCCAGGCCGCTGGCGAAATTCATCATGGCGTCGAGGTGGGTGCGGCGACCGTGGGCGACACGCAGACTGGTGGCGACGGCGATCACCGAGATCTTGTAGTAGGAAAACACCTGGTAGTAGAACAGCCGGTCGCGGTCCACCGGGTTGCCCGATAACTGTTCGTAGCGCGCGAGGAATTCGTCCACCGGCATCAGGCTGCTGGCAAGTCCGGTACCGGTCTCGTCTGAACAGCCGAACAGCGCCAGACTGGCCCAGGCCAGGTCGTCGTGGTAATCGCCGAGGTAGGCGAGCTCCCAGTCAAAAATGGCGTTGATGGTCAGGGCGTCGTCGTACATGAAATTGCCGCTGCGGTAATCACCGTGCACCAGCACCGGCCGCTCGACCACCGGGCGATGTTCCCGCAGCCAGAGCGCCGCGCGCGCCATGATCGGGTGGGCGTCGAGGGTATCCTCGTGCCAGGCGCGCTCCCAGAGACCCAGCGCCCAGTCGACGGCCTGGGTGGTCCCGGGTGCCGGCACCGCGAAACTGGGCAGGGATTTCGCCCGCCAGTCCAGGTTGTGAATGCGGGCGAGAATGGCGACGAACTGTTCTTTGAGCGCTTCACGCAGACTCGGCTCGAAATACATGCCGACCCCGCTCATCTTGTCGGCACCGGGGGGCCGCACCGTGCCTTCGACAAAACCGGCGATCAGGGCCGGACGTCCCAGCGCGGTACCCTCGGGGTCCAGCCAGAGCACTTCGGGCACCGGCACCACAGCCTGCATGGCCCGCAATACTTCCCACTCCCGCAGCCGGTGGGTCTCGACGATGGCCTCGGACGGGTCCATGCGCAGCATCAGGCGCTGGGTAACGGGTTGCGCGGCGCCCTCCGGCTGCCAGGTAAGCAAAAAGCTGAACTGTTCCTTGGAGGCGCCGCCGGAAAGGCGCGCCACCTGCTCCACCTTGAGATCGGCCTGCCCGGTCTCTCGCGCCAGAAAGGCGCGCAGACGTTCCGGCAGCGCGCTGAAATCCATCGAGTGTTCCGGCAATTCAACGCGCTTGCCGAGCTTGCGGGTGAAAACTTCATCGATCGCCGGCTCCACCGGATAGCGCGCGCGCATGGCGGCGATCCACTCCGGCGTGGGACTGTGGCGCAGGGCGAGGTTGGCAGTGTGGTGTTTCATCCGAACTTCATCCGAATTGCTTGCGCAAATCCCGCTGAGCGGCGCGCGGTGCGTCGTCGAGCAGATGCTGCAACTTCGAGATCGCGATGTAGCCGAATCCGCTCAGCAGATTCATCATGGCATCCAGATGGGTGCGCCGTCCGTGCGCGGTGCGCAGGCTGGTGGCGACCGCAATCACGGCCATCTTGTAGGCGTTGAGGACGTCGAAATAGAACAGCCTGCCCTCGTCCACCGGCAGGCCGCCGTGGTCCCGATAACGGGCCAGAAACTCCGTCCGCGGCAGCAGGCCGGACACCAGCAGGGTGCCGCGCTCGTCCGGGCAGCCCAGGATTTCGCTGGCGGTGTAGGACAGATCTTCATGGTGGTCGCCGATATGGGCGAGCTCCCAGTCGAGCACTGCGTTGATCTGCAGATCGTCGGTGTACATGAAGTTGCCGCTGCGGTAATCGCCGTGCACCACCACCGGCTTCTCCACCACCGGCATGTTGCGCTTCAGCCAATCCGCGGCGTACTCCATGATGGGATGCTCCTCCAGCACATCCTCGTGCCAGACCCGCTCCCACACACCCAGCGACCAGGCGTTGCCCTGGCTGGTGCCCGGCTCGGGACGGTCGTAGGACGAGAGATCCCGATTCCGCCAATCCACGCTGTGGATACGCGCCAGGTGTCGTACGAACTGATCCTTGAGCCCGTCGCGCAAGCGCGGCTCGAAATACATGCCGAGCCCGCTCGCCTTTTTGCCGCCCTCGGGTTGCACCGTGCCTTCGAGAAAGCCTGCGATCAGGAAGGGATGACCCAGGCTCGCGGGCGTCGCATCCACCCACAGCACCTCCGGCACCGGCACCTCGCCCCACATGGCGCGCAGCAACTGCGCTTCCCGCAGGCGGTGGGTCTCGACGATGGATTCGCTCGGGTCCATACGCAGGATCAGCTTGCGCGTGGCGCGCTTGCCAGCGTCCCGACGCCAGGTCAGATCGAAGGTGAACTGCTCCTTCGATGCGCCACCAGAGAGTCGCGCGAGCCGGGCGAGCTCCAGATCCGGCTGCCCGGTGACGCGGCGCAGCCAGGCGCCGAGACGCTCGGCGAGATTGTCGAAATCGGTGCGGTGTTCCGCCGGATGAGCGCGATTCTGAAGCTTGCGGGTGAGTACTTCGTCGAGATGGCTCTCCACCGGGAAACGGCCGCGGATGGCGGCGATCCAGTCCGCCGTGGGCGCGGCGCGCAAGTGCTGGGTCGGAGTATAGAGGGCCATCTCAGCCGGCACCCGGAAGTCGAAGTTTACCGTCGCTGTAGAGCAGCTCCTCGATATCGGGCAGCTCGTCGGCCTTGGCATCGAAGCCCAGCGGTTTCACCCAGGCCCGCTCGCGTACTTCGAGTTCGCGGAAGAAAGGGCGCAACAGGTTATCGAAGGCTTCGCGCACCGGGCCGGGCAGCTCCGGCTGGTTGCGGATGAGGGTACACAGGTGTTCCTTCATGGTCTCGTTGGTGCTGCGCACATAATGGTAGGGCCGCAGATGCATCTCGCTGCCGTCAGGGTCGGACATCACGTGCTCGCGCAGTGCCGCGAGGGTGACGGCCACTTCGTGCTGTGGCGGAGTCGCACCATCGAGCACCGCCACCACTTCGTTCAGCAGATTCTTGTAGAGATGGTTTTCCAGCAGTTCGTAGTGGAACACCTTGTCGTGAATCTGCTCCAGAAATCCAAGCGTGGCGGCCACGATGCCCGCCTGCTCCTGGGCAAAGCGGTCGGTCAGGTTCGGCAACACCACCTGCTCCATGGTTTTCTTCATGCCGGACAAAAACTGGGACATCTCCGGACCCATGGCTACCCCCTTGACTGGTCGTTCATTCGCCGATGAGTGGTCGGGACCGGCGGGGCCGGTCCGGTGTTTCGTATGGTTATACGGGCAGTTTGCTGTTGAATTCTTCCTTGCACAGATCCTGGACTTCGCCCCAGCCGATCACGCCACCGCGATCCCAGCGCACGAACGCGTGGCTCAGATACATCTGCGGCCAGGGAATCCAGGGATTGGCGGTCATCGCGGTGCCGGTGAACTCGTGGACCTTGCCGCGTACATCTTCCACTTCAAGATCGAAAAACTGATGCAGAAAGCCGTTGCGGCGCACCTTCCCGGTGCCTCCCTTGATGCCGTAGACCTTGTTGCCCTCGCGCACATAGCCGTGGGCGATGGTCGGGTAGCAATCGAGCTGTTTGGGGTCCATCAGCCAGATGCAGTGAATGCTCGAGTCATCCGTGAAATTGGCGTTCATCCAGCAGAAATTCTTGAGGGCGCGTTCATCGCGCAGACCCCAGCTGTGATCCATGCTGGCAACGCAATCAATCGCATAATGCTTGCCGCGCAGGTTGAGCGACCCGCGCACGCGACCCGACTGGTCCCAGTGCCCGGCGTAGGCGTGCGCACTGACGGTATCGCCTTCGAGCTGCGCGCCGGCCAGCGGATCCATGTTCGCGTCGTGAATGTCGTAGGGCTCCATCAGCGCGGTGTAGGTCACGTCAAAGCTGACTCCCTGGCCACCGTCGAAGCGGATGGCGTAGTCCATCACCGGCTTGGTGCACTTGATCGCCAGGCCGTTGTTGAGCGCGAAGTCGTCGAGGTTGCCCTTGGGCATCGGCAGATGCACATGGCAGTCGAAGTAGTTGATCTCGTGGGGCGTGTTGGAGAAGCCGTCGAAAATGGTCACACTCGACATCACCGCGCCCAGATTGGGCTTGGCCTGTACATAGGCGCCCACATGGAGGTTCGCCTCGGGTACATAGAAACCGAAATAGTTGGTCTCGGCCCAGGTGTAGTGGTCCGATGTGGGGGGATGAAAATACATGTCCTGTGCAGTGATCACATGCTGCTCCTGAGCGGGGTGTGGATGCGACTGTGGCGGCGATTCCGCGCGCAACGCGGTAGCGCCCGGCTTGCGTCATGAGAACGAATCATTATTGTCATGAACGGATCGTAAACTAGTCGATCCGGTGCGATGCGGTCAAGCGCGCCAGAGAACGCCTGCACCCCGGTCTGCTACAGTCGGGCGTTCACGCCACCTTTTGAGAGGAACTGGGGGATGGAACGCTTTTTTACGCTGGGGAAAACCAGCAATTTTCGCCATATGGGTGGCTATCGGACCGGCGCCGGAGCGCTCACCCGGGCGGATCGCCTGTATCGCTCGGGCTACATCAATGCGCCCGCCGCCGAGGTGCAGGCGACCTTCGACCAGCTCGGCATCACCACCGTCTACGATTTTCGCAGCCCGATCGAGCGCGAGAAAAATCCGCTGGCCGTGGCCGCCGACGTCGCCGTGGTCGAGCTGGGCATGCTGGTGGCCAGCGTCGAGAACCTCTGGAACATGCTGCTGGCGGAAGGGCTGACGCCGGCGGGTGCCGAGAAGATCATGGGCGATCGCTATCGCGAGCTGACCCGGGAGGAAGTACCCGGCTACCGCGCCATGTTCAAGCACATGACGGAAGGTCACGGCGGCGCTCTGGTGATGTGTTCTTTCGGCAAGGATCGTGCCGGCATCGCCTCCGCACTGCTGCTGTCGGCGCTCGACGTCCTGCCGGATCAGGTGCAGGCCGACTACCTGCTGTCTGCGGTCGCCTACGCCGACGAGGACGCGGCCATCGGCAAGTTCGAACAATTCTTCAACGCACAGGGACTGCCCGTGGACCGCGAAATCGTGCTGCCGATTCTGGACGCACGCCCCCAATACCTGAACGTCGCGTTCGATCTGATCAACCGCGAAGCCGGTGGCATGGACAGGTTCCTGCACAGGGATCTGGGCATGGGGCCGGCGGAGCGCACGCAACTGGCGCGACGTTTCACCCTGCCCCAGAGCTGATCCGGGGTGCTCAGGATCAGCGCACGCTCCGCGGCCGGCTTCGCGCTCAGTCAATGGCAAGCTGGTTCGCGGACACCACCACCCCGTTATCGTCGGCGTAGACAAATTCACCGGGATTGAAGGTCACACCGCCAAAGGTCACCGGGACATTCAGCTCGCCGACGCCCTTGCGCTCGGTTTTGACCGGTATCGCGGCCAGCGCCTGTACGCCGAGATCGAGCCCCGACAATTCACAGACATCGCGCACGCAGCCGTAGATGATGACGCCCGCCCAGCCGTTTTTGACCGCGCTGGCGCCGATCATGTCGCCCAGCAATGCGCGGCGCAGCGAGCCGCCGCCATCCACGACCAGCACCCTGCCGTTGCCGGGCTTGCCGAGCTGGTCCTTGATCAGGGAGTTGTCCTCGAAACACTTCAGGGTAACGATCTCGCCACCGAACACGGGTCGCCCACCGAAATTCGAAAGCATCGGCTCCAGCACCCGCACTTCAGGATGCTTGTCGCACAGATCCGGCGTCAGGTCGTAGGGTGCGCTCGCCATGGAGAATCCTCGTCGGGGTTTCGGGCCGGTCAGTATAAACGCGCACCGGGATGCGGACGCGACGCGTTGCCAGCGCCGGGCGGGAAGTCTAGGCTGCGCGCTTTCGCAGGGCGCGCCATGACCGCGATCCAGGAACTCGACTATCGCACCGACGCGGCACCGTTGCTCGCGGCAGTGCGCGACCTGCCGAGCCCGGTGTGGCTGGACAGCGGCCGCCCGCATTCCAGTACGGGTCGGTTCGACATCATCAGCGCCGCGCCGCTGCGGATGTTGACCGCGCGCGCCGGCCAGGGCGTCGCAGCCTTGACCGATGCCGCCGCGTTGCTGGCCGAATTCTCCGTGCCGGGGGTGCCGGAATCGCCCGGCGCAACCCTGCCCTTCCGGGGCGGCCTGATCGGCTGGCTGGGCTATGGCCTGGGCATGGAACTTCAGGCTGTCACACAGCGCGCCCCGGAGATCACCCGGCTGCCGGCGCTGCGCATCGGCTTTTATGCCTGGGCGGCCATCGTCGATCACCAGACGCAGCGTGCAATGCTGGTGTTCCATCCGGCTTGCCCGCCGGCGCTGCAGCGGGATATCGAAAAACGCTGCCGGGCAGCACCCGCGCGACCTAACACCAAGGCGACCGGGTTTGCGCTGGAGGCCCCGTTTATCGCCACCACGTCCAGGCTGCGCTACCGCGCCGACATCGCCCGCATCCTGGACTATCTCGCCGCCGGCGACTGCTATCAGGTCAACTACGCGCAACATTTCAGCGCCACCTATGCCGGCGATCCCTGGCAGGCGTACTGCCGGTTGCGCGCGCTGTTGCCCTCGCCGTTCAGCGCCTATCTCGCCACGGAAGACGACCTGGTGCTCAGCTTCTCACCCGAGCGGTTTTTGCGCGTTGAAGGAGATGGGGTGGAGACGCGCCCGATCAAGGGCACCATCGCGCGGGGACGTACCGCCGCGGAGGACGCCGAACTGGCCCACCGGCTGCAAACCAGTGCCAAGGACCGCGCCGAGAACCTGATGATCGTGGATCTGCTGCGCAACGATCTGGGTAAATCCTGTGTACCGGGATCGATCGCGGTGCCGCAACTGTTCGCGCTCGAAAGCTTTGCCAACGTCCATCATCTGGTGAGCACGGTCAGCGGGCGGCTGCGCGCCGACCAGACCCCACTCGATCTGCTGGCCAACTGTTTTCCGGGCGGTTCCGTCACCGGCGCACCCAAGAAACGCGCCATGGAAATCATCGCGGAGCTGGAGCCGGTAGCGCGCGCGCTCTATTGCGGCAGTATTTTCTATGTATCGACCCACGGCCGCATGGACAGCAATATCGCGATCCGCACCCTGGTCGCCGATGGCGCCCGCATCCACTGCTGGGGCGGAGGCGGCATCGTGGCCGATTCCGACCCGGAGGCGGAATACCAGGAATCCCTGATGAAAGTTCAGCTCTTGATGCAGGCGCTGAGTCCCTGAGCCGGTGCGCCCGCGCCGCCAGCAGTTTTTCAACAAGCCGCTATAGCGCCAGCGCGCGCTCACTCGCCGCAATAAAGGCGCGTTTCAGCTCATCGTAGGTCGCGACCGCGGGAAACTGCGGAAACTCCGCCACCACATTGGCCGGCGCCTGGAACAGGATGCCCGCGTCCGCCTGGGCGAGCATCGTGGTGTCGTTGTAGGAGTCGCCCGCGGCGATGGTGCGGTAATAGAGGGTTTGCAGCGCGAGCACCGCCTGCCGCTTGGGGTTGGACTGGCGCAGGCGATAGCCGACCACGCGCCCCGCCGCATCCACTTCCAGCCGGTGGCACAGCAGCGCGGGAAAGCCGAGCTGCCGCATCAAGGGCTGCGCAAACTCGTAAAAGGTATCCGACAGAATCAACACCTGAAAACGCTCGCGCAGCCAGTGCAGAAACTCCGCCGCACCCGGCAGTGGCGCGAGTGTCGCGATCACGTCCTGAATCTGCTGCAATCCCAGACCGTGCTGGTTCAGAAGCGCCAGACGCTGGCGCATCAATCGATCATAGTCCGGAATATCGCGGGTGGTGGCGCGCAGCTCGGGGATGCCGGTGGCATCGGCAAAGGCGATCCAGATCTCCGGCACCAGGACTCCTTCGAGATCGAGACAGGCGATTTCCACAGGCAACTCCAGGGGTGCAGGGCGGGAAAGGCGGCTACTCTAACCAACCCGCGGGGGGCGGGCAAACCATCTCGGCGCGCATCGCGTACGCGGATAATTCAACCCACAGGCAACCACGGACGTGGCGCTGGGTGTTTCCCCCGCACCGATTTTGAGGTGGAAGAATTGCTCTATCCGCGCGACACTTGCGCGCTTTACGCCGCCGGCACCGCCCTGAGCCGCCTCCATCGGATATCCGGAACCGGCGCGCTTTTGGTCTGCCACCGTGCGGTCTCTTTTTTATTGGCTTATTTGCGCAGGAATCCGCCCGTGAACGACCCACGAAGACTCCGCCACTTTCCCGCGAGCCGCAAACGGTGATTGATTGGTTGCTGGTCAGCTCAGGGGCGCTTACCGGCCTGCTGGTGGGCCTCACCGGCGTCGGTGGCGGCGCGCTGATGACGCCACTGCTGCTTCTGCTGTTCGGCGTCGCCCCCCTGACCGCCGTCGGCACCGATCTGTGGTTTGCCGCCATCACCAAAATGGTCGCGACCCGGGTTCACCACGGTTACGGCCTGATCGACTGGTCGGTGGCAAAACGCCTCTGGCTCGGAAGTCTTCCCGCCTCGCTGGCGACGCTGGCCTGGGTCCATCTGCATCCGCCGACGGAATCCACCGTGGCACTGCTCAAGACCGCCATCGCCGGCGCCGTGATGCTGACCGCGCTCGGTCTGCTGCTTCAACACCGCCTGCACGCCTTGGGCCGGCGGCTGCGCACCACCGATGACGTCCACTTCAAGGCCGTGCAACCGCCGCTCACCGTCCTCGCCGGTGCAGTGCTCGGCGTCCTGGTGACGCTGACGTCGGTCGGTGCGGGTGCGCTGGGGGCCGTGTTCCTCGCCTATATTTACCCGCTGCGCCTGACGCCCCCGCGCCTGATCGCCACCGACATCGTGCATGCCATCCCGCTGGCGATCTTCGCGGGCTTCGGCCATCTGTTGCTCGGCAATGTGGACTTTCATTTGCTGGGAAATTTGCTGGCGGGCTCGCTGCCCGCGGTACTGCTCGGCGCCCGGCTCTCCGCCAGCCTGCCCCACGGCTTCCTGCGCGGGCTGCTGGCAGTGGTGTTGCTGGCGATCGGCGGCAAGCTGGTGTGGTCGGTGTCCGCCGGCTGAGCGACCGGTCGTCAGCACTCGCCAACGGAAAACTCAGCCGCCAACCCGCGACATCAAATGTCCGTGGGTTGACGGCTTGTGCCGGCGCCAGCAACCCCTCGGCTACTGCCCGGCCCTCGGCTCGATGATGGTGAAATCGGGATTTGCCACCGGCGATCCACTCGCAACCGCGGCGGTACCCGCGGCCTCAACGGCTGCCGCCGACCCGCTTGCGCGGGGCGCCTGGGCATCGACAACGCCAGGGGGCTCCACCGCAGTACCTTCGTCGGTCAAGTCCCGCTCCATCGCCTTTTGCACCATATCCGCGAGCGCGTTGAAGGCGGAGGCGACCACACCGAATTCATTCTGCCACTTCCGCGAAATGCGCAGACTGAGGTTGCCCGCGGCAAGATCAAGCAATGAGCGCTTGATCAGCAACAGGTTGCGGGACATCAGTTTGTTGAAGAAATACACCATCAACAGCACGGTCAACACGACCGTGAGCGCGAGCACAATCATGACCCTGCCGGTTGTCGTCATGACATCGTCGAGCTTTTCCCGACCGACGCCGAGATCGAGACGACCTACCGGAGTGTCATTGAACAGAACCGGCACATTGAAATTGTAGACGGGAGGCTTGCCATCGCGGACGACCGTGGACACGGCCACGCCCTCGATGGTTCCAACCGGTTCGGCGTCCGCCGGCGGCGCCAGGGGCTTGCCGATCAGGCTCTTGTCGGTCGCCGCGCGCACGGTTCCCGCGTGATCGCTCAGGGTGATATAGGCGAAGGAATTGCGCCGCGCGGCGCCGTCCGCAATGGATTCCAGACCGATCCAGTCCTCGCCCAGGACGGGAACCGCGCTCTCCGAGGCAATGAACGTGGCGAGCGCAACGCCGGAACCCACTACCTGATCCGTGAGCATCCGGGTCTGGATGTGAAACACGGTGAACGCACTGATCGCCATCACCAGGGCAACGACACCGCCCAGAATGGCCGTCCATTTGACCTGGATCGGCACATAGTTCCGTTCCTCTTCGTCATCCTGCAAATTGCGCAGCTCGCGTTCCAGCGCCTCCTGCAGATCGCGTCCGCGTTGAAAACGCTTCTCGGGCTTCTTTTGCAGCAGCTTGTTGACGATGGCCTGCAAGCCCGTCGGCACCTCGGGACACAGACGGCGAATCGGCTCGGGCTCCTCCTGGATGATCTGCAGGATCAGCGTGGGCATGGACTCGGCGTTGAAGGCCTTGTGCCCGGTGAGCATTTCGTAGAGCACCACCCCCAGGGAGAACAGATCGGAGCGCCCGTCGACGGACTCGCCCCGGGCCTGCTCGGGCGACATGTAGCGCGGCGTACCCAGAATCATGCCGGCCTGGGTGGCCTCGTGAATTTCCGGATTGCTGCGCCGGGCAATGCCGAAATCGGCGATTTTCACCGAACTGTTTTCGACTTTGAAAATGATGTTGTCGGGTTTGATGTCCCGATGCACCACGCCCATCGAGTGGGCATAATCGAGCGCGCTGGCGATTTGCAGCGAGACTTGCAGGACGGTCTTGATGGGCAGTTTTTCGCCGCGCTTCAGGGTTTCCGTCAGGGTCTCGCCTTCCAGCAACTCCATCATGATGTAGGGGACTTCGTCGAACTTGCCGACGTCGTAGACCGTGACAATGTTGGGATGCGTGAGAAAGCCCGAGGCCTTGGCCTCCTTGAGGAAGCGGTTGAAGTACTCCTTGTCGACGGCATGATCCTGCTTGAGGATTTTCATCGCGCCGGTGCGATCGATTTCCGGATCGTAGGCGCGGTAAACATCCGCCATCGCGCCTGAGCCGACGAGCTCCTTGATTTGATAACGGCCGATCTGTGTGCCGGATCTGTCCATAACAGACTTCCCTCTGGTGACTACTTTATTTTCTTGGTTGAGAAGAAACGCCCAAGGACACCCCGGACGCCACGGGAGCCTTCGTCGGTGACAGGGGACGTCGCCGGAGCGACCAGGGTGTGGCGATCGAGGTCCGGAGCACCGGCGAGCGGCGCGGCCGCAGCGGGCACACCGGACGCTCCCGGATTGGGCGCCGCCACGCGCGCGCCGCTGCGGTCGAGTTCCGGATCCACGACGATGATGGTCACATTGTCCCTGCCGCCTGCCGTCAAGGAGCCTTGCAAAAGACTTGCCGCCTGCTCCTGCAACGAGCTGGCCGCCGCCAACCGCTCGGCGATCTCCGGCTCGCGGATTTCATCGTTGAGGCCATCGCTGCACAACAGCAGGCGCTGTCCGGGCCGCAAGGTGCCGGCAATGCTATCGACCTGCAATTCATGGTCCGGCGTGACACCGATGGACTGGGTGATGATATTGCGCTTGGGGTGCTTGAAGGCTTCTTCCTGATTGATGATCCCCTTGGCAAGCAGGGCTTCCACCAGAGAATGATCCCGGGTCAACAGGGTGAGCCGGCCGTCCCACAGGTAGGCACGGCTGTCACCGACCCAGGCAATCTCGTAGTCACGCCCCCGCAGCGCCAGGGCGACCACGGTAGAACCCATGTTGGGCTTGCCTTCCCCGCGGTTGATGGCGCCGAGCACCGCCGCGTGCGCGGCTTCGATGGCGGCGCGCAGATCTCCGCTGCTCCGGAACACTTCCTTTATGGTGGCACGGGTCAGCTCACTGGCGATCTCGCCGCCGGCGTGACCGCCGACCCCGTCGGCCACCAGCCACAAGCCGACTTCGGGATCGGCTTCGAAGCAATCCTCGTTGAGACTGCGCACCAATCCGCAGTGAGTTTCAGCAGCGTAAGCGACCATCAGGCAATCCAGTTCCTGCGAACATGCAGTACTGCCCGGCAATTTACCGCCGTTCAAACCCAAAAGCCATTGACGAATCAAACCCTTGGCAACCGCGGGCCGCGCGACCGCCAGCGCGCGGACGCGGCACCGTCTCCCGGCGCGATGGGGGATCTGGCGTTGATTGCCCTTTGTCGCGGAGCACAGTAATATCCGCGCTTCGGACAGGCAGCGTTGGCTGCCTGTTTGCGTTTTCTATTTTCTGTTTTCTGTTTCTCTTGGTTTCTCGCTGCGGCCCTGGCCGCGGCCACAGCCCGGGGCAATGCCGCCCGGCGGCAGGCAATGACGATGACGGACGGCAGTGCTTTGATGAACACCTACGGCGAACGGCGGCTGACGCTGGTACGGGGCGATGGCGCCTGGATCTGGGACACGGAGGACCGACGCTATCTGGACGCCCTGTCCGGCATCGCCGTGTGCGGCCTCGGCCATGCCCATCCGGAAGTCACCCGCGCCATCGCGGAGCAGGCCGCCACCCTGGTGCACTGTTCCAACCTCTACAACATCCCCGCCCAGCAGGCGCTGTCGCTCGCCCTGCGCGATGCCAGCGGCATGGACAAGGTGTTTTTCAGCAACTCCGGCGCCGAAGCGAACGAGGCCGCGATCAAGATCGCGCGCCTGCACGGCCATGCCCGCAACATCGAAGTGCCGGCGATCATCTGCATGGAAAAGGCCTTCCACGGCCGCACCCTCGCCACCCTGACCGCCACCGGCAATCGCAAGGTGCAGGCCGGGTTCGAACCCCTGGTGCGCGGCTTCGTGCGGGCGCCCTACGACGACATCGACGCGATCGAAACCATCGCCCGCAACAATCCCGACATCGCCGCGATCCTGGTCGAACCCATCCAGGGCGAGGGTGGCATCCGGATTCCGGCGCCGGATTACCTGGCGCGGCTGCGTGCGATCTGCGACCGCCACGACTGGCTGTTGATGCTCGACGAGATCCAGACCGGCAACGGCCGCACCGGCAGCCTGTTCCACTATCAGCAGCGCGGTCTGCTGCCCGACGTCGTCACCCTCGCCAAGGGTCTCGGCAACGGCGTCCCCATCGGCGCCTGCCTGGCGCGCGGCAAGGCCGCCGAGCTGATGCGGCCCGGCAATCACGGCTCGACGTTCGGCGGCAACCCGGTCGCCTGCGCGGCCGGTCTCGCGACCCTCAAAGTGATCGCCGAACAGAATCTCTGCGCCCGCGCGACCGCACTGGGCGCACGTCTGCGCGAGGGTTTTCAGACTGCATTGGCGGGTTGCGACAGGGTGCGCGAGGTGCGCGGTAGTGGATTGATGCTGGGCATCGAACTGGATCGCCCCTGCGCGGAACTGGTCGATCGCGCTGCTGACCAGGGTTTGCTGATCAACGTCACCGCCGAATCCGTGATCCGCCTGCTGCCGCCGCTGATCATGAGCGATATCGAGGCTGACCATCTGGTGGCGACACTCGCGCCCCTGATCCGCGCCTTCTGAGACGAACATCCGACGGCGCTCCCGCCACTTCCTCATGCCCGTCTTGCCGGGAGGTCCAACACCATGGAACCGAGACATTTTCTGACGCTGGGCGATCTCTCCCGCGCCGAACTCGACGCCGTCATCGCGCGCGCCATCGCCCTCAAGCAGACGCACCGGGAAGGCCGCGAGCAGCCGTCCATGACCGGCAAGGTGCTGGGGATGATTTTCGAGAAGTCCTCGACCCGCACCCGGGTATCCTTCGAGGCCGGCATGGCCCAGATGGGCGGCAGCGCGATATTCCTGTCGCCCCAGGACACCCAGCTCGGCCGCGGTGAGCCGGTGGAAGACACCGCCCGCGTGCTGTCGCGGATGGTGGACATCATCATGGTGCGCACCTACGCCCACGCCAAGATCGAGGCGTTCGCGCGCCATTCCCGGGTGCCGGTCATCAATGCCCTCACCGATGCCCTGCATCCCTGCCAGGTACTGGCAGACATCCAGACCTTCGTCGAACAGCGCGGCACCCTGAGCGGCCGGACGGTGGCCTGGGTGGGCGACGGCAACAACATGTGCCAGTCCTACATCGAGGCCGCGGGCCTGTTCGACTTCGAACTGCGCATCGCCTGCCCGGCCGGCTACGAACCCGACCCCGCGCGGGTGCAGGCCCAGGGCGCGCGCATCCGGCTGGGCCATGACCCTGTGGCGGCCGTCGCGGGCGCCGATCTGATCGTCACGGACGTGTTCACTTCCATGGGCCAGGAAGCCGAGCAACAGGAGCGCGCCGCGCGCTTCGCCGGCTTCCAGGTCAACCACCAGCTGCTCGCCGGCGCCGCGCCCGATGCGCTGTTCATGCACTGCCTGCCCGCCCACCGCGGCGAGGAAGTGAGCGCCGAACTGATCGAGGACCCGCGCCATTCCATCGTCTGGGAAGAAGCCGAGAACCGGCTCCACAGCCAGAAAGCCCTGATGCAGTTTTTGCTCGGCCACTACTGACCCCAACGATACCGATCACGCCGACACCGGGGCCCGCGGCGGGCCGGTGTGTCGCTGTTTTCTCGCCTCCGATAGGTGACCGTCCGCCCGCTCCCGGTTACGCACTTTGTCCCCGCGCGCCCACCCCGGCAACCGCCTTGTCGTCCCTAGGTTATCCACAGGGTATCAACACTTTTTTCTCCATATATTGTGTTGCATTTGCACAACGCCCACACTATCTTGTATCTGTACTCCGGATACCTCCCCAGACCCGGTCCTGGGGCAAGGGCTTCCGGGAACGCGGCGCAAGCGTCCGTGGCGCGCTTGGCCGCAGCGCCTCTTTCCTACGCGTGGAAAGGTACGAACAGAGGAACGCGGGGGACGCACCGGGAACGCCCCGCAAGACACCGCCGCGCAGCGGCGAACCGACTCACCAACACAACAAACGCAGACAGGCACATGACCATGGAACAGCACTCCGACATCCGCTCGTCAGCGAACGAACCCGCCGCCCGCGCCGCCGGCTCCAGCGCAGGCAAGGCGCCGCCGCTCAGCTCCAGCTCCATCGCCGCCACCGCGCCCGGCCAGCTCAAGGTGATCAAGCGCAATGGCACCGTGGTGCCCTATGACGAAAGCAAGATCGCCATCGCCATCACCAAGGCGTTTCTGGCCGTCGAAGGCCCGGCCGCCGCCGCCTCGGGGCGCATTCACCAGACCGTCTCGACGCTGACCCAGATGGTCATCGACACCTTCCGCCGCCGCATGCCCTCGGGCGGCTCGGTGCACATCGAGGACATCCAGGATCAGGTCGAGCTCGCGCTGATGCGCCAGGGCGAACACACCATCGCGCGCAGCTATGTGATCTACCGCGAGGACCGTGCCCGCGAGCGCGCCGCGCGCAAGGCGCCGGCCGCCGCCGTTGAAACCGCCGACACCGCCCCCGGCATCACCGTCGTCCATCCCGACGGCAGCCGCCGCCCCCTCGACCTGGCGCGCCTGCACACCCTGGTGGACGAAGCCTGCGCCGGGCTCAAGGACGTCGATCCCCGACTCATCCTCGACGAAGCCCTGCGCAACCTCTACGACGGCGTCTCCAGCGCCGATCTCAACACCGCGCTGGTGATCACCGCGCGCACCCTGGTGGAACGCGAGCCCAACTACACCCATGCCACCGCGCGCCTGCTGCTCGACGGCCTGCGCACCGAGGCGCTCGGCTTTCTCGGCATCGCCGAAGCCGCCACCCAGCACGAGATGGACGCGCTCTACCCCGCCGCCTTCAAGGCCTATGTGGCACGGGGCGTGGCGCTGGAACTGATCGATCCCGAACTCGCGCGCTTCGACCTCGCCCGCCTCGGCGCCGCCATCGATCCCGCGCGCGACCTGCAATTCAGCTACCTGGGCCTGCAAACCCTCTGCGACCGCTACTTCATTCACAGCGATTCGGTGACCTTCGAGCTGCCCCAGTGCTTCTTCATGCGTGTCGCCATGGGTCTCGCCATCCGCGAGGACGACCGCGAAGCGCGCGCCATCGAGTTCTACAACCTGCTGTCGTCCTTCGACTACATGAGCTCGACGCCGACCCTGTTCAACGCCGGCACCCTGCGCCCGCAACTGTCGAGCTGCTACCTGACCACGGTGCCCGACCACCTCGAAGGCATCTTCGGCGCCATCCACGACAACGCCATGCTGTCCAAGTGGGCCGGCGGCCTCGGCAACGACTGGACCCCGGTGCGCGGCCTCGGCTCCTACATCAAGGGCACCAACGGCAAGTCCCAGGGCGTGGTGCCCTTCCTGAAAGTGGTCAACGACACCGCGGTGGCCGTGAACCAGGGCGGCAAGCGCAAGGGCGCCGTGTGCGCCTACCTCGAGACCTGGCACATCGACATCGAGGAATTCATCGAACTGCGCAAGAACACCGGCGACGACCGCCGCCGCACCCACGACATGAACACCGCCAACTGGGTGCCCGACCTGTTCATGCAGCGCGTGTTCGACGATGGCCCCTGGACGCTGTTCTCGCCCAACGAGACGCCGGACCTGCACGACCTCTACGGCCGCGCCTTCGCCGCGCGCTACGCCGAATACGAAGCGCTCGCCGCCCAGGGCAAGCTGCTCCACAAGACCGTCCGCGCCCAGGAACTGTGGCGCAAGATGCTCGGCATGCTGTTCGAGACCGGCCATCCCTGGATCACCTTCAAGGACGCCTGCAACCTGCGCTCGCCCCAGCAGCACTGCGGCGTAGTGCATTCCTCCAACCTGTGCACCGAGATCACCCTCAACACCCGCGCCGGCGAGGATCCCGAAATCGCCGTGTGCAACCTGGGTTCGATCAATCTCGTACAACATATCAGTGCGGACGGTACGCTCGATCTGGCCAAGCTGCGCCACACCACGCGCACCGCGGTGCGCATGCTCGACAACGTCATCGACATCAACTACTACGCCGTGGATGCCGCGCGCCAGTCGAACCTGCGCCACCGTCCGGTCGGACTCGGCCTGATGGGCTTCCAGGACGCGCTCTACAAGCAACGCATCGCCTACGCCTCGGACGCCGCCGTGGACTTCGCCGACCGCTCCATGGAGGCGATCAGCTACTTCGCCATCGAAGCCTCCGCCGATCTCGCCGCCGAACGCGGCCGCTATTCGTCCTTCGAGGGTTCGCTGTGGAGCCGCGGCATCCTGCCCCTGGACTCCCTCGACCTGCTCGAAGCCGAGCGCGGCAACGCCTACATCGAAGTGGACAAATCCAGCACTCTCGACTGGGACAGCCTGCGCGCCAAGGTGCGGGCGCAGGGCATGCGCAACTCCAATGTGATGGCCATCGCCCCCACCGCCACCATCGCCAACATCGTCGGCGTCAGCCAGTCGATCGAGCCCACCTACCAGAACCTCTATGTGAAATCGAACCTCTCGGGCGAATTCACCGTGCTCAACAGCGATCTGGTACACGACCTCAAGGACCGCGGCCTGTGGGACCCGGTGATGGTCAACGACCTCAAGTACTTCGACGGCTCGGTGCTGCCGATCGACCGTATTCCGGCCGACCTCAAGGCGCTCTACGCCACCGCCTTCGAAGTCGAACCGCGCTGGATCGTCGATGCCGCCAGCCGGCGCCAGAAGTGGCTGGATCAGGCCCAGAGCCTGAACCTCTACATTTCCGGCGTCAGCGGCAAGAAGCTCGACGTCACCTACCGCATGGCCTGGTACCGGGGACTCAAGACCACCTATTACCTGCGCTCGCTCGCCGCCACCAGCACCGAGAAATCCACCGTCAGCGGCGGCACCCTGAACGCCGTGGCGGCAAGTG
>JBFXFL010000008.1:0-71746 GCA_050179115.1 Porticoccaceae bacterium | reverse complement strand
GATGAGATTGCCGAGTTACGGCGCACGGCCGCCGACCAGCTCGAGATCGCCCAGCAGGGCGGTAGCCTCGGCCAGGTGCTGCACCGCCAGCGCCAGCAGCTCCCCGGCCTGCTTCAGCACCGAAATGATTTGCGTGAGCGCAGCGAAGTGATTGCCCTTGCGCGGTTTGCGCAATTGGAGCTGCGGGCACAGATCAAACAGCGCGAAAGCCTGGAACCGCGCATTGTGGAGGCGATTGGCGCCCTGCCGGCTGCGGAGCAGGACGCGCTCCGGCCTGGATTGCGTGAACAGCTGATACGCGGCAACGCACTCCTGGAGCGTTTCGACAGAACCTATACGACTTATGTCGCTGAGCTCGGTGCGGTCGATCAGCTCCAGCGCGAACTCTCGGATCTGGTCACCAACTACGCGGCACTGCTGGAACGGAATCTGGTATGGATCGCCGATACGCAGCCGCCCACCTGGACCTGGCCGCTTGCCATATTGAATGCAGGGTTAACCCTGGTGAGCTCTGCGCGCTGGATCGAGCTGGGGGTGGCCTGCGTCCGCGGCTTTACGGAAGCTCCCGCGATTCCCGGATTGGGATTGCTCGCGCTGGGTTTGATCATCTACTACCGCAAGCGGATGCGCTTGCGGCTGGTGCGGTGCGCCAAAGTGGTAGGCGACATTGGCCGGGATAGGTTTTCGGCCACGTTGGAAGCGCTGTTGATCGCTCTGGTACTGGCGCTGCCGCTGCCATTGATGCTGGCCATTCTCGGCACAACCCTCAGCACCGGTGGCGGCGAAGGCAATTTCGCGGGGGCGGTTGGCAGCGGCCTGCGGTCGGCGGCTGGCGTTGCGCTGGTGCTGGAGGCAGTGCGAACCCTGTGTCGCAACGGCGGGGCGCTCGATCAACATCTGCGCTGGCGTGTCGAGACGCGTCGGGCCTTGGCCCAGCCGCTGCGCTGGCTGCTCCCGCTAGCGGTGGCGTCCACGCTGCTGGTGGCGACCACCAATGCACTGGGGCAGTATCTGGATACGCTGGGGCGTGCCTCCTTTGTAGTGAGTGCAATTGCCCTGGCAGTTTTCGTCTGGCGCGGGCTGCATCCGGAGCGCGGGGTGCTGGCGGCCTATTTCGTCGGCAGTCGTCGCCGTGGTTGGCAATGGAATCTGCGCAACCTATGGTTCGGTGCGCTGGTGCTATTGCCGGTGGCACTGGGAATGCTCGCCATCGTGGGGTATTACTACACCGCACAGCAACTGTTGAGCCGGTTCTGTGCCACCGGCATCCTGCTCGCGCTTACCGTCCTGGGCTTGCAGTTGCTGTTGCGGTGGCTTGGGATTGCCGAGTCGCGTCTGGCGCGGCAACAAGCGCTCGCCCGGCGCGATGCCGAGATGGAGGCTGTGGCGCGCAAGCTGGGCGAGCAGGCGGATGTTCAGGGTGAGGTAACGGTCGAAATCCCTGCCGCACATAATGTTGATCTGGGTACCGTCAACGCCCAGGTGCGTGCGCTACTGCGCATTGCCCTGGTACTGACGCTGGGTGCGGGTCTCTGGTGGATATGGTCCGACATGCTCCCGGCGCTGAGTGCATTGCAGGACGTAGTGCTGTGGCAGTACATGTCCGGAGCGGGTGACTCCAAGGTGGTTGCCTCGGTGACTGCGGCGGGCGTCGGGCTCGCGCTCCTGGTGAGCGTGGTCACCTATCTTGCCGCGCGCAATTTGCCGGGGTTGCTGGAAGTGGTGGTGCTGCAACGCCTTGAGGTCGACCAGGGTGCACGCTACGCCGCCAACGCGGTCAGTCGTTATCTGATCATCGTGGTCGGTGCGCTGCTGGTGGTCAATATTCTGGGTCTGGAGTGGAACCGGCTGCAATGGCTGATCGCGGCGCTCGGGGTGGGCCTCGGCTTCGGATTGCAGGAAGTGGTGGCAAATTTTGTGTCGGGGCTGATTATTTTGTTCGAGCGCCCGTTTCGGATCGGGGACACCGTCACGGTCGGTTCCGTGAGCGGCACGGTGACCCGGATTCAGATTCGGGCGACGACCATCACGGACTGGGATCGCAAAGAATTGATCGTGCCCAACAAGACGTTCATCACTGACCAACTGGTGAACTGGACGCTCAATGATCCGGTGCTGCGGGTGGTGGTGCCGGTCGGCATTGCCTACGGCTCGGACACCGAGCTGGCGCGCCGGCTGCTGCTGGAGATTGCCGAAGCCAACCCGCGCGCACTCGCGGATCCGCCGCCCCAGGTGTGGTTCCTGGGATTTGGCGATAGCAGTCTCAATTTCGAGATGAGGGTATTTGTGTCCGGGCTGGCGGAACTGCTGCCGGTGACGCACGAGCTGCATGTGGCCATCGACGCTGGGTTTCGCGAGCATCGGGTGGAGATCGCCTTTCCGCAGCGGGATCTTCACCTGCGCAGCCTGGATCCCCAGATCCTGGAACTGCTGCGCAGTCGCCCGCCCGGCCCAGCCCCCGGTGTTGCCGGCTGAGGGGCTCGGGCCCGGCGCTTATTTGCGCATTTTTATCGGCACGATGCTGCGGCGCTTTTCGCCGGTATACAGCTGGCGCGGCCGGCCGATCTTGTAGCTGTTGCTGATCATTTCGCTCCAGTGCGCGATCCAGCCCACCGTGCGCCCGGCAGCGAAAATCACCGTGAACATTTCGGTCGGAATCCCGATCGCCTTCATGATGATTCCGGAATAGAAATCGACATTGGGATACAGTTTCTTGCTGACGAAATAATCGTCTTCCAGAGCAATCTGTTCGAGTTTCTTCGCGATTTTCAGCAGCGGGTCGTTGTCGATTCCCAGTTCCGCCAGGACGCTGTCGCAGGCATTCTTCATGACCTTGGCGCGCGGGTCGAAGTTTTTGTAGACGCGGTGGCCAAAGCCCATCAGGCGGAATGAATCGTTCTTGTCCTTGGCGCGCTTCACGAAACGGTTGATATTCTTCACATCGCCGATTTCGTTAAGCATTTCCAGCACAGCCTGGTTGGCGCCGCCATGCGAGGGCCCCCAGAGGGCCGCGATGCCGGCGGCGATGCATGAGAAGGGGTTGGCGCCGGACGAGCCGGCGAGGCGCACGGTGGAAGTCGATGCGTTCTGTTCGTGATCGGCGTGCAGCAGGAACAGCAGATCCATCGCCTTGGCCAGTACCGGATTGACACTCCGGGTTTCGCAGGGCGTACCGAACATCATGTTGAGGAAATTTTCGGCGTAGCCCAGATCGTTGCGCGGATACATGTAGGGCTGACCCGCATAGTGTTTGTAGCACATGGCGGCGAGTGTCGGCATTTTGGCGATCAGGCGATGTGCCGTGACCATGCGGTGATGGGGATCGGTGATGTCGAGGGAGTCGTGATAAAACGACGACATCGCTCCGACCGCGCCGCACATCATGGCCATGGGGTGCGCGTCATAGCGGAAGCCGGACATGAACTGCTCGATGGAGCGGTTCACCATGGTGTGGGTAGTGATGATATGTTCGAATTCCCTTTTCTGCGTTGCGGTCGGCAGATCGCCATTGAGCAGCAGGTAGCAGGTTTCGAGATAATCGGATTTTTCCGCCAGTTCCTCGATCGGGTAACCCCGGTGCAGAAGGATGCCCTTGTCCCCGTCGATATAGGTGATTTTGGATTCACAGGATGCGGTCGAAGTGAAGCCGGGATCGAAGGTAAAGTAGTCGTAACCGCCCAGTCCGCCGACATCGATGACATCCTGTCCGAGCGTGCCCGATCGGATCGGCAGTTCGATGGGCTCCCGCCCCGGAACAGTGAGCAGGGCTTTTTTCTCGGTCATTTACTTCGTCTCCATTGAACAGCCGGATTGAACCGCCGAAGTGGCAGGGTATGGCCGGAGGGGTCCCGGGGGCGGGAATGGAGACTACCGCCGGAGTCGCGCCGTTGTCAATTTAGCTGCGGCCACGGGGGATGCCTGAAGCGGTGGGCTCCGCGGTGTTCGCAAATGATGCGATCATGGTTGTCGCGAACTTCACCGGACTGGTTGTCGAGACCCGCCGGGCGTGATCCATCGGAGCGCAACCATGATAGGTCGCCTGCTGCTTGTGCTGGTGCTGTGGTTGTCGTGCTGGCCGGCGCAGGCGCTGGCGGCCGAATGGACGGCTGTCAGCGCGCGCGGCGGCATTGGCGTCTGGACGCGGCAGCCCCCCGGGGCGCCGCTGAAAGAATTTCGCGGTCGCATGGATGTCGACAAGCCGCTGGGGGTAGTGGTGGCGGTCCTCACCGATTTTCCCGCCTATCCGCAATGGTTTCTGCAGATGCGAGAGGCGAGCATCCTCGACGGCCATGGGCTCGACGATGTCACCATTTACTTCGTCATCGGTGGTGTGTGGCCGGTAAGTGATCGCGACGCCGTGGCCCAGGCGGCGGTGAGTCAGGATGCACAAACGCTGACGATCCGCATGATGTTGAGGGCGACGCCGCAGAAGATCCCTCCGGTTGCCGGTCGGGTGCGGATGCCACTCCTGCAATCCGGCTGGGAATTGACGCCGCTATCCACCACCACCACTCGCATCGAAGTGATCGGCAGCGCGGATCCGGGCGGATGGGTTCCGCAGTGGTTGGCCAACGCCGCTGTGGTGATGATGCCGCGCAAGACGCTCGAGCGCTTGCGGCGACAACTCGAGCTGCCGAAATACGCTGATCCGGAAGTCCTGTTTGCCCGTGATCCGCTGTTGAGCGAGATGCGAACACATCTCCGGATGCCCGGTGAACTCCCCTGAATTTTTATGGGCTACCCAATGCGATGCGAGGCGCCGCCACCCGCTCCGGGACACCGAGGTCGGTTGCGCCGATTGAACGGCGGATGCGGCCATCGCTGGGTCGGGGATCCCGGAAGGAGGGTGCCGGCATCGCGTTGTATTGACCGGTGGTTATTCCTATAATCCAGCGCCGCCGACGGCCCTGCGGCCGTCGCAGTTGTGCCACTGCCGGCTGTGCCCTGTGGCACTGCCTGTTCTGTGACCTGCTGAGCCCGCGTCCAGGGTGTCGGTGACTGCGTGTTCCATGCTTCGCGTCCAGCGAAGTGTGTGCCCGGTGCGTGTACCTGGTAGATGTTGTGCCCAGTAACGTAGTGCGCCCGCTTTCGGGTTGCTGCCCTTTCATTTCTTGAAGGCCATGCCGCCGTGAACGATAAGAGACCCGTAAATCTCGATATTCGGACCATCCAGCTTCCGATAACTGCTTACGTTTCCATATTGCACCGGGTTTCCGGCGTGGCCCTGTTTGGCGTTGCGGGCTTGATGCTCTGGATGCTTGACGAAAGCCTGCGCTCGGAGGAGAGCTTCGACGGTCTCAAGGCCATCCTGGCCAGCGGCTGGTGCAAGCTCGTGCTGTGGGCCATGCTGTCCGCGGTGGCGTATCACCTGGTGGCCGGCATCCGGCACCTCATCATGGACCTGGGTGTAGGAGAGACACTCAAGGGCGGCGTGCTGGGCGCGCGTCTGGTCCTTGTTGTCACTGCGGTTCTGATCGCACTTGCCGGAGTCTGGATATGGCAGTAACACCCGTTACCAACCTCGGCCGCAGCGGCCTTTCCGACTGGTTGATTCAGCGCGTCAGCGCGGTTGTCATCGCGCTCTACACGCTGTGGCTGACTGGCTATCTGCTGACCCATCCCGAGCTGACCTATGCGCAATGGGCGGGGCTGCACCAGTATTTTCCGATGCGTCTGTTCAGTCTGCTGGCCGTGCTGGCGATAGCGGCACACGCCTGGATCGGACTCTGGGCCGTGCTCACCGACTATGTGACGGTGCGTCTGATGGGTCCCCGCGCGACCGTGCTCCGGGTGCTGCTCCAGGTGGGCATGGTCGGCGCGCTGCTGGCCTATGTGATCTGGGCTGTCGATATTCTCTGGAGAGGCTGAGGCGATGGCCAAGATAAACACGATTTCGTTTGACGGTGTCATTGTTGGCGGTGGCGGCGCGGGCATGCGCGCGGCGCTGCAGCTGGCCCAGTCCGGCTACAAGACGGCGGTGATCACGAAAGTATTCCCGACGCGTTCGCACACGGTATCCGCCCAGGGCGGCATCACCTGCGCCATCGCCAGTGCCGATCCCGAGGATCAATGGCAGTGGCATATGTACGATACGGTCAAGGGTTCCGATTACATCGGCGACCAGGACGCGATCGAATACATGTGTTCGGTCGGACCCCAGGCCGTGTTCGAGCTCGATCACATGGGCCTGCCGTTTTCACGCACCGAGGAAGGCCGCATTTACCAGCGGCCCTTCGGCGGGCAGTCGAAAAATTTCGGCGAAGGTGGTCAGGCGGCGCGTACCTGCGCGGCGGCGGACCGCACCGGCCACGCGCTCCTGCACGCGCTCTATCAGACCAATCTCAAGAATCGCACGGTATTTCTCAATGAATGGTTTGCCGTCGATCTGGTGAAAAACCAGGACAACGCGGTGGTGGGCGTCATCGCGATCAACATCGAGACCGGCGAAGTCGTTCATGTCAAATCGCGTGCCACCGTGTTGGCGACCGGCGGCGCCGGCCGTATCTACGCCTCCACCACCAATGCCCACATCAACACGGGTGACGGGGTGGCGATGGCGCTGCGCGCGGGCTATCCGGTGCAGGACATCGAAATGTGGCAGTTCCACCCCACCGGCATCGCCGGCGCCGGGGTGCTGGTCACCGAAGGTTGTCGTGGCGAGGGCGGCTACCTCATCAACAAGGACGGCGAGCGTTTCATGGAGCGCTATGCACCCAACGCCAAGGATCTTGCCGGCCGCGACGTGGTCGCGCGCTCGATGATCCTGGAGATAATCGCCGGCCGCGGCTGCGGTCCCGACGGCGATCATGTGCTGCTGAAGCTGGATCATCTGGGCGAAGAGGTATTGCACAGCCGCCTGCCCGGCATCTGCGAACTGTCCAAGACATTCGCTCATGCGGACCCGGTACGCGAACCAATCCCCGTGGTGCCCACCTGTCACTACATGATGGGCGGCATTCCCACCACCATTCACGGCCAGGCGCTCACCCGCGGCCCCGACGGTCAGGATCAAGTGGTGCCCGGACTCTATGCGTGCGGCGAAGTGGCCTGCGTGTCGGTACATGGCGCCAATCGCCTGGGCGGCAATTCGCTGCTCGACCTCGTGGTGTTCGGACGCGCCTCGGGTATCTTCATCGAGCGCGCGTTGCGGGAGGGAATCGACCTGCGCGACGCATCTTCAGCCGATGTCGATCAGGCCCTCGCGCGGCTCCACCAGCTCGATACCAATGTCGGCGAAGCGACCGCCGAGCTGCGCCGTGAATTGCAGACCGTGATGCAGAATCACTTTGGCGTGTTTCGCCGCGGCGATTACATGCGCGACGGCGTCAGCAAGCTCGCGGCCCTGCGCGAGCGTATCGCCAACGTGCGCCTGGACGACAAGAGTCAGGCGTTCAATACCGCGCGCATAGAAGCCCTGGAGTTGCAGAATCTGCTCGAAGTCGCAGAAGCGACCGCAGTTGCCGCCGAAGCCCGCGAAGAAAGCCGTGGCGCTCACGCGCGCGAGGACTTCACCGAACGCGACGACGACAACTGGCTGTGCCACTCCCTGTATCTGCCGACCACAAAGGCAGTGGTCAAACGCGCGGTCAACTTTGCGCCCAAGACGCGGCCTGCTTTTGAGCCCAAGGCACGCACTTACTGAGGTCTCCGCCATCATGCTGAACGTAAGTATCTATCGCTACAACCCGGACACCGACAGCGTGCCCCGGATGCAGGACTACCAACTCGATACCGGTGGTCGCGATCTGATGGTGCTCGACGTGCTTGAACTGCTCAAAGGCCAGGATCCCAGTCTGGTATTTCGCCGCTCCTGCCGTGAAGGCGTGTGTGGTTCAGACGGCATCAACATCAATGGCAAAAATGGGCTTGCGTGCATAACGCCGCTTTCGGAAAGCGTGAAAAACAACCGGCTGGTGCTGCGGCCGCTGCCGGGCCTGCCGGTGATCCGCGATCTCGTCATCGACATGAGCCAGTTTTACGCCCAGTACGAAAAAATTCGCCCCTGGCTGATCAATGACACACCGGCGCCGGCGATCGAGCGTTTGCAGTCGCCGGAGGAGCGCGCCAGGCTCGATGGTCTCTACGAATGCATCCTGTGCGCCTGTTGTTCCACGGCTTGCCCTTCGTTCTGGTGGAACCCGGACAAATTCATCGGGCCTGCAGGTCTGTTGCAGGCATACCGTTTTCTGGCCGACAGCCGCGACACGGCGACCGAAGCGCGCCTCGCTGAGCTGGATGATCCGTTCAGTGTGTTTCGCTGCCACGGTATCCAGAACTGCGTTGCCGTGTGTCCCAAGGAGCTGAATCCGACCCAGGCGATCGGCCATATTCGTACTATGCTGTTGCGTAGCGGTACCTGATTCCGGACGCCGGCGTGTCCTCCGATCCACAGGGGATATCGCCTTACATGTCCTGTGAGCCCTGTTGTGCGAGGTGACAGTCCGATGTCCGACCATCCCACACCCGACAATCTCCCGCCTGGCAATGGGATGGATCATTTTCGGCGCAACTCGTACCTCTCCGAGGGCAACGCAGCGTACGTCGAAGGCCTGTATGAAATCTGGCTTCACGATCCCCGCGGCGTGCCGGACCAGTGGCGCGACTACTTCGCCTCTCTTCCGCGCGTCGCGGGAGTAGTGACTCCCGATATTTCCCACGACACCGTGCGGGCGCATTTCGAACTGCTCGGCCGGCGCCAGGCGAGACCGCTGCCGGCGCCGGGATCGGGCGGAGTCAATGTCGAGCACGAACGCAAGCAGGTCCGCGTATTACAGCTGATCAGTTCCTATCGCGAGCGTGGTCACCAGAAAGCCGAGCTGGACCCGCTGGGTTTGATGGAGCGGGAACAGGTTCCCGACCTTGAGTTGACATTCCACGGTCTGACCCCCGCCGATCTCGACACCACTTTCCAGACTGGCGCGCTCTATATCGGCAAGGACGAGGCGACGCTGCGGGAAATCATCGAGGCCCTCGAAGCGACGTACTGCGGCCATCTGGGTCCGGAGTTCATGCACATCACCTCGCTGGAGGAAAAGCAGTGGCTTCAGCAGCGCTTCGAGCCCCAGCGTTCCCATCCGCGCTATGACGCCGAGCTGCGGGTGAGCATTCTGCGCCGCCTCACCGCCGCCGAGGGACTGGAAAAGCATCTTGATTCCAAGTATCCGGGTACCAAGCGGTTCGGCCTCGAAGGCAGCGAATCGCTGATTCCGGCACTGGACGGCCTCATCTATCGGGCCGGCGAATACGGTGCCAAGGAAATCGTTCTGGGCATGGCCCATCGCGGTCGACTCAATGTACTGGTCAATGTGCTGGGCAAAAATCCCGCGGAGTTGTTCGAAGAATTCGAGGGCAAAAAGATTCTGCACACCTCGGGGGACGTGAAATATCACCAGGGATTTTCATCCAATGTGATGACGCCCGGTGGCCCGGTTCACCTTGCGCTCAACTTCAATCCCTCGCATCTGGAAATTGTCTCGCCGGTGGTGGAAGGCTCGACGCGCGCGCGCCAGGATCGCCGCGGCGATGTCGCGGGGCGGACCGTGGTGCCGATTCTCCTCCATGGCGACGCGGCCTTTGCGGGTCAGGGCGTGGTGATGGAAACCTTCCAGATGTCCCAGACCCGGGCCTACCGTACCGGCGGCACGGTGCATATCGTGATCAACAACCAGGTGGGCTTTACCACCAGCCGCCGCGAGGACTGCCGTTCCACCGAGTATTGCACCGATATCGCCAAGATGGTTCAGGCGCCGATCTTTCACGTCAACGCCGACGATCCGGATGCGGTTCTGTTCGCATCCCTGGTGGCGCTGGACTATCGCTATCAGTTCCAGAAAGACGTGGTGATCGATCTGGTCTGCTATCGGCGGCGGGGTCACAACGAGACCGACGAGCCCTCCGGCACCCAGCCGCTCATGTATCAGCGGATCAGCGAGCACAAGACCACGCGCGCGCTGTTTGCGGAGCGCCTCGTTGCCGACGGCGACACCACTGCGGCTGCTGCCCAGCAACTGCTCGACGAGTATCGCGAGAATCTGGACCGCGGCGAGTACGTCGCCTACAACCTGGTGTCACAACCGGACTCTGCGTTGTTCGTCGACTGGATGCCCTTTCTGGGCCACGACTGGACGGCGCCGGCGGATACCGGCTACGACCTCCAGAAACTTCAGGAGACCGCGCACAAGCTCTGCCGCATCCCCGAAGGCATCGTGCTGCAGCGCCAGGTGGGGAAAATCTACGAAGACCGCCGCAAGATGGCCGGCGGCGCCCTGCCGCTCAACTGGGGCATGGCCGAGCTGCTCGCCTACGCGACCCTGCTGGAAGACGGCTACCAGGTGCGGATGTCCGGGCAGGACAGCGGCCGCGGCACCTTTTCTCACCGTCACGCGGTAGTCTACAACCAGAAGGACGGCGAGCCCTATGTGCCGCTCAGACATCTGAGCGAGAACCAGCCGCGTTGCGACCTGTTTGATTCCTTCCTGTCGGAAGAGGCCGTGCTGGCTTTCGAATACGGCTATTCCACCGCGACGCCCAGGGCGCTGGTGGTGTGGGAAGCGCAGTTCGGCGACTTTGCCAACGGCGCCCAGGTGGTGATCGACCAGTTCATCGCTGCCGGCGAGCACAAGTGGGGGCGGTTGTGCGGTTTGACGCTGTTACTGCCCCATGGCTATGAAGGCCAGGGCCCGGAGCATTCTTCCGCGCGCCTGGAACGCTTTCTGCAGCTCTGTGCCGAGGGTAATATGCAGGTGTGCAGTCCGACGACCCCGGCCCAGTTGTTTCACATGCTGCGGCGGCAGGCCATCCGGCCGATGCGACGGCCGCTGGTGGTCATGAGCCCGAAGTGGCTTCTGCGTCATCGGCTGGCGACCTCATCCCTGGAGGATCTCGCGCACGGTAGTTTTGCGACGGTCATCGCGGATTCCAATCTGCGCGCGGATCGAGTTCGCCGCGTCGTGCTGTGTTCCGGCAAGGTGTATTACCACCTCTACGAAGAGCGTGAAAAGCGCGGCATTCTGGACATCGCACTGGTACGGATCGAGCAGCTCTACCCCTTTGATGAAGCGGCGCTCTATGACGCGCTCCGGCAGTACCCGAACTGCCAGGATGTGCTCTGGTGTCAGGAAGAGCCCATGAATCAGGGTGTGTGGTACAACCTGCAGCACCATATGCGGGCAGTGATGGCGCGCGTCGACGAAAAATTGTACCTGCGCTATGTCGGGCGCGACGCCTCGGCGTCACCCGCGGCCGGCCATCTGTCCACCCACCTGGAAGAACAGCAACGGTTTATCGACCGGGCGCTGGATCTCTCGTTTTGACGTGCCAAAGTTGTTGACCGCATGGAAGTCTCATTGATGACTATCGATATCGTTACCCCGACCTTTCCCGAGTCGATCCTGGAAGGCACCATCGCGAAATGGCACAAGCGCCCGGGCGAGCCGGTGGCCCGCGACCAGGTGCTGGTGGATGTTGAAACCGACAAGGTGGTGCTTGAGGTGGTGGCACCCGCCGATGGGAGCCTGGCGGAGATCCTGCTGCCCGAGCAGACCATCGTCCATACCGGCGACCTGCTGGCGCGGTTCGTGGCCGGCGCGGGAGGCGGCGTCGCGCCGATACCCGCCACGGCTCCCGCAGTTGCGTCCGGCGCCGCCACTGCGGCGCCGGTGACCGCAAGTCCCGCCGCGCGAAAAATTGCCGCGGAACAGGGTGTGGATCTGAGTCAGGTCGCAGGGACTGGCCGCGACGGCCGTATCACCAAAGAGGATGTGGTGGGGCACCGCCCCGGAGTTGCAGCCGCGCCTGCCCACGCTTCCCAGCCAGCACCCGAACGCAACGCCGAGTTCACGGTTTGCGCACCGGAAACCGCCCCCGCGCTAGGCGAGCGTATCGAGCGCCGGGTGCCCATGACCCGCATGCGCGCCCGTATCGCCGAACGCCTGCTGGAGGTGACTCACACCACCGCGATGCTGACCACCTTCAACGAAGTGGACATGCATCGGATCATCGACGTACGGGCCCAGTACAAGGACGAATTCGCCAGGGTTCATAACGGTGTGCGGCTTGGCTTCATGGGCTTTTTCGTCAAGGCTTCGGTGGAGGCGTTGAAACGTTTTCCCCAGGTCAATGCGTCCATCGACGGCAATGACGTGGTGTATCACGGCTACCAGGACATCGGGGTTGCCGTCGCCACGGATCGTGGTCTGGTGGTGCCCGTGTTGCGCAGCGCCGAGCACCTGGCCATCGCGGAAATCGAAAGCAAGATTGCCGACTTCGGCACGCGGGCGCGCGATAACAAGCTCACCATGGAGGAGATGACCGGTGGCACCTTTACCATCACCAATGGCGGCGTGTTCGGCTCGATGCTGTCGACGCCGATCCTGAATCCGCCCCAGGCGGCGATTCTGGGCATGCACGCCATCAAGGAGCGCGCCGTGGTGGAGAACGGGCAGGTCGTGGTGCGTCCCATGATGTATCTCGCGCTCTCCTATGACCACCGCCTCATCGATGGCCGCGACGCGGTGCGCTTCCTGGTGGCGATCAAGGAGATGATCGAATATCCGGCCAAGATACTGCTGCAAATATGAATTTTATTTAATTGATTTTATTGGTATTTTTATGAACACAAAATACGATGTCGTGGTGATTGGCGGGGGTCCTGCTGGCTACGTCTGCGCGATTCGCGCGGCGCAACTGGGGCTCTCGGTGGCCTGCATCGAGCGCTACCGCAACCCCGAGGGTAAAGCCGCGCTGGGCGGCACCTGCCTGAACGTGGGGTGCATACCGTCCAAGACCCTGCTGGACAGCTCGCAAAAGTACGCCGAGGTCAGTACGGGACTCCAGCACCACGGGATTTCGGTCAGCGGCGTCAAGCTGGATGTGCCAGCCATGATGGCGCGCAAGGACGCGATCGTTAACCAGTTGACCGGCGGTATCGCTGCCCTGTTCAAGGGCAACGGCGTTACCCTGTTGGCCGGCAGCGGCAAGCTACTGGCCGGTCGCAAGGTCGAATTCACCGCTGCCGAGGGTGCGGTCCAGGTGCTGGAAGCCGACCACGTCGTGCTTGCCACCGGCTCCCAGCCGATCGATATTCCGGTGGCTCCCGTGGACGACAAACTGATCGTCAACTCCACCGGCGCCCTCACCATCGACAAGGTTCCCAAACGTCTCGGCATAATCGGCGCCGGCGTGATCGGCCTCGAACTGGGCAGCGTCTGGAGGCGGCTCGGCGCCGAGGTGGTGTTGCTGGAAGCTCTGGATGTTTTCCTGTCCATCATCGATCAGCAAATCGCCCGCGAGGCCCGCAAGGTACTGGTCGCCCAGGGACTCGACATCCGCATGGGTTGTCGCGTCACGGGTACTGCGGCGGGGCGCAGCAAGGTGGAGGTCACCTATCTAGCGTCCGATGGTACCGAGCACAAGGAAACCTTTGACAAGCTGATCGTCTGCGTGGGGCGGCGTCCCAACACCCTCGACCTGTTGGCGCCGGACAGTGGCGTCAATCTGGACGAGCGGGGCCTGGTGTTTGTCGATGACACCTGCGCCACCAATGCTCCCGGCGTCTGGGCGGTGGGTGACGTCGTGCGCGGTCCCATGCTGGCCCACAAGGGCTCGGAAGAAGGCGTCATGGTGGCCGAGCGCATCGCCGGGCAAAAGACCCAGATGAATTATGCCGTGATTCCCAACGTGATCTATACCCACCCGGAAGTGGCGGCGGTGGGCTTGACCGAGGAGCAGCTCAAGCAGTCGGGCGAACCCTACAAGGTGGGCACGTTCCCCTTCGCGGCCAACGCGCGGGCGCTGGCGGCGGATGCTGGCGGCGGGTTGGTCAAACTGCTGGTCCACGCCGATACCGACCGCGTTCTCGGCTGTCATGTCATCGGTCCGTCTGCCGCTGAACTGGTGCAGCAGGCAGCCATTGCGATGGAGTTCGGCACCAGCGCCGAAGATCTCGGCATGATGGTGTTCTCCCATCCGACCTTCTCGGAGGCCCTCCACGAGGCGGCCCTGGCGGTCAACGGGCATGCCATCCACGTCGCCAATCGGCGAGCGCGCAAGAAATAACAACATGGGGTTTCAAACCAGATAGGGTTTCAAGCTAGAAACGCCATTTTTTTGGCAACCATTTTTTTCACAACCAAGGCCCAGCAACGGGAAGGCTGCTATGAATCTGCATGAATATCAGGGCAAACAGTTGTTTGCCGAATACGGCTTGCCCGTGTCCAAGGGCGTCGCCGCAAGCACGGCCGCGGAAGCGGCCGCGGCGACCGCGACCATCGGCGGCAACCGCTGGGTGGTGAAAGCGCAGGTCCACGCGGGTGGCCGCGGCAAGGCCGGCGGCGTCAAGCTGGTGGAATCCGCGCAGGAAGCCCGCGCGTTCGCCGAAAAATGGCTGGGCCAGCGGCTGGTAACCTATCAGACCGACGCCAATGGCCAGCCGGTCAGCCGCATTCTGGTGGAAACCTGTACCGATATCGCGCGGGAGCTCTATCTCGGCGCGGTCGTGGATCGCGCGAGCCGCCGTATTGTGTTCATGGCGTCCACAGAGGGTGGCGTCGAAATCGAAAAAGTGGCCCACGAAACTCCCGAGAAAATCCTGAAGGCGACCATCGATCCGCTCACCGGCGCACAGCCCTATCAGGCGCGCGAGCTGGCATTCAAGTTGGGGCTCAGCGGCGATCAGATCGGCCAGTTCACCAAAATTTTTCTGGGCCTGGCGAAGCTGTTCAAGGACAAGGATCTGGCGCTGATCGAAGTCAATCCCCTGGTCATAACGGCGGCCGGCAACCTGCATTGTCTGGACGCCAAAATCACGGTGGATGGCAACGCGCTCTACCGGCAGCCCGCCATCAAGGCGATGCACGACCCCAGTCAGGATGATGCGCGCGAGGCCCAGGCCGCGCAGTGGGATCTCAACTATGTGGCGCTCGACGGCAACATCGGTTGCATGGTCAATGGCGCCGGTCTGGCCATGGGCACCATGGACATCGTGCAGCACCATGGCGGACAGCCCGCCAACTTCCTCGACGTGGGTGGCGGCGCGACCAAGGAGCGCGTAACCGAAGCCTTCAAGATCATTCTCTCCGATGCCAAGGTAAAGGCGGTGCTGGTGAACATCTTCGGCGGCATCGTCCGTTGCGATCTGATCGCCGAGGGCATTATCGGCGCGGTCCAGGAAGTGGGCGTGAAGGTGCCCGTGGTCGTCCGCCTCGAAGGCAACAATGCCGACCTGGGCAGTAAGCTGTTGGCCGACAGCGGACTCAACATCATTGCCGCGACCAGTCTGACGGACGCGGCGCAGCGGGTGGTAGCAGCGGCGGAGAAGGGCGCATGAGCATTCTGATCGACAAGAACACCAGGGTTATCTGTCAGGGTTTCACCGGCGCCCAGGGCACCCTGCATTCCGAGCAGGCCCTCGCCTATGGCACCAAGCTGGTGGGCGGCATCACACCCGGCAAGGGCGGACAAAAACATCTGGGATTGCCGGTGTTCAACACGGTCGCCGACGCGGTCGCGGCCACCGGCGCGGATGCTTCCGTGATCTATGTGCCGGCGGCGTTCTGCAAGGATTCGATTCTGGAGGCGGCCAATTCCGGCGTGAAGCTGGTGGTCTGCATCACGGAAGGGATTCCCACCCTCGACATGCTCGAGTGCAAGGTGAAGTGCGACGAGCTGGGTGTGCGTCTGATCGGTCCCAACTGCCCGGGCGTGATCACGCCGGGCGCCTGCAAGATCGGCATCATGCCCGGCCATATCCATTTACCGGGCAAGGTCGGCGTGGTATCGCGCTCCGGCACTCTTACTTACGAAGCGGTCAAGCAGACCACCGACTACGGCTTCGGGCAATCGACCTGCGTCGGTATCGGCGGCGATCCCATCGCCGGCTCCAGCTTCATCGATATCCTTGGACTGTTTCAGAATGATCCGCAGACCGAGGCCATCGTGATGATCGGCGAGATCGGCGGTTCAGCGGAAGAAGAAGCAGCGGCTTACATCAAGGCGCATGTCACCAAGCCGGTGGTCTCCTACATTGCGGGCGTTACCGCGCCGGCCGGCAAGCGTATGGGCCATGCCGGCGCCATCATTGCCGGCGGCAAGGGGACTGCGGCGGAGAAATTTGCCGCGCTCGAGGATGCCGGGGTGAAGACCGTGCGCAGCCTGGCGGATATCGGTGAAGCCCTCAAGGAAATCACCGGTTGGCGGTGATCGATCGATAATCGCGCGGCCGGAAGCGCTGCGGCGCTTCCGGCCGATGCGTTGTCCGCGCCATCCGCCGCTATCCCTCAGGTACAGCTTTCCGGGTTCAGGTTCTCACGCATACGGTACAGTGCCGCCATCGCGAAGTTGGCTTCCTGGGCATCCAAGCCCAGCATGGCGTCGCTGCGGATGGCTTCGACCACCGCCTCGACCGCGTCGAGCACAGGCTGGGATGCGGGCGCAAGATAAATCAGCTTGGCGCGCCGGTCGCGAGTGTCGGTGACGCGCTTGACCAGTCGGCGGGCTTCGAGCTGATCGATGATGTGGACCAGCGTGATGGGCTGGGTTTCCAGCAGCTCCGCCAGCTGGTTCTGGCGCACGCCCTCGTGGCGCGACACATAGACCAATGTTCGCGCCTGCATGAAGGTCAGCCCACCCGCGCCGAGGCGTTGCTGAAAGGCGGAACGCAGCAGCCGCGAAACGTCGGCGACCAGAAAGCCCAGACTGTCTTTATCCATGCTCATGGATTGCTATCGATATGCGGTGCTTATAGTTAAGTATCCGTTCGATCGTGCCTGGACGCAAGCCAAGGATTCTTTCAGGATGCCCTCCGATCCCTCGTCACGCTCGGGACCGACGCAGGGCACCCAGCAGCGGCGCGCGTTCGTCCAGGCAGATTGTCAGCGGTATCCGCTGCAACAGTCCCCGGAAGCGGCCCTTGGCGAGAAAATTTTCGAGCAACACGCCATCGGCGAGGGCGGGCAGAATTTTCGGGGCAACGCCACCGGCGATGATCACCCCGCCGACGGCCATCGCCTTCAGCGCCAGGTTCCCTGCCTCGGCACCCAGCAGCGCCGCGTACAGCGTCAACGTCTGGATGCACAGGGGATCCACGCCGGTCAGGGCGCGGGCGCTGATCGCCGGGCTGGCATCGGCGCCTGAGGGAGGCATCCAGACCGGATGACTGCCATCGCGGGTGCATAGAAATTCGTGAATGAGGGCAATGCCGGGACCCGAGATCAGGCGCTCAACGCTGACATGGGCGGGAAACCGGCGCACGGCGTGATGCAGGAGCTCGGCTTCCAGTTCGTTGCGAGGCGCGAAATCGCAGTGCCCGCCCTCGGTGGCGAAGGCATGGTGGCGTCTGCCGTCCCAATAGAGGATCGCTTCGCCGAGTCCGGTACCCGGGGCGATCAGCGCCTGATTGCCGCACGCTTCCGGATCCCCGCGTTGCAGTACCGCGAAGCGTTCGGCCGGTACCGCCGGCAGGCCCAGCGCAGCGGCTTCCACATCGTTGAGCAGGATGACGTCACGCGGGGTCAGGCCCAGCGTGAGCGCGATTTCCCGGGCGTCCAGGTGCCAGGGCAGGTTGGTGGTGTGGCAGCGGCCGTCGATTACCGGCCCCGCCACGGCCAGGGCGCAGCGTGTCAGTACAAGATCCGGGTGGCTGGCGCGGAAAGCGTCCAGGAGCATGGCAAAGCTCGGGTAGTCGGCACTGGCAAACTGTGCGCTCGCCGCTGCTTCAGCGCCTGGGTCACGCGGAAAGATGGCGAGCCGGGCGTGGGTGCCACCGAGATCACCGGCAAGAATCATGGGTTACCCTGCGCTGGAGTGGCGCCGTCAGCATGGTCGGTTTGGCCTGCTTTGTCACTGCGGAACGTGCCACAGAACTTGCCTTGCACGCTGCTATGATGGGAACGTTCGGGAGCGCATTTCCGTGTTCCCGGCGCGAAATCGTCGCGCACCTTTCCTCCGCCAACTGAAGCGCCTGACACCATGCCCGGTACCCGTTTTTCGCTCGAAGTCCAGCCCCGTATTCCGCCCGAGTTACAGGGTCTGGAGCAGCTTGCGAACAACCTGATCTACAGTTGGGAACGCGGCGTGCGCGCGCTGTTTTTCCGGCTCGACTGCGAACTCTGGGAAGAGTGCGGTCACAATCCCAAGGTGTTCCTGCGTCGCGTCGGGCAGGACCGGCTGGAGAAAGCCGCGTCCGATCCGGTGTTCCTCCAGAATTTTCGCGGTGTGATGTCGGCCTACGATAGCTATCTTGAGTTTCGCAATCGCGCCGATCGCGACCGCAGCCCGCTCGAGGAGGGGCGCGATCTGGTGTCCTATTCCTGTGCCGAATACGGCCTCCATGAGAGTTTCCCGATCTATTCTGGAGGGTTGGGAATCCTGGCTGGCGACTACTGCAAGGCGATGAGCGACATGGATGTGCCTTTCGTCGCGGTAGGGATTCTCTATCGGCGGGGGTATTTCAACCAGGCCATCGACGCCGAAGGCAACCAGATCGCGAGCTACACGCCGTCCCGCTTCGAGGATCTGCCTCTCGCCTGTGCCACCTGCAAGGAGGGCAAACCCCTGATCGTCCCGGTGCGCATGGCCGAGCGCGATGTATGGCTGCGGGTCTGGGTGGCGCAGGTCGGTCATATCAAGCTGTATCTGCTGGATTCCGACATCGAGCAAAACTCGATGGAGGATCGCGCCATCACCTACCAGCTTTACGGCGGCGGCGAGGTCAACCGGATTCAGCAGGAGATCGTGCTCGGGATCGGCGGCGTGCGGGCCCAGCGGGCACTGGGGCTGGCGCCGACCGTATGGCATATCAACGAGGGTCATTCGGCCTTTCAGGTGGTCGAGCGCTGTCGCGAACTGGTGGCGCAAGGGCTGGATTTCGCCAGTGCCTTCGAAGCGGTGGCGGCGAGTACGGTATTCACCACGCACACTCCGGTGGCGGCCGGGCATGACCTCTTCGAGCACAGCCTGATACGCCATTATCTGGCGCATTATGTCGCCGAACTGAATGTTTCCATGGACGAGTTTCTGGCGTTGGGCGCGAGCCCGGGCGGGGAGCATCGTTTCAACATGACTGCGCTCGCCCTGCGCGGCTCCCGGTTCCAAAACGGTGTCAGCGCCATTCACGGCGGCGTCGCTTCCCACATGGAGGGCTACATCTGGCCGCAGATCGAGCCGGCCGAAAATCCGATGCGCCATGTCACTAACGGTATCCATGTGCCCACCTTTCTGGCGCGGGAATGGATTGTCTATTTCAACCAGCAGTTCGGCGGCAGCTGGCGCAATGAGCTGTCCAATGGCGACTATTGGCGCCAGATCGACGAGATTCCCGACCACATATTCTGGAGCCAGCGCGAGCACCTGAAATCCAAGCTGGCGGAGGCCTTGACCGAACGCATTACCCGGCAGCAGACGCGCAACGGCTTCAGCAAGGCGCAGATCGCCCGCATGACCCGCCATCTCGAACAGGGCGAGCGCGGCGTCATGATGGTCGGTTTCGCGCGCCGCTTTGCCACCTACAAACGCGCAACCCTGGTGTTTTCCGATGAGGCGCGGCTGGCGCGCCTGGTCAACGACCCCGAGCGGCCGGTGGTCTTTGTTTTTGCGGGGAAAGCACACCCCAGCGATCAGCCCGGCCAGGCACTGATTCGCGCCATCCATCATTATTCACGCAAGCCGGAATTCGAGGGCAAGATCCTGCTCGTGGAGAACTACGACATTGCCCTGGCGCGCAAGCTGGTCGCCGGGGTGGATGTCTGGCTCAACACCCCCCAGTACCCTCAGGAGGCGAGCGGTACCTCGGGTCAGAAGGCAGCGATCAACGGTGTCCTCAACCTGAGTGTGCTGGACGGCTGGTGGGCGGAGGGCCATACCGGCGACAACGGCTGGGGCATCACGCCTCATGGGCCGCAGTACTCGCAGGAATTTCGCGACCGCGAGGAAGCCGGCGAATTGCTCGATCTGCTCGAACGCCAGGTGGTGCCGCTCTATTTCGATCGCAACAGCCACGGCTATTCGCGCCGCTGGGTAGTGCGCGCCAAGGCGGCGATGAAAACCACCATTCCCCGTTTCAATGCCGAACGCATGGTGGCCGACTATGTGCGCGAGCACTATCTGCCGGCGAGCCGCCAGGGTGAGCGGGTGGCTGCGAATGACTGGGCAGGAGCGAAGTCCCTCGCGGCCTGGAAGAAAAAAATCAGCACCGGCTGGCCCGCGGTCAGGATCGAGCGTCTGGATGTGCCCCTGACCGATGTTCTCTCGGACGAAGCGCTGCCCATCCGGGTGGCGGTGGAGCTGGGGACTCTGACTCCGGCTGACCTGGTGGTGGATTGCGTGCTGGGAGTGGAATCGCGGGAGGGTGAGTTCAGTCCCCGGTCGCACCACGCCTTGCGTCACTGCGGTAACACAGCGGACGGCCGCGCCCTGTTTTGCATCGAACTCAAACCGACAGCCCCGGGCCTGCAGTCCTACATGCTGCGGGTCTACCCCCACCACGAGTTGCTCGCCCATCCGTTCGAGATGGGTCGCATGCTCTGGGTGTGAACGCGGCGATCGTTCGCGGCGCGTGCCCTGCTAACTCAGGGTCGCGGCGCCGTCGGAGCGCGCTCGTAACGGCAGTTCAGTTCCCGCAAGTGCGCGGCCAGATGGTCCGGAACTTCTTCCCAGGTGAAGCGAAAACGCCAGTTGCCGCCACCGCAGGTGCCGGGGATGTTCATCCGCCGCGCGCTGCCCAGCCCCAATAAATCCTGCATCGGAATGATTGTCAGCCGCGCCGCCGAGGCCAAGGCGGCGCGGATCAGTGGCCAGGGCATGGAGTCGGGGGGCAGACCAAGATATTCGAGCACGCGTTGCCGGTGCGCGGTGGCGAGTCCGCGAAACCAGCCGAGGGTGGTGTCGTTGTCGTGGGTACCGGTATAGACCACCGCGTTGGATGGATGGTTGTGGGGCAGGTAGGGATTGCTGGCATCGCTGTCGAAGGCGAACTGGAGGATCTTCATGCCCGGCAGGCCATAGCGGTCGCGCAGCTCCTCCACTGCCGGGGTGATCACGCCCAGATCCTCGGCGATCAGGGGCAGCGGCGAATGGTCCTGGGCCAGTGCATCCAGCAGTTGTGCTCCGGGGCCGGGCACCCAGCGGCCCTCGGCCGCCGAGGCGGCGCCGGCCGGGATTTCCCAGCAGGCTTCGAGACCGCGAAAGTGGTCGAAACGCACCAGGTCGAACTGTCGCGTCAGGTGATTCAGGCGCTGGCGCCACCAGCGGAACCCATCCCGCGCCATCGCTTCCCAGCGGTAATGGGGGTTCCCCCACCACTGGCCGGTGGCGGAGAAATAATCCGGCGGCACCCCCGCCACGGCCAAGGCCCGGCCGGCTTCGTCCAGCAGGAACTGCTCCGGATGGCTCCAGACATCGGCGCTGTCGTAAGCCACGAACAGCGGGAGGTCGCCAATCACGCGCACGCCCCGGGCTGCGGCATAGCCCCGCAACGCTCGCCACTGGTGATCAAACCGGAATTGCTCGATCTGTACCGCCCGATACATATCGGTACCCTCCCGCCGCACCGCCGCCAGGGCGTCGGGGTGGCGGTGGCGCAGCGGTTCCGGCCACTGGTGCCAGCCGCAATCGGGGTGACGGGTCCGGATTACCCGATAGAGTGCGTAATCGTCCAGCCAGTGATGGGTGGCGTCGAGAAAATCCGTGAACTCCGACCCCAGCCACGGCTCTGCCACCCTGGCCTCCAGATCGGGCGCCAGCAACCTGGGGTTGCCGGCAAAGGCGGACTCGGACTGATAGGGCGAGCCGTAGCGGTCGGTGGGTCCCAGCGGCAACATCTGCCAGTAGCCGAACCCCGCCGCCGCGAGAAAATCGACAAACCGATAGGCTGCCTCGAAGGTGCCATGCGGCCCCGGGCCCGGCAGCGAGGAAGGGTGGAGCAATACGCCGCTGGCGCGGCCCGTCAGCGGACCCTGTGAAGCGGCGGCATCTGTCACCGCCGGCCGCTCTCAGCCGTCCTGGCCGCGGCGCATCACACCGCCGAGCTCCGGCGCGCCGTGGCCCACGAACTGGGTGCTGGACAGTGCGGCCGGCAGCGGCCGGCCGAGCAGTCGGTAAAGCTGTCCCAGATGACTGCGAAACAGGGCGTCGAATTCCGCTACGGAAGTGGCCGGATTGTAGTCGCCAAACCACCAGCACCAGTCCGACGCTTCGCACAGGGCCAGTTGCCGCTCCGCCAGCTCCCGCTGCGGGGCGTCCATCTCGCCCGCCGCCACCACCTCGTCATAGACGGCCTTGGCGGCACAGAGCATTTCCCAGGCGCGATTCTTGTCAGGGTCTCCGATCCAGGTGGTGAGGGTGCCGTAGACCCAGCTGCCAGCCATGAGGTGCGCCAGCGGAAGGGGAGCGCTGGCATCCGCGCCGGAGTTCGAAAAAGTGGTCAGCCGCAAGCGCGGGTGGCGGCCCAGGGTCTGGTAGAGCGCGTGCAGGAAGAATTCCCCATTGTGAGGGTAGTACTCCCAGCAGTTCTCGCCATCGAGAACGATGGAAACCACCCGGTGCTGCCGGTCCTGGCAGGCGCGGTCGATGTTCTGCAGATGGTGAACCAGATCGGCGACCGCGTCCTCGGCATGCCAGGTCGCGTACTCGAATCCGATTTTGTCGGAGAGGCGGTCGTCGCGAAAAAAAAGGACGGGGGTCAGCTCCCTGAGCCGATAAGCGTGGTGAATGCAGGGCGATTCCGGGTCGGCCGGGCCGCGGCTGTTGCGCAGTACGGCCTGGCCGCTCGCGGTCCAGCGGAAACCCGCCGCCCCGATCTGCCTGACTGCGGCTTCGCTGAGGGCTCCTTCCGAGGGCCAGCAGCCCGCCGGGGTGCTGCCGAAAAACCCCTCGAACACCACCCGGGCACGCGCCAGTTGATTCCGCACCCGTGCCTCGCCACCCGGATAATGGCAGTGTGGCAGCGGCAGGTCGGGAACCGCCTCGCGGGCACTCTGGAGGTCAAGCAATAGCGGCAGGATGGGGTGACTGTAGGGTGTGACGGACAGCTCGATGCGGCCCTGTTCGGCCAGGGCCCGGTAGCGCGGGATGACGCCGGCGAGGGCATCGGCGATCACCGTGAGGAGGAGGCGACGCTGGTCGGGGCCGAAGTTAGTTTCCTGCGCCATCAACCGCCTTACCCGATCGTCCCCGGTGCGCAGCGACTCCCCGCACCAGGCCAGGTGATACCACACCAGCAGGTCGAAAAAAAACTGTTCGGACAGATAGGGCAGGATCCTGGCATCGTCGCTGGCCTGGCGGGCCATGGCGGCGAGGCGCGCATAGGGGGGGAAACGCGCGATCAGCCGCTGCTCGTTGGCGCGCAACCCCTGGGCGGCGATCCGGGCCCGCACCTCGGGATCGGCGGGTAGTTGCTCGGCGACCAGCCACTCCAGTACCGGGTCGGGCAGATCCTCCCCGTGATCTAGGTAGGTCCGTAAACGCCGGGCGTAGTCGTCGATCTGTTCCAGCAGGGTGGGACTGAAATTGACCACCGCCCGCGCTTCCGGTATCGCCTCGATGGCGGCCGCCATGTCGGTGTAGTCCTTGATGCCGTGCAGGTAGGTCCAGGGTTGCTGGTAGCGGCCGGTGTCCGATTCCCGGTATTCGGGCTGGTGCATGTGCCAGCACAACACGACATCGGTGCGAGTGTCAGCGATTTGCTCAGGTGCGGCCGCGTACTCAGGCGACATGGCTCTCCGGCACCTGTCGCGCCAACATCTCTGCCGAAACCAGCGTGATCCCTTGGGGCGACACATGAAAACGCCGCGCGTCCGCCCCCGCGTCCACGCCGATCACGGTGCCGGGGGGAATGGCGCAGCCGGTGTCCACCACCACTTTGCGCAGGTAGCAGTTGCGACCGATGTCGACGTTGGGGAGGATCACCGAGTCTTCAATCCTGCTGTAGCTGTTGACCCGGACATTGGTGCTGAGCAGCGAATGGCGCACGGTGGCGCCGGAAACTATGCAGCCGGCCGCCACCATCGAATCCGTCGCCTGGCCGCGACGGTCGTCGTCGTCGAACACGAACTTGCAGGGCGGCAACTGTTCCTGATAGGTCCAGATGGGCCAGTCGCGATCGTACAGGTCGAGGGGCGGAGTCACGGCGAGCAGATCCATGTGGGCCTGGTAGTAGCTGTCGACGGTACCGACATCGCGCCAGTAGCCAGCCACATGGGTGGCGGGTTCCTCGAAATAATGCGCTGCGATGCGGGCGTTACCGATCAGATGGGGAATGATGTCCCTGCCGAAATCGTGACAGGAGTTGGTGCTATGGGCGTCATGATCGAGTATCCGTTCGAGAAACTCCCGCGCGAACACGTAAATCCCCATCGAGGCCAGAGCTCGCGTGGAGTCTTCGGGCCAGGGTGTGGGATGCGACGGCTTTTCACGGAAGGCCTGCACCCAGCCGGCATCGTCGACGGTCATCACACCGAAGTCCTGTGCCTCCCGCAATGGCACCGGGAGACAGCCGATGGTCATGTCGGCGCCGCTCTCGATGTGGCGATTCAGCATCAGCCGATAATCCATCTTGTAGATATGGTCGCCGGCGAGCACCAACACATGGGCGGGCTGCTGCTCGCGAATGAGATCCAGGTTCTGGTGCACGGCGTCGGCGGTGCCCAGATACCAGCAGTCGCGGGTACGCTGCTGGGCGGGCAGCAACTCGATGAACTCGTCCAGCTCCGGATGCAGCAGGTGCCAGCCCTTGTGGATATGGCTGTTGAGAGAGTGCGACTTGTACTGGGTGAGAATGAAGATTTTGCGAATGTCGGAGTTGACGCAGTTCGACAGTGGAAAATCGATGGTCTTGTAGACCCCTCCGAAGGGCACCGCGGGCTTGGCGTGCCAGCGCGTCAGATCGTGCAATCGGGTGCCGGAGCCGCCGGCCAGGATGAGTGCCAGCGTTTCCCGCGGCGCGTACGAATGGTCAGCATGAATAGCGGGGAACTTCATTTCGATTGCTCCTGGTTGGGCAGACGCAGTCAGCGCGGGGCGGTGCGCCGGTGCCGGCGTTCCGGTGCGGGGAACTGGGTGCAACACGAATTGTCATTGCCGCCTGTGACAATTCGATGATGAGGTCCCGTTCCATCATTCCGCCTCGAATTTCTGCGCGCTTCACTTCGTTAGAAAGCCTTGTCGGAAGTTTCACCGGGCAAGCTGTCAACACGCTTTAAAGGGGCAAGCTTTGTGCCGGCGGCTGCCGTGCGATGGAAAGTGATGGAAAGTATTGTGGTCGAGCCTCGGTTCGGTATGGAGTCGTCATGGCGCCGCCGCATTCCCCTTGCGATACTGGGACCTGGCAGCGGCGCAGATTTTGCCCCAGTAGGAGCAGTAATCAGGTTAGGGTGCGCTAGATCGCGAAATGTTCCCTACGGCGCAATTTTTCGCGTCCCGAACCGAACCCCAGCAGCATCCTGATGCATGTTTTACTTTGGCACAGAAATATGAAACTACAACCGATTCCTGAATCCGGTTCGATTGATCTGAGTCAAGAGGTAATCCTTATCCTCGCCGGTCGCCTCCACAACCCGCTGGAACTGCTGGGCCCCCAGACGCGCGACCGGAGGGCGTTGCTGCGCGCCTTGCGACCACGCGCCCAACACCTGTGGGTCGAGACCGCGCGCGGGTTTCAGGCCATGGATCGGGTGGGCAATACCGCGCTGTTCGAGTGGCGTGGCGATCCGGCCGACCTCGGTCTCCATCCGCGACTGCGGGAAGAGGAGGCGGACGGTACCTGCCGCGAGTTTGTCGATCCCTACAGCTTCGCTACCGGCATTCCAGGCGCGGATCTGTGCGCCTTCGCGGAGGGCCGCGCCTGTCACGCCCATCGTTTTCTCGGTGCCCACCCCGAGATCGTCGACGGCATCGCGGGCACCCGCTTCGCGGTCTGGGCCCCCAATGCCGAGCGGGTCAGCGTAGTCGGCGATTTCAATCACTGGGACGGCCGGGTGGCGCCGATGCAGAGTCGCGGCGACAGCGGCATCTGGGAGTTGTTTCTGCCGGGAATCGGCGCCGGAACGCTCTACAAGTACGAGCTCCGCAACCGCGACAGCGGCGCGATCCTGGTCAAGATCGATCCCTATGCGCGCCGCTTCGAGACGCCGCCGCATACCGCTTCCGTGGTGGTCGGCACTGCCGCGTACGACTGGAATGATGTGGACTGGATGGCGGCGCGCGCGCGCTGGGACTGGCAGCACAGCCCGCTGGCGATCTATGAGGTGCACCTGGGTTCCTGGCGCCGCGCGGCCGACGGCAGTCTGCTCAATTACCGCGAACTCGCCGAGCAACTGGTGCCCTATGTGCGCGATCTCGGTTTTACCCACATCGAGTTGATGCCGGTCAGCGAACATCCCTTCGATGGTTCCTGGGGTTATCAGGTCACTGGCTATTTCGCGCCTACCAGCCGCTTCGGCGGCTTCGATGATTTCTGTTATTTCGTCGATCAGTGCCACCGCGCCGGCATCGGCGTGCTGCTCGACTGGGTGCCCGGGCACTTTCCCCGTGATGCCCACGGCCTTGCCCGCTTTGACGGCAGTGCCCTCTATGAGCACGAGGACCCCCGCCTCGGGGAACATCGGGAGTGGGGTACGCTGATTTTCAATTATGGCCGCAACGAGGTGAAAAACTTCCTGCTGTCGAGCGCCCTGTTCTGGCTGGAGTCCTGCCATATCGACGGCCTGCGGGTCGATGCCGTGGCCTCGATGCTTTATCTGGATTACGACCGCCCGGCCGGCGAATGGCTTCCCAACCGTCACGGTGGCAGGGAAAACCTGGAGGCGATCGACTTTCTGCGCGAGCTGAACTGTCTCGTGCATGAGCACCACCCCGGCGCGCTCACCATGGCGGAGGAATCCACCGCCTGGCCGATGGTGTCCCGCCCCACCTACGTCGGTGGTCTGGGCTTCAGCATGAAATGGAACATGGGCTGGATGAACGACACCCTCGCCTATATGAGCGAGGATCCGGTACACCGTTGCTACCACCACGATCATCTGACCTTCGGACTGCTCTACGCCTTTACCGAGAATTTCATCCTGCCGCTGTCCCACGACGAGGTGGTGCACGGCAAGCGCTCCCTGCTCGACAAGATGCCGGGCGATCCCTGGCAACGATTTTCCAACCTGCGCCTGCTTTACCTGTATCAATACACCATGCCTGGTCGCAAGTTGCTGTTCATGGGCGGGGAGTTCGCCCAGGGCAGCGAGTGGACCCATCACCGCGAACTGGACTGGGGTCTGTCGGCCTATCCCTATCAGCAAGGCGTGCAGCGCCTGGTGGGTGACCTCAACCGCTTGCACCGGGAGTGCCCGGCGCTGCACCGCTACGATTTCGAAGCGCAGGGTTTCGAGTGGCTCGATTGTCATGACAACAGCCAATCGGTGATCAGTTTTCTGCGCCGGGCTGAGGACGAGTTTGTGATCGTGATCCTCAACTTCACGCCGGTCGTGCGTCACGGTTATCGCATCGGCGTACCCGAGTCCGGTATCTATCGGGAAATGCTGAATTCCGATTCCACCTACTACCAGGGCAGCGATGTTTCCAACGGCGTCCACATCGCCAGCCAGCCGATGCCCGCCATGGGCCGGCCCCACTCCCTGGTGCTGACCTTGCCGCCGCTGGCTGGACTTGTTCTGCAAAGGATTCCAGGGTAGGGCGCCGGGCTCGTGCGACTGCTGTTTGCCAGTTCCGAGGTATTTCCCCTGGCCAAGACCGGTGGGCTCGCCGATGTCTCCGCCAGTCTGCCGCGCGCGCTCGCAACGCTCGGTCATGAGGTCTGGATTGCGTTGCCCGCCTATCCGGCGGCGCGCGCGGCCCTCGCCGAACCCATGATCCTGGGTCCGGTACCCGGGCTGTCGGGAGCGACCCTGGTCGGCGGCCGGCTGCCCGGGACGGAGCTGCCTGTCGTGCTGGTGGATGCGCCGGCCCTGTTCGAACGTCCCGGCGGACCCTACGGCGATGCCTCCGGCCGCGACTGGCCCGACAATGCGCGGCGTTTTCACGGCTTCGCCCACGCGCTCTGTGCCATCGCCCTGGATCGCGCCGGCCTCGGCTGGCGCCCGGATCTGGTGCATTGCAACGATTGGCAGACCGGACTGGTGCCGGCTCTTCTGTCCCGGGAAACCCAACGCCCGGCGACCGTGTTCACCATCCACAATCAGGCTTACCAGGGTGTGTTCGACCGCGCGCAGTTTGACGCACTGGACCTTCCCGAAGCCTGGTGGACACCGGACGCGCTGGAGTTTTACGGCGGGTTTTCCTTTCTCAAGGCGGGGCTGGTGTTTGCGGACCAGCTCACCACCGTGAGCCCCACCTACGCCCGCCAGTTGCTGGAGCCGGAGCACGGTTGCGGCCTTGATGGCCTGCTCCGCTACCGTCGCGATGACTTCACCGGAATCCTCAACGGCATCGACGCGGACATCTGGAATCCTGCTACGGACCCGTATCTCGCCAGCCCCTACGACCGCGCCACGATCGACGCCGGCAAGCGCGCCAACAAGGTAGCGCTGCAAAAGGAACTGGGGCTGCCGGCGGCCGAGAATATCCCCCTGCTGGGGCTGGTCGGCCGCCTGGTGCAACAGAAGGGCATCGATCTGGTGGCGGAGGTGATCGAAACCTGGCGCGGCTTCCCCGTGCAATGGGTGCTGCTGGGCAGCGGCGAGGCAGCTTGGGAAGAGCGTTTGCGGGTACTCGCTGCCGAGCGTCCCGAGTGGGTCGCAGTGCGCATCGGTTACGACGAAGGGCTCGCGCACCGCATCGAGGCCGGCGCCGATTTTTTCCTGATGCCCTCGCGCTTCGAGCCCTGCGGGCTCAACCAGATGTACAGCCAGCGCTATGGTGCCATTCCCGTGGTGCACCGCACCGGCGGCCTCGCCGATACCGTGGTGGATGTGCTCGCCCGCCACGACGGTGACGGCAATGCGGCGACGGGGCTGGTGTTTGACGAGCCGACTGCGGCGGCGCTCGCGCAGGCGCTGGAGCGGGGGCTCAGCCTGTACCGCGACCCGGCCGCCTGGCGGGCGCTGCGGCGCAACGCCATGGCTGGCGACTTCAGTTGGCGGCGCAGCGCCGAACAGTATCTCGCGGTCTATCGCCGCGCCCTTGCCGATGCGGCGGGAGTGGCGCATGGCTGAGCCCCTGATACTGGTGCTCAACTGCGGCAGCTCCTCGGTCAAATACCAGCTGCGGCAGGGCGCGGCGAGCCTGGCTGGTGGCGTTCTGGATGGTATTGGCACGGGTGCTCTGCGCTGGCGGTGCGAACCCGGCGAACGGGCGCTGCCGCTCCCGCCGCATGTGAGCGATCACCGCGGTGCCCTGGTGGCGATCCTGGAACATCTCTGTTCAGCCCCGGGGCTCGGGTTGCCCGCGAGTCTCGCCGCCATCGGCCACCGCGTGGTGCACGGGGGCGTGCGTTTCCTGAGCCCGGTTGCTGTCGATGACAAGGTGGTCGCCGAAATCACACGGCTGATACCCCTGGCGCCGAGCCATAACCCCGTCAATCTGCTCGGTATCGAAGTGGCGCGCCAGCGATTTCCCGGGGTGCCTCAGGTGGTGGTGTTCGACACCGCTTTCCACCATACCCTGCCGGAATACGCCTGGCGCTACCCGCTACCCGAGGCTGCGCTCGCCGGGCTGGCCGCGGGAAGCCCGGTGCGCCGCTACGGTTTTCACGGCATCTCCCACGCTCAGGCCGCGCGTCGCGCCGCTGCCTGGCTGCGCCGACCGCCGGCGGCGGTCAATCTCATCACCCTGCACCTGGGCAATGGCGCCAGTGCCACTGCCATCCAGGGCGGGTGCAGCATCGACACCAGCATGGGCTTTACGCCGCTGGAAGGCCTGATGATGGGCAGCCGCTCGGGCGATATCGACCCCGCGCTGCCACTGTTGATGCAGGCGGCGGGCCGCGATCCCGCCGCGGTGCGGGCGTTGCTCGAACAGGAGAGCGGGTTGAAGGCGGTATGCGGCAGCAGCGATATGCGCGAGGTACGCGAGCGCGCCGCGGCGGGCGACCGCGAGGCGGCACTCGCGCGGGAAATGTTCTGTTACCGTGTCAGGAAGATCATCGGCGCCTATCTCGCGGTACTCGGCCGGGTCGACGCCATCGTCTTCACCGGCGGCATCGGTGCCCACGATGCCGAAGTCATACGCCGTAGTTGCGCGGGCCTCGAAGGCTGCGGGATCGTGCTCGGTCCCCCACGGGAGGATCCCGACACCGATATCACCGCACTGCACGATTCCCGGCACGCGACCGTTGCCGTACTCGCCATGGCCGCCGACGAGGAAGCCGAGATCGCCCGTCAGACCCGGGCCTGTCTGGGACTCGGTTGACCGAATCCCGCAGCCACATCCGCGAGCACCGCCATGTGCCCGGGATCAGGAGGCGGCGGCCGACTTTGTCCGCTGGCAGGCTCAGGCGATCGGAACCTTGAATTCAGGTCTTTTTCATCAATGGATGCCACCCATGGCGCTCAAGGCCACGATTTACAAGGCCGATCTCCAGATCGCCGATCTGGACAGGAATTACTACGCCGATCATGCGCTCACCCTGGCGCGTCATCCCTCCGAAACCGACGAACGCCTGATGGTGCGGGTGCTGATGTACGCGCTGCACGCCCAGGAGGGCATCGCTTTCACCAAGGGTCTGTCCGAGGCTGACGAACCCGAAATCTGGGTGAAGGACCTGACCGGCCAGATCAGGCTGTGGATCGATATCGGCCAGCCGGATGAAGCGCGCTTGCGCAAGGCCAGCGGACGTGCCGAGCAGGTGATCGCGGTCTGCTACAGCAGCAGTTGTGGCCTGTGGTGGAAGTCGCTCGAAAGCAAGCTGACGCGGCTCAGAAATCTCAGGGTGCTGCAACTGTCCGTTGCCACCAGTCAGGCACTGGCCGCGCTCGCGACGCGCACCATGCGGTTGCAATGCCTGGTACAGGATGGCGAGGTGTGGATGAGCAATGACAGGGCCCGCGTGCCGGTGGAACTGAAACGGCTTGACACCTCGGATTCCTGAGCCGGGATCATGCACTGCTTGCTTTGGCAGACGGTTGAAGTTGAAAGAGCTGCCGCAGTCGCCATCCGCCTCGTTGGATGGTGCTCGCTTCCTCGCGCATCGATCCATAGGTATCGATCATTGCGCGCCGAGGGCCTCACGGCCGATGTTCTGCGACGTTTTGCAACCGCCGGTCAATCCAGATTCGTGGCGAGAAGGATTAGGGTGATCCGCCTGCGGGAACATCCACACGCACCGTCTCGATCCGCGACGCCTCCTTGTTCTGGCCCATCTCCTTGATCGTGCCCTGGTAGGTCAGGCAGAACAGCGTGCGGCCGTCGGCGCCGCCCAGGGTGCAGGCGACCGGGTAGCGGTCCATCACCTTGACCTTGTGAGTGATCCTGCCGCCCTCCAGCACGCGCACGAAGGTATCGCTGTTGAAGCCGGCCACCCAGATCGCGCCTTCGGCATCGAGGCAGATGCCGTCCGGGGCGATGTCGAGTTCGGCGAATACCTTGCGATTGCTGAGGCTGCCGTCGGCGGCAATGTCGAAGACGCTGAGTTTCTTGGCCCAGGATTCGGCGACGATCAACCGCTTGCCGTTGGCGGTGATCACCGGCCCGTTCGGCACGGCGAGATCCCGTGCCACCTCGCGGGCCTTGCCGTCCGGCGTTACCAGCACGAAATTGGTGGGTTTGAATTTTTCGCCGGCGAGCAGATTGAAACCGATGTTGCCCACGTAGGCATTGCCGTGTTTGTCCACCACCATGTCGTTGATCTCGTACGGGCAGAGTTCGGACAGGTCGGCGTGGAGTTGCAGTTGGCCCGCCACCAGCTTCATGAGCTTGCGGTCGTGCATCGATACGATCAGCGGCGTGCCATCGGGCAGAAAACCGATGCCCGACGGTTTGCCGGGCACTGCGGCCATCGCCTCGCGGGTACCGTCGGCGGTCAGGCGGTAGACGGTGTGGCCGTGCATGTCGGAAACCCAGAGCCGGTCGTTGCGCCAGCGCGGTCCCTCCAGGAAGACGAAGCCGGCGGCGAATACCTCGGTGGACAATACCTTGGCACTTGATGTGTTCATGAAAACCCCCGCTGATTATTTTCGGTGCCCGCCAGCCTACTCCCAATGGCCTGGCCGGTGCATCCGTACTCAGTGGACCAGTTCGGCGGGGTGGGACCGCTCAGCGGACCGGATCAGGCCGGCGGCACGGTAGGTGAAGTGATCCGGACAGCCAGGGACAGCGCCCGCAATTGCGGGTTTTTCTTGTTTTGATGACCCGCCATGCGGCGCAGGATGTCGGCCAGCAGGGCGACCGCGCGCAGGATGTGGGGGCCCTTGTTGAGCATCACGCAGTCGGCGCGGGCGGAGGCGGCGGCGTCGGTGATCTCCGGGCGTGACAGGGTGCCCTTCTTGGCCAGTGTCTCCAGCACCTGGGTGGCCCAGATCACGGGGACATGGGCGGCTTCGCACAGCCACAGGATTTCCTCCTGCATTTCCGCCATGCGCTCGCCGCCGATTTCCACCATCAGATCGCCGCGCGCGATCATCACGCCGAGCGGATGGCGGCCCAGAGTGCCGAGCAGTATTTCGGGCAGGTTTTCCACGCCCCGAGCGGTTTCGATCTTGGCGATGATGGGCAGGGTGCCAGCCCCGCGCGCCGCGAGTGCTTGCGCCAGCACCTCGACATCCGCGAGCGATTGCGTGAAGGACAGGCCCACCAGGTCGGCATGTTGCGCGACGAAGTCGAGATCGCGGTAATCCTTGGCGGTCAGCGCCGGCAGGTCGAGCCGGGAATCCGGGAAGTTGAGTCCCTTGTCGGCGCGCAGCCTGTGACCCCGGGGACCGGCGCAAGTGATGGTGATCCGTGCGCCCTCGGCGTCGATCCGGTCGATCACGCCGCCCAGCTTGCCGTCATCGAGCCAGACTTCCTCGCCGACGCGCAAATAATCCAGTACCGCGGGCTCGCAGCAAGGGACCGACGCGGGTTGTGGTGCGCCGCCATCGGTGTCCGGCTGCGCCGGCCGGCCCGGCGCCGGGTTCCGGGTGAGGATCAGCGAGTCGCCCTCATACAGCCGGATGGCCGCAGCGGTATCCGCCAGGGCCGCGCGCGCCGGCGGCGCCCCGGTGGTGTGCGGAAACTCGAATTCCGTGGTGTCGTCGATGATGGCGCGCTTTCTGCAGTGGGCGGTCAGGACGTTGGCGTCGCTGTTCTCAGCAATCTCCAGTGTGCGCCGCTTGCCGCGGCGATCCGTGAAAGTGATGCAGTCACCGCCCCGCAATGCCGCAATTACGGCAGCGGTGAAGCCGAGCGCGACCGGCTCGTCGTCCGCGGCCAGGGGCGGACGACCCGCCACCAGATGCAGGGTTTGGCTCAGGGTCAGAGCGCTGGCGGCGATGGGGCCGGTGCGCAGCTTGGGACCCGCGAGGTCCATGAGAATGCGGCACGACTTGTCCTGCGCAGCCGCTGCGGTCCGCACATGGTCGATCATGGCCTGCCATTGCGTGGGGGAGTCGTGAGCGCAATTGATGCGCGCGCAATCCATGCCGGCGTACAGCAGACCTTCCACCAGCGTCCGGTCGAGCGCGGCTTCCGTCGGCAGGGTGACCATGATGTGGGATGTCCGTGCGCTCGGGAGGGGACCGAACAACAGCTCCCGGTTGGCGCGCAGCAGACGCTCTCCGGTGTCGAAGTCGACGGACGCGGCGGTGCCTGTGGCGCCCGGAAGATCGAGGACGAGATCCAGCAGGGCGATGACCTGCTCCAGGGTCGCCATGACATGGGCTTCGCTGCGTCCGAGCGACGATAGCCCCGCGCGCGCCAGGCGCTCCTGCAGGGGGCGCAGATCGCGGCTGCGCAAGGCCAGATAATGCGCAAAGTTCCACAGACTGGGACTTGCCTCGCCGCCATCGCAGTAGCGGGCGATGATCGGTTCCGCCTCCGCCAGTACTGCGTTTTGCAGTTCGGCCAGTTCGGTGCGCAGTTTGGCGAGTGCCACGATGTTGAGGGGAGTTGACGCCACGGCTCGCCCAGGTTGAGGAATGACAGCTTGCAGCCTGGCCCCTCTGTATTGCCACCGTGTGTCAGTGCCCCGCGCGGTTGCTTGCCCTGATGAGGGCATGCGGCAGATGCTGGAAAAGCACGCCATGTCGGTTGCAAGACCGGCGCTGAAAACCACCTTGCCGCTGAGGCCGGGGACATTGTCACCGGGGATATTTCCGCACAGTATCTTTGCAGTGGTTTCAGCGCGGTGGAGCTCGCCAGTCTGGAGAGCCTCGGCCGATATCCAGCACTCGCCGCGCATCTGGCGCGTAAAATAGTCCGCGACACCGAGCTGCTGCAACGGATCTGGTAATGGCCATGCCCCCGGGGTGGTGTTTGCGAGGGATATGGCGTGGCGGTCCGGCAGGCGCTTGGGAGGTTGGGCTGGTAACCGGGGATCATTCCTGTCGATGACGCCGATCCTGCCGGCCTGAAATCCGGTCAGCGCACCGAGCGGTAACCCCGGGTCCGGTCCGGCCGCGACAACACCAGTTGCCATAACTGCATGTGGCGCGCGCGGAAAGCCCCGGCGCACAACATCAGGTAATAGCGCCACATACGGTAGAAGCGCTGGCCGTACCCGGGGGCGAGTTCCGGCCAGGCCAGTTCAAAGTTGTGCTTCCAGGCCATCAGGGTGGGATCGTAATCCGGGCCGAAGTTGTGCCAGTCCTCGATCACCAGCAGTCCTTCGCTGGCGCGGCCGAGCTGAGCTGCCGACGGCAGCTGGCCGTCCGGGAAGATGTATTTGTCGAGCCACGGATCGTTGCCGCGGCTGCTTTCCAGGCTGCCAATGGTGTGCAGCAGCATGAGGCCGTCCGGTTGCAGGCAGCGCGCGGCGATGCGCATGAAGGCGGGGTAGTTGCGGACTCCCACGTGCTCAAACATGCCGATGGATACGATGCGATCCGCGGGCATAGCGAAACCCTGGTTGCCCAGATCGCGATAGTCGCGCAGCTCGATGGTGACCGGCAGACCCCGGCACAGGTCCCGGGCATAGTTGGCCTGCTCCCGCGACAGGGTAATGCCGGTGACCTCGACGCCGTAGTGCTCGGCCGCGTAGCGGGCGAAGCCGCCCCAGCCGCAGCCGATATCCACTACTTTCAGGCCCGGGCGAAGTTCCAGCTTGCGGCAGACGAGATCGAGCTTGTTGCGTTGCGCCTGCGCCAGATCCTCCGCGTTTGCCCAGTAGGCGCAGGAATAGTTCATCAGCGGGTCCAGCATGCGACGAAACAGCTCATTGCCGGTGTCGTAGTGGGCGGCGACGGCACGGCGCGCCCGTATCCGGCCCTGCAGGTTCCACAGATACGCAATGGTAGTGTGGACACGTTCCCGGGGGCCCGGCGACAGCTGCCGCTGCGCGCGCTCCGCCAAGATGCGGGCAATGGTTTCGTCCACCGCGTCGGCGTCCCACCAGCCGTCCATGTAGGCTTCGCCGAGGCCCAGAGAGCCGTGCCGGACAATGCGCGGGTAGAGCGCGGGGTTGTGGACCCGCATGTCGTGGCGCGCGGGACCATCAATCGCGATGCCGGCGCTTTCGAGCAGCGTGCGTACCAGTCGTTCAGCGCGTGTTCGGGCCATTGTGGATTCCCTGGCGGCGCGTACGGGTCGAGTATAGGACGGACGTTTCCAAGCTAGCAATTCACGTTCCAGGCGGAGTCCTGACTTGAATGGTCGGGCAGGGTAGAATTCCGTCCCGGACCCAATGGCCCCAGGCGGATCTGGCATTCCCCGCGCCTGGGGCGGTCGAATTTCCCGCTCACCCTGTGCCGGCTATCCGGCCCTGAACGGACCCTTCCATGGACTATCTGCCGACGCCGGTGCCCGCGCTGATTGCCGCAAATCCGTTTACCCTCGCGGGATCGCGCTGGTGACTGCCCGGCGCAGGGCGATACCACCCCTGGTCGGTGTGATCATGGGGTCGCAGTCGGACTGGGAGACGCTGAGCCACACGGCCGCCACGCTCGAAGAACTGGACATCCCCCACGAAGTGGAAGTCATTTCGGCGCACCGCACGCCTGACAGGCTGTTTGAATACGCCGTCTCAGCGCAGGCGCGCGGGCTTGAAGTGATCATCGCGGGCGCCGGCGGCGCCGCCCATCTGCCGGGGATGGCGGCGGCCAAAACGGCGCTGCCGGTGCTCGGCGTACCGGTGCAGTCGCGGGTGCTGAACGGCGTCGACTCCCTGCTTTCCATTGCGCAGATGCCCGCCGGGATACCCGTGGGCACGCTCGCCATCGGTCGCGCCGGCGCGATCAACGCCGCCCTGCTGGCGGCCGCCATGCTGGCCAACAAGTATCCCCGTATCCGCAAGGTATTGGCCGCGTACCGCGCCGCGCAGACCGAGCGCGTGCTGGCGAGTCCCGATCCGCGAGTCGTTCAGCCGTGATCGTCGGCGTCATCGGCGGCGGGCAGCTGGCGCGCATGCTGGCCATGGCCGGACATCCCTGGGCGCACCGCTTTGTGTTTCTCGACCCGGCGCCCGATGCCTGTGCCGGGCCGCTGGGGGAGCTCATCACCGCGCCCTACGACTGCGAGCGCTCCCTGCTCCAGCTCGCCGAGCAGGCTGATGTGGTCACTTTCGATTTCGAGAACGTCCCGGCGCGCAGCCTCGCATTCCTGGCCGGTAGGGTGCCCGTCTATCCGGGTGCGCGCGCACTCGGCGTGGCGCAGGACCGCCTCCATGAAAAAGCCCTGTTCCACGAACTGGGTATGGCCACGGCGGACTTCGTTGCCGTCGCCGGCGCCACTGAACTGCGGCGCGCGGTGGCCGAGCTCGGGCTGCCGGCGGTACTGAAAACCCGCACCCAGGGCTACGACGGCAAGGGCCAGTGGCTACTGCGCGCAGCGGCAGATGTCGCGGCGGCCGGACGCGCGCTGGGCGATCAGCCCGCATTGCTGGAAAGACTGGTGCCCTTCGATAGGGAAGTGTCCCTGATCGCAGCCCGCGGCCGCGACGGCGCCGTCGCCTGCTATCCCCTGTCCGAGAACACCCATCGCGACGGCATGCTCCACACCACGCTGTGCCGCCCCGGCGACGCCATGCAGGCCGTGGCCGAGGCGCAGACCCACCGGCTGCTGGATGCACTCGATTACGTGGGCGTGCTGGCGGTGGAATTCTTTCAGGTGCGCGGCGAGCTGCTCGTCAACGAATTTGCGCCCCGGGTCCACAACTCCGGGCACTGGACGATCGAGGGCGCGGAGACCAGTCAGTTCGAAAACCACCTGCGTGCCATTCTGGGACTACCCCTCGGCAGCACCCGCGCGCGCGGCGACTACGGCATGGTCAACCTGATCGGCGCGGTGCCGGATCCGGCCCGGGTGCTGGCCATCCCCGGCGCCCACCTGCACGATTACGGCAAGGAGCCGCGGCCCGGGCGCAAGGTGGGCCACGTCACGGTCGCCTGTGCCCAACCCGGGACGCTGCCGCCGGAGTTGCTGGCGCTGTGAGCTCCCGAGTCGGGAGACGCGGACAGCGGGGGGTGCGATGAAGTTCGGCGTGTTGCAGTTTTTCAGTTGGCCCGGACGGCGAATTCCCCTCCCGGAAGTCTACCGGCGCGCCCTTGAACGCATCGACATCATGGACCGCAGTGGCTACGACTGCGTCTGGCTGGCCGAACACCACTTCACCACCTACAGCGTCTGCCCTTCGATCCACCTGATGGCCATGCATGTGGCCGACCGTACCCGCAACCTGCGCATCGGCACCGGCGTTTCCCTCGCCGCGCTCTATCACCCGTTGCGGCTGGCCGAGGAGGTTGCGCTGCTGGATGTACTGAGCGGCGGGCGCGTCAACTGGGGCGCCGGACGCGGCTTCGACCCGGGCGAGTTCCGCGCCTTCGGGGTGCCGGCGGAAGAAAGTCAGGAGCGCTTTCGGGAAGCGGTGGATATCGTGGTCTCAGCCTGGCGTGACGAGCGCCTGAACTGGTCTGGCCGGCACTGGCAATTCAGCGATGTCGAGGTGTTGCCCAAACCTCTCCAGCAGCCGCATCCGCCGCTGTGGGTGGCGGCGTCATCGCCGCCGGCCATCGAGTGGGCCGCGAGCCGGGGCTACTCCATCATGCTCGACCCCCATTGCAGCCTCGGCGATCTCGGCCTCAAGCGCGAACTCTATCGCCGTGAGCTGGCGCGCCATGGGCATTCGATTGCCGGGCGCGATCTGCCCATGGCGCGGTTGATTGCCGTGGCGGAAACCGCGGCCGAAGCACGGCGCGTTGCCGAACAGGGCGCCGCCTGGACGGTGAGTGCCTATGCCAACAAGGACAATGCCGGCAAGGCGATCAGCGCCGGGCTGATGTCGCCGCAGGACGATATCGCCGAGACAGGCGCTCAAGCTGTGGAGCGCTATGTTCGCGAGGTAATGATTCACGGCACGCCAGAACAGGTCGTCGACCAGATCCGCGCGCTGCAAACTGACATCGGACTCGACTATCTGCTGTGCGCGCCCGTGAGTCACACCGCCTTCACGCTGTTCACCGAGCAGGTCCTGCCAAAATTTCTGTAGCGCATTGGCCGTCGCGCTTACCAATGAACCCGGCAATCCGGCTGCCCCGATGATAGGATTCCCGGCCAGCGCCGCCCGCGTCACGGCGGGCGCCGGGGGTCGCGCCGGTCCGGGTGGCCCGCGCGGTATGTGGAAGTACGCCGAATACAAGGAGCCGCAGATGAAGATTTCCCGAAACATCCTGTTGTCGCTGACGCTGGCAGCGGGGTTCGCCCTGACCAGCTGTGGTCGCCAGGACAAAGACACGCCGCTCGCCTTTGTACCTGCCGATACCCCTTATGTCTTTGCGAATATAAAGCCGCTTCCCGATGCGGTTTCCCGGGCCTGGTTTGATCGGTTCGAGCCGCTGAATGCGGCGCTCGGCGAAAGTGTGGCGGCTCTGCGCGCGGAGCTGGCCGGTCATCCGGACGCGAACGCGGAAAAGCTGCTCGCGCTGATGGCGCTGGCCGAGGGCCGGTTGAGCATCGAGGGTATCGAGAAAATGGGCATTCACCGCGATGCCCTGGCCGCTTTCTACGGTGTGAATCTGCTGCCGGTGCTGCGTATCGAACTGGCGGATCCCGACGCTTTCCGCGCGTTCATTGCCGATCTCGAGAAACAGCGCGGCGGCCCCTTGCCGGTGGCGGAGATCGACGGCCACCAATACTGGCGTGTGGAACTGCAAGCCGGGATGCCGGCGCTCGTCGTCGCCATTCTGGACAAGCATCTGGTGGCGACGCTGGACGCCGGCGCCAAGGGACCGCCGCTGGCCGAGCAGTTCGGGCTACAGCGCCCGGCACACAGTCTGCTTGAAAGCGGCGAGCTGGCCCAGCTCAACCGCGACTATGGTTTCGGGCCGCACGGTACCTTTCTGATCGACAACAAGCGTCTCGCCGGCGCGCTGGTGGTCGGAGAGGGCAGGGATGCCGGGTTCGCCAGTCTGCTTGCCGCACGGGGCAAAGCGCTGTCGCCCGCCTGTCGCCGTGAACTGGCCGGTTTTGCCGACGCCGTGCCGCGGGTCGTCGGTGGCTATGACAAGCTTGAGGCGAACGCCATGACGATGACCTCCGTCGTCGAACTGCGCCCGGATCTGCTTCAGGGTCTGCTGCCGATTCCCGCGCCCGTGCCGGGTCTGGGCGGCGCCGGGGATGGCAAAGGCATGGATTTCGGCTTTGGTGCGAAGCTCGACAAGCTGGCGGAATTTCTGCAAGCGCGCGCGACGGCCATCAACGCGACACCCTATCAGTGCGAATGGTTCGCGGCGCTGAACACCGGCTCCGGCGCCTTTGCCCAGCAGATCGCCGGGCTCTACATGGCCGCCGGCTGGTTCAGTGGCGCCCGCGTGGCCCTCACCGATCTGAAGTGGAGCGGAGATAAACCCGCAGCCATCGACGCCACGCTGGTCATCGCCTCGCCCAATCCCGCCGGGTTGATCGGCATGGCGCAGGGCTTCGTGCCCCAGCTCGCCGCCGTGAACCTGAGTCCCACCGCCGAGGCGCAGCCGATCGACCTCGGGCCGCTGGCCGGCGGTATCTTGTCCGCGAATTCCCGCTCCGCGTTTATCGCCGTGCGCGAGGGCGGGATCGGCATCGCGATCGGCGCGAACGCGAAGCAGTCGGTAGTGGAACAGCTGACGGCCAAGGCCTCCGCACCGACACCGCTGTTGTACATCGGCTACGATGGCGCAATCTACAGTTTGCTGATGCGCAAGCTCGACGGGATGACAGGCTCCTTGAGTGCGATGGCGCGCGCCGCGGAGGCCGCCGCCCACCCCGGGAGCGTTCCTGGCCCCGATGTGGATAAAGCGATGGCCCCGATGCGGGCGGCGGTGAACAATCTTTCGGCGGGTATCGATCGGGTATCTGTCGATGTCATCGTCACCGAGCGCGGCATGGAAATGCGCCAGCAGATGACGTTGAAATAGTTACATCACAGGAAGAGTTAACCCATGTTGTCGCAGATGGTTTATTGGCACTGGCTGGTGTTTGGCGTTGCCCTGATGGTGCTGGAGATTTTCCTGCCCAGTTTCGTCGTGCTCTGGTTCGGCATCGGAGCGGTGATTGTGGGGCTCTGTCAGTGGCTGTTCCCGGCGCTGCCCGTTGCGGCTCTGTTACTGATCTGGTTGCTCGCTTCGAGCGCGATGGCGGTGATATGGTTTCGGTGCATCAAGCCACGCATGCTGGATAAAACCGCAGCCGGCGTGGCCCGCGAGGCGCTGATCGGCGAATCCGGACAGGTGATCAAGGTGCCGGTGGATGGCGGTCGCGGCATGGCGCGGTTCAGTGTCCCGGTGCTGGGCAGCGACGAATGGGAGTTCATCTGCGAGGAACCGGTCGCACTGGGGGATCGCGTCCTGATCCGGGAGTTTTCCGGCAATACCCTGATCGTTGCCAGAACGCGCTGATTCCGGCAGCTGGGCCGTGGGCAACGTATTCCACAACTGAAATCTTCACCGCTCAAGAAGGAGTCTCGTCATGGAAAGTACCTGGATCATGCTCGCCCTGCTGATTGCCGTCGCGGTTACCTTTTTCAAGGGTGTTCGGCAGGTGCCGCAGGGCAGTAAATGGGTGGTGCAGCGGCTCGGCAAGTACAACAGCACGCTCTCACCCGGCCTGCAATTCATCATCCCCTATATCGACACCGTGGCCTACAAGGTGACTACCAAGGACATCGTGCTCGATATTCCTTCCCAGGAAGTCATCACGCGCGACAACGCCGTGATCATTGCCAACGCGGTGGCCTACATCAACATTCTGTCGCCGGAAAAAGCCGTCTACGGTGTAGAGGATTACGAAATTGCGATCCGCAATCTGGTGCAGACCTCGCTGCGCGCCATCATCGGCGAGATGGCGCTCGACGATGCATTGTCGTCGCGGGATCAGATCAAGGCCAAGCTCAAGGCGGGCATTTCCGACGATATCGCCGATTGGGGCATCACCCTGAAAAACGTCGAGATCCAGGACATCAAGCCGTCCGAGACCATGCAGCAGGCGATGGAGGCCCAGGCCTCCGCTGAGCGCCATCGACGCGCCACCGTGACCCGCGCCGATGGCCAGAAGCACGCCGCGATTCTGGAAGCGGAAGGGCGGCTGGAGGCCTCGCGCCGCGACGCCGAAGCCACAGTGGTGCTGGCCGAGGGCACCAAGTCGGCGTTGCGGCTGGTCAATGAGGCGGTGGGCGACAAGGAACTGCCGGTGCTCTATCTGCTGGGTGAGCGCTACGTCACCGCGCTCCAGCAGATGGCTACGTCCCAGAACAGCAAGCTGGTGTTGATCCCGGGCGACCTTCCGGCATCGATCAAAACCTTGCTGGGTAGTTTCAAGTAGCGCCGGCCGCCGCGTTGGTCACTTCGCGCGGCGCAGCGAACTGCCGCTGCGGTTTTTCGACAAGCTGCTAGACTATGCGCCCTTTTCCGGACCCTCCGCCCGATGCTCGAAATCAATCCCATCCGCACCGCCCTGGACGATCTCGAGGCGCGTACCGACGTGCTCAGGGGGTACCTTTGACTATGCCGAAAAGAAAGAGCGGCTGACCGAGGTAGAACTGGAGCTCGCCGACGCGGGGGTATGGAACAATCCCGAGCGCGCCCAGGGCCTGGGCCGCGAGCGCGCCGCGCTGCAAGCGGTGGTCGAGACCATCGAAACCCTGGATGCCGGCATCGCCGACGCCCGCGAACTGATCGAACTGGCCGCCGAAGAGGACGACACCGAGACGGTCGCGACCATCGAGCAGGATGTGGCGCAACTCGAGGCGCGGCTTGCCGATCTCGAATTCCGGCGCATGTTCTCGGGTGAAACGGATCCCAACAGCGCCTATCTGGATATTCAGGCCGGCTCCGGCGGTACCGAGGCCCAGGACTGGGCCGAGATGCTGTTGCGCATGTATCTGCGCTGGGCCGACCGCAAGGGCTTCAAAACCGAACTGGTGGAAGCGTCCGCTGGTGAAGTTGCCGGCATCAAAAGCGCCACCGTTCATGTGCAGGGCGATTACGCGTTCGGCTGGCTGCGCACCGAGACCGGAGTCCACCGGCTGGTGCGCAAGTCCCCGTTCGACGCCGGCAATCGCCGCCATACTTCGTTCGCCGCCGTGTTCGTTTCGCCCGAGGTGGATGACAACATCGAGATCGAGATCAATAAATCCGATCTGCGCGAGGACACCTATCGCGCCAGCGGCGCCGGCGGCCAGCACGTCAACAAGACCGACTCCGCCGTGCGGCTGACCCACCTGCCCACCGGCGTGGTGGTGCAGTGCCAGAGCGAGCGCTCCCAGCACCAGAACCGGGACAAGGCGTGGAAGATGCTGCGGGCGAAACTCTACGAGCTGGAAATACAAAAGCGCAAGGAGAGCCAGCAGGCGGTGGAGGACAGCAAGTCCGATATCGGCTGGGGCAGCCAGATTCGCTCCTATGTGCTCGACGACGCCCGCATCAAGGATCTGCGTACCGGTATCGAGACCCGCAACACCCAGGGGGTGCTGGACGGTGGCCTCGACCCCTTTATCGAAGCCAGCCTCAAGGCCGGCCTCTGACCCGGCGCCCGGCGCCGCAGCCAACCGAGTGACAATGACCGATTCCAGCGACAGCACTGACGAGAACAAACTCATCGCCGAGCGCCGCGCCCGGCTCGCCGCGCTGCGTGAGCGCGGACAGGCATTTCCCAACGGGTTCCGGCGCGACGATCTCGCGCTGAAACTTGAAGAAGATTTCGGTACGCGCACCAAGGAAGAACTGGAAGCGCTGGGTCACAAGGTCAGTGTGGCGGGGCGCATCATGGCCAGGCGCGGGCCCTTCATGGTGTTGCAGGACATGTCCGGGCGCATCCAGTTGTACGCCGACAAGAGCGTCCAGGCCGATATCGCGGAGCGCTGGGGACACTGGGATATCGGCGATCTGGTGGGCGCGCGCGGCACCCTGCACAAATCCGGGCGCGGCGATCTCTATGTGATGCTGGAAGAGTACGAGCTGCTCACCAAGGCGCTGCGACCCTTGCCGGAGAAATATCACGGCCTCGCCGACCGCGAGCAGCGCTACCGCCAGCGTTATGTGGATCTCATCATCAACGAGGAATCGCGCCGGGTGTTTCAGCGGCGCTCGAAGATCATCGAGTTTGTCCGCCAGTATCTCAATCAGCGGGGTTTCATGGAGGTCGAGACACCGATGATGCAGGTGATCCCGGGCGGCGCCACCGCGCGGCCGTTCGTGACCTATCACAACACGCTGGAACAGGAGATGTTCCTGCGCGTCGCGCCGGAACTCTATCTCAAGCGGCTGGTGGTGGGTGGGTTCGAAAAGGTCTACGAAATCAACCGCAGTTTTCGCAATGAAGGACTCTCCACCCGCCACAACCCCGAATTCACCATGCTGGAGTTCTACCAGGCCTACGCCGATTACCGCGACCTGATGGATCTTACCGAGGACATGTTGCGCAAGCTGTGCATGGCGGTGCTCGGCACCACGACGGTGAGCTATCAGGGCACGGATTACGATTTCGCCCAGCCGTTTGCGCGCATGACGGTGGTGGAGTCCATTCTGCGTCTGAATCCGGAAATCGGCGCGGCGGATCTCGCCGAGCTTGCCGACGCGCGCGCACTCGCGGGCCGGCTCGGTATTCCCCTCAAGGATTCGTGGGGGCTGGGCAAGGTGCAGATCGAGATTTTCGAGAAAACCGTCGAGGCGCGACTGGAGCAGCCGACATTCATTACCGAATATCCCACCGAAGTGTCACCCCTGGCGCGGCGCAACGATGACAATCCGTTCGTCACCGATCGCTTCGAGTTCTTTGTCGGTGGACGCGAGCTGGCCAACGGGTTTTCCGAGCTCAACGATTCCGAGGATCAGGCCGAGCGCTTTCTCGCCCAGGTGCAGGAGAAGGACGCCGGCGATGCCGAAGCCATGCACTTCGATGCCGACTATATCCGCGCTCTGGAATACGGTCTGCCGCCCACCGCCGGCGAAGGTATCGGTATCGATCGTCTGGTAATGCTGCTCACGGACTCGGCGTCGATCCGCGATGTCTTGCTGTTCCCCCATATGCGCCCGGAGCGCGAAGGCTGAACTGGATGGCGGACGCGACGCGTGCGATCAAGCTGCACCCGTCCTGGCTGCGCTGGCTGGAGCCGGAGTTTGAGCAGCCTTACATGCAGGAACTGCGCGCTTTTTTGCTGGCCGAAAAGCGCGCCGGCAAGGTCATCTATCCCGCCGCCGATAACTGGTTCGCGGCTTACGACACCACGCCCTTCGAAGCCGTCAAGGTGGTGATTTTGGGGCAGGATCCCTACCACGGCCCGGGCCAGGCCCACGGCCTGTGTTTCTCGGTACTGCCCGGGGTGGCGATCCCGCCGTCGCTGGCCAATATCTACCGCGAACTGGAAAGCGACCTGGGCATCCCGCCGGCCAACCACGGCTGCCTGACGCATTGGGCCGAGCAGGGTGTGCTGCTGCTGAACACCACGCTTACGGTCGAGCGCGGCCGCGCCGCTTCCCATCAGAAAAGTGGCTGGGAGACTTTCACGGACAAGACCATCGCGGCGCTCAATGCCCACCGCGAAGGGATCGTCTTTATCCTCTGGGGCAGTCACGCCCAGCGCAAGGGCGCATTTATCGACACCCGCAAGCATCTGGTGATCCAGTCACCGCATCCCTCGCCGCTGTCCGCCCACCGAGGATTTTTCGGCAGTCGGCCATTTTCCCGTGCCAACGCCTGGTTGGTGGAGCACGGTCAGCCGCCGATCGACTGGCGCCTGCCCCCCGCCTGAAGGGCCGGGTTTGTGGCAATATAATCCCGGTGGTTCGCGTCAACCACAGACCGGGATGTGATGTTCGGTTTTACGTGTTACGGAGGAGCCGGCAATGAGCGCCATGCAAGACGAATTGAAGCAGTTGATGAGCCGACTCAAGGTTCAGCGGGACGAGTTGCGCGTCAAGTCCCATCTTCTCAAATTAGACCTGCAGGATGAGTGGGAGGCGATGGAAAGGAAGTGGGAGCAACTCAATCGGAAGCTCCAGCGCGCGGAAAAGGAGGGCACCGAGGCGAGTCGTGAAATTGGCGCTGCCGCAAAGTTGCTTGGCGAGGAAATCAAGGCTGGTTACGAGCGGGTCAGCAAGCAGCTCAAAGGGTGATGCCGGGATAAACCACGAGTGCTGTCGGTTGCGCAGCGGAAATCGGTCGCCAGCCTCATGCGAGGTCTGCTGCGACAGGACCAACGCCTCGTGGCGTTGACCCTGCCGTTATCGACTTTCGTTGCTATTTCGAATCGAAAATATAGTTGTTCATGCTGAAGAACCGGCTGGTGAGCCAGTGCACGAAGCCCAGGGTCGGGCGAATGGTCGGGCTGTCGCCGTGGCGGTCGAAATAATAACTGTTCGAGGTCGCGCAGTTGCCGGCCTTGAAGATGGTTAGTTTGGTGCGCGACTGAACTTTCTGGAAATTGGCGTCATTGGCCGATTTCTTGATCTCGATGTAGTTCGCGTGGCGTTTCTTGGCCGCTTTCAGGCAGCGCACCAAGTGCTTGGACTGGGTGTCGATCATGCCAAACCAGGAGGCGGTGCAGACGCTGTAAGGACCAAACATCAGGAAGAAGTTGGGGAAATTCGGCACCGTTGAACCTTCAAATGCCTGATAGCGGTTTTCTTCCCAGAAATCGCTGATGTCGAGACCGTTCTTGCCCACCAGCTTGTAAGTGGGCACGCTGCCTTTCTGGAACACCTCGAAGCCGGTCGCGCAGATCAGGGTATCGATCTCGCGCACCGTGCCGTCCTTGGTGACAATGGCGTTTTCGGTGATGTGGTCGATCGGGTTGGTGACCAGGGAGGCGTTCTCGCGGTTGAACACCGGATAAAACTTGCTGGTGAAACTCGGGCGCTTGCAGCCGAAATCGTAAGTGGGAATCAGGGCTTCCTGGGTCGCGGGATCCTTGACCTGGTTGCGGATGTGATTGATGCAGATGCGCTCCAGCTTCTTGCCGACAAAGCCGAAGTACTTGTTGAACACCAGCAGGTTGATCATGATGATGTCGGTAAAGAAGATGACCATGAGCCGCGCCAGCCGTTGCAGGCCGGGCACCTTCGCGAACGCCGCCTGCCAGCGCGGGCTGAAGGGTATTTCCTTTTTCGGCAACAGCCAGATCGCCGTGCGCTGATACACGTCGATGGATTTCACCTTGTCGGCGATCTCGGGTACGGCCTGAATGCCGGTGGCGCCCGTGCCGATGAAACCCACGCGCTTGCCGGTGAGATCGTAGGAGTGATCCCAGCGACCGGTGTGCATGACCTTGCCCTTGAATTTCTCGATGCCCTCGATGACGGGCAGTTTCGGAATGGTCAGGAAGCCGGTTGCGCTCACCAGGTAACGCGAGGTGAAAGTCTCGCCGGACTTGGTGCGGGTTACCCAGACATTGCGCTGCTCGTCGTAGGTGGCGTCGGCCACTTCCATGTTGTAGCGCATGTGGGGGCGCACACCGTATTTGGTCACGCAGTGATCCACATAGGCTTTCATTTCCGGGCCGGGCGCGTACAGGCTTGACCAGAAGGGGTTCTGCTCGAAGGAAAACGAATAACTCAGTGAGGGGATGTCGACGGTCAGACCGGGGTAGGTGTTGTCCTGCCAGGTACCGCCGGCGTCGATGCCTTTCTCGAGGATGATGAAATCCCCCAGTCCTTCCCGGATCAGGCGAATGGCGGCACCGATACCCGACAGTCCGGCGCCGATGATGACGGTCTCGAAGTCAACCTCCCGCCTGGTTCTTTGCGGGGGGTAATCAAACACATGGCTCAACGCTGCTTCGGTCATAGAGGGCCTCTTGGCAAGAGTGGTAGTAAAAGAGTGACGGGGACATTTTGGACTATAACCGGTCCGCTTGTCGTACCGCATTGCAAAGTTATATGACCGGTGAGTTTACCATCCCTCGGAGCAGGTGGTTTCCCGGCGCGAGTGGTAGATGTTGCGCGAACGCCACTTACCGCGGTCTCTTGACACCCGCCGTGGGACTGAACTAGTTTCGGGGCCATCGGTCGCTCGCGCGCAGGTGTTGCCTGGCGCTCCCGGGGGCACCACGCAAGCGTCCAAGTCCCAAAATAATCCATATAGCGGGAGGACAACATGTCGACTGCCGACTTGCAGCGCACCCTGAACGCGCTCGGTGAAGGGAAATCCTGGACCATCACCCGGGAAGAGTTTCGCAACGCCTGCGACCCGGATGACAAGGTGGTGTATCTAACGATTGCACGGCGAATGGCGCATGCCCACAAATACTACGTCACCATCAACGAAGACACGCTGGTGTTCGAGCCCCGTCCCTGACGGGTAACGGCGCCCGGCAGCGCACCCGCGGACCGGTCGCTCGGGTCGGCCCGGGAGGCAAGGCCGCCACGGGCAATTTTACGACCAAGTCTTCGGCACGAAAGGCAAGGCCCCGCGGCGCCTTACGCTGCGGGGCCTCGTTTGGGTTTGCCGTTCGGTGCGAAGCGCTTATTTCTCGAACAGGAAGTCCTTCTCCATATCGCCCTGCACTTCCTTGGCCTTCTCGATATAGCGTTTGAAGCCGCCGTTATAGGTACCGTCCTGGCGCCGGTTGAATTCGCCCTCGAAATTGTAATAGCCCGGCGTGCACTCCTTGTTGCGGTCGGTCTTGCCGCGATAGTTGATCACTTCCTGTACCCACCACTCCTCGATTTCGGGGGTGATATCGATGGTGCTGTAGCCGTGTTCCCGGGTGTACTTGATGCAGGCGGCGATATGGTCGCCCTGCACCTGGAGCACGTCGGTGATGTTGAACTGAAACGACGCCTGGTACCCGGCCATGATGAACAGGTTGGGGTAGCCGTGGGAGTGAATGCCCAGCAGGGTGCGGATACCGTCCTTGTATTTTTCGTTCAGCTCGAGGCCGTTGCGACCGATGATCTGGTTGTAGATGCCGGTTTTCTGCACCTCGAAGCCGGTGGCATAGACGATCAGGTCCACCTCGTACTGCTTTCCGTTGGCGACCGGGCCCAATTCGGTGATCTCGGTGACGCCCTTGCCACGGGTGTCCACCAGATGCACATTGGGCTGGTTGAACGTGGGCAGGAACTCGTCGTGGAAGGTGGGCCGCTTGCACATGAACATGTACCAGGGCTTGAGGGATTCCGCCGTCTCCTTGTCCTCGACGATTTCATCGATGCGGCTGTGCAGCCACATGACGTAGTCGATATTGGCGTTTTCCTGACGGCGGACTTTCTCCTCGGGCGGGATCTCGGCGCGCACCGCGGTTTTGGGTGCATGCGGATCGGAGCCTTCGATGGCACGTTGGCGGCGCGCGGCCTGCCAGCCCGGTTTCAGTTTGCGCGCCCAGTTGGGATCGGTGGCCCAGTCGTTGCGGATGTCGATGCATGAGGGCGTGCGCTGGAACACATAGAGTTCCTTGGCGGTCTTGGCGACTTCGGGGATCACCTGCACCGCGGTGGCGCCAGTGCCGATGATGGCGACCCGCTTGCCTTTCAGCTTTTCCAGATTTTCGCCGGTGTAGTCGTAATCCCAGCGCGAGCTATGGAAGGACTTTCCCTTGAAACTCGGGATACCTTTGATTTTCGACAGCTTGGGCTTGGCCATGGGCCCATTGGCGCAGACCACGAAACGCGCCCGCATGTGGTCACCGCGATCGGTCTTCACATGCCACATTTTTTCCTCTTCGTTCCACACCGTGGAGGTGACGGTGGTCTGGAACACCGCGAGGTCGTAGATATCGTAATGCTTGGCGATGCGTCGGCAGTGTTCGTAGATCTCGGGGGCCCGCGCATAGCGGCGGCTGGGTACGTAATCCAGCTCTTCAAGCAACGGCAGATAGTCGTACGAGGGCACGTCACAGGCGGCGCCCGGGTAGCGGTTCCAGTACCAGGTGCCGCCGACATCGGCTCCGCGCTCGACGATGCGGATGCTCTTGACACCGTATTCGCGCAGGCGGGCGATGGACAGCAGCGCGGAAAAGCCGCCGCCGGTGAACAGCACCTCGACGGTGTCGTTGAGTGCTTCGCGCGGCGTGAAGTTGCCGCCGTACGGATCGTCGCCGAAATGCGCCAGGTCACCGTCCAGGTCGGAGGTGTACTGGGCGGTGCCCTCGGGCCGGTAATTCAGCCGCAGATCGCGCTCCTCGGCGAACTTCCGCTTGATTTCGTCGTAGTACGACTGCGGCTTGTCACTCTTGTAGTTGGGGTCGAAGGCGCTCAGGCGGGCGACATTCTCGCCCTTGGCTATTTTGCTCACTGCTTTGGCTTCTGCCATGGTAATAACCTCGATGGGTAGTGGTTGTGGATCGCTGATGATTGTTGAAAGTCGAGTATCGGGCCAACCGTGAATCGCTGCGGGGGAAGACGCGCAGGTTTCGTACGGAGACGCGCGAATGAATGCTGGTTTCAAGTATAGTCGGCAAGTCTAGGCATTGCCTAATGCACGTGCCACGGGTGAAAACCTCGTTATCTGAGCGATATCAACGAAGCTGTTTTCGTTGACGCTTGGCGCGCCGATGTCAGACTGTGGAGATTGCCGGGAGGGGATTGCGATGGTGCCCAGGAGAGGACTTGAACCTCCACGACCGTAAGGCCACTAGCACCTGAAGCTAGCGTGTCTACCAATTTCACCACCTGGGCGCGAACCGAGTCCAATGTTGGACGCCGGCGCGGGAGCAGCACTCTACGTATCGCCCTCAACCTTGTCAATCCGTCATACTGCCGTGGAGCAGGCCGGTGACCGGAACCTTCCGGCGCGGGTGTCTGCGCCGAATCAATGAGCCATGATCTGACCTATGCGGAACAAACACCTCAAGAATGACCCTCAGGCGGAGCGGGAAGCGGCGCGCTACGAAAAGCCCATTCCCAGCCGCGAATACATCCTGCAGCTCTTGGCGGACAGTGTGGGGCCGCTCAACCAGGCTGAGTTGAGCCGCGAACTCGGCCTCAGGGACGACGAGCAGATCGAGGCACTGCGCCGCCGTCTGGGTGCCATGGTTCGCGATGGGCAGATCGTCGAGAACCGCTCCGGCGGCTATGGCGCGCTGGACAAGATGAACCTGATCAAGGGCCGCGTCACGGGTCACCCCGAGGGCTATGGTTTCGTGGTGGCTGGCGGCGGTCAGGCGGATATCTTTCTGTCCAGCCGCCAGATGCGGCGGGTGCTGGCGGGCGATCAGGTGCTGGTGCGGATTTCGGGCTTCGACCGTCGCGGTCGTCCCGAAGGTTCCATCGTGGAGGTGCTGGAACACGGCACACGGGAACTGGTGGGGCGTTATTTCACCGAGGGCGGCATCCATTTCGTGCGGCCGGACAATCCCGGGATCAGTCAGGACGTGTTGATCACGCCGGGCGGCACCGGCGGTGCCCGGGCCGGTCAGATGGTGCTGGTGGAAATTACCCGGCAGCCGTCCCGCGAGGGTCAGCCCGCGGGCCGCATTTCACGGGTGCTCGGCGATCATCTGGCGCCGGGCATGGAAATCGAAGTGGCGATCCACAACTTCGGTTTGCCCCAGGCCTGGCCGGAGGCGGTCGCCGCCCAGGTCGGCAAGTTGCCGGAGCGGGTGGAACGCGCCGATTTGCGGGGGCGGGTCGATCTGCGCGAGCTGGCGCTGGTCACCATCGATGGCGAGGACGCCCGGGACTTCGACGATGCCGTCTATTGCGAGCGCCTCAGGTTCGGCGGCTGGCGCCTGCTGGTGGCGATCGCCGACGTCGCCCACTATGTGCCGGCGGGATCGGCGCTGGATCGCGAAGCCTACCAGCGCGGCAATTCGGTCTATTTCCCCGGGCATGTGGTGCCGATGCTGCCGGAGCAGCTTTCCAACGGACTGTGCTCGCTGAATCCGGAGGTGGATCGCCTGTGCATGGTGTGCGAGATGCGCATCGACCGGAAAGGCGTGGTCAAGCGCTTCGAGTTTTACGAAGCCGTAATGCATTCCCGAGCGCGGCTGACCTACACCCAGGTAGCCGCCATGATCGCCCAGAAGGACGATCCCGAGAGCGGCGTGTGCAGCCAGTTCCACGCCATTCTGCCCCGCATTGACGAACTGCATCGCCTCTATCAGGCCCTGCGCGAGGCGCGCGAGCGCCGCGGGGCCATCGACTTCGAATCCGGCGAGACCCGCATTCTGTTCGATGCGGAGCGCAAGATCGAACGCATCGTGCCGGCCGAACGCACCGAAGCGCACCGCCTGATCGAGGAATGCATGCTGTGCGCCAATGTGTGCACGGCGCAGCTCCTGGAGAAGAGCAAGCTGCCGGTGCTGTATCGGGTCCACGATGGACCCCAGGCGGAGAAGCTCGCCAATCTGCGGGAGTTTCTCGGCGAGCTGGGCCTGGGTCTGCCGGGTGGCGATGAGCCCACGCCGGACGATTTTCAGGCGGTGCTCAAGAAGGTCGCGGGCCGCCCCGATGCCTCGATCATCCAGTCGGTGATGCTGCGCTCAATGCGGCAGGCGCGCTATCAGCCGGAAAACATCGGGCATTTCGGTTTGCATTATCCCGCCTACACCCATTTCACCTCGCCGATTCGCCGTTATCCCGATCTCCTGGTGCACCGCGCGATCCGCGCGCTGCTGTGGAGCAAGGGCCGCAACAAGCAACTGCGCCGGCATGCGGACGCACCCAAGGTGCCATTGCCGCAAGGCTATCCCTACGATGCGGCAGCCATGGACGAGGCGGGCGCACAATGCTCGATGACCGAGCGCCGCGCCGACGACGCGACGCGCAGTGTGGTGCATTGGCTCAAGTGCGAGTACCTGCTCGAACACGTCGCCGATGAATTTGCCGGTGTGGTGGTGGGCGTCACCAGCTTCGGCCTGTTTGTGGAGCTGGAAGAGCTCTATGTCGAGGGGCTGATCCATATCACCGGCCTGCCCAAGGATTACTACCACCACGAGCCTGCGCACCACCGCCTGGTCGGTGAGCGTACCCGGCGGGTGTTCCGGCTGGGCGACCGGCTGCGGGTCCGGGTAGCGCGGGTAAATCTGGACGAACGCAAGGTCGATTTCGATCTGGTCGATGGCGTCGGGCGCCGCCCGGGGCGGGAGCCGGAAGTATCCCCGACGGCGCGCAAACTCGCGGCTCAGCACACGGAGGAGCAGCGTCGCAAAGGCGGGCGCAAGGGAAAGTCCAGGCAACCGGCGGCGGCAGCCGCGAAGCCGGCGCGCGGCGGACGCGGTGACACGAAGCCGCCCGATGACACGCCGGCCGCGGGCGCGCGGCGACCCGGACGGCGTCGGCGCTGATCCGCATGTATCACGGGGATCCATGGCGCTGGGTGGCTGGCGTCGGGACAAGGTGTTTGATCCACAAGGTGTGCGGCGTATAGTCGACCGGCCGGTCGCACGGCACCGCCGTGCAGACCGAATAACAATAAAGCAGCCGTGGAGAACTACTGTGGGAATATTGATCGTCATTGCCATCATCCTGTTTGTTGCCTACCTGTTGTACTGGCCGATACCCATTGATCCCCAGGGCTGGAACCCGCCCAAGGCTCCACCCTATGAGGGCCGCTTCGAGCGCAAGAACTCCCTGGCGAGCGCCGAAAAGCTCTGGCGCGGCAAACTCGCCGGGCCCGAGGCAACCGCGATCAAGGATGGTTACCTCTATACAGGACTGACCAACGGCGATCTCGTGCGCATGAAAATCGACGGGGAGGACAACCCCGAGGTGCTCGCCAACACCGGCGGTCATCCGCTCGGGTTGAAATTCGATGCCGCAGGCAACCTGATCACCTGCGACGCCGAGCAGGGTCTCGTCTGTGTTACCCCCGCGGGCGAGGTATCGGTGCTGAGCAGCGCGGTGGACGGCCGCAAATACAATGTCGCCGACGACCTCGCCATCGCCGCGGACGGCAAGATCTACTTCAGCGATATCTCCACCAAATTCAACATGGCCCAGGCCGGCTACGCGCTCATGGAAGACAACCCTACCGGGGTGCTGGTGTGCTACGACCCGGCCACCCGGAGCAGCCACGTTGCCCTCGACAACCTGCGCCTTGCCAATGGCGTTGCGATGGGACCGAACGACGACTATGTGCTGGTTAACGAAACCCTCGGTTTTTGCGTTACCCGGCTGTGGCTCAAGGGACCGAAGGCGGGACAGCGCGACACCTTCGTGAGCAATCTCCCCGGCGGGCCGGACAACATCACCTTCAACGGCAAGGACACCTACTGGGTGGCACTGGCGTTCCCCCGCTACCCACACCTGGAAGCACTGGCGCCGCAGCCCTTTTTGAAGAAGCTGATGATGCGCCTGCCGCGGTTCCTGGCCCCGGTTCCGGATTTTTTCGAGGGTCTGCATCTGCCCACTTATGGCTTGTTTGTGGGCGTGGACATGAATGGCAATATCACCCACTTCATGGATGCCTATGGTGGCGACATCGGCATGGTGACCAGCGTGCTGGAGCACGAAGGCCATCTGTACCTGGGCAGTCTGAGCTCCGATTTCATCGCGCGCTTGCCGGTGCCTGCGCCGGTGTGAAGCCCGCGCCGGTAAGCGGGGTAGAATCCCGGCGCATCAAGCAGTGAGTGGACGGTATGGCGGGCGGTGCTGAGTGTGATTGGGTTTACGGTGTCCATGCCGTGATGGGGCTGTTGAAAACCGATGCCGGTCGGGTGCGCGAGATCCGGCTGCAACGCCATCGTCGCGATCAGCGGCTGGAAAAAGTTCGGTACCTGGCGGAGCAGCAGGGCGTGGCATGGCAGTGGGCCGAGCGCGATGAGCTGGATCGTCTGGCCGATGGACGTCACCAGGGGGTGGCGGCGTTTTGCACCGCAGGGGCGCTGCACGACGAAAGCTTTCTGGCCGCTTTGATCGAGGATCGCGCCGAACTGCTGCTCCTGGTGCTCGACGGAATCACCGACCCCCACAACCTCGGTGCTTGTCTGCGCGCCGCCGATGCGGCCGGCGTTGCCGCCGTGATTGCGCCCCGGGATCGTGCGGTGGGTATCACCGCAACGGTACAGAAGGTGGCCAGCGGTGCCGCCGCCAGCGTGCCCTATGTGGTGGTGACCAACCTGGCGCGCACCCTGCGGGGCTTGCAGGAAGCGGGCGTCTGGCTGGTTGGAACCTGTGGCGATGCCGAGTCGTCGCTGTATGACGCCGATTTGCGCGGCCGCACGGCGCTGGTCATGGGTGCGGAAGACACCGGCCTGCGCCGTCTGACCCGCGACTGCTGTGATCTGCTGGTAAAGCTTCCCATGGCGGGTAGCGTCGAGAGCCTGAATGTCGCCGTCGCCACGGGGATCTGTCTGTTCGAGGCGGTCCGGCAGCGGCGTGCCGGCACGACGCCCTCATGAGTATCCTGCCGGGAAGGGCGTGGCAGTGACGCGGACGCCCGCGGTCGCCAGCAACCTCAACCTCCCCAATGCGTTGAGCGTGCTGCGTTTGCTGCTTGCGCCGGTCTTGCTGTGGTGTGCCCATCGCGGGCTGGCGGAACCTTTCCTCTGGCTGCTGGCGCTGGCACTGGTGACCGATGCGCTGGACGGCCATCTCGCGCGCCGCCTCGACCTGGCGACGCCGCTGGGTGCCAGGCTGGACAGTTGGGGCGACCTCAGTACCTACGCCGCCATGGTTTTTGGACTGATGTGGCTGTGGCCCGCCGTGTTTGCGCGCGAGGCCTGGTTTCTGTATCTGGCGCTCGGGTTTTATCTGATTCCTACCCTCACCAGCCTGCTGAAATTTCGCGAGCTGCCCCGTTATCACACCTGGGCCGCGAAACTTTCGGCGATCCTGATGGCGCCGGCCTACTATTTACTGGTGCTCTACGACGTGGCCTGGCTGTTTCGCGTGGTGGTGCTGTTTCATATCTGGGTGGCTATCGAGGAGGTCATCATCACCATCATCCTGAGCCGGCGTCACCATGACGTGCCGACTTTGTTCCACGCCCGCGAGATCATGCGGCGTCAGCGCGAAGCACTGAACACGCGAATGGCGCGCCGCCGGGATCGGCGCGTGGCGAAACAGGATACCAGGCGAGGCAGGTCGGGGTGATGTGGGTTGGCACGCAAGGTATCGTGCCGAGCTGTACAGAAGCGAGATGTCGCGTGCAAGAAAGTACTTGGTACCAGAGGCCGGACTCGAACCGGCACGGGTTTTACCCCAACGGATTTTGAATCCGTCGTGTCTACCAATTTCACCACTCTGGCGCGGCGGCGGGATTATATCAGCAAGGGGAATATTCCCCAGGGGGCAAGATGAAAATTGGTGTTTTTTCCATTCTTCCGAACGTGGCCGCTGATCCTGCCGTGGTCGCCAAACACGCCGAACAACTGGGTTTCGACTCCTACTGGGTGCCGGACCATACCATTCTGCCCGTCACTTACTCCGACCAGTATCCGGGGGTACGACCCGGCCAGCCCGGGCCGGATTATCTCTGGCAGATGCCCGACCCGCTGATCGCACTGACGCGTGCCGCGGCCGTCACCAGCACCATCTTGCTCGGCACCGGCATCATCCTGGTCCCGGAGCGCAATCCGCTGCTGGCCGCGAAGATGGTGGCGTCCCTGGACTCGTTTTCCGGTGGGCGCTTCCTGATGGGTATCGGGGCGGGCTGGAATCGCGAGGAATGCCAGATTCTGGGCGGCGATTTCGATCATCGCTGGGGGCAGACCAAGGATTACATCCTGGCCATGAAGCAGCTCTGGACCCAGACGGAATCCGAATACCACGGCAAATATGTGGATTTCCCTCCGGTGCGCTGTTTCCCGAAACCGGCACAGCGCCCGCATCCGCCGATCCTGCTGGGCGGCTTCACGGCCGAGCGCGTGTACCAGCGCATCGCCGAGTGGGGCGACGGCTGGCTGCCGGTGCTGGAATCGGTCGATCAGTTCCGCCAGGGCGTCGAGCGGCTCCAGCGGGCTGCCGATGCCGCGGGCCGGGATTATGGCGAGCTGACCAAGACGGTCTTCGGTATCAAGGGGCAGTGGGAGACCCCGGAGGAAATCCGTGCGCTGGAGGCGGCGGGTGCGGACCGGGTGGTGATGTGGCTGCCGGAAAATCTGCCGCTCGATGATCTGCTGGCGGCGATGGAGTCCATGGCGCGTCGGCTGCTCTGACCGCACCGAGGACGGCAGCATGGTGAGGCGGATATGACCCGACGTCTCACAGACTGATTTTGCGCGTCGGGGGTTGTGTCATCACGGCGCATGGGGCTGGGGCAGGGCATCGATTTCGGCTACCCTTGCGCCTTTTTTCGGACCCCCCATGCGCCGGGAGCTGTTTCACTACGATCTGCCACCGGAGTTGATCGCGACCCATCCGCCGCAGCGGCGCCGCGACAGCCGGCTGCTGGTGCTCGACGGGTCGAGCGGTACGCTCGGCCACCGTCAGTTCCCCGATCTCCTGCAACTGCTGCGCCGCGGCGATCTGCTGGTGTTCAACGACACCCGCGTGATGCCGGCGCGCTTGTTGGGCCACAAGGACAGCGGCGGTCGCGTCGAGGTGCTGATCGAACGCCTCGGCGATGACCCGCAGCGGGCGTTGGCGATGATGCGGGCGAGTAAAACGCCCCGGGCCGGCGCACGCATTCACTTCGACCGAGGGGTGACGGCGCAGGTGAGCGGGCGTCGCGATGACCTGTTCGAACTCTGTTTCGAAGGCACCATCCCGGTTGTCGAGATTCTGGAAGCGATTGGCGAAATACCACTGCCGCCGTATCTCGGCCGGCCGGCCACTGCGGCTGACCGGGAGCGCTACCAGACGCTGTATGCCCGCGAATCCGGCGCGGTGGCCGCGCCCACGGCCGGACTCCACTTCGATGAGGACATGCTCGCGCAACTCGCCGCGCAGGGTGTCGGCATGGGCTTTGTCACACTCCATGTCGGAGCCGGGACTTTCCGCCCGGTGCGTGCCCACGACATCCGCGAGCATCGCATGCACGCCGAGCGGGTCACCGTCAGCGCCGAACTGTGCGCGCAGGTCGCGGCGACCCGCGCCGCTGGTGAGCGGGTCATCGCCGTGGGTACCACGGCGGTGCGCAGCCTGGAGACGGCGGCTGCGCGAGGCGTGGTACAACCTTTTTGCGGCGACACCGAAATTTTCATTTTCCCGGGTTACGAGTTCCGCAGTGTGGATGCCCTGATCACCAACTTTCATCTGCCGGAATCCAGCCTGTTGATGCTGGTTTGCGCCTTTGCCGGCCATGGCGCGACGCTTGCCGCCTACCGCGCGGCCGTGACTGAGCGCTACCGGTTTTTCAGCTACGGGGACGCCATGTTCATCACGCACAATCCGGCGGCGGCCGGGGAGATTCCCGAGTGACACGCAGCTGCCACATGCGCTTTGAGCTGCTCAGCCGGGATGGAGCCGCGCGGCGGGGGCGGTTGCACTTTCCGCGCGGGGTCGTGGAGACACCCGCGTTCATGCCGGTGGGCACCTATGGCACGGTCAAGGCGATGACGCCGCGCGATCTGGTCGCGAGCGGCGCCCAGATGGTGCTCGGCAACACGTTTCACCTGATGCTGCGGCCAGGCACTGAGATCATCCGCGCCCACGGTGATCTCCACGATTTCATGCAGTGGCCCGGGCCCATCCTGACCGATTCCGGCGGTTTTCAGGTGTTCAGTCTGGGGGCGCGGCGCAAGATCACCGAGGCCGGGGTGCGGTTTCAGTCGCCCATCGATGGCAGTCCGGTGGAACTGGACCCGGAGCGTTCCATGGCCGTGCAGCGCGCGCTGGGTGCGGATGTGGTGATGGCATTCGACGAGTGCACGCCCTATCCGGCGAGCGAGGCCAGCGCGCGTGCCTCCATGGAGTTGTCCATGCGCTGGGCGCGGCGCAGTCGGCAGGCCCACGGCGACAGCCCGGCCGCCCTGTTCGGGATCGTGCAGGGCGGCATGTACGAAGCGTTGCGCGCGGAATCTCTCGCCGCCCTCACCGACATCGGCTTCGATGGCTATGCCATCGGCGGCCTCTCGGTGGGCGAGCCCAAGACCGACATGCTGCGGGTGCTGGATGGCCTGGCGCCGCACATGCCGGCGGAATCGCCGCGTTACCTGATGGGGGTGGGTACACCGGTCGATCTGGTGGCCGCGGTGCAGCGCGGCATCGACATGTTCGACTGCGTGATGCCCACCCGCAACGCCCGCAACGGGCATCTGTTTACCCGGTCCGGCGTGGTACGGATTCGTAACGCGGTGCACAAGACGGATACCGGGCCGCTGGACCGCGCCTGTGACTGTTATACATGCACCCACTTCAGCCGCGCTTATCTGCACCATCTCGATCGCTGCGGGGAAATCCTCGGCTGCCAGCTCAATACCATCCACAATCTGCGCCACTACCAATGGCTGATGCAGAGTCTGCGCGAGGCCATCGCCGCCAATCGGCTCGAAAGCTTTGCACGGGACTTTGGCGCTGCCGCCGAGAAACAAACGGTGGTCTAGCTTCGCACCGGGCGGCGGGCGAGATCTTCGTTGGAGGGTAGGGGCTATTCGCCTATAATCGCGCGCTTTGATCAGGGCTGCCCCGCTTTCATGAACCGTTATCCGCTATGGAAGTACCTGTTGATTCTGGGTGTGCTGGCCCTGGCTTGCGTCTATGCGGCGCCGAATCTGTATGCACCTGATCCGGCCGTGCAGATTTCCGTGCAGAACAGTTCCGCCACACTGGATGAGGCCACTCTGGCGAGTGTAAGCAAGGCGCTGGACACCGCCGGCATCGCGCTCATAGGCGTAGCCATGGAGGGCAACAGCGGCCTGATTCGCCTGCGCGATCGCGATCAGCAACTTGCCGCCAAGCAGGTGGTGCAGCAGGCCCTCGGCTTCGATTATGTGGTCGCGTTGAATCTGGCGCCGACGACGCCGGGTTGGTTATCTCGCCTGGGTGCCAACCCCATGAAGCTGGGCCTCGATCTTTCCGGCGGGGTCCATTTTCTGCTGGAGGTCGATACCGGCGACATTCTCGCGGCTTACCTGGAGACCAAGGCGGTCCAGTTACGCGAGGCGCTGCGCGCGGCGGGCAATGACGCCCGCTATCAGATGGTACGGGTCGAGCAGAATCACATTCTCGCTGCGTTTGATACGCCAGAGCGCCGCGATCGCGCTGCCGACATCGTCCGCGGCGGGGATTTCAAGGATTTGCTGGCCGATCCGACGGAGATGAATGGCCGCTTTCTGCTGAGCCTGACGCCCGGCCAGACCGTGATTGCCGAGCGCCAGGACTATGCCGTTTCCCAGAATCTGACCACGCTGCGTAATCGAGTTAACGAACTGGGCGTGTCGGAACCCATCGTCCAGCGCCAGGGCCGCAATCGCATCGTGGTGCAGCTGCCCGGCGTACAGGATACGGCCGAAGCCAAGCGCATCATTGGCAAGACCGCCAATCTCGAATTTCGTCTGGAGGCGAATCGCGACAGCCTGGCGCGGGAGCAGTTCGAGTTCCGTAGTCCCGATCGGCGCGAGTTGCATGCCTGGCTGGAGCGGGATCTGGTCATAACCGGGGACCGGGTGATCAATGCGGCTACTGGCTACGACGAAAGTGGTCAGCCGCAGGTCAATATCACCCTGGATGGCGAGGGCGGCCGCGCCATGTCTCATGCCACCCGCAGCAATATCGGTCGCCGTCTGGGGGTTTTGTTTGTGGAGACCCGGCAACGCACGGAAACGCGACTGAACGACCTGGGGATGCCGGAAAAGGTGCCGGTCGACTACCAGGAGAAGAAGATCATCAGTCTGGCGACCATCCAGAGCGCGCTCGGTGTGCAGTTCCGCATCACCGGCCTGGGCGACCCGCAAGAGGCGTCCGAACTGGCGCTGCTGCTGCGCGCCGGCGCCCTGGCCGCGCCCATGAAGTTCGTGGAAGAGCGCACCATAGGGCCGTCTCTGGGAGCCGAAAATATCGCGGCCGGGGTGCGCTCCGCCCAGGTTGGGCTGTTGCTCGTGATGGTCTTCATGCTCCTGTATTACCGCGTGTTCGGGGTGTTTGCCAATCTGGCGCTGGTCGCCAATATGGTGATTCTGATCGCCCTGATGTCGATGATTGGCGCCACGCTCACCCTGCCCGGGATCGCCGGGACAGTGCTGACCATGGGTATGGCGGTGGATGCCAACGTGCTGATCTATTCGCGCATTCGCGAAGAGTTGCGCGCCGGCCAGACGGCGCAGGGGGCGATCAGTGCCGGCTATGACCGTGCCTATACGTCGATCGTGGATTCCAACCTGACCACCCTGCTGGTCGCCATCATCCTGTATGTCATCGGCACCGGGCCGGTGCAGGGCTTCGCGGTGACTCTCTCGCTCGGCATCCTGACCTCGATGTTTACCGCCATCATGGGAACGCGCGCCTTGACCAATCTGGTCTACGGCGGTCGCAATCCGAACAAACTCTGGATCTGATTCATGACCGACTCCCCTGTGATCGATTCCCGGGTAAACAACGCCCGTGTCATCAAGTTCATGGCGTGGCGGCGTCCCGCGCTGCTCATGTCGGGTGTGCTGACGGCGTTTTGCATCGGAGCCATCGCGTTCAAGGGGCTGGTGTTGGGGCTCGACTTCAGCGGGGGAATCCAGATCGAGTTGCACTTCCCTCAGCCGGTGGCGGCCGAGACGATCCGCGGTCAGCTCGATGCCGCCGGATTCGTCAATCCCGTGGTGGCTCATTTCGGCAGCGAGAGCGACCTGATGATCCGGCTCCGCGAGGCTGGTGAGGATCCGGCCGCCCGGGTGCTTGCAGCCGTTGGCACGACTGGAAATGTTGCACCCGAGGTAAAGCGGGTGGAATTCGTCGGTCCCCAGATCGGTGCGGAGCTGCGTGATCAGGGTGGTCTCGCGGTTGTCCTGGCCCTGCTCGGGATCCTGGCTTATGTCGCGGTGCGGTTTCAGTATAAATTTGCGCTGGGTGGGGCCTTGGCCGTAGTCCATGATACGGTCGTCACGGTAGGGTTTTTCGCCATCTTTGGTCTCGAGTTCGATCTCACCGTGCTGGCCGCCGTGCTCACCGTGATCGGCTATTCGATCAATGACACCATCGTGGTGTTCGATAGGGTACGGGAAAACTTTCGCCTGGTTCGCAAGGGCTCTCCCGAAGAAATCATGGATCTGTCCATGACTCAGACGCTGGAGCGCACCCTTATTACCTCGGTCGCCACCCTGCTGGTCGTGATTGGCTTGTTTCTGCTGGGTGGCGATGTGCTCCGCAATTTTTCCATCGCACTGATGGTGGGAATAATTTTCGGGACCTATTCGTCGATTTATGTCGCCTCGGGGCTGGCGCTGCAGTTGGGCGTGCAGCGTGAGGATCTGTTGCTGCCGGTCAAGGACGGCTCAGAGTTTGATGGTCAGCCCTGATCGCATCTTTGCTCGTTTCCCCGCCACTTGACGCGCCCGCAGAGAGCCACCGGCACGCATTACAGCTCCGGTGGAGCGGGGCCTACCAGATCTTGACGCGTTCCTGGGGGGGCAGATAAAGCTTGTCGTCCGGGGTCAGCTCGAAGGCGGTGTAGAAGGCATCGATATTGCGTACCACCCCGTTGACGCGAAATTTGGGTGGCGCGTGCGGAGCTACCCGCAGCAGCCGTTCCGCCAGTTCGTCACGGCGCTTCATGCACCAGGCCTGGGCCCATCCGAGAAATACCCGCTGTTCACCGGAAAAGCCGTCGATAACGGGGTCCGCGCGCCCGGCAAGCGACATGCGGTAGGCCTGAAAAGCAATGCCGAGGCCACCCAGATCGCCGATATTCTCGCCCAGCGAAAGCTCTCCATTGACCTTGAGGCCGGGCAGTACTTCATACTGATTGTACTGTGCGACCAGCCTCCGGGTACGGTCCTCAAAGTGGGTGCGGTCCCCATCCGTCCACCAGTTGTGCAGATTGCCGTCGCCGTCATACTTGCTGCCCTGATCGTCGAAACCGTGCCCGATCTCGTGGCCGATTACCGCGCCGATGGCGCCGTAATTGACGGCGTCGTCCGCAGCCAGGTTGAAAAAAGGCGGTTGCAGGATGCCAGCGGGAAAGACGATCTCGTTCATGCCCGGGTTGTAGTAGGCATTGATCTGCTGGGGCGGCATGAACCACTCCGCGCGGTCCACCGGCTGATTGAGCTTGGCGATCTGGTAGGCGTGATTGAAGGCGTTGGTCCTCAGGATGTTGCCGACCAGATCATCGCCGTGCAGTTCGAGCCCCGTGTAGTCCCGCCAGCGATCGGGATAGCCGATCTTGGGCGTGAAGCGGTCGAGTTTCTGCAGGGCGCGGGCGCGGGTGTCGGCGCTCATCCAGTCGAGCTGGCTGATGGAAACCCGGTAGGCGTCGATCAGATGCGCAACCAGTTTCTCCATGCGCGCCTTGGCGGCGGGCGGAAAATGCTTCTCCACATAGAGCTTGCCGAGCAGCTGGCCCACCTGGGCGTTCAGATTGTCGATGGCGCGCTTCCAGCGCTCCTGGGGCTCGGTCTGGCCGTTGAGGGTGCGTTGGTAAAAGTCGAAATGCAGATCCTCATAAGCGGGCGGCAGATAGGGTGCGAAGGCGGAGAGCAGGCGCAGACGGAGGTAGTCGCGCCAGAGTGCCGGGTCGGTAGTGCGGAACAGGGTATTCAGCTCGGCGACATAGGTGGGTTGGCGTACGACGGCGGCGTCGATCTCACCGATGTCCTGTTCGCGCAGGAATGCCTCCAGGTTGTACTGGCCCAGCAGGTCCCGCAATTGCGTGCCGCTGCGACGGTTGTAGGTCTTCTCGGCGTCGCGGTTGTCGAGCCGGGTCCACTGGTGTTCGGCAAGGCGGGTTTCCAGCGCGACGATGCGCTCCGCCGCGGCCGCGGATTCGGGCGCGCCGGCCAGGCTGAGCAGGGCGGCGGCGAAGGCGCGGTATTTGGCGAGAATCGCCTGCCCGCGTTCGCTGGTGTCGAAATAATAGTCGCGATCCGGTAGCCCGAGTCCGCCCTGATCGAAGTACAGAATGTAACGGGTGGCGTCCTTGTCATCCTGGTTTACCCAGAGTCCGAGCGGCGAATCCACTCCCAGCACGCTTGCATGGCCGAAGTAAGCGGCGATGGCGTCGTGGTCGGCGAGTCCCGCAATGGTGGCAAGTTCCGCCGCGAGTGGGTCCAAGCCGCGTTTCTTGACGGTTTCCATGTCCATGAAGGCGCGATAGAAGGCTCCGACGGCTGCCCGCCCGGGATCCTGATCCGAATCGGCGTTCGCGGCGGCCATCGTTGCGATGGCATTCAGTTGCGCAAGCGTCTGCTCCTGCAGGATGGCGAACGAGCCCCAGGCGCTGCGATCGGCGGGGATCTCGGTCTCGGCCAGCCACTTCCCGTTGGCGTACTCGAAGAAATCGTCGCCAGGCCGCACCTCGGGATTCATGCGGGAGCGGTCGATGCCGGAGACCGCATCGGTGGTGGATCGCCCGCAGCCAGCGAGCAGCAGGGTCGACAACAGCAGCAGGCCAAGTACTCGCATCGGATATTCCAGTCGATGGCCGGGGGCGTCGCCCCCGGCAGAGGTTGCGGGTTGAATGAAGCGTTTTAGGTTGTCGGGTGTTTCCCGCTGCCGTCCAGGCTCAGGGGGCCGGACCCGAACGCTGCGATGAACAGAACACCGCCCATGATGGCAATATTCTTCATGAAGCTGCGTTGTTCGGCGGCGGCCTTAACCGGATCCTCGATGCCCCAAAAACCATGAAAAATCACGGTGACGGGAATCAGGAAAAGGAACAGGACCAGCGCCGCCTCGCGTGCGCGCCAGCCCAGCAGGATCATCAGTCCGCCGCCGGCCTCGATCAGGATGGTGAGCACCAGCAGCAGCGCGACGAAGGGCAACCCCTTGGCCGCCATGTAGCCGGCGGTCGCCTCGAAGCCGGGAATCTTCAGCAGGCCAGCCGGGATGAAGAGTGCGGCGATCAGCAAACGGCCGGCCAGTGGCCCGATTTTCTGGGTGATATCGTGCACGCATGAGCAGCAATTGCGCATGGAATCTCTCCCGGTATTGTTGGTCGGTTCCAAGGGACTCGAAAAATACTGCCCCGGCGGCGGTAGCCGCCAAACGGAGCGCGGGCGTAGAGTAACAGACCCGCGTGCGTCGACGACACCCATTGACGAGCGCCGAGCTTGGCGGTCGGGACGCCGGCAGGTACCCTGACCAGCCGCGCCCGTTGGTAGCTTGAGGAGTATCCATTGTGAAGCTGAATCCACTGCTGCGACTCAATGCCCTCGGTCAGAGCGTGTGGCTCGACTATATCCGGCGCGATTTGCTGACCGGAGGGCGCTTGGCGGCGATGATGGCCGACGACGGACTGGCCGGAATCACCTCCAATCCGAGTATTTTCGAAGACGCGATAGTGCGCCACGACTTCTATGACGCCGAAATCCAGCAACTCCTGGCGGCCGGCGCGGATCGCGACCGGGTCTATCAGGCCCTGACCTTCGGCGACGTCACGCGCGCCGCGGACATCCTGCGACCCTTGTGGGAAGCGACCGGGTGCCGGGACGGGCTGGTCAGCCTGGAGGTTTCGCCCCATCTCGCCGATGACACCGAAGCTACCGTGGCGGAGGCGATGGCCCTGTGGCGGACCCTTGACCGGCCCAATCTGATGATCAAGGTACCGGGCACCCGCGCGGGCCTCCCCGCCATCACGCGCCTCATCGCCGCCGGCGTGAATGTCAACGTCACCCTGCTGTTTTCGGTAGCCCGTTATCGGGAGGTGGCGGATGCCTTTGTGGCGGGGCTTGAGCAGCGCCACAGCCTGGGGCAGTCGCTGGCGGGGATTGCTTCGGTGGCGAGTTTCTTTATCAGCCGGATCGACACCCAGGTGGACGCGGAACTCGATCGGCGGAGCGTTGCACAGCCCGGGGTTATCGCCTTGCGGGGTACGGCGGCGCTGGCGTGCGCCCGGCTCGCGTACCGCCATTATCAGGAGTGGACCAGCGCGGCGCGTTGGGGGGCGCTGGCCGCCGCGGGCGCCCAACCCCAGCGCCTGCTGTGGGCGTCGACGTCCACCAAGGATCCGGCCTACAGCGACGTGCGCTATGTCGAAGAGCTGATCGCCCCCGAAACGGTCAATACCTTGCCGCCCGCAACTTTGGAGGCGTACCGGGATCATGGCGACCCGGCGCTGCGCCTGGAGCCGGGCATCGCGGAAGCAGCACAACAGATCGCGCGCCTGGCGGCGGCGGGCATCGACATGGATCGGGTGGCTGAACAATTGGAGCGTGAGGGCGTGGAAAAATTCATCGCCGCCCATGATGCACTGCTGGCGGTGCTTGCCGCGCGGTGCGGCGGTTGAATACCGCCGGACCCCGCTCCTGACGTCCCAGCATTGCCTTGATTCGCTGTATCTCGCCGGACCTGGGTTCCGGCGAGATACAGGTTGCCGACTCAGTTGTCTTCGCCGTGCTCCGTCAGCGCTGACACTTCCTGGACCTGCGCCTCGGCAGTCGCAGCATGATTCTCCAGAACCGGTTTGGTGCGTAACCGGCGGGGATCATTTGCCGGACGCGGCGCGGGCACAGTGCTGACCGCCACGGGCGGCGGCAGACTGGTATCGATCGGGCCGGACAAGGGTACCGGGATGCTGGAGGTCACCACGGTGATGGCGGCGACCTGGCGCGGCGCGGCGCGCGGATCGTTGGCCGCACGCCGGGGTTCGGCAGCCGTGGTCGCTGTCTCTACCCTCGGCTCAACCGGGGTGCGGGGCGCCGCGTAGGGAGTTTCAGCAACGCTAGCCACCTGCACAACGGGTTCAACGGTGGCTGGTATCGGCGTAGTGTCACTCACCTCGAATCCGAGTTGGTGCTGGGGATGCGCGCTCTCGGTTGCGGGTTCAGACGCGGGAATAACAGTATCCGTGGACGGGCGAACGTCATCCAGGGAGAACGTTGGTACCGCTTCCTCTTCTGCGGCTCCAACTGCCGGAGATTCCGGCGCCAATGCCATCGGTTCCGGAAGGTCTTCCGACCCGTTGTCTCCCGAAATGATCTCGGGCGCCATGTTCAGCAGCTGGGCGGCTTCAAGCGCGATGACATCGCGGACGGCGTCGGGCGCAGGCGCAGCGGCGGGTTCGGTGGAGAGCGCGGCGGTAGAGTCTTCGATCACCAGCCCGGCGGTCGGATCCGCCTCGCCTTCAGGCAGCGGGGCACGTTCACGCCGACGTTTCGGCTCTCGGCGTTCTCCTTCGGGGCGTCGTGGCGGGCGCGGCGATGCAACCGCCCCGGCGTCCTCCCGGATGGCCTCTTCGGGCAGCAACGTCAACTCCTCGGCGCCTTCGGTAACGATCCGGTTCTGGTCATCCCGCGCGGGCCGGCGTCGGCGTCGGCTGCGGCGCGGACGGCCATCTTCGCCGGTGCGCGCCGCTTCGTCGTCGCCGACTACCGGAGTCTCAATTGCTACTGGCTCCGCCGATGAGGCTTCAGCGGCGTCTCCGGGGCCGGGCGGGCGCCCGCGCCCACGACCACCGCGTCGGCCCCGATTCTGGCCTTGGCCCTGCTGGCCCTGCACGACGGATTCGTCGGCCGTGTTCGCTTTCGCGGTCGGGCGGCGATTATTGCGCTGGGCGGCCGGCTTTCGCGCCGCCGGGACTGCGGGTGGCTCCGGCGCGATCGGCGCCGGCGCTTCTGTTCCCACGAGCGATCCGAGCAGGCGTTTGAGCCAGCTTTTGCGGGTACCGCTGTCTGCCGCGGTCGCCACGGGTGCTTCAGGTGCGGGGCGCGGCGGCGTGGGCATGGGCGCGGGGGACTGCGGCGGCAGCGACTGTACCGCAGGTTCCGGCAACAGCGGCGCGGACTCGATCTCCAGCGGGTCGGGCAGGTTCTCAGTGGTCAGTTGGTTGATGACCTGATAGCTGTACATGTCCGGCACATTGTCCTGCTCGCGAATGCGCTGGACTTCGTAATGCGGGGTTTCCATGCTTTCGCTGGGCAGGATCGCAACGCGAATCCCGTGACGGGTTTCGATGTCGAGAATCGCCCGGCGCTTCTCGTTGAGCAGGAAGGTGGCGACGGCGACCGGGGTGATGGCACGAATCTGTACGCTGTTCTCCTTTTGTGCCTCCTCCTCGACGAGGCGCAGGATCGACAGGGCCAGGGACCGGGTGCCGCGGATCGTGCCCTGGCCGTCACAGCGCGGACACACCTTGAACGTCATTTCTTCCAGCGAGGGGCGCAGGCGTTGCCGCGACATTTCCAGCAGACCGAAGCGGGAAATGCGCCCCAGCTGCACCCGGGCGCGGTCGACCTCCAGGGCCACGCGCATGCGGTCTTCGACCATGCGCTGGTTCTTGCTCGACAGCATGTCGATGAAGTCGATGACGATGAGGCCGCCCACATCGCGCAACCGCAACTGGCGGGCGATCTCGTCGGCTGCCTCCAGGTTGGTGTGCAGCGCGGTTTCCTCGATATCGCCGCCCTTGGTAGCGCGCGCCGAGTTGATGTCGACGGAGACCAGTGCCTCGGTGATGTCGATGACGATGGAGCCGCCCGACGGCAATTTGACTTCGCGCTGAAACGCGGTTTCGATCTGCTGCTCGATCTGGTAACGATTGAACAGGGGCACGCTGTCGTTGTAGTACTTGACCCTGCCGGCTTCGTCCGGCATGACCTGCTGGACAAAGGCGGCGGCGAGTTGGTAAGCCTCCTTGCTGTCGACGATGACCTCGCCCACGTCGGGGCGCAGATAGTCGCGGATGGCCCGGATGATGACGTTGCTTTCCTGGAACAGGAATTTCGGCGCCTTGGCCTGCTGGGCTTCGCGTTCGATGGTCTGCCACAGGTGGAGCAGGTAATTGAGGTCCCACTGGAGCTCTTCGGCGGAGCGGCCGATACCGGCGGTACGCACGATGACGCCGCAGGGCTCGGGGATTTCCAGGCCCTTGAGCGCGTCGCGCAGTTGATCGCGCTCCTCGCCCTCGATGCGACGTGAAATGCCGCCGGCGCGGGGGTTGTTGGGCATCAGCACCATGTAACGGCCGGCCAGGCTGACGAAAGTCGTCAGCGCCGCGCCCTTGCTGCCGCGCTCTTCTTTCTCGACCTGAACAATGACTTCCTGGCCTTCCTCAAGGATTTCCTTGATCTTGACCTTGCCCTGGGGATCGGCGGGACGGCGCTTGAAATACTCCCGGGCGATTTCCTTGAGCGGCAGAAAGCCGTGCTTTTCGGCGCCGTAGTTGACGAATGCCGCTTCCAGGCTGGGCTCTACCCGGGTGATGACGCCCTTGTAGATATTGGCTTTTTTCTGCTCCCGGGTACGGTTTTCGATATCCAGGTCATAGAGCAACTGGCCATCGACCAGCGCGACACGCAACTCTTCCGGCTGCGTGGCATTGATGAGCATTCTTTTCATGTTGGTCCTGCGCAATGAATGGCGCTGGACGGTGTGTCGGTAGGAACGGAGACGAAATTCGGGCACTGTCCGGCGTGTCGCAGCCACGAGCCACGCACAGGGTTATCGGTGAGCGCTTACCGCGATCGTTCTGGCGCAGAGGATGGTCAGAGGGTTGCCCCCGTCATTCACAACAACGTTGAACCGAATGTTGAACTGATCGTCCTGTCGGCAGCGGATCGGGTGTCTTGCGGCATCTCGCGAGACAACCTGGCCAGCGTTACCCGATTACAAATTTCGTTTCGGTAATACCGCCACGCCATCGAGCGTGGGCTTTGTAAGGCGCGCTTGCGTGTACTCTTGACTACGACGCGCCGAGGTAACTGTGCGGGCTTGCCCGGCCGGCGCAACACCGACGCGCTTCGCGGGTGAGGGGTTTGGGGCGGGCGGGTGCCAGCGCACCGGAATATAGCGGTTTTCATTAACCAATTCAATTAAAAGAACAAATTAACCGGTCTGCTACACTTGCGGCCAGCGATGTACGGTGGTTTTCAGTGATCGAGCCCAGAGTATCTCCCTCCCCCAATGGCGTCACCTGGCTTGACATAGGGGAGGTGCAGGCGGGTCAGCGCATCGATAACTTTCTGTTGGCTCTGCTCAAGGGGGTGCCCAGGTCGCGTATCTATCGCCTGCTCCGCAAAGGGGAGGTCCGCGTCAACAATGGGCGCACCAAGCCGGAATATAAATTGCTCGCCGGGGATCGGTTGCGGCTGCCGCCGGTGCGGACGGCGCCGCCCCGGGAACTGCCGGAGCCGGCTCCGGCCTTGCAGCAGGCATTGACGGAGCGGGTAGTGAGTCGGGGCGAGGGCTGGCTGGTGCTCGACAAGCCCGCCGGCCTTGCGGTCCACGGGGGCAGTGGCGTCGCCCTGGGCGTTATCGAGGCGCTCCGCGCTACCTGGCCGGAGCAGCGCGGGCTGGAGTTGGTCCACCGGCTTGACCGGGATACCTCCGGCTGTTTGCTGATTGCCTCGACCCGTTCGGCACTGCTGTCCTTGCAGCGACAAATGCGCGACGGCTTGCTGGAGAAAAAATACCTCGCGCTGGTCGCGGGGAGCTGGCCGAGCGGATTGACCGAGGTGAATGCGTCCTTGCGGAAAAATACCCTGAGTTCGGGTGAGCGCATCGTGCGCGCCGATGTTGACGGCAAAGCGGCGCTGACCCGATTCAGGGTCGTGCAGCGCTTTCCGGGCTTTACACTGATGGAGGCCCGCCTGGAAACGGGCCGGACGCATCAGATCCGGGTGCACTGCCAGTTGATGGGGCATTCCGTTGCGGGTGATCCCAAATACGGCGCCCGGGACGCAAATCGGGAAGCGCGGGAGTTCGGCTTGCGGCGGATGTTCCTGCACGCGTCAGAGCTCATTTTCGAGGATCCCGCCACTCACAACCAGGCGGCGGGCAGGGCGCCGCTGCCGCACGAACTGACAGAGGTGTTGCGGCGGCTGGCGGCGCGTTCCGGTTAGCCTGAAACAGGGATCGGGCCGCGGTGGTTACGGGTCGTTGATCCCCCGCCCGGCCGACCCATACTGCCGGATCATCGGCGGTCGGTGATTACATCCACTCCGAATTCCGCCAGCAGTTCGCGCAGCTGGATCAACGGCAATCCGATGAGTGCCGTGGGATCGTCGCTGCGAAGCGCCTTGAACAAGGCGATACCGAGTCCCTCCGCCTTGAAGCTGCCGGCGCAATCATAGGGTTGCTCGCGTTCCAGGTAGCGGTCGATCTCCGCGGGCGCAAGGGTGCGGAACACCACCTCGGTGACTACCGTGCGGCTTGCCGCCTTGCCGCTCGTGGCATTCAGTAGGGTGACGGCGGTGTAGAACTGCGCGGTTTGACCGGACAGGTGTCGCAATTGAGCCCGCGCGGTGGCGAAGTCGCCGGGTTTCCCGAGCCTCAGGCTGCCGCAGACGGCCGTTTGATCCGAACCGATGATCAGGGCATCGGGGCAGCGCTGAACCAGCGCCCGGGCTTTGGCTTCGGACAGGCGCGCGGCCAGCGCGCTGGGCGGCTCGCCGGCCAGCGGGCATTCGTCGACGCCGGGAGCCAGCTGGCTGAACGGCAGCCCGAAGCGGGCAAAGAGTTCGCGGCGATAGCGCGAAGTGGAAGCGAGGACGACTTTCATCGGGAGGGGGTTCGATCAGGGTTGTCACTATGCTGCGTTTTTCTTTGACAGATCAAGATGCTATCCCTAGAATCGCGCCGCGATGAACAACCCGAGCCCCCGATCCAGCCTGCCGCGATCCGTTGCGGTGCGGAAACTCGCGGCGCAAAGCCAGAGTCTCTGTGGTGTGATCGATGGTGCCGGGTTGCCGCGCCTCTCCGAGGCGGTGTCGGCGATCTCTGGGCCGGTAACCGTCGAGTTGCGATTCGATCCGGGCACCGCCGGGTTTCCCGAAGTGGCTGGACGGGTGTCGGCGCAGGTTGCCATGGTCTGCCAGCGCTGCCTGGATACCTTGACAGTGGCGCTGGAGGTGCCGATTGCCGTGGGGGTGGTGCAGGACATCGCGGCGGAGCAACGGTTGCCGCGGCGGCTCGATCCCTGGATCGTGACGGACGAGGAAGGGGATCTTTTTGATCTCGCTGAAGAAGAATTATTGCTGGCGCTGCCCATAGTCGCGCTGCACGAAGACGAATCCTGCCATGCGTCCCCGGCCGTGACCGGAGACGCCGGCGACACCCGGAACCCGTTTCGGGTGCTGGCAGAACTGAAGCTGCAACGCTGAGCTCCGGCCGCGCGGCGTAATCAACCGATGACGGGCTCGAGCCCGGGAGAACAGGATGGCTGTACAACAGGATCGCAAGACTCGCTCCAAACGCGGCATGCGCCGCTCCCACGATGCGCTCACCGGCCCCACGCTGGCGGTGGATAGCCTGAGTGGCGAAAAGCATCGCCGTCATCATGTGACCGCCGACGGTTTCTATCGCGGTCGCAAAGTGAT
>JBFXFL010000007.1:0-76492 GCA_050179115.1 Porticoccaceae bacterium | reverse complement strand
TGGGCGCGCAGGGCGGCGGCGTCCGCGGTGGCGCCCGCGCGCATTTGCACCATGGCACCCACACGCTCGCCCAGAACCGGATCGGGGATGCCAACCACCGCCACATCCAGCACATCCGGGTGGGTGTGCAGTGCGTTTTCGATTTCGATGCAGTAGATGTTCTCGCCGCCGCGCAGCAGCATGTCCTTGGCGCGATCGACCACGAACAGTGCGCCGTCCTCATCCACATAGCCCAGATCGCCGCTGCGCAACCAGCCATCCACCAGCGCCTTGGCGGTGGCATCGGGATTGCGCCAATAGCCCTTGAATACCTGTGGGCCGCGAATCCAGATTTCGCCGGTCTCGCCCATCGGTAGTTCCGCGCTGGCATCCCGGTCCATGATCTTCACGCGCGACACCGGCGCCGGCACCCCGGCACTGGCGGGCTTCGCCAGATAGTCCTCGGCGACATTCACCGTGGCGACGCCGGAAGTTTCGGTGAGGCCGTAGCCGTTGCTGGCCGACGCATTCGGGAACACGTCCTTGATGCGGCGCGCGAGTTCCGGCGATGGCGGGGCACCGCCGAACAGCACCGCCATCACCGAGGAGGTGTCGTGCTGCCTGAAAATAGGTGATTCGATCACCTGCAGCGGCATCGAGGGCACACCGCCGAAGGAGTTCAGCCGCTCGCGCTCGATCAGCCGGATTGCGTCCTCGGGATTCCAGCGGTGCATGAATACCAGTTTCGAACCCTGAATGGTGCTGCCGATCAACATGGCGATCGAGCCCGTGACATGAAACAGCGGCACGCTGATGAGCTGGCCCATCTGCGTCGCGGGTGGCTGCGGCGTGCGGCCGTAGCGGAATTCGGTGCGCGCGCGCAGATAGACGCCGGTAACCTGATTGGAGCAGATGTTGCGGTGGGTGAGCAGCGCGCCCTTGGGTTGCCCGGTGGTGCCCGAGGTGTAGTAGATCGCGGCATCGTCCTCGGGATCCAGTGTGCAGGGCGGGAGTTCCGCGGGATACCGTTCGGCGAGCACGTCGTGCCAGGCGTGAACCGACGCCGGCAGCGCGCCGGGACCGCGCACGACGATGGTGGCTTCGAGATCCGTCAGCGCGGGCAGATGAGGTTCGAGGCTCGCCAGACGTTCGGCGTCGACCACCAGCAGGCGGCTGCCCGAGTCCGCCAGCGCATAGGCGAGTTCGCCGCCGGTCAGCCAGGCGTTCAGCGGCACGATGATGGCGCCGATTGCCACGCTGGCCCAGAACACCATGGGCCATTCGGGATAGTTACGCATCGCCAGGGCCACGCGATCGCCCTTGCGGATGCCGAAGCCTGTCGTCATGGCGTGGGCGAGCGCCGCAACCTGGCGGTGGTGCTCGGCGTAGGTCAGGCGCTCGCCTTCGTACACCAGATAATCGCGCTCCGCGAACTGCGCCGTGTGCGCGAACACCGCGCGCAGATGGGGAAAACTCTGGCGCCAGCACGGGGTGTCGACACCCCGGATGCGAAGCGTCTCCAGGGTAAAGGGTGAATCGGGCGCTGTCGTCAGCCGCTGGTCGAGCAATGGATAGGGAATGGGGATCGCGGCTGCCGTGGTGGTCTCGTTCATGGGGATGTCTCGTGCCGATCGACAGGATTTGCCCCAAGAGTAACCGCTATCGTTGGCGATTTGGACCCTGGCGCTGCGCCGCCCAGCGCTCAGGGCAGCGCAGCGATCCGCTCGCGTTGCGTGGATAGTCGGCCCAGGGCGTCGGCTGCCGCCGATGCTTTTTCGCGCTCCCGTTCCACCACGTCCGGCGGCGCATTGGCGACAAAGCTGGCGTTGCCGAGCTTGCCGTTCAACCGCTGGATCTCCTGCGTGCTTTTGGCGATTTCGCGGTCGAGCCGCGCGAGTTCCGCGTCCTTGTCGATCAAACCGGCCAGCGGCACATGGAGTTCCATGGCACCGGCGAGCACCGTTGCCGCTGCCGGCGGTTCAACGCCTGGCTCCAGCCAGACCATGTCGTCGAGATTGGCGAGCCGCGCCAGATAGCTGCGATTGACGTCCAGCCGGGCATGGTCGGCGGACTCGCCGTGGCGAAAATAGAGCGGCAGTTTGCGTCCCGGCGCGATGTTCATTTCGCCGCGAATGGTGCGCACGCCGAGGATCACCTGCTGGATCCAGGCGATGTCCGCCTCCGCGTCCGGGTCGATGCGGTCCGTCCGCGGCACCGGATAGGCTTGCAGCATGATGGTGTCGCCAGCCTTGCCCGCGAGCGTTTTCACCCGCTGCCAGATTTCCTCGGTGATGAATGGCATGAACGGGTGGGCGAGACGCAGCGTCGTTTCAAGCACCCGCACCAGGGTGCGCCGCGTGCCGGTTTTCAGGGCCCGGGGCGCGGTCTCGTCCCAGAGCACGGGCTTCGACAGTTCCAGATACCAGTCGCAGTAGTCGGACCACACGAACTCATAGAGCGCCTGGGAGGCGAGATCGAAACGGAAGCTGTCGAGCGCGGCGATCACCGCCTGCTCGGCGCGCTGCAGGCGGCTGACGATCCAGCGGTCGGCGCACGACAGATCGTAGTTTTCGTGCCCGTTCTCGGCGCAGTCTTCGCCTTCGGTGTTCATCAGCACATAGCGGGTCGCATTCCAGATCTTGTTGCAGAAGTTGCGGAAGCCCTCGATGCGACCGACGTCGAAGCGGACGTCGCGCCCGGTACTGGCGAGTGAGTAATAGGTGTAGCGCAGGGCATCGGTGCCGTGCGCGGCGATGCCGTCCGGGAATTCCTTGCGGGTCTGGCGGGCGATTTTCTCCGCGTCTTTCGGCCGCATCAGGCCGCTGGTGCGTTTGGCCACCAGGTCTTCCAGACCGATGCCGTCGATGAGATCGATGGGGTCCAGCACATTGCCCTTGGATTTCGACATCTTCTGGCCCTGACCGTCGCGCACCAGGCCGTGGACATAGATGGTGCGGAAAGGCACTTCATCGGTGAATTCCAGGGTCAGCATGATCATGCGGGCGACCCAGAAAAAGATGATGTCGAAGCCGGTGACCAGCACGTCGGTGGGATGGAAGGTGGCGAGTTCAGGGGTCTTCTCGGGCCAGCCGAGGGTGCCGAAGGTCCACAGCCCGGAGGAGAACCAGGTATCGAGCACGTCCTCGTCCTGGCGCAGGGGCACCGCGGCATCGATGCCGTGCTGCTTGCGCACATCGGCTTCCGAGCGGCCCACAAAGACCTTGCCTTCGGGATCGTACCAGGCCGGAATCCGGTGTCCCCACCACAGCTGGCGGCTGATGCACCAGTCCTGAATGTCGCGCATCCAGGAGAAATACATGTTCTCGTACTGCTTGGGCACGAAGCGGATCGCGCCACTCTCCACCGCATCGATCGCAGGGGGCGCGAGACGTTTGGTGTCCACATACCACTGCTCGGTGAGCCAGGGCTCGATCACCACGCCGGAGCGATCGCCGCGCGGCACCTTGAGGCGGTGATCCTCGATCTTCTCCAGTAGCCCCAATGTCTTGAGGTCGGCCACCACGCGCTGGCGGGCTTCGAAGCGGTCGAGGCCCCGATAGGCGGGCGGGACGTTGTCGTTCAGACGCGCATCGGCTTCCAGGATATTGATCAGGGGCAGTCGGTGACGCAGGCCCAGGGCATGGTCATTGAAGTCATGGGCGGGAGTGATCTTCACACAGCCGCTGCCGAAGGCCGGGTCCACATAGTCGTCTGCGATGATCGGAATTTCCCGACCCGCCAGCGGCAGCAGGATGCTTTTGCCCACCAGATGGCGATAGCGTTCGTCGTCCGGATGCACGGCGACCGCCGTATCGCCCAGCATGGTCTCGGGGCGGGTGGTGGCGACGGTGAGGTGGCCGGAGCCGTCGGCGAGCGGGTAGCGGAAGTGCCAGAGGTGGCCGGCTTCCTCTTCGCTCACCACTTCGAGATCGGAGATCGCCGTGTGCAGTTGCGGGTCCCAGTTCACCAGGCGCTGGCCGCGGTAGATCAGGCCTTTTTCGTACAGACGCACGAAGGCCTCGCGCACCGCGCGCGAAAAACCCTCGTCCATGGTGAAGCGTTCCCGCGACCAGTCGGTGGACGCGCCCAGACGCCGCAACTGGCGGGTGATGGTGCCGCCGGATTCTGCCTTCCATTGCCACACGCGGTCGATGAAGGCGTCGCGGCCCAGATCGTGGCGGCTCAATCCTTCGGCTTCCAGTTGCCGCTCCACCACCATCTGGGTGGCGATGCCGGCGTGGTCGGTGCCCACCTGCCACAAGGTGTTGCGCCCTTGCATACGGCGGAAGCGGATCAGGGCATCCATGATGGCGTCCTGGAATCCGTGGCCCATGTGCAGGCTGCCGGTGACATTGGGCGGCGGGATCATGATGCAGTAGGGCGCGCCCGTGCCCTGCGGCCGGAAATGGCCCTGTTGTTCCCAGAGCTGATACCAGTGTTGCTCGATGGCGCCGGGCTGATAAGTCTTGTCCATAACGCGGGATGGTTCTCGTGGTGGCGGGTGGCGCAGGGCCGGCAAGTTGAATTCCAGACGTCAAGATCGGTAGTTGACGCTGAGTAGCCGAGACCGTCAATTTGCGGTTGAGAGTCGAGGCCGGGAATCGAAACCGAGAATTGAAACAGAGAATCGAGGTCGAGAATTATAGGGGCTGGTCGGGCTCCTGGTTGTCGGGTGGCGATGACGTTTCGGTGGGCGGTGGTGCGGGCGGTTCCAGAGCTTCGGAAACAACCGGTATTTTCAGCACCTCGGTGAGAATGGGTATTTCCAGCACCGAAAAATCGAGTTGCGCCGGATCCGGCGCAGGGTCGTCTTCCGAATCGTCCGGTTCGCGCCCGTTCATGACGCCAGGGCACGCGCCGGCGCGCCGAGTTTGTGGTGCTCAATCGCGTAGCCGCGATCGCGGTAGAAACGATAGCGGTCGCGCATCTGTTCCCGCTGAAGCGGATTTTCGGCGTGGACGAACTCCGCCAGGCGCTCGAAGCGGCTGAACCAGTCCGGCGCCCCCGCGGCCAGGTTGATCAGCAGGCCGTGGTGATGGCCCGGATCGCCGCCCTGGTTCAGGGTCACGGGCGTGGCCGGATCGGGCGCACGGCCATGGGGGATGAAAGCGGTGGGGAGGTGGCTCCAGAGCAGGACGTCGAGCTGCTCGATCGCATCGGCATCGGGGCAGTGAATCAAGGTGTCGAGGCCTTGCGCCATCGCCTTGGCAGCGAGCTGGCAGCACAGGCCGAGCTGGGCATCGGCGCCGCCGGCGATCTCGTAGAAGCTGATCCGGGTCACGCCTGCCCCGCGGCGTCGATACGGCCGAGCAGGTATTCCATCAGCAGCGGAATGGGGCGGCCGGTGGCGCCTTTCGGCGCCGAGTTCCAGGCGGTGCCGGCGATATCCAGGTGCGCCCAGCTGTAGTCCTTGGTGAAGCGCGCCAGAAAGCAGCCGGCGGTGATGCTGCCGGCTTCGGGCCCGCCGATATTGGCCATGTCCGCAAAGTTGCTCTTGAGTTGCTCGTCGTACTCCTTCCACAGCGGCAGCCGCCAGGCGCGGTCGCCGGAGGCCTCGCCCGCAGCCAGCAGCTCCGCCGCTAGCGTATCGTTGGGGCTGAACAGGCCGCTCGCCTGCTTGCCGAGGGCCACCACGCAGGCGCCGGTGAGGGTGGCGATGTCGATCACCACTGCCGGCTTGTAGCGGGCCGCGTAGGTGAGGGCATCGCACAGGATCAGCCGGCCTTCGGCGTCGGTGTTGAGAATTTCGATGGTCTTGCCCGACATCGAGGTGACCACGTCGCCGGGCTTGGTGGCGGCGCCACTGGGCAGGTTTTCGACGGTGGGAATCAGGCCTACCAGATGCAGCGGGAGCGCTGCCGCCGCCACGGCTTCCATGACACCCAGGACACTCGCGGCGCCGCACATGTCGTACTTCATTTCGTCCATCTTGGCGCCGGGCTTGAGGCTGATGCCGCCGGAGTCGAAGGTCACGCCCTTGCCCACCAGTACCACCGGTGCCTGCGCAGCGGCACCGCGATATTCGAGCGCGATCAGATAGGCGGGCTGCACGGTACCCGCGGTGACGGAGAGCAGCGCGCCCATTTTCAGTTTGGCCATCTGCTTTTCGTCGAGCACCCGGACGCTGACGCCGGGGTGGCGTTTGCCCAGTTCGCGGGCCTGTTCGGCCAGGTAGCCGGGAGTGCACACATTGCCGGGCAGGTCGCCGAGGCGGCGCGCGCTGTTGATTCCCTTGCCGATGATGGCACCGAGTTCGAGGCCCTCGGTGAGCGCGCGCACCTGACCGCGTTCCTCGCACACCAGGGTGAGCCGCGCGAGTTTCCCGCGTTTGCCGTTGTCGTCGCCGGGTCGAAATTTGTAACCCGCCTCGCAAAACAGGCGGGCCGCCTGGCGCCCGAACGCAGTCGGGTCCCGCTCGCCCCGCAGATCCGCCACCAGCAGGGCCGCGCTCTTGGCCGGCGTGCCCAGCACGGCGCGGGCGGCGGCCGTGATCAGCGTGAGAACATCGCGGGGCATGGGCGGTTCCTTGCCGGTACCGATCAGCAATAGCCGCGCTGCCGTCAGCCCCGCGGGCCGGTGCAGCAGCAGTGCCGCGCCCAGGGAGCCGGCAAAGTCGCCGGCCTCCACCAGCGCGCTGATCTGGCCGCCCGTGGCGGCATCGATCGCGGCGGCGGCAGCGGGTAGCGGCAGCTTGCCCGGTACCGGGACGATCAGGCAGTCGGTTTTGAACGCGATGGCGCTGCCCGCGCGGACGCTGAATTCCAGGGCGAGGTCTGGCAAGGGGACTCCAGAGACAAGTGCGAATGAATGCCGGATAATCGAACGACAGTGTAAGCCATGCCTCCAACGGTACCAACCGACCCTGTCCTCCGACGAGAGCCCGCTCCGCTACCCGTGATCATCTTTCGCTATCTCGCCCGGGATCTACTCGCCACTACGGCCGCCGTCGCCACCGTCCTGCTGCTGGTGGTGATGAGCAGCCGCTTCGTGCAGTACATGGCCGACGCCGCCGAGGGCAAGATCGACCCCAATGTCATCTTCGTGATCATGGGTTACCGGATGCCGGCCTTTCTCGAACTCATTCTGCCGCTGGCGTTCTTTCTCGCTGTGCTGCTGTCCTACGGCAGGCTGTACCAGGACAGCGAGATGACCGTGTTGCACGCCTGTGGCATCAGTCAACTGCGGATTGCGGGTTATACCCTCGCCGTGGCGATGGTGGTCGCGGCCTTCGTGGCCTGGCTGAGTTTATCGTTGGGTCCCGAGGGCATGGCGCGTGCCGAGGTGTTGGTCGATGCACAGAAAGCCCGGGGCGAGTTCGACGCCATGGAGGGCGGCAAGTTTTACTCGCTGCACGGCGGCAAGGGCGTGAGCTACACCGAACAGGTGCTTCCGGGTGGCCATATGGACCAGGTGTTTCTGGTCGAGGGAGGGGCCGACTCTGAGGGTAAGCCGAGCATGGTGATCGTGGTGGCCGAGCGCGGCGAGCCGAAACGCTCCGCGGACGGTCAGACCAGCTATCTGGTGCTGACCAACGGGTACCGTTACCAGGGTGTCCCGGGCCAGGCCGATTTCGATGTGACCCAGTTCGAGGAGTACGGTCAGCGTCTCGCCAGACCCGCGCCGCGCAACCGGCCGGGCTGGAGCGATTCCATACCCACGAGCGCGTTGCTGGGATCCGCCAATCCCAAACACGTCGCCGCTTTGCAATGGCGCTATTCCACGGCGTTGCTGGTGCTGGTGGTGACCTTGATGGCGCTGCCCCTGAGCCGCACCGATCCCCGCAAGGGCCGCTATGCCCACATCCTGCCGGCGGTGTTTCTCTACATCATCTACCTCATGAGCCTCAATGCTGCGCGTGGCGCGGTGGAGGCCGGTGCGCTGGCACCGGCGCTTGGTCTGTGGTGGATTCACCTGGTGTTTCTCGGCATTGGTGTGGCACTGGTGCTGTGGTGGACGGGCTGGCGGCCCGAACGCCTGCGCGCCTGGATGCGCAGCTGATGCAGCAGCTATCCCGCTACACCGGTCGCACGGTGCTCGGCGCTATCGCGGTCGCGCTGCTGGTATTGCTGGCGCTCAACGCCATTGCGGCGCTGGTGGAGGGGCTGCGTGACCTTCAGAACAACTTTGACTTCCCGGAACTCCTCCTCTATCTGTTCGCGACGATGCCGGCGCGGAGCTACGACAGCCTGCCGTTTGCGGTGCTGATCGGGGCCATGGTCGGGCTCGGCAGTCTGGCGGGCAACAGTGAGTTGGTCGTCATGCGCAGCGCGGGGGTATCGCTGCTGCGGATTGCGTGGTTTGCCGCGCGCCCGGTACTGCTGGTGATTCTCGCCGGCAGTCTGGTGGGCGAATTCGTGGTGCCCAAAGCCGATCAGTGGGCGGAGAGTCGCAAGATGGCGCTGCGCGGCGATCCGGAAACATTCTCGGCGCGCAGCGGCGTGTGGAATCGCGAGGGGGACGAGTTCATGCACTTCAACGCCATCTATCCCGGCGGCCGTCTGGCCGGGGTCGCGCGCTATCGCTTCGATTCGCAGCGCCGCCTGCGGGAAGCGAGCTTCGCCGCCCGAGCCCGCTACGTCGGCGATCACTGGGTTGAAGAGGATGGCGTGATCACGCGTCTGGGCGACACCGCCATCGAGACCGACCACTTCGCCAGCCGCCGCTGGGACAGCGACCTCTCCCCGGACCTGCTCACCCTGACACTGATGGCGCCGGAAGCCTTGCCGGTGCGCCAATTGGGCAGCTACGCCGATTACCTGGAACGCCAGGGGCTGCAGGCCGGCGCCTATCAGCTCGCCTTCTGGTCCAAGGTGCTGCAACCGGCGATTATTTTCAGTCTGCTGCTGGTTGCCGTGTCCTTCGTATTCGGCCCGCTGCGGGAATCGACCACGGGATTCCGGGTATTTTCCGGCGTACTGGTCGGCGTGGTGTTCCAGACCAGCCTGAAATTGCTCGGACCATCGAGCCTGGTATTCGGGTTTTCACCGTTCTGGGCGGTGCTGGCGCCGGTGCTGGCCTGCCTGGCGGTGGGGCTGGTATTGCTGCGCCGGGCGGCCTAGCCGGCGGCGGATGGCCGTGTCGGCAGCGGACGCCCGCCAGGAATGTTCTGCACAACCATTCGGTTCATGGTTCGACAAATTCTCCACGAACGAAATCGGAGAGTTACCGTTCGTCCTGAGCGTGTCGAAGGGCTTGTGTATCCCTAACGGGGCTTCGGCAACACCACCAGGCGCGTCCCGCTGCCGAGATCGTGCAGACAATCCCCCGAGCGACTCCACAGGCACCAGAGATAGCCCAGCACCGAAACCAGCGAGAACGGCGCCAGCAGGCAGCGCAGCCAGGCTTGCCGCCAGGTGGGCGCGCTGCCATCCGGCTGTTGCAGGCGCAGCCGCCAGGTTTTCATGCCCAGCGTCTGGCCTGCCCGGCGCCAGCACCAGATGTAATACAGCGACAGGAACAGCCACAGCCCCGCCAGGCCCAGGCCGCCCAGGGGCTGCGCCTCATGCGTGCCGAAAAATTGCACCTGAACCGTCAAGACAATCCCGCTGTATACAAAAGCCAGCGCAATCAGTAGCAGGCCGTCGTAGACCAGCGCAGCGAGGCGGCGCCAGAGCGGGGCCGCCGGCAATGCGGCATGGTGAACGTTCACGGCGGTGGAAGCGGGCTCTGCCGACACGGGGCGCGACTGCTTTTCGAGGGGTGGCAATGATAGCGCAGGCAGTCCCGTTGCCATGAGCGGAGCAGGGATTCTTGCACACCTGCTTGCCTCCAGTGGGCTGTGAGTCCCTGCTGTGGAGCCAGCCTCGGTGGCCCCGTAAGCAATCGCGCGCGGTATCCTGCTCAGGGTGGAGCCGTCAAACGGTTTCGGTAACCTGGATGCTGTTGCAACTTTTCGTAACCCCATGAATCATAACCGCGACCCCTGCCTGTAAGTGGGCAGCCGGTTCGGCGACCAACACAGCGCCAACAGCCCGGAGCCAACAACCTGGCACCAACCAATTGGCACCAACAACCAAAGGACACCCATCATGACAACACCAGCGAAAAACCCCGTTGCTGCGGCCGTCGGCGCTGCTTTCCTCGCGTCGGTCGCCCTGGCGCCCCTGGCGCAGGCGGCTGAAAATCCGTTTCAGGCCAACAGTCTCAGCGGTGGCTACACCCTCGCCGAAAAGACCACGACCGAAGGCAAGTGCGGCGAGGGCAAGTGCGGCGAGGGCAAGTGCGGTGACGGTATGAAGAAAGCGCACGAGGGCAAGTGCGGCGAGGGCAAGTGCGGTGAAAGCATGAAGAAAACGCACGAGGGTAAGTGTGGCGAGGGCAAGTGCGGAGGCAGCAAGACAGCGCCCAGCGCCGAGACTGAAGGCGAGGCGGCAGGCTCGGCTACCAAGCCCTGAGTCGTGAAATGTCTGCCGTGATCCCGCTCGCGGGTGCCGGCCTGGGGCTGCGGCGGACCCTGCTGGGTCCGCTGTCGTCCTGTACCGCCGCTGACGTGCAGTTTCTGGAGGTTGCGCCCGAGAACTGGATTCGTGTCGGCGGCCGCCTCGGGCGTCAGTTGGCGGAATACACCGAGCGCTTTCCCTTCGTCTGTCACGGCTTGTCGCTGTCCCTGGGTTCCGCCGATCCGCTCGATCGGGATCTGCTCGCCGGGATCAAGGGATTTCTCCAGCGCCATCGTGTCCTCTGCTACTCCGAGCACCTGAGCTACTGTAGCGATCAGGGCCATCTCTACGATCTGCTGCCGATGCCCTTCACCGCCGAAGCCGTGCGGCATGTGGCAGCGCGTATCCGGCAGGTACAGGATGTTCTCGAACGCCGCATCGCGATCGAAAATGTTTCCTACTATGCCGCGCCGCTCGCGGACATGAGCGAGATCGAGTTTCTCAACGCGGTATTGACGGAAGCGAATTGCGATCTGCTGCTCGACATCAACAACGTCTATGTCAACAGTGTCAATCACGGTTATGACGCGGAAGCGTTCCTGGCGCGGATTCCCGGCGCCCGCATCGCCTATGGTCATATCGCGGGCCATTTCGTGGAAGCCGAGGATCTGCTCGTGGATACCCACGGAGCCGATGTGATCGATCCGGTGTGGACGCTGCTGCAGTCGGCCTATCGGCGCTTTGGCGTTTTCCCGACGTTGCTCGAGCGCGACTTCAATCTGCCGCCGGTGGAACTGCTCCTGGCGGAAGTCGCCAAGATCGGCGCGATCCAGGCGGAGGCTTTGGCCGTGCGGCGCCCCGCTGTGGTGACGGCATGAGCGATTGCGCTGGGTTGCCGGAGTTTCAGCTCGTGCAGCGCCGGTTTGCCGCACACCTGCGCGATCCTGATCGCAATCCGGCGCCCGTCGGTGTCGAACCGCGCCGCCTGCGGATTTACCGGGAGCTCGTGTTCAACAATATCGCCGGCTTTATCCGCAGCGGCTTCCCGGTGCTGTGCGACATCCTGGGGCCGGCGCGCACGGATACCTTGGTGCGGGACTTCATGGTCCGGCATCGCGCGGAATCGCCCTATTTTCTCGACATCGGCCGCGAATTCATCGCGTATCTTCAGAACGAATACGAAGCTGCTCCCGGCGATCCCGATTTCCTGCTGGAGCTGGCCCATTACGAGTGGGTGGAGCTGGCGCTGGAAGTGGCGGAGATCGACTATCCGGTGACCGGAGTCGATCCGGGGGGAGACTTGCTGTCCGGGCGGCCGCTGGTGTCGCCGCTGGCGTGGAGCCTTTCCTACCGCTATCCCGTGCATCGGCTTGGGCAGGCATACCGACCGGACGCGCCGCCGGCGCAACCCACGTTTCTGGTGGTCTACCGCAATCGCGACGATGAGGTGAAATTCCTGGAAGCCAATGCGGTCACCGCCCGTCTGCTGGACCTGCTGCGGCCGGCAGCGGGGGTGCCGGTCCGCACCGGCGCCGACGTGTTGCGGCAGATTGCCCGTGAGCTGGGGCGGGATGATGTCGATACCCTGGTCGCGGCCGGTGCCGGGCTCCTTGAAGAATTGCGCGTGCTGGACATCGTTGCCGGCGCTGCCAGTGTCGGCAGGTCCTAGCGGCTTTTCGACAAGTTGGGCGTCGAAGGTCTGTAGCCGGACGGAGTGCGGGGTTATCGCGACTCAGGGTCCATGCGGGCCACCATCTCGCGCCAGTGTTCCAGCTGCCCGGGATGTCCCGTCTGGATTTGCTCGTTGCGGGTGCGGGACAGCCACAGCGTCTCGGCATTGAAGCTGTATACAGGGCGCAGATCGAGACGATCACTGGCGGGCTTGATGAGTTGATTGAGGTTGTCGAGGATCAGCGGTTGGGCGTCCGGTGTCGAGTAATAGGCCAGCACCATGTGTGCCTGATTGAGGGTCAGCGACTTGACGTAGGTTATGCGCAGTTTGGCGGTATCCATGCCCATTGCTTTTAGCGTGAAGTACTTGGCAATGGAGAAATCCTCGCAATCACCGGCGTCGTGCTCGATGAATTCCGTGGGCGTCGCCCAGTAATCCGCGATGCCGTAGAGCTCCTCGTCGGACAGGAAGCGGGCACCGTTGAAGAACTCGTTCACCTGACGCAACTTCTCCGCGTCATCCAGACCCTGACCGTTGGCGATAATGTCTTGCCAGTGTTGCAGTCGCGCCTCGGCGCCCTGGGCATACCAGGCGTTAAATCGAGTCGATTCGTTCCAGTCCGCCAGCCCCGGGTCGGCGCGTACGGTATTTCCCAGCAGGATGCCACTGCACACCAACAGCGCACAGCGCCATCGTTTGGCGCCGGCGGTCAGCATTGAAAGGGAAGTTTTGCCCATGCGCGGGATGCTAGCACCGCGCGACAGTTGCGCCGCTCGTGTCACCATCGAACTGTGACAGGACACGCATTTGGCAATGCTTCACGCGTTTGGCTAGACTGCGACGCTGATCTCCCGACGACAGGTATGCGCGTGACACTCTTGCGCCAGTTGGTATTGGCCGTGCTGACGCTGACGCTGCTGTTGTATGGCGTCAATAGTGCGATCAGTCTCTCCAACACACGCGCTCTGGTGGCGCAGCAGATGGCGGTTCACGCCCAGGACGCGGCGACGTCCATCGCGCTGGCATTGTCTCAGGGGGACATCGCCGCGGATCCGACGCTGCAGGAAGTGCTGTTTAACGCCATTTCCGACGGTGGGTATTACCAGCGCATCCAGTTCCGGGGGCCCAAGGGCGATATTCGGTTGGCGCGGGAATTTCCGGCAGGCGACCTCCGCGTGCCGGACTGGTTTGTCGCACTGATGGCGCTGCCCGAATATACCGGTCGTGCCGAAGTGTCGAACGGCTGGAACCGTCTCGGTGAGATCGTGGTCGTCAGCAACCCGGGGCAGACGTATCGCCAGTTGTGGCAGTTGGCGTGGGAGCAGCTGCTGTGGTTCACCGTGGCCGCGATCCTGTTTTGCGGACTCGGCATCCTGGGTTTGCTCTGGTTGTTGCGGCCACTGCGGCGCATCGAGGCACAGGCGGATGCCATTCGCGAACAGCGGTTCGTGGTCCAGGAGGCGCTGCCGCGGGCGCGCGAGCTGCGTTCCGTGGTCGATGCCATGAATCGCATGGCGCAGGGCCTGGAGCAACTGTTTGCGAGCCAGGCCGCCATGATTGCGGATCTGCGGCGTACGGCCGCGGTTGACCCGGTGACGGGGCTGGCCAATCGTGCAGACTTTGACGCGCGGATGAACGCCCTCGTTGCCGACGACATGGAAGCGCGGCGCGGGATGCTGGCGATCATCGCGCTGGATGACCTGACCCGGATCAATGATCTGGCCGGCCGTACCGAGGGCAACGCCTTGCTGGCGGCGATAGGCAACGATTTGCAGGCCGGGTTGGCGGAATATTCCGGAGCCCTGGTGGCGCGTCGGCAGGGCGCCGAATTCGCGGTCTTTATCCCTGATCTGGATGCCCGGGAGGCGGGTGTTGCGGCGCTGCATGCGCTGCGCTGCGCGGAAGCTACAGCCTTTCCGCATCGGGAAAAGCTGCCGCTGCGGTTTCGCATGGGCTACAGCTACAGTCCGGCAATCGACCGTGAAACCGATTTGCTGGGGGAAGCGGATCAGGCGTTGCGCCAGGTTGCGCCCGGGGCAGTGCCCAATTACCTTCGCCACGGCGCCATGGATACCGGCGCCATTCCGCTGGTGTCGCGGCCGGGCTTCGACTGGATCGATCTGATCGAGCGTCTGCTGGAGCAGCGTTCTCTCGAACTCCTGTATCAGCCCACAGTGAGTGTGCCTGGGCGCAACCCGATCGGCTGTGAGGTCTACAGCCGGATGCGGCCCGAGGCGGAGGCGCACGCCATCGCAGCGGGAGTGTTGCTGCCGATGGTGGAGCGGGTAGGACGCGCGCCCGTCTATGATCGCCTGGTACTGGAACTGCTGGCGGCGCGCACCGACCTAGAGTTGCCCATGTACGCGGTGAATCTCAGCATCCCGTCGTTGCGGTCTGCCGGTTTTCGCAGTTGGCTTGGCGAGTTTCTGGCGGTCAACCGGGCGCTCGCCAACCGCCTGGTATTCGAGGTGCCGGAGCGGGCACTCGCCATCGCGGAAGGTGCGACGCGAGATTTTCAGCGCCTGGTGGGAGACCACGGCTGTGGCCTTGCGCTCGATCACTTTGGGTTGGAGTCATCCAATTTTGCCTATCTGGGCAGTCTGCCCCTGGCCCACGTCAAGGTCCACCGAAGCATCACGCGCGATATCGATCAGCACCGCGATAATCAGTTTTACCTGAAGTTCATGGCCGAACTGATGCGTGCCCGGGAGATACTGTTGCTGGTCGAAGGTATCGAGCAGGAAGCCGAATGGAGCACCTGTGCAGAACTCGGCGTCGATGCAGGGCAGGGGTTTTTGCTGGGCCGTCCCGAACCCCGCTGACGGCGGGGCGGCGGTTTATAATCCGCGCCCCTGAAATTCGGACGCAGCCCCATGACGGTTCGTACCCGCGTCGCACCCTCGCCCACCGGCGATCCCCATGTAGGCACGGCCTACATCGCACTTTTCAATTATTGCTTCGCGCGCCGCCACGGCGGGCAGTTCATTCTGCGCATCGAGGACACGGACCGCGCGCGCAGTACCGCGGCATCGGAAACCATGATCCTGGACGCCTTGCGTTGGCTCGGTCTGCGCTGGGACGAAGGCCCGGATGTGGGCGGCCCGCACGGTCCGTATCGGCAGAGTGAGCGCGGCGACATCTACAGACGCTATGCCGAACAGCTCGTGGCCCAGGGCGATGCCTTTCTCTGCTTCGCCACTCCGGAGGAGCTGGACGAGATGCGCCGCGCGCAGCTGGCCCGTGGCGAGACGCCGAAGTATGACGGTCGCGGACTTCATCTGACCGCTGCGGAAATCCAGGCGCGGCTCGCGCGGGGTGAACCCCATGTCGTCCGCATGAAGGTTCCGTCCGAAGGTGTGTGCCGCCTGCGTGACCGGCTGCGCGGGGAAATCGAGATCGCCTGGTCGCAGGTCGACATGCAGGTATTGCTGAAGGCGGATGGCCTGCCCACCTATCATCTGGCCAATGTGGTGGACGATCATCTGATGGGTATCACCCACGTCATCCGCGGCGAGGAGTGGATCAATTCCGCGCCCAAGCACCAACTCCTGTACCAATACCTTGGCTGGCAGATGCCGGAGCTGTGTCACCTGCCGCTGTTGCGCAATCCCGATCAGAGCAAGCTCAGCAAACGCAAGAATCCCACCAGCATCAACTACTATCGGGCGATGGGTTATCTGCCGGAGGCCCTGCTCAATTATCTCGGGCGCATGGGTTGGGCCATGCCGGACGAAGCCGAGAAATTCACGCTGGACGAAATGCTTGCGCACTTCGATCTCGACAGGGTGCATTTGGGCGGTCCCGTCTTCGATACCGCGAAGCTGGATTGGCTGAACGGACGCTGGATTCGGGAAGACCTCGATGATGCGGCCTTCGCGGATCGCGTCGCGGCCTGGGCGCTGAACCGCAATCACCTCGAACGCATGGTGCCGCTCATCAAGGATCGGGTGGAGAAATTCAGCGATATCGCACCCATCGCCGGTTTTCTGTTATCCGGACTGCCCGTACTCGGCGCCGATGCGTTCAGACACAAGACGCTCAGCGCCGATGACTGCGCCCGCATCCTGCAATTTTCCGCCTGGACGCTCGAGGTGCTCAGTGACTGGCGGCGCGATCCGATTTATCAGGCACTGAATGAACTGGCGGTGGCAATGGGCTACAAGCTGCGCGATTTCACCGCCCCGTTGTACGTCGCGATAGCTGGCGCAACTTCGGCGCCGCCGCTGTTCGACAGCATGGTGATTCTGGGCCCGGATCTGGTGCGCGCCCGTTTGCGCGCGGCGCTGGATCACGTGGGTGGCCCGTCGAAAAAGCAGCTCAAGCAGTGGCAGCAGGACTTTGCGGCGCTCCGGAATGCGCGTGGAGATAGCCCAGCAATAGAGGATTGATGCTTGCCGCGCGGTTTGCGGGTCGCCGGCAACGCCATGCCGTCGCCCACCCCGGGACTCAAGTTGACACCCCTCAGGGCGCTTGCCTAGAATGCCGCTCCTCGCGCGCTGGTGGGCGTGTTTTTATAGAGGCTTGGGGCTATAGCTCAGCTGGGAGAGCGCTACAATGGCATTGTAGAGGTCGGCGGTTCGATCCCGCCTAGCTCCACCAATCGCGGCAAAGCGCTCCCGAACAATCGGGGGCGCTTTTTCTTTTTTGCGGTGCCGGTTTTTTGCCGTGCCGGGAGCGCACCGGGTACGCGCGCCGTCGCTTGTGCGTCTTGAATGCCATCGCTACCATGGAAAAATTTCGCGGAGCCCCAATGATTATCGGCAGCATCGTTGCCTTGGTTACCCCCATGTTGCCGGGGACCGAGGCGATAGATTACCCGGCACTGCGCCGGCTGGTGGACTGGCATCAGGCGGCTGGTACGGCAGCGATTGTCGCCGTCGGTACCACCGGCGAGTCCCCGACGCTGTCGGTCGAGGAACATCTGCGGGTGGTGGAGGTCTGTGTCGAGCAAGCGGCTGGGCGCGTGCCCATCATTGCGGGGACCGGGGCCAACAGCACCTCCGAGGCGATCGAGTTGACCGCCGGGGCACGGGAGTGCGGCGCGGACGCGTGTCTGCTGGTGACGCCGTACTACAACAAGCCGACCCAGGAAGGTCTGTATCGGCACCACCGGGCGATAGCCGAGGCCGTGGACATTGCCCAGATTCTCTACAATGTGCCGGGCCGGACGAGCTGCGACATGCTGCCGGATACCGTGGTGAGACTGGCGCAGGTGCCCAATATTGTCGGTATCAAGGAGGCCACCGGAGATCTCGAGCGCGCGCGTGACCTGGTTGCCTGCTGCCCGGAGGACTTCGCGGTGTATTCCGGTGACGACGCCACCGCGATGGAGCTGATGCTGCTGGGCGGCAAGGGCAACATTGGGGTTACCGCCAATGTCGCACCGGAGCAGATGCGCGATCTCTGTGAAGCAGCACTGGCCGGCGATCGGGTGCGGGCGGCGGCGATCAATGCGCGGCTGCTCCCGCTGCACCGGGCGCTGTTTCTGGAGTCGAATCCGATCCCGGTGAAGTGGGCGGTTGCCGAACTGGGGCTGATGGCGGATGTTATCCGGCTGCCGTTGACGCCACTCTCTCCCGGCCTGCACGCGAGGGTCAGGGAGGCGATGCACGGCGCTGGACTGCTGTAACAGATTGTGTGATCGAGGGTTGTGGCTCGGGCCATGACCGAAGCGGAGATGATGCCAATCCGGCAGAATGTTTCGGAAGGATATTCCGTACGAGGTGATGTTGATGAAACGATTCGGGGTAGTGCTTTGTTTCGCGCTGACGCTTCCTGGGTGTGGAATGTTCGCCAAGGACGGGTTGTTTCGTAACCGCGCTGACGACTATCTCGCCGCCCGTGAACATCCGGTCATCCGCGTGCCCGATGGCCTGGATGACCAGGCACTCGGGGAGCTGTATGCCATTCCGGCAGTTGCGGAGCCGCTGATCCCGGAGGCGAATAACGACATCCCTCGACCGCAGCCGTTGGGAACCTCCCTGCTGGAAGAAGAAATCAAGGTTCAGTCGCTCGGCGACAAACGCTGGATATGGATCAATCGCGCGCCGGCGGAGGTATGGCCGCGGGTGCGCAATACGCTGAACACCAACGATATCGCGGTCGCCCGTGCCGAAGCGGCGGAAGGTGTGATCGAGACGGTGTGGGTTGAGTTCGACGATGACCCCGGCAATCTTCACCGCTATCGCCTGCGGATGGAGCAGGGTATGCAGACCGATACCACCGAGGTTTCCATCAGCCACGCGGTGATGCCGAAAGGTGGCTCGGTGGTGCCCCCGTGGCCGGACTCTTCGCTGGCGGATGAGCGCGAGCGCACCATGGCGGATTTCATTGCCAGTGGTTTGGCCGGCAACGCCGGTGGTGGTCAGGTATCGCTGCTGGCGCAATCCATTGGTAGTGGCGCCAAGGTTGAAGTGGTGGCCGCGGCGGATGCCGCGCCCTATCTGCTGCTCAAATCGGGATACGACCGCTCCTGGGCGTCGGTCGCCCAGTCGGTTTCGCGCGATGAGTTTGTACTGGTAGACCAGGATCGCACCCGCGGACTGTTCTATGTCACCCTCAAGGAAGATGTCGAGCGGGAGAAGCCGGGATTTTTTGCGCGCATGCTGGGTGCCGGCAAAAGTGATCGGGGAGCGCCGCTCGCCGCGAATTACCGGATCGAGTTGCAGAACACAGACGAGGGTGTCCAGGTGCGGATCAATAGCGAGAGGGATCCGCTGGAACGAACCCGGATGCTCGAATTGCTGAAACGGATCCGCGCCAACCTCGCCTGACACGCCGGTGCGGTTTGCTTCCCTGGGTAGCGGAAGCCGCGGCAACGCCGCGCTCGTGGAGGCCGACGGCACCTGCGTGATGGTCGATTGCGGGTTTTCGATGCGCGAGACCTGCCGGCGTCTTGCCTTCCTGGACCGTGTGCCGGCCGATCTGACGGCCATCCTCGTTACCCACGAGCACGGGGACCATGTGGACGGCGTGCTGCCGTTGGCGCGCCGCTTTGGCATTCCGGTGTGGATGACGGCGGGCACTGCGCGTGCGGTGGGCGTCGGTTCCGATGATCCGGTACGGGTGATTGCCAGCGGTGCTCAGGTGGAATTGGCCGGCATCGAGGTGGAGGCCGTGGCCGTTCCCCACGATGCGCGCGAACCCGTTCAGTACATCTTCACGGTGGCGAATCTAAAACTGGGCATCCTGACGGATCTGGGCAGCGTCACTCCCCATGTCGTGGAGCGCTATCGACGCTGCCGGGGACTGCTGCTCGAAGCCAATCATGATTTTGCATTGCTGGCGGACGGACCCTATCCGGACGCACTCAAGCGCCGGGTGGGTGGCGACTGGGGTCATCTCAGCAACGCTCAGGCAGCGCAACTGTTGCAGCGGCTCGGCGGTGATGTTCTGCGCACGCTCGTTGTGGGGCATATCAGTCGGCAGAACAACAGCCCGGAGCTGGTACAACAGGCGCTGGCGCCAGTGACCGGGCATCTCGATCAGGTACTTTACGCCAGCCAGGACGAAGGTTTCGGTTGGCAGGAACTGGGTTGATCCACCTAGCCGAGAGGGGTGAATAGTATGGAAAAACGCGAGGAGCTCTATCGCGGCAAGGCCAAGTCGGTCTTTGCGACCGACGATCCTGAACATCTGGTGATGTTGTTTCGTGACGATACTTCCGCCTTTGACGGCAAGAAGCGCGAGCAGCTTGCGCGCAAGGGAGCGGTGAACAACCGGTTCAATGCGTTCGTGATGGAGAAGCTTGCCGCGGCCGGCATCCCTACCCACTTTGTGCGGCGGCTGGATGATCGCGAAACGCTGGTAAAACGGTTGACGATGCTGCCGTTGGAGTGCGTGGTGCGCAATCTGGCTGCCGGCAGCCTGTGCCGTCGTTATGGCATCGAGGAAGGACGGGTGCTCAGCCCGCCGACATTCGAGTTCTTCCTCAAAAGCGATCCGCTTGGCGATCCCATGGTGAACGAGTACCACATCCATAGTCTGGGGTGGGCCGAGTCCTGGCAAGTGGAGCGAATGAAGGAGCTCACGTTTCGTATCAACGACATCCTCACACCCTTGTTCCTTGCCGGTGGCATGGTGCTGGTGGACTACAAGCTGGAGTTTGGGCTGATGGATGGTGCGCTGCTGCTCGGCGATGAAGTGACGCCTGATGGTTGTCGGGTCTGGGATCGGGACACGCGGGAAAAATTGGATAAGGATCGATTCCGTCAGGATCTGGGTCGAGTGGTGGAGTCCTACGAATTGATTGGCGAACGTCTGGGGCTGAGGTTTGACTGATCAGGTTGGCCGGTCCGCGGCCGATCGCTGGATGGCGCGAGATTGCCAATGTTCGGGCATTCAGGCGCCCATTCTGGTGCGCAGGGACGATCGTCGTGCTCCGCCCTCGCTCACGCGAGCGGGGAGGTCACGGGTTTGTTTTCCACAGTTGGCGAAAAATCATCAGCGCCGTTTTACGAAAACGCCGCAACCCTTTGATTTTTATTTACAATAGATGTAACCCTTTGATTTTTATTAATATTTAAATTTGGTGAAAAAATAGTCATTCTGTAGGAAGGCGGCTAAGTGCAAGGTTTCCGGCGCTCTTTATTATGTTTGTCAACAAAGTTATCCACAGAAACTGTGGGTAACTGAAACCGTGCTTGCAACCCAGGCAACAGCTATTTCTGACATTGCGCCGGCAGTACAACAACAACGCCGCGGGCCGTCAAGGCAGTCCCCGCAGAGCAATTGAGACCAGGATTCGCACTCAGGTCGAGTTGCGTCAGGGAAGGCAGGGAAAGCAGGGGTTCGACGTTGGTTATGCGGTTGTCCGCCAGATTCAGTATTTCCAGAGACCCGAAAATCTCGATCCCTGTGAGATCCACAATGCCGGCGTGGGTACACACCAAACGGGTGAGCTCGCGTCCGGCAGTAATTTGGTTGTCGCGAATGGTCTGAGCGACACAGTCACGTAGCGCCACGTCGTCGATACGATAGTTCGCGAAGAGATGCGGGGGGCTGTGGATCGGCTGATCGTTGAGAGTGACCTCATACCGGCTGCATCCCACGGCCAGGAGAAGTGGCCCCAGCGAAAAAAACAGCAGTCGTCGCATCCGCCCGGACCTCTCAAATTGTGATGTGCATTCTAGCCGCTGCCGGCCTTGAAAGGCTAGGATCAATGCTCTGCGCGGGATTAGCGGGCCGTGTCTGTGCTGGCGCAGCGGCCGAGTCGATTGGCTACGCTCGCAGTACTACCCCCATCCGGTTCTGGAGGCTCGGAATGCAGAGGTTAACGGTCTGCCACGCTTCGCTTGTTAACACGTTACCTCATGTCGGGTGACCTGTCGGCGGACGCGCGTGCAATGGCGTGTCCAGGTCCGCTGGTGGCGGTCGCGACCGATCATCTCAATGTGGCAGCCGGCAGGGACCTCGCTCGACGTTTGGCGTTGACGTTTCTTGACCCCGGGGTCGCCGCCGCGAAGATGACGCCTTTTATTCTGAGCCTCAGTGGCGACGGCCTCGCGCTGTTGAGCTCCGAAGACCGCTTCGGGGCCATCGTCTGTGATTTCACCGGCGGTCGCATGCGGCACCGGCATCATCATGGCGGTGGGGTGGGACAAGCGATTGCCCGTGCGGTGGGCCTCAAGCACACCTCTCAACTGCTGATCGCGGATCTCACGGCAGGCTTGGGTGAGGATGCCTTCGTGCTGGCAGGATTGGGTGCCCGGGTAGTCATGGTCGAGCGACATCCGGTGGTCGCCGCCCTGCTCGAAGATGGCTTGCGGCGCGCCCGTCAGGTAGCTCAGAACGCGGATATCCTGGCTGCGGTTGCGCGTCTGTCGTTGGTCACTGCCGACGCCCGGGAATGGTTGGTGGCGACCGATCCGCTGGACGTGATCTATCTTGATCCGATGTTTCCGGAGCGACACAAGAGTGCCCTGGTGCGCAAGGAAATGCAGGTCTTGCAGCGCTTGGTCGGTGCAGATGCCGATTGCGACGAGCTGCTGGGGCTGGCGCTTGAGCGGGCGCGGTATCGGGTGGTGGTAAAGCGGGCGCGCCAGGCGCCGCCGCTTGCCGGGCTTGAGCCAACTTTTTGTGTCGCTGGCAAAACCACACGGTTCGACGTGTATGCGCTGCGCAAGTTACCGGGAACCTCTACTCAATCAGACGGAGCTTGATTGGGCCATCATGGTTCCGGTCGCGGTGGTAGCGACCAAAGCGGTGCTAAAATGGCCACCCCATCTCTGGCGGATGGGCGTCCAAAAAGTGGCACCATGGCAATTGATCCACCCGCAGCTTTCTTCGAATCCGCGCCCCGACTGACTGGAGGTTCTGCGGTTGATGCGGATTGGTCCGATGTCGTGGATGCGGTCTACTGCATCTCGCTGCAGACCCGACCGGACCGAATGGCGGCGGCAAACGCCGAAATCAACCGGGTCGGACTGGCTCCGCTGACCACTTTTTACCGGCCACTCCCACATCCGAAACGGCCCGTTCAGGGTATCTGGGAAAGCCATCGCGCCGTGGCCCGTCACGCGCTGGCGCGTGGCTTGCGGCGCGTACTGATTCTTGAGGACGACATTCGCTTCAGCCGGCCGCCGACCGCGGCCCGCCGTGCCCGGCTCGCGGCGCAACTGGCAACCTTGCCGGCCGACTGGAACATCTTCTTTCTCGGTCATTGGCCATTTCGGGCGAGATTCGTTGCGCGCGATCTGGTGCAAGTGGAATCCGCCTGCGCGCATGCCTACATTGCCAGCGAACGTGTGCTGCGCTGGCTCGCCGAGCGGCCGTTTGGTTTCGACGGCGTAGGATTGCGGCGGGGTGCCGGCAAGGGCATCGATTCCGCGTATTCGGTGTTACCGGAATGCTTCGCGGTGTTTCCGATGCTGGTGGTCCAGGGTGCAAGCCCGAGCGACCACTTTGCCCATCTGCGCAACAAGGGAGGCCGGAAGTTGCATCACCGGCTGATGCGTTGGGTACCCGCCGAGCGTTTTTACGCCTTCGGAATGCGGGCTGCGGAAGTCGGAGCAGCGGCACGGGCGTTACCCAGTTTCTTCCGGGCGCTGGTGCGGCGCCAGCGCTGAGAGCGTCTCCAGAGCGGTTATCGCGGTAACAGCAGCAGGCGTTCGAGCAAGCCTCGGTAGATTCCCGATAGTAATTCCAGATCGGCGACCGCTACCTGTTCATCGATTTTATGAATGCTGGCATTGAGCAAACCCAGTTCCACCACCTGAGTGCCGAGGGGCGCGATGAAGCGGCCGTCGGAAGTTCCTCCCCCAGTGGACAGCTCGGTGCGTGTTCCCGTCCGGTCGTGGATCGCACTCACAACCGCGTTCACCAGATCACCGGTGGGCGTCAAAAAGGGTTCGCCGCTGAGCTGCCAGTCGAGATCGTATTCGAGTCCGTGGCAATCCAGAATCGCCTCGGTGCGTGTCTGCAATTGCGCCGCAGTGACGGCGGTTGAAAACCGGAAATTGAACAATGCCCGCAGTTCGCCCGGGATGACGTTGGTGACACCCTCGCCGGCCGCTATGTTTGAAATCTGGAAGCTGGTGGGCGGGAAGTAGGCGTTGCCCTTGTCCCAGATTTCCGCCGCCAGCGCCGCGAGCGCCGGCGCGGCGCGATGGATGGGGTTGTCGGCGCGCTCGGGGTAGGCGACGTGGCCCTGGACGCCGTGCACCCGCAGGGTGCCGTTGAGGGAGCCGCGGCGGCCGTTGCGGATGACGTCGCCCAGGGCCGTGCTGCTGGAAGGCTCGCCCACCAGGCACCAGTCGGGGAGCGTGCCCTGAGCGCGCAGCCAGTTCACTACCCGGACGGTACCATCGTGCGCCGGACCTTCTTCATCGCTGGTGAGCAGAAAGCCGATGCGGCCGGGATGGCGCGGATGAGCGGCGACAAAGTCCTCGACCGCGGTGATCATGGCGGCGAGCGCGCCCTTCATGTCCGCGGCGCCGCGCCCGTAGAGGACGCCATTCTCAATGTGTGGCACGAAGGGCGGATGGCGCCAGGCGTGTTCCGGGCCGGGCGGCACCACATCCGTATGACCGGCGAAGCAGAACAGCGGACCCTCGTTGCCGCGCACAGCCCAGAGATTGCTGACCTCGCCAAACGGCAGGGGCGTCAGCGCAAACCCGGCAGCGGCCAGATGTGCGCCCAAAAGATCGAGGCAGCCGGCGTCATCGGGAGTGACCGAGGGACAGCGGATCAGGTCGCAGGCGAGCGCCAGGGTGGGCGACATGGGGCTCATGGGGCTCATGGGGCTCATGGGTAAAGGGGGCCGTCTCGATATGCGGTCAGTTGTGGCTGTGCAACGCTTCGTTCAGCGCCACCGCGGTCTGGTTGGTCAGGCACTCGACAGCCCCGGTCACCGAGTTGCGGCGAAACAGCAGATCTGAACGGCCTGCGAGATCCCGAGCCTTGGCGGTGCCGGCCGGTTGCTGGCGGTCGTCCAGCAGAGACACCTTGGTGCCCGCGGTGACATAGAGCCCAGCCTCCACGGTGCAGCGGTCGCCCAGCGGGATACCGATACCGGCGTTGGCGCCGATCAGGCATTCGCGGCCCACGGAGATCACCAGATTGCCGCCGCCGGACAAGGTACCCATGGTGGAGCTGCTGCCGCCGAGATCCGAGCCGGCGCCGACGAACACGCCGGCGGAGATCCGCCCCTCGACCATGTTCGGTCCTTCGGTACCGGCGTTGAAATTGATGAAGCCTTCGTGCATCACTGTGGTGCCTTCGCCGAGATAGGCGCCCAGGCGCACCCGTGCCGTGTCGGCGATGCGGACACCGCTCGGCACCACGTAATCCACCAGGCGGGGAAATTTGTCGACGCTGTATACGGTCAGCGCCCGATCCTGCAAGCGCGCACGCCATTGCTGTTGCGCCAGTTCGGCCAGATCGATCGCCCCCTCACTGGTCCAGGCGACGTTGGGCAGGCACCCGAAGATACCGGACAGGTCAGTGGCGTGGGGACGCACCAGGCGGTGCGACAGAAAATGCAGCTTCAAATAGGCTTCCGGCACCGAGGCGGGTGCGGTATTGGTCGCCAGCAGTGTGATCACCGGGGTGCGGGAGACGGCTTTCAGTTGGGCGGCCTGTTCCGCCAGCGCGGATTCGCCGGCGGCATCGAACACATTGCTCAACCGCGTCAGCATGGGGATGTCCGTCTGAATTGCGGCGTTGCCACCCTCATAGTTGATCGCGCGCGCAATCGCCGAGGTGAGTGCCACCGAAGGATGGACCATTGGATGGGGGTAGAAGACCTCGAGCCAGTCGCCACGGGCATTTTGGGTGCCGATGCCGAGGCCCAGGCCATAGAATTCCGCCATTGAGATTCTCCTGTGGCCACTCCGCTCAGGCGGAGCGGAAGATATGTGCGTAGGCTTCGGGACTGAAGCCGAGATGAATGCGCCCCGCTTGTTCCAGCACCGGACGTCGGATCAGGGTCGGGTGGGCAAGCAGCAGCTCAGCTGCGGTGGTTGCCGAGATCCGATCCCGGATTTTCGCATCCAGTTGTCGCCAGGTGGTCCCGCGCCGGTTGATGAGCTGTTCCCAGCCCAGTTCCACCAGCCAGCGTTCCACTCGCGCGAGCTCCAGCCCGTCGCTGCGGAAGTCGTGGAAGCGATAGGCGATACCCTGGCCGTCGAGCCAGCGCCGCGCCTTGGTGACCGTGTCGCAGTTGCGGATGCCGTAAACAACAGTGGTGCCGTAAGCAACAGAGGTCACGCGCGAACTCACCGACAAAAGCGGCGGCCAGAATAGCAAATTCGATTGCCTGCGACAGCGGCCGCAAGTGGAGCCGAGGCTCAGGCTTTGCGGGTTACGAGCGGGCGTTTCCGGCGTGGATAACAGGTGCGGCAGATATCGCAGCGGGTACCGTCGCAACCGCGCGCGCTACAGTGCTCGCGGCCGTAGTAAATGATTTGCAGGTGGAGATCGCGCCAGGACTCCTGCGGGAACAACTGCTTCAGATCGCGCTCGGTGCGTGCAACGCTGCTGCCGTCGCTCAGGCCCCAGCGTTGCGCCAGGCGATGGATGTGCGTATCCACGGGAAACGCGGGATGCCCAAAGGCCTGGGACATCACCACGCTCGCGGTCTTGTGGCCGACGCCCGGCAGGCGTTCGAGGGCCGCGCAGCATTCGGGCACTGCGCCGCCGTGTTCCGCCACCAGGATGCGCGCCAGTTGCACGATCGCCTTGGCTTTTTGCGGCGCGAGGCCGCAGGTCCGGATCAGTTCGTGAACTTCTTCCACGGTGAGCGCCGCCATTTGTGCGGGCGTAGCGGCCCGCGCGAACAGCGCCGGTGTCACCTTGTTCACCCGGGCATCGGTGCACTGGGCCGACAGCAGCACCGCGATCAGCAGGGTAAAGGGATCGCGATGATCCAGCGGGATCGGCGGATCCGGATACAGCTCCTGCAGGCGCGCGGCGATATAGCGCGCCCGTTCGATCTTGCGCATCAGCCGTTCGCCAGCAGGCGGCGGATACGGATTGCCGCTTCGCGACATTGCGCCAGCGGGGCTACCAGCGCGATGCGCACCCGCTGCTCGCCCGGATTCGCCCCACCGACGCCGCTGCGCGCCAGATAGCGGCCCGGCACCACGGTGACATGCTGCTCGGCCAGCAGGCGGCGGGTGAAGGTCTCGTCGTCGATCGGCGTGCGCGGCCAGAGATAGAAACCGGCGTCGGGTCGCGCGACATCGAGATGTGCACCGAGAATTTCCAGCACGGCGTCGAATTTCTCGCGATAGAGACGGCGGTTTTCCCGCACATGGGCTTCGTCGGCCCAGGCGGCGGCGCTCGCCAGTTGGGAGGGCAGCGACATCGCGCAACCGTGATAGGTGCGGTAGCGCAGGAACTGCTCGAGGATGTCCGCATCGCCCGCCACAAAGCCCGAGCGCAGTCCGGGCAGGTTGGAGCGTTTGGACAGGCTGTGGAATACGACGCAGCGGCGGAAGTCGTCGCGACCGAGTTCCGCGCAGGCCTGCAACAGACCCGGCGGCGGCCGATTTTCATCGCCATAGATCTCGGAGTAGCACTCGTCGCTGGCGATGATGAAGTCGTGTTCGTCGGCGAGGGCGATGAGTTTCTTCAGGATCGCGACGGGCGTCACCGCGCCGGTCGGATTGCCGGGCGAGCAGATATAGAGCAATTGGCAGCGCTGCCAGACCGCACCCGGCACGGCGTCGTAATCCGGCGCGAACCCGGTGGTGGCCGTGCAGGGGAGATAGTGGGTTGCGGCGCCAGCGAGCAGGGCCGCGCCCTCGTAGATCTGATAGAACGGATTGGGCATCACCACCAGGGTGTCGGCGGTCGGGTCGATCACGCACTGGGCAAAGGCGAACAATGCCTCACGGGTGCCGTTGACCGGCAGCACTTCGCGCTCCGGATCGGGCGCCGCATTGAGCGCGAAGCGGCGCTGGAGCCAGGTGCTGATGCCGGTGCGCAGTTCGACACAGCCCCTGGTGGCGGGGTAGGCCGCCAGTTGTTCCAGATGGTCGGCCAGCACCTGGCGAACGAAGGCGGGCGCCGCATGTTTGGGCTCGCCCACCGACAGATCGATGGCGGGGAGCTCCCGCGGTGGTGTGACGCCCGCGAGCAGGCGCCGCAGTTTTTCGAACGGATAGGGCTGGAGTTGGCGCAGATGGGGATTCATCGTTGAACCTGATGATGGACGAAACCGGAAGTCAGGCGCGCAGCGGCATTTCGCGCAGTGTGTCGGTGGCGGCGATCTCCTCGCGATTGCGCTGATCCAGTTCGGCGCAGATCCGTGCACGCAGTTGTTCGCAGAGATCCTGATCGCACAGCGGGAGGCCATCCGCCCGGGTGACGTAAAAACTGTCCTCGACCCGTTCGCCCAGGGTGGCGATCTTGGCGCTGTGCACGGTGAGCCGGTACTGGAGAAAAATCCGGCCCAGGTGCGCCAGCAAGCCGGGGCGGTCTGGAGTCAGCACCATGATCCGGGTCTGGCCGTGCTCGTCGTTATTGATGAAGGCAGCGGTTCCCGTGGTCAATTGCTTGAGCTGACGCGACACCCGGCGATTGGGCTTGGGCAGCGCCTCCATGGGCTGGGTGAGAATATCCCGCAGCGCGCGCGTGACCTGCCGGACCCGCTGGGCATTGTCGGCAAACGCCAGACCGCCGTCGTCGAGGGCGTAGAACAGGTTCAGCGTGCGCCCCTCGCCCGGCGCATAGAGGCGCGCATCGACCACGTTGAGATTGAGCAGATCGAGGGCGGCGGCAATTTTCGAGAACACATTGTCGATACCGCTCGTATAAACGAACACACGGGTCGCCGTGGCATCTTCGACACCGGCGTTTTCGAGATAGATGATTGGATTTTTGCCTTCCTGTTCCCACACCTGCCGGGTACAGCGGCTGATGGCCGAGGCTTTTTCCTTGAGAAAGAAATCGTCGCCGATTTCGCCCCAGATCGCGCGACAGCGGGCCTCGGGAATGCCCTCGGCGGCGAGCAACTCCAGCGCCTCGGTGCGCGAACTCTCGATCCACTCGAGACGATTGACCGGGTTTTCCAGCCCGCGTGCCAGGGCATCGCGGGTGGCGAGATAGAGCTGCCGCATCAGCGCGCCTTTCCACTGATTCCACAGGGTCGGGTTGGTGGCGTTCATGTCCGCCACCGTGAGCGTGAAGAGATAGTCGAGGTGGATCTGGTCGCCCATCAGACGCGCGAAGCGGTGGATCACATCCGGGTCATCGATATCCTCGCGCTGCGAGGTGGCGGACATCAGTAGATGGTGTTCCACCAGCCAGGTGACCAGCCGCACTTCCTGCTCGTTGAAGTCGTGCCGGCGCGCGAACAGGGCCGCGTCGGTGGCGCCCAGTTGGGAGTGGTCGCCACCGCGGCCCTTGGCGATATCGTGGTAGAGCCCGGCGATATAGAGCAGTTCCGGCTTGGGCAGGTTTTTGCACACGTGGGAGGCGATCGGAAACCGGTCGGCCTCGCTCTGGTTCGCGAGGCGACGCATGTTGCGGATCACCTGGATGATGTGGGCATCCACCGGATAGACGTGAAACAGGTCGTGCTGCATCTGACCGACGATACGGCCGAATTCCGGCAGATAAGAACCCAGGATTCCGTAGCGGGTCATGCGTTGCAGCTGGTTCGACAGATTGCCCTTGCATCCCAGGAGACGCACGAAGAGCGCATGGTTGCGCGGGTCGTTGCGGAATTCGGCGTCGATGCGCCATTGATTGCCGAGAATCTGACGGATAGTGGTCGAGCGCAAATCCAGGATTTCGGGGTTTTCGCCGAGCAACACGAAGACTTCGAGCAGTGCCGAGGGTTCGCGCTCGAACACGTCCGGGGCGGTGGTTTCGAGGTGGTTATTGCGAATCTGGAAGCGGTCGTTCAGCCGGGTTATGCGGGCCCCGCGGCCGCTGTGGAGGATTTCTTCGTCGAGGTATTGCAGCAGCATGTCGTTGAGGCGCCGCACCGTCATGACCGTGCGGTAGTAGCGCTGCATGAACTGTTCCACCGCGAGGCTCTGGGGGGTATCCCGGTAGCCGAACTGCTCCGCCAGGCGGCGCTGATAGTCGAAGTACAGGCATTCCTCGGCGCGCCCCGCCAGCAGGTGCAGCCCGTAGCGCACCCGCCAGAGAAACTCCTCGCTTTCGCGTAGCTGCGCGAATTCCTCGCGGGTCAGCAGATCGCCGTTGGCGAGCGTCTCCAGCGAGGTAATGCCGAAGTGCCGACGGGCGATCCAGTGGATGGTCTGGATGTCGCGCAGGCCGCCCGGGGCTTCCTTGATGTTGGGTTCGAGGTTGTATTCGGTATTCCCGTGGCGTTCGTGGCGCTCGCGCTGTTCGTCGCGCTTGGCGCGAAAGAAGCGATGCGAGGGCCAGATTTTGTCAGGACCGGTTTTCGCCAGCATGGCCCGCTCGAGGACTCCGTTACCGGCGATCGTGCGGGTTTCCATCAGGTTGGTAGCCACCGTGATGTCGGCGCGTGCCACCCGGATGCAGTCGCTCAGGGTGCGCGCGCTGTGGCCTATTTTGAGCTGCAGGTCCCAGAGTGCGGCGAGAAATCCGGCAATGTTGTCGCGGTAGCGGTCGAGTCGGCGGCGCCCGGTCAGGATCAGCAGATCGATATCGGAGTGCGGGTGGAGTTCGCCGCGTCCATAGCCGCCGACCGCGATCAGCGCGATGTCATCGTCCCAGCTGAAGCGTCCCCAGATCGCGGCAACCACCCGGTCCATGAAGGCGGCTCTTTCGGCCACCAGCAGGCGCACGGGTTCGCCGCCGCGGTAGCGCAGATCGAGCGACTCGCAGGCCTCCTGCACTGCCTTCCGGCAGGTCGGAAGGGATGCGGTGTGATTCAGGCGCGCCGCCAGATCGGCGGTTACCGGTGAGCAGTCGAGACCGGGTTGACGCAGTGGCATGAGGGCGGTACCCGGGTTAGCAGAAGGTTTCGTCAGCGCGCGCGGTGAGAACTTCAGCCCCGGTTGCGGTAACGGCAATGGTATGTTCCCACTGGGCTGACAGGCGCCCATCGCGGGTTTCCACGGTCCAGCCATCGGGTTTGAGCCGGGTGTGGTGTTTGCCGGCGTTGATCATGGGCTCGATGGTAAAGACCATGCCTTCCTCCAGCACCAGACCCGTACCCGGCTGTCCATAGTGCAGAACCTGGGGATCTTCGTGGAACTGCCGCCCGATGCCGTGGCCGCAGTACTCGCGCACGACGGAATAATAATGACTCTCTGCGTGCTGCTGGATGACGTGGCCGATGTCGCCCAACCGGCAACCGGGGCGCACCAGGGCGATGGCCCGATACAGGCACTCCCGGGCCACGCGCATCAGGCGTTCGGCGTGCTCGGGCACCTTGCCGATGCCGAACATCATGCTGGTGTCGCCGTGGAAGCCGTCCTTGATGACGGTGATGTCCATATTGATGATGTCCCCGTTCTTGAGCGCGCGCTGGGCCGACGGAATGCCGTGACACACCACCTGGTTGATGGATGTGCAGATGGATTTGGGGAAGCCGCGGTAATTCAGCGGCGCCGGGATGGCGTGCTGGACGTTGACCATGTAGTCATGACAAATACGATCGAGTTCGGCGGTTGTGACGCCGGCCTCCATATGGGGTGCGATCATCTCCAGCACCTCCGCCGCCAGCCGCCCGGCGACGCGCATGCGTTCAATTTCCGCCGGGGTCTTGATGCTGACGGCCATGGTTTGAGCGTGTTTCGGGAAGGGGGGTAGTGTACCCGATGTCCGCCGCCCAAGTCGCCGGGACGGACGCCCTGACGCAAGCCGCGCGTCAGGATTTGCGCCACTTCGGCCCCTCTTTGTGGTATAAAGCCGACCGCCCCTTCGGGGGCAATCAACGCGCACTGTGCGCTAAACGCCACACACATACCGGCACATCGTCCTGGGTGCCCTGCGGGGTTGGACGATGGGGTATGTGGAGGTTGAACCCAAAACAGAGGAAAACGCTATGACCACTGTCAGCATGCGCGACATGTTGCAGGCGGGTGTCCACTTCGGCCACCAGACCCGCTACTGGAATCCCAAGATGCGCCCCTACATCTTTGGTGCGCGCAACAAGATACACATCATCAATCTCGAGCACACGGTGCCCGCGTTCAACACGGCTCTGGAGCAGGTACGCCAGATCGCCGCGCGCGGCAACAAAATCGTTTTTGTCGGCACCAAGCGCGCCGCGCAAAAACTGATCCGGGAGCAGGCCGAGCGTTGCGGGATGCCCTACGTCAGTCACCGCTGGCTGGGCGGCATGCTTACCAACTACAAAACGATACGGACGTCGATTCGTCGTTACCGCGAGCTGGAACAGCAACGCGACGACGGCACCTTCGACAAGCTCACCAAGAAAGAGGCGCTGAACCGTACGCGCATGATGGAGAAGCTTGAGCGCTCCATCGGCGGCATCAAGGACATGGGTGGTCTGCCGGATGCGCTGTTCGTCATCGACGTCGATCACGAACGCATCGCGGTCCAGGAGGCCAACAAACTGGGCATCCCCGTGATCGGCGTGGTGGATACCAACAGCGATCCTGACGGGGTTGATGTGGTGATTCCCGGCAATGACGATGCCATCCGCGCAATCAAGCTTTATACCGAAGCGGTTGCCAATGCGGTATTGCTGGGTCGAGCGGTGGCCTCTCCTGGTGCGGCGCGGGACGAATTCGTCGAAGTGATCGAGCCCGCTCTGATCGAGTCCGGAGCGGGCGACAGCTGAGCGAAGCGTCAACCCCCACGATCGGGGTTGGGGGCTTGGTCCCTTTATTTTCTTTGCTTTGCCACGGGTTGGGCAGGGTTTGGGTGACATCACCCGGTCGGAGCGAGCAGTTGATGCCGTGCTGCCCCCGGCCCGAACCCGATCCAGAATACGGATAAATTCCCTGCGGGGATGTGGAGACGACACCATGACGACAATCAGTGCAGCGCTGGTGAAAGACCTTCGTGAACGCACCGGACTTCCCATGATGGAGTGCAAGAAAGCACTTCAGGAGGCTGCTGGCGACATCGAAGCGGCGATTGAAAATCTACGTAAATCCAGCGGCATGAAGGCCGCGAAGAAAGCCAGTCGTACGGCGGCGGATGGTGTAGTCGCAGCGCGGATAGCCGCGGACGGCAGCTATGGCGTGCTGGTGGAGGTGAATTCGGAAACCGATTTCGTGGCGCGCGACGAGAATTTTCTCGGTTTTGTCGCCCGCGTGGCAGACCGGGTATTTGCCGAGCGCTCCGAGGATATCGCAGCGATCATGATGGGCGAGCTGGAAGACGCGCGCCAGGCGCTGGTGCAGAAAATCGGCGAAAACATCGGCGCGCGGCGCGCGCGGGTACTCGAGGCAGCGGTGGTCGGTGACTATGTCCACAGCAACAACCGCATTGGCGTTCTGGTTGGGCTTACCGGTGGTTCGCGCGAACTGGCCCGCGACATTGCCATGCATGTGGCGGCGGTCAATCCGCAGGTAGCCAAGCCCGAGCAGATGCCGGCTGATCTGATCGCCAAGGAGCGCGAAATTTACGCTGCCCAGGCGCGCGAGAGCGGCAAGCCGGAAGAGATCGTGCAGAAAATGATCGCTGGGCGCGTGAACAAATTTCTGGCGGAATCCAGCCTGGTCGAGCAGCCCTTTGTAAAGGATCCGGAATTGACGGTCGGCAAGCTGCTGAAAAACGCCGGTGCCGACATCGTCGGCTTCGTGCGGTATGAGGTGGGTGAGGGTATTCAGGTCGAGACCACCGATTTCGCCGCCGAAGTGGCTGCCCAGGTACAGGCGTCGCGCTGAACCGGCACGGCCACCAACGATCCCGAGCACACTTGTGAGCACAGTAGCCAGAACCCCCAAGTATCGCCGCATCCTGCTCAAGCTGAGTGGCGAAGAGCTGGTCGGCAACGCGGATTTCGGGCTCGACCCTGAAGTGCTCGACCGCACCGCGCGGGAAGTGGCGCAACTGGTCGCGATCGGTGTGCAGGTGGGTCTGGTGACGGGCGGCGGCAACCTGTTTCGCGGCGCCGCGCTGGCGGCGGCGGGACTGGACCGGGTTACGGGCGATCACATGGGTATGCTCGCGACCGTGATGAACGCGCTCGCGCTGCGTGACGCACTCGAACGCTGTGGAGTGTCGACGCGGGTCATGTCGGCTCTCGCCATGCCCGGCGTCGTGGAACACTATGAGCGGCGACAGGCGATCGGTTATCTGGCGGCGGGCGAAGTGGTGCTGTTCGCCGCGGGCACCGGCAACCCGTTTTTCACCACGGACTCGGCGGCCTGTCTCCGCGCAATCGAAATGGACGCCGATGTGGTGCTGAAGGCGACCAAGGTGGATGGCGTCTACTCCGCGGATCCCGTGCAGGATCCCCAGGCGCGGCTCTATCGGCACCTCACCTATGACGAGGTGCTGGACCGCAAGCTGGGTGTCATGGATCTTACGGCCATCTGTCTGTGCCGGGATAACCGGATGCCGGTGCGGGTGTTCCGGATGTCGAAGCCGGGCGCTTTGTCGCGGATCGCCCTGGGCGGCAGTGACGGCACCCTGATCGGGGAGAGTGAAGAGTGATCGAGGAACTGAAGGCCGACGCCAGCGAGCGGATGGAAAGGACGCTCGAAGCCCTGGTTGCCACGATGGGCAGACTGCGCACCGGGCGTGCGCACCCCGGGATTCTCGAGGGCGTCATGGTCGACTATTACGGTAACTCGACGCCGCTGCGGCAGGTCGCGAACGTCACCGTCGCTGATGCGCGGATGCTGGCGATCACTCCCTGGGAGAAGCAGATGGTGCGTGATATCGAGCGCGCCATCATCAATTCCGGACTGGGCCTCAACCCGGTCACCGCCGGCGATGTCATCCGCGTCCCGATGCCGGCGCTTACCGAAGAGACCCGGAAGGCTCTTATCCGGCAGGCAAAGGCTGAAGCCGAACAAACCCGGGTATCGGTGCGTAATATCCGGCGCGATGTGCTGGCCGATATCCGCGAGTTGTTGAAAGCCAAGGAGATCGGTGAGGACGACGAACGCCGGGCACACGAAGACATCCAGCGGATAACGGATCGCCACATTGCAAAAATCGATGTGCTGCTGGCTGAAAAAGAAAAAGATCTGATGGAAATCTGACCCGCGGGTGAAAGCCATGACAGAGGCTGAAGGCCAGGGTCCGAACGACCACCCACTGCGGCATGTGGCGATCATCATGGATGGCAACAGCCGCTGGGCCAGCGCTCGCGGTCTCCACGGCATCAGTGGCCATCGCGCCGGCGTGGAGCGGGTCCGCGATGTGCTGGACAGTTGTCAGGCCCATGGCGTGGCAACCATCACTCTGTTCGCCTTCAGCAGCGAGAACTGGCAGCGTCCGGCCGAGGAGGTCAGTGGCCTCATGGCGCTGTTTGCCAATTACCTCAGAAGAGAACAGCGTGAGCTGGTGCGCCGTGATGTGCGGCTGCGTGTGGTGGGCTCGCGCGAACGCTTCAGTGCCCGCCTTGTGCGTCGTATTGATCGGGTGGAGGCGGCGACCGCCGGCGGTCGTTTGCAGCTCAATCTGGCCGTTGATTACGGCGGTCGCTGGGATATCGCCCGCGCGGCGCGGACACTGGCGGAGCAGGTGCACGCCGGAGAATTGTCGCCCGCCGATATCGACGAGGCTGCGGTCGAACGCCGTCTCTGCCTTGCCGATGTTTCGCCACCCGATCTGTGCATCCGCACGGCCGGTGAGCAGCGACTGAGTAATTTTCTGCTGTGGCAGCTCGCCTACAGCGAACTTTATTTCGCCGACTGCTACTGGCCCGATTTCGATAGCGAGCACTTCAACCGAGCGGTGGACGAATACCATCGCCGGCTGCGCCGTTTCGGGCGCGCGGCCAGCCAGATGCTGGCGCTGGAGACCAAGTGCTCAAGCAGCGGGTAATCACCGGCCTCGTTCTCATCATCGCGTTTGCTGGATCGCTGCTTTTGTTGCCGGCGATGGTCTTCGTTGCGGTCATCGGTGCGTTGATTCTGCTGGGGGCATGGGAGTGGAGTCGTCTGGCGGGTCTCGAATCGCCGACGCAGCAATTGCTGTACGTCGTCGTCGTTGCGGCTGCCATGGCGGCCTATCACTGGGGCGCCGTGGGGCCGCCGATCACATTACTGGTGGTCGCGGCGGGCTGGTGGCTGCTCATGCTGTTCTGGGTACTCGATTACCCCCACAGCGCGCGCCGGTGGGATAACCCCCCGGTGGTCTTGTTGATGGGACTGATGGTGTTGCTGCCGGCCTGGATCGCACTCTACTGGCTGCTCGGCCGTCCGCATGGAGCCGGCTGGTTAGCACTGGTGGTGGGGCTGGTCGCCAGTGCCGATATCGGCGCGTTTTTCGGTGGGCGCGCCATTGGTCGCCATCGCCTGGCGCCGGCCGTCAGCCCCGGCAAGACCTGGGAAGGTGTGTTGTGTGGCTTGTTGCTGGCGCTACTGGTTGGCGCGGCTGCGGCGCGCTGGCTCGGCGTCGCGGGCCATGACTGGTTGTGGTGGCTGGCGCTGGTGGCAGTCACCAGTTTTGCGGGGGTGCTGGGGGATCTGGGAGAGAGCATGATCAAGCGCGCCCGCGGGGTGAAGGACAGTGGGTCAATCTTGCCCGGTCATGGCGGTGTGCTGGATCGCGTGGACAGCCTGGCGGCCGCCTTGCCGATATTTGTGCTCGGTATGGCAGCATTGGGTTTTACCCGGGCAGCGCCCGGTTGAATACAGGTCAGGCAGCGATGCAGGGTGTCTCCATTTTGGGCTCGACGGGTTCCGTCGGCGCCAGCGCGCTGGATGTGATCGCGCGCCATCCCGGACGCTTTCGGATCATCGCATTGAGCGGCTATCAGCGACTCGATGTGTTGGCGGATCAGTGCCGACGGTTCCTCCCCGAGTTGGTTGCGGTACCTACAGCCGCGGCGGCGCGCCAGTTACGCGCGCTGGTGCCGGCGGCGACCCGTGTCGCGGTAGGTGCTGAAGGCCTGGACGCCGTCGCCGGGCACCCCCGTGCCGACACCGTGATTGCGGCCATTGTCGGCGCCGCGGGATTGTTACCGACCCTCGTCGCCGCGCGCGCGGGCAAGCGCCTGTTGCTGGCCAACAAGGAAGCGCTCGTAATGGCAGGGCGCCTGTTCATGGCCGAGGTCGCGCGCGGTGGCGCCACCCTGGTGCCGCTGGATAGCGAGCACAATGCGATTTTTCAGTGTCTTCCGCCGACCGGCGTTGACCCGCGCGGCGTGCGGCGCTTGATCCTGTCGGCGTCCGGAGGTCCGTTTCGCGCCGCGCCGCTCGAAGTACTCGAGGTGGCGACCCCGGAGCAGGCCTGTGCCCATCCGAACTGGCGTATGGGTCGCAAGATCTCCGTTGACTCCGCCACCATGATGAACAAGGGGCTGGAGCTGATCGAAGCCTGCTGGTTGTTTGGCGTGGGGCCGGAGCGGATCGAAATTCTTATCCATCCCCAGAGTATCGTGCACTCGCTGGTAGAGTACGCCGACGGCTCGGTGCTGGCGCAATTGGGCAACCCGGATATGCGTACGCCCATTGCGCATGCGCTGGGCTGGCCAGAGCGGATCGAATCCGGCGTTGCGCGCCTCGATCTCACAGCCGTGGCGCAGCTGCAATTTTCCGCGCCGGACCCGCAGCGTTTTCCCTGCCTGCGCCTGGCGCACGCGGCGGCGGTCGCCATGGGCGATACACCGGCCGCGCTTAACGCCGCCAATGAAGAAGCGGTCGCCGCCTTCCTCGTCGGGAAGTTAGGTTTCACACAGATCGCCGCTGTGGTGGACCAGGTGATGCAGCGCTGGCGTGGAGTGGAACCGGACTGCATCGATGCGGTCCTGAGCAGTGACGCCCGCGCTCGCGAACAAGCACGCGGGTTTATTGAACGCTATGTAGCCGGGAGTTGACGGGTGGCAGTGGTGCAGCAGGTGTTTTATTTTTTTCTGGTGTTGGGTGTGTTGATCACCTTTCACGAATACGGCCATTTCTGGGTGGCGCGCCGTTGCGGTATTCGCGTCCTGCGGTTTTCGATCGGTTTCGGTCCGGCGCTGGTGCGCTGGCATGATCGCACCGGCACCGAGTTCGTGGTCGCCGCGCTACCCCTGGGTGGCTACGTCAAGATGCTGGATGAGCGCGAGGGCGAGGTCGCGGAGAGTGACCGCGAGCACGCCTTCAACCGCAAATCGGTGGGACGACGCATCGCCACGGTGGCCGCCGGACCGCTCGCCAATTTTGTGCTTGCGGTAGCAGCGTACTGGGTCGTGTTCGTGCTCGGCATCCAGGGCATCGTCCCGGTGGTGGCCAAGGTGACGCCCGGCTCGGTCGCCGCGGTCGCAGGCCTCGCGGCGGGCGAGGAGATAGTGGCAGTGGACGGTGCGGCGACGCCGACCGTGCAGGCCTTGAGTGAGATGCTGGTACGCCGTATGGGCGACAGCGGGACCATCCGCTTCCGGGTTGTCACCCGCGGCACCACGGACGAGCGCGAGCTGACCGCCCAGCTCGCGCATTGGGATCTCGATCCCGCTGCGCCCGACCCCATCGGTGATATCGGCATAGATCTCTATCGCCCCCCAATCCCGGCCGTGGTGGCGCGCGTGGAATCCGGGAGCCCGGCGGCCCAGGCCGGAATACGCGCGGGTGATCGCGTCCTCACGGCGGATGGCATCGCCATCGCCGACTGGACGCAGTGGGTCGAGTATGTTCGGGCGCGTCCCGGACAGACCATCGCGTTGGTGGTTGAGCGGGCCGGTGAGTATCCGGAGCTGCGCGTGACGCCGAAGCGGGTCACTGCGGGCGGCGAGACCTTCGGCCAGGTGGGCGTCGCGCCGACCGGCGTCGAGTGGCCCGAGGAATATCGACGCGAGCAGCGTTACGGTCCAGTGGCCGCCTTTACCCGGAGCCTTACCGCGACCTGGGACACCGCTGCGATGATCCTCGGGTCGGTTCGCAAGATGATAGTTGGTGATATCTCGGTGCGGCACTTGAGCGGACCCATCACCATTGCTAAAGTGGCCGGCGCTTCGGCACAGTATGGTTTGGTACCCCTGCTGCAGTTCATGGCGCTACTCAGCATCAGCTTGGGGGTGCTCAATTTGCTGCCCATCCCGGTACTGGACGGCGGACACCTCGCGTATTACCTGGTGGAGGCCGTGCGGGGGCGGCCGCTCTCGGAGCGCATACAGGAGGCCGGGTACCGTATCGGTCTCTCCCTGGTGATAGGTTTGATGCTGCTGGCTTTATATAATGACGTTTCGCGATTTTGACTGCGATCCGCCCGGTGGGTGCTCTCCGTCTCCACACTTCCTGAACCTGTGCTTTCGTGCCCGGAGTTGCTTGCCATCAAACCACAACTGAGGCGTAGCCTGGCCAGGATCCGCCGCCGCGCGAGCGTGCTCTGCGTGTCGCTGCTGCTGGTCCCCGGACTGACCTTTGCCGCGATGTTCCAGGTTGAGGATGTGCGTATCGAGGGTTTGCAGCGCGTTTCTGCGGGCACCGTGTTTGCCGCCCTGCCGGTCAGTGCCGGCGACCTGATCGATGACGCGGGGATCGGCGCCGCGGTGCAAACCCTGTTTCGAACCGGATACTTCGAAGACATACGAATTGTGCGCGACGGCAATGTGCTGGTCGTACGGGTAGTGGAGCGTCCTGCCATTGCCGAGATCAAAATCGACGGTAACAAATCCATCGAAACCGACCAACTGCTGAAGGCCCTGCGTGACGCCGGTCTGGCGGAGGGGCAGATTTTCAAGAAGACCGTGCTGGAGGGCATGGGGCAGGAGTTGCGGCGTCAATATGTCGCGCAGGGACGTTATGGCGCCACGGTGAGCGCCGAAGCGCATGATCTGCCCCGCAACCGGGTGCGCATCGACCTCACCATTTCCGAAGGCAAGGTTGCGACGATCAAGCACATCAATATCGTGGGGAACCACAGTTTTGATGAGGCCACTCTGCTCAAGATGTTCGAGCTCAAGACAACCGGCTGGTTTTCCTGGTTGAGCAGCGACGACAAGTATTCGCGCGAAAAACTGTCCGGTGACCTCGAGCGCTTGGAGAGCTGGTATCGCGATCGTGGGTATCTGCGCTTTGCCATCACTTCAACCCAGGTGTCAATCAGCCCGCAGAAGGATGCCGTATTCATCGCCGTCAACATCTCCGAAGGCGATGTCTACAAAGTGGGGGAAGTGGAGCTCAGCGGAGAGCTGATACTGCCAGCGGAAGACCTCCGGCAACTGATAGTGATGAAGAAGGGCGCTGTCTTTTCCCAGGCACTGATGACGGCGACCAGCGAGCTGCTGTCCAAGCGCCTGGGTACCGAGGGCTATACCTTTGCGAAAGTAGAGGGTTTCCCGGAGGTTGACGAGAACGATAAAACCGCCAAAGTGACGTTCGTCGTTACGCCGGGAGACCGCGCCTACGTTAGGCGCGTGGAGTTTCGCGGCAATACCAAGACGGCCGACGAAGTCCTGCGTCGGGAAATGCGGCAGATGGAAGGCGCTTCGGCATCGACAGACCTGATCGAGCACTCGAAGGTCCGTCTCGAACGGTTGGGGATTTTCAAGAAGGTGGACATCGAAACGCGCGAAGTTCCGGGTACCAGCGACCAGGTGGACGTGTTCTATACCGTGGAAGAGCAACCATCCGGAAGCATTGGCGCGAGTATCGGTCTTGCCCAGGGGGCCGGCATCATTCTCGGCGCCAACATCCAGGAAAATAATTTCCTGGGGTCCGGGAACACGGCTGGCTTCGGCGTCAGCACCAGCAAATACCGCAAAATGGCGTCGCTCAATTACGCCGACCCCTATTTCACCAAGGATGGCATCAGTGTTGGCTACTCCCTGGCGGTGACCCAGACCAACTATGGGGAGTTGAACCTGACTTCCTATTCCACGGATAGCTATACTGCCAATACCAACTTCAGTTACCCCTATTCAGATACCGGGCGTATCGGCCTGGGGTTTGGCGTGGAGTCCCTCACGTTGAAGCCAGGTGTTTTTTCCACCTTCGAGCTCCTCGATTTCATCCAGAAAAATGGCGATCAGTTCGATATGCTGACCACCAATTTCAACTGGAGCGAATCGGACTTGAATCGTGGCCAGCTGCCTACCCGGGGTACATCGAACCGAATCCGGTTCGAATTGACGGTCCCGGGCAGCGACCTGGAGTTTTATCGGCTCACCTATACCGGGCACTACTATCGTCCGCTATCGGGTGATTTGACGTTTCACTTGCGGCAAGAGCTGGGTTACGGCGACGGCTACGGCAATACGCAAGACCTGCCATTTTTCAAGAATTACTTCGGTGGCGGATTCGACTCGGTGCGCGGGATCAAGCGCAATACCCTGGGCCCCGAGGATACTCCGCTGTTTCCAACCATTACCCGATCCAATGCCTTGGGCGGCAACGTCGATATCAATGGCAGCGCCGAAATGCTGTTTCCGGTTCCTTTCCTGAAGGATCGTCGCAATATCCAGCTTGCGCTGTTTCTGGATGCTGGCAACATCTTTTCCACCAATTGTGGCAACGGGCAGGTGGACTGTTCGGGGCCAAACGTTGGTGATTTGCGCTATTCAACCGGGTTGAGCGGTATCTGGCTGAGCGGCTTTGGTCCGATCCAGTTGAGTTTCGCGAAGCTGCTCAATGCGCAGTCGACTGACGAAGAGGAATTTTTCCAGTTTTCTTTTGGACAGACTTTCTAGCGGCTTGTTGAAAAAAGTCGCGAGGCGGTCGGATGCGAGGCGCACGGCGCGCAGCGACCGAGATACCTCAGATGGACAGGCGAGGGAGCAAGCACCGTGCTTCGAAGCGGATGGCTGCCACAGCAGTTTTTCAACAGACTGCCAGGTCCCGGATGGGTAGTCACGGCGGCAGCCAGAACCAGTGCCCGGATGTCCGCTTCGGGAATGCGTTTTAGTGATAGTGGCAGTTTAATTACCTAGATAGGGGGGATGTTGTGAGACGAATTTTTGTGGGGTCCATGCTTGCCTTGGCGGTTTTTGCGCTGCCTGCGGCGGCGGTCGATAAAATCGCGGTGGTTGATATTCAGCGGGTGATTTTTACGTCCGATGTGGCTAAAGCCCGGCAGAAGCAACTACAGGCGGAATCTGAATTCGTCAGCCTGCAAGCGAAATATGACAGCATAGCTGCCGACGTGAAGGCCTTGCAGAAGAAAATCGAAGCCGAGCGCGATACCATGTCCCAGGAGCAGGCGACCGAAAATCAAAAGAAAATGGAATACCTGCGGGCGGATTACGATCTGGTAGAACGCAAATTGCGCGCCGAGGTGCAACAGTTGCAGGGCAAGATCATGGAAGAATTGCAGCCCAAGGTTCAGGCCGCGCTAAAAGAGCTGGTCGAAGCCGAGGGCATCACGCTGCTGTTGCAGCGCGAGGCGGTGATCGTGGCCGACCCTGCGCTTGACGTGACCGGCAAGCTGCTCGAGCGGCTCAACGCCAAGACCAACTAAGTGGCAGGAAGCGGCCGGACCCTTGGTGAGATCGCCGCGCATATAGGCGCCACCGTGCGTGGCGATCCGACGCTCAGGGTTTACGGCTTAAGTACGTTGAAAGATGCGTCCGCAGGCGAGTTGAGCTTTTTCGCCAACAGCGCGTACCGCGAACAACTGGCGCAGACGCGTGCTGCCGCAGTTATTCTGACGGCCTCCGACGTGGATCACTTTCCCGGTCCGGCGCTGATCGCCAGCGACGCCTATGTCGCCTATGCCCGCGCCACCGCATTGTTTGTTGCAACTCCGCGGGCGGAATCCGGCGTGCACCCCAGCGCGGTCATTCATCCTACGGCGAAGGTCGCCGGGTGCGCCGCAATCGGTCCGCATGTAACGATCGATGCCGGTGCAGTGATCGGTGAGCGCGTTGTGCTCGGCCCGGGCACCAGTGTCGGTGCGGATTCTGTTATCGGCGCCGATTGCCGCATCGCCGCGAACGTCACCATCTATCACGATGTCCGCATCGGGGAACGTGTGGTGGTTCACAGTGGCGCGGTATTGGGTGCCGACGGTTTTGGTTTTGCCAACGACGGCGGGCGCTGGGTCAAGATTCACCAGCTGGGCGGTGTCGTCATCGGTGACGGTGTGGAGATTGGTGCCTGCACCACGATCGATCGGGGCGCGCTGGGTGACACCGTCATCGAGGCGGGGGTCATTCTCGATAACCATGTCCAGATCGGTCATAACGTGCGCTTGGGCGAGAACACCGCGATGGCCGCCTATGCGGCGATAGCTGGCAGTACCACGGTGGGCAAGAACTGCGTCTTTGCCGGCCAATCCGGCGCGGTCGGGCATGTGAGCATCTGCGACCATGTCATCGCTCATGCGCGCTGCACGTTGTCAAAATCCATTACCCGGCCCGGCGCTTATTCCGCGGATCTATTGATGGACGAAACGCCGCAATGGCGGCGCAACGCGGCACGATTTCGGCACCTGGACGAGATCGCGCGACGGCTCAAGAAATTGGAAAACAAGATCGGTGACGAATCGTGAACCCACTCTCCAGGCGCCTGACATGAGATCCCTGTCTATCGAAGACATTCAACGTTTACTGCCCCACCGCTACCCGATGCTGCTGATCGACAGGGTAGTGGAGGTAGAAGTGGGCAAACGCATTCTGGCGTACAAAAACATCACGGTTAACGAGCAGGTATTCGCCGGTCATTTTCCGGTCAAGCCCATATTTCCAGGCGTTCTCATCATTGAGGCAATGGCCCAGGCGGCCGGTGTGCTGGGGTTCGTGACCGTCGATCGGCAGCCAGGCGACGAGCGCCTTTATCTGTTCGCCGGTGTCGACGGAGTGCGATTCAAGCGTCCGGTAGTGCCGGGAGATCGAATGATGTTGACTGCGGAGATCGATACCCGCAAGCGCAATATCTGGCGCTTCAACTGTAGCGCCAGCGTCGACGAAAAGCTGGTATGCGAGGCAAACATTCTGTGCGCGCTCGAAGCGCCCTGAGCAAGCTTCCATGATCGACCCCCAGGCAAAGGTAGATCCGAAGGCGAGACTTGGCCGCAATGTGACCATCGGCCCCTGGACCTGTGTTGGGCCGGACGTCGAGATCGGTGATGACACCGTCGTACATTCCCATGTGGTGCTCAAGGGTCCGACTCGCATCGGGCGCGATAATGTCATCTACCAGTTCGCGACAGTGGGCGAGGACACGCCGGATTTGAAGTATCGCGGCGAGCCGACCCGGCTGATCATCGGGGACAATAACCGCATCCGCGAGGGCGTCACCATCCACCGTGGCACCGTGCAGGATCTGGGCGAGACCCGCATTGGCAGCCACAACCTGATCATGGCGTATGTTCACATCGGGCATGACTGCGTGATCGGGGATCACGTCATCATGGTCAACAATGCCTCCCTTGCCGGCCATGTGCGGGTCGATGACTGGGCGTTCCTCTCCGGCTTTACCATGCTGCATCAGTATGTGCAGGTCGGTGCGCATGCCTTCCTGGGCGCGGCGGCCTTTCTCAATCAGGATCTGCCTGCCTATATCATGGCTGTCGGCTATCCGGCGACGCCACGGACCATCAACAAGGTGGGACTGGCGCGGCGCGGCTTTTCGCCAGAGCAGATCCGGCTGCTCCAGGGGGCTTATCGCACCCTTTACCGCCGTGGCCTGAAGCTGGATGAGGCTCTCGTGACCCTGGATGCCACGCCGGACCCCGATGGGGTGCTCGCGCCGTTGCTCCAGTCGATTCGGCGTTCTCAACGCGGCGTCATCCGCTGAATCCGATGCCCACCGGCCCCTGCATCGGCCGCCCTTATATAGGCCGTCCTTACATAGGAATAGTTGCGGGCGAGGTTTCCGGCGATCGCCTGGGCGCGGGGCTGATACGGGCACTGCGCCATCGCTATCCCGCGGCAGAGTTTGCCGGCATTGGCGGCGACGCCATGGCGGCGGAGGGCTTTCACAGCCTGTATCCCCTCGAGCGGCTGGCGGTGATGGGTTTCGTCGAGCCGCTCAAACGCCTGCCCGAACTGCTGCGGATCCGGCGCGGACTCGCGCGCCACTTCTGTGCGCGCCCGCCCGCGCTGTTCGTCGGGATCGATGCGCCCGATTTCAATCTGGGTCTGGAACTGGCGTTGCGCAGCGCCGGGATCCGGACCGCCCACTATGTGAGCCCCTCGGTGTGGGCCTGGCGGCAGGGCCGCATCCGCAAGATCGCCCGCGCCGTCGACCACATGCTGGTGCTGTTTCCCTTCGAAGCAGAGTTCTACCGTCGCCACGGTGTGCCGGTCACCTGGGTGGGTCATCCACTGGCCGACGAGCTGCCACTGGAACCCGACACTGCGGGCGCGCGGCGACTGCTGGATCTGCCGGAGGATGCGCCAGTGCTGGCGGTATTGCCCGGCAGCCGCGGCAGCGAGGTCGCCATGCTGGGCCCCCTGTTTCTCGACACCGTGATGGCTTGCCAGGAGCGTCTGCCTCGGCTGCGCTGTGTAGTGCCCGCGGCCAACGCCGCGCGTCGGGTCCAGATCGATGCGCTGCTGGCGGCGCACCCCGGAGCGCGGGTCCGGGTGCTGGATGGTCAGTCCCACATCGCCATGGCGGCGGCCGACGCGGTGCTGCTCGCCTCCGGAACCAGTGCGCTCGAGGCCATGCTGCTCAAAAAACCCATGGTGGTGGCGTACCGCACCGGTCGCTTCACCCACGCCCTGTTATCCCGTCTCGTCAAACTCAAGCATGTATCCCTGCCCAATCTGCTGGCTGGGCGCGAACTGGTGCCTGAATTGCTTCAGGAGCGCGCTGAAGTCGGGGCACTCACCGCAGAGGTGCTACGCAGTCTCGGTCAAACCCCGGAACGCGCGGGGCTGATCACCGAGTTTTGCAAGTTGCATGAACAATTGCGCCGCGGCGCCAGTGAACGTGCGGCGGGGGCATTGGCTGAACTGATCGGGTCAGTACCATGACCGCAGGGCGGAGTTACGGTGGTGTACGGCTTGCCGGCGTCGACGAGGTCGGCCGTGGCTGCTTGGCGGGTGATGTGTTGGCGGCGGCGGTCATCCTGGATCCCGCGCGTCCCATCACCGGCCTTGCCGACTCCAAGTCACTCAGTGCGGCGCGGCGCGAAGTCCTGTATGGCGACATTCTCGCCAACGCCAGTGCCTGGGCGGTCGGGCGCGCGAGCGTCGCTGAAATCGATAAGCACAACATCTTGCAGGCGACGCTGCTGGCCATGGAGCGTGCGGTCGCTGGCCTCGCGCTGGTACCCGGTTTCGTGATGGTGGACGGCAACCGGCTGCCGGACTGGCAACATCCGTCCGAGGCCATTGTGCGGGGCGACGCGCGGGTTCCCTGTATCAGCGCGGCGGCCATTGTCGCCAAGGTCACCCGGGATCGGGAAATGGTGGCGCTGGACCGGCTGTATCCCGGCTATGGCTTTGCTCGCCACAAGGGCTATCCCACCGGTGAGCATTGCGACGCGCTCGCCCGTCATGGACCCTGTCCCTGGCATCGGCAGTCGTTCGGTCCGGTGCGGAGGGCGGCATCGGCGTCGGCGCGCCGTTAAATGGGGAAACAGGGATTCGCGTTGCGCGCGTGCCGCATGTGCCGGATAATCCCGGCATAGTCCAAAGCCCCAGATGCAGCCCGGAAGCTCCATGATTTACGCCGAAATCACCGGATGGGGACGCTGTTTACCTCCCGCCGTCCTGTCCAATCGTGATATCGAAACGATCATGGACACCTCGGATGAGTGGATCTTCAGCCGCAGCGGTATCCGCGAGCGTCGCATCAGCCATGTCATGGGCGCTGAACTGGGTGTAGTCGCAGGTGCCCGCGCACTGGCGGCCGCGGGTATCGCCGCGGCCGATGTGGACATGATCGTCTACGCCACCAGCTCGCCCGACGAACTGGTGCCCAATACTGCCTCCATCGTCCAGAACCGGCTCGGGGCCATGCACGCCGGGGTACTGGACCTCAATGCGGCGTGCAGTGGTTTTCTCTACGCATTCAATATGGTTTCGGACATGATCCGTGCCGGCAGTATCCGCACGGCTCTGGTCATCGGTTCGGAGCGCCTGAGTTCGTTGATGAACTGGTCGCGGCGCGAATCGGCCGTCCTGTTTGGCGACGGCGCCGGCGCTTTCGTGCTACAGGCATCGGCGCGCGAAAGTGGATTTTTTGCCGGTAAGCTCGGTTGTGTACCCGGTACCCGGGAGTTGCTGGCGATCCCCGATTTCGGCCTGGATGCCATCGCGCAGCACCGGCCGCTCGATATTTCCATCGACTTCAGCGGGCCTGAAATTTTCAAACATGCCGTCAAGGGCATGGGCGATGCCTGTGAGGCGGTATTGGCCCAGGGTGGGGTCCGGCTGCCTGAGCTCGACCTGGTGGTGCCCCACCAGGCCAATCTCCGCATCGTGGAAGCGGTAGTGCGGCGCCTGGGCGTGAGCTCGGACAAGGTCGTGCTGACCCTGGAGAAATACGCCAACACCTCCACCAGCTCGATTCCCATCGCTCTTTGCGAAGCACTGGAGGATGGCCGCGTCAAACCCGGCATGACCATCCTCTTCACGGCGTTTGGCGCCGGCCTGACCTGGGCCGCGAGTTTGCTCCGGTGGGGCCAGCGCGTGACGCCGCTCGGCACCTCGGACATCGAACTGCCGCCGTGTGACAAGACCGGTCTCGAGCTCACCCGGGCTGCCATCGCGCGGCGGGCGCGGCAGGGCATCTGACCTGCGGATGACCGTTTCTGAACCGCAATTCATCCACCTCAGCGTCCACAGTGAGTATTCGCTGGTGGACGGTCTGGTCCGCATCGACGAGCTGGTCGAGCGCACCGCCGAACTGGGGATGCCGGCGGTCGCGCTGACCGACGTCTGCAATTTTTTCGCGCTGGTGAAATTCTATGAAGCCGCCGAGCGCCGGGGTCTCAAGCCCATCTGCGGGGCCGAGTTCACCGTGGTTGACGCCAATGGTGCCGCGCCGGCGCGACTCACCCTGCTGGTACAAAATGAAATCGGGTACCGCAACCTCACACGCCTCATGTCGCGCGGTTATCTGGAAGGTCAGGTCCAGGGTCGGCCGACCTTGCGCCGGGACTGGATCAGGGCCGCGAGCGAGGGTCTGATCGCGCTCTCGGGAGGCCGCTTCGGCGACGTGGGGCAGGCGCTGCTCAGCCAGCGCGAAGACGCCGCAGCGCTGTTGCGGGGCTGGCTGACAGACTTCCCGGAGCGTTACTACCTCGAACTGCATCGCACCGGCCGCCCCGACGAGGACGAGTATCTGCATCGCGCCGTGGCCCTTGCCGCCGCGCACGACTGCCCCGTGGTCGCCACCAATGATGTGCGTTTTCTCGCGCCCGACCAGTTCGATGCCCACGAGGCACGGGTGTGCATCAACGAGAGCCGTACCCTCAACGATCCGCGCCGCGAGCGCCGCTACAGCGACCGCCAGTATCTGCGCTCGCCCGCCGAGATGGTGGAACTGTTCGACGACCTGCCCGAGGCGCTCGCCAACAGCGTCGAGATCGCCCGGCGCTGCAATCTGGAACTGCGGCTGGACCAGGTGCGGCTGCCGGAATACCCGGTGCCGGCCGGCATGTCGGCCGCCGAGTTTTTTCGCCGGGTTGCCGCCGAAGGGCTGGAGCGGCGCCTGGCGGTGCTGCTGGATCCCGTGCGGCCCGATTACCAGGAGCAGCGCACGCGCTACAGCGCGCGGCTGGAATTCGAGATCGGCATCATCGAACAGATGGGGTTCGCGGGTTATTTCCTGATCGTGATGGACTTCATCCGCTGGGCCAAGGCCAACGACATTCCCGTGGGTCCGGGACGCGGTTCCGGCGCTGGCTCGTTGGTGGCCTATGCGCTCGAGATCACCGATCTCGACCCGCTCGCCTACGACCTGCTGTTCGAGCGCTTTCTCAATCCCGAGCGCGTGTCGATGCCCGATTTCGACATCGACTTTTGCATGGACAACCGCGACCGCGTGATCGCCTATGTGGCGGATCGCTACGGCCGCGAGGCGGTGTCCCAGATCATCACCTTCGGCACCATGGCCGCCAAGGCGGTGGTGCGCGATGTGGCTCGAGTGCAGGGCAAGTCGTACGGGCTAGCCGACAAGCTGTCGAAAATGATCCCCAACGAACTGGGCATCACCCTGGAAAAGGCGCGCGAACAGGAAGAAGTGCTGCGCGATTTTCTGGCCGGCGATGACGAGGCCCAGGAAATCTGGGACATGGCACTCCAGCTCGAAGGTCTGACGCGCAACGCCGGCAAACACGCGGGCGGCGTGGTCATCGCGCCCGGCGCCATCACCGACTTTGCGCCGCTCTATTGCGATGCCGCCGGCGAAGGCCTGGTGACCCAGTTCGACAAGGACGATGTCGAGCGCGTGGGTCTGGTGAAGTTCGACTTCCTCGGCCTACGCACCCTGACCATCATCGACTGGGCGGTACGCAACGCCAATCGCGAACGGGCGCGTACCGGCGCAGCGCCGATCGTGATCGCCGCTATTCCCCTCGACGATCCGGCGACCTATGTGCTCCTGCAAAAGGCGCGCACCACGGCGGTGTTCCAGCTGGAATCGCGCGGCATCCGCGAACTCATCCTGCGCCTCAAGCCGAGCCGCTTCGAGGATATCGTGGCGCTGGTGGCCCTGTTTCGGCCGGGCCCGTTGCAGTCGGGCATGGTGGACGACTTCATCGACCGCAAGCACGGCCGGCAGCCGGTGGCTTATCCGCATCCGAAATACCAGCACCCCGCCCTCAAGCCGGTGCTCGAACCCACCTACGGCATCATCCTGTATCAGGAGCAGGTGATGCAGATCGCCCAGGTACTGGGCGGTTATTCCCTCGGCGAGGCTGACCTGCTGCGTCGCGCCATGGGCAAAAAGAAAGCCGAGGAAATGGCCGAGCAGCGCGCGATTTTTCGCGCGGGCGCCATCGCCAACGGCATCGCCGCGGAGCTGGCGGAAAACATCTTCGACCTGATGGAGAAATTTGCGGGCTACGGCTTCAACAAATCGCACTCGGCGGCCTATGCGCTGCTCGCGTATCAGACGGCCTGGCTCAAGGCCCATTATCCGGCGGCGTTCATGGCGGCGGTGTTGTCCGCCGACATGCAGAACACCGACAAGGTGGTTACGCTCATCGACGAATGCCGGGCGCTGGCGCTCGAGGTCGTGCCGCCGGATGTCAACGCCGGGCTCTATCAGTTCTCGGTCGCCACGGATGGCTGCGTCATCTACGGACTCGGTGCGATCAAGGGTCTCGGGCAGGGGCCGGTGGATGCCATCATCGCGGCCCGCGAAGCCGGTGGGCCCTTCCTCGACCTGTTCGATTTTTGTGCCCGTGTCGATTCGCGCCGGCTCAACAAGCGCGCGCTCGACGCGCTCATTCGCGCCGGCGCCATGGACACCCTGGGCCCGGAGCAGGATGCGTTCGGGACCGACGCCGATATCGGTTATCGCCGTGCCGTGCTGTTCGCGGCCACGGATGAGGCGGTACGTCTGGCGGAACAGCAGGCCCGCAATCTGGACGCCGGCATCGGCGATTTGTTCGGTGGCGTGCCCACACAGCGGGCGACGCGGCGGGGCTACGCGGCCTACGCGACCGTGCCGGGATTCGGTGTGGCCGAGCGCCTGCGCGGTGAGAAGGAGACGCTCGGGCTCTACCTGACCGGGCATCCCCTCGACGAGTACGTCGATGAACTGGAGCGCCTGGTCCCGCTGCGCATTGCCGCGCTGCGTGCCGGGCGCGAAGCCCAGCGTCTGGTGGGGTTGGTGGTCGGTACCCGCACCATGAAGACCCGGCGTGGCGACACCATGTGTTTCATCACCCTGGATGACCGCAGTGGTCGCATCGAGGTGGCGGTGTTTGCCGAACTGTACCGCGAGCACCGGGAAAAACTGGCTCGCGATGCCATTCTCGTCGTCGAGGGCCAGGTCAGCGAAGACGACTACAGCGGCGGGCTCAAGATGCGTGCCGATGGCGTCAACACCCTGGCCGAGGCGCGCTGCGCCGCGCTGAAAAGCCTGGTGCTGGAATTGCGCGGCGACCGCATCGGCCCCGCTGGGGCAGCGCAGTTGGCCGATATTCTCGCGCCCTACCGGCGGGGTAGTTGCCCGCTGCGGCTGCGCTATCGCCGCGCCGGCGCCATGGGCGAGATTGCGCTGCCACCGGACTGGGCACTGAATCCCGCGGATGAACTCCTTCACCGGCTGCGGGATAATTTCGGTCGCGACAGCCTGCAACTCAACTACTGATAGCTCCGCCCGCTGCGGCGGAGGGCCACTGGATTTTTCAATGAATCTCGATTATCTGGATTTCGAACAACCCATCGCCGTGCTGGAAGCCAAGATTGAAGAACTCCAGCTCGTCAGCGACGACAACGCGCTCAACATTGCCGCCGAGATCACCACGCTGCGGGAAAAATCCCGCAAGCTGACCGAGAGCATCTACACCAATCTGTCGTCCTGGCAGGTGGTGCAGATCGCTCGTCACCCGTTGCGCCCCTACGCCAGCGACTACATCCCGCTGCTCTTCACCGAGTTCGATGAACTCCACGGTGACCGTCACTTTGGCGATGATCGGGCGATCATCGGCGGCGTGGCGCGCATCGATGATCGGCCCGTGGTGGTTATTGCCGAGGAAAAAGGCCGCGGCATCACCGAAAAAATCCGTCGCAACTTCGGCATGCCCAAACCCGAGGGATACCGCAAGGCGCTGCGCCTGATGGAGCTTGCCGAACGTTTCTCGCTGCCGGTGCTCACCCTCATCGACACGCCCGGTGCGTACCCGGGCATCGATTCCGAAGAGCGCGGGATCAGTCAGGCGATCGCCCAGAACCTCGCGGTGATGTCGCGGCTGCGCACTCCGATCATCTGCACGGTGATTGGTGAGGGCAGCTCCGGTGGGGCCATCGCCATCGGCGTCGGCGACTGGCTGAACATGCTGCAATACTCGACCTATTTCGTGATCTCACCGGAAGGCTGCGCCAACATCATCTGGAAAACCGCCGAGAAAGCGCCGCTTGCTGCCGAAGCCATGGGCGTCACCTCCAAGGTGCTGGAGGAACTGGGTATCGTCGATGAGACCATCCCCGAACCCTTGGGCGGCGCGCATCGCGACCTCGGCACCATGGCGACGACCCTGCGCACCCGCCTTGCCGCCCAGCTCGACCGCCTGTGCGCGGAACCGATCGACACGCTGGTGGAGCGGCGCTTCCAGCGCCTGATGTCCTACGGCAATCCCTGATGCGCCCGTTGATGCCGGGGTTGTCGTGACCGATCTCGACACCGTGCTCGCCGCGGCGCTGGCGTCGCGACCCGCGACCCGCATTCTGATCGCGTACAGCGGCGGCATGGATTCCCATGTTCTGCTGCACCTGCTGTGGCGTCGGCGGGGGCCGGAGCCGCTGCGCGCCGTGCACGTCAATCACGGCTTGTCGCCGCAGGCCAATCACTGGGAAACACACTGCCGGCGCGTGTGCGACGCGCTGGGCATCGCCTGCCACACCGAGCGGGTGACGGTGGCTCCCGGTCCGCAAGGCCTTGAGGCCAGCGCCAGAGCCGCGCGTTACGCGGTGTTCAAAAGCCAGCTGGAGCACGGCGATCTGCTGCTATTCGGCCACCATGCCGATGATCAGGCCGAAACCCTGTTGTACCGGCTGCTGCGGACTGGCGTTCCCGCGGGGATGCCGGTCGCGCGCCCGCTCGGCCGCGGTTGGCTACTGCGCCCGCTGCTCGACATCCCCCGCGCAGTGCTGCGCGACTACGCCGTGCGCCATTGCCTTGACTGGATCGAGGATGAGAGCAATGCGCGCCTCGATTTCGACCGCAACTATCTGCGTCACCGTGTCCTGCCCACCCTGACCGCGCGCTGGCCGGATGCCGTGGCGCGGCTTCAGCGGGGCGCCGACCAGACCCGGGTGACAGCGGAATTGGGGCAGGATCTGGCCGCGATCGACCTGGCGGGTCTCGACGAACGCCCCGAACGGGTCGGGCGCAGCCTGAGCCTGGCCGGACTGGCCGCGCTGGCGACGCATCGACAACGCAATCTGCTGCGCCACTGGCAACTGCCGGAGGCGACCGGTCGGGAACCTGGTGCACCTGTCCTCGACGCCCTGTTTCGCGACCTGATCGGCGCCGCTCCGGACGCGACCCCGCTGGTGGAATGGCCGGGCGGACAATGGCGGCGTTTCCGCAATCGGCTTTACCTGCTGCCTGCTCATTGGGGTGCAGCTCCGTCTCGCGACCGGGGCCCCTGGTCGTGGTCGCCGGAAATGCCGCTCGAACTGCCGGATGGCGCTCGTCTCAGCGCCCAGCCAGCGCTTGGGCATGGATTGCGTGTTACCTTGCCGGGCGCCCGGCTCAGCGTTCGTTATCGACGGGGCGGGGAGCGCGTCCATCCCCAGGGGCGTGGCGCCTCCAATACCCTGAAGAAAGTGCTGCTGGAGCAGGCTCTTGAGCCCTGGTTGCGGGATCGGGTGCCCCTGATGGAGCGCGACGGAGAACTGGTTGCGGTAGGTGACTTGTTCGTCTGCCAGTCCGCCGCTGCCGGGATCGGCGAGCCTGGCTGGCTGCCGGAATGGCGTTGTCCGGTGCTCTAATGAAAAAATATTCAAAGACAGCGTGTTATCGCTGGAAATTGATGCGAATTTGAGGATACTGGGCGGGTAGAGGCGTGACGGCCCCGCCTCACCCCATTCGAGGACGATCATGAACCGCTACTCTGTGCGCGCAACCTTCGGTAGCCTGCTGGCAGCGACTCTGGCACTCGGCGTCCTGGCGGCCGGGAGCGCGGAGGCGGCGGCGGGCAAGCAGAAGGCACCGCAAGTCCAGTCGCGCTCGGCATTGGTGATGCGCGCCGATACCGGCGAGGTGCTCTACCAGAAAAATGCCCAACAAACCCTGCCCATTGCCTCGATCACCAAACTCATGACTGCCATGGTAGTACTCGATGCCAAGCAGTCGCTGGACCAAACCATCCAGATCACCAAGGCCGACGTTGATCGCCTGCGTGCCAGCAGCTCGCGACTTGCCGTGGGTACGGTTCTGACGCGCCGCCAGGCATTCGCGCTGGCGCTGATGTCGTCCGAAAACCGTGCTGCGTCGGCGTTGTTGCGCAATTATCCGGGCGGTAAAGCGGCCGGCGTGGCGGCGATGAACCGCAAGGCCAAGGCGCTGGGCATGACGCATTCGCGTTTTGTGGAGGCGACAGGACTGTCTGGAGATAACCGCTCCACGCCGGAGGATCTGGCGCGCATGGTCAGGGCGGCGAGTCGGTATCCCCAGATCCGCAATTTTTCGACGATGCGCGAGCTGACCGTCAAAGTGGGCCGTTACCCGACCCTCTATCGCAACACCAATCCGTTGGTGCGCAACGCGGCCTGGGACATTGACATCACCAAGACCGGATACCTCAGCGAGGCCGGGCGCTGCCTGGTGATGCAAACCACCATCACGGGCAAGCCGGTGGTCATGGTACTGATGAACTCCTCGGGGACTCTCACGCGTGTCGGCGATGCCGGCCGTATACGGCGCTGGCTGGAAACATCCGCGCCGGCACAGCTCTCCGCCAGTCGCTGAAACCGCGCGACCCGGACCCCGGCAACTGGTTCACGACAAGGATCTTGCTTGATCCTCCCCACCTAAAACCGACACCCGACCGTGCAGCCTTGCGCTGCTCAAATTGCTCCGGGGTCCGGTCGCCCTTGCGGCTCATGCTGGAGCGCATGCCGAATTTCTTCAACAGTCGCGGGAAGTCCGGACCGCGGTATTGGCTGCCGCGATCCGAGTGCGCGGTGACGCCCTTCGGGCACCTGCACGGTAGGTAGGCCGCGCGAGTCTATCCCCGCCCACCCGGCGGCGCCCGGTCCAGACAGATTGTGCTGGCGGTCAGGCTGCCCAGTCGCCTTCTGAAAGCGCATCACGGTGGCTTCGCCGATCCCCGAACCGCCACCTGTCATCAACGCCCACTTTACCGGCGGCTCGTCCCGCCATGAGCCTCCCGCCCTTTTTTGAAAGAGGGGTTGTATGTTCTGATCAAGCCGTATGCTGAGCCAGGAACTGGCCGATACGCGCGATGGCCTCGCGCCCCTCGGGCACCATGGGCGCGAACAGGTGCCAGACATGGACCATCTCGGGCCAGACCTCAAGCGTCACATCGACACCCGCCGCCTTGGCGTTGGCCGCCGTTCGGGTGGCATCGTCGAGCAGGGTTTCGAGATCGCCCACCTGGATCAGCAGCGGCGGTAGACCTTTCATGTCTGCATACAGGGGCGAGGCCGTGGGCTGGCGCGGATCGGCGTCGCCCAGATAGATCCTGGCCATGCCGAACAGCCCGCCCGGTTCCACCATGGGGTCGACATCGACCTTGGTGCGCATGGAGTCGCCGGTGCCTTCGAGATCCGTCCAGGGCGAGATGGGTGCGGCGGCGCCGGGCAGCGGAGTGCCGGCGTCACGCAGCGCCACCAGGGTCGCGAGCGTCAGACCGCCGCCGGCGGAATCACCGGCGATGCTGATCTTGCCGGGCTTGTAGCCCTGCGCCAGCAGCCAGCGGTAAGCCTTGGTGGCGTCCTCGACCGCCGCCGGGTAGCGGTGTTCCGGTGCCAGCCGGTAGTCGAGGGCGAGCGCCCGGCAGTTGGCGGCGCGCGACAGCGCCGCGATCAGCCCCATGTGCGTCTGGATCGAGCCGATCACATAGCCGCCGCCGTGCAGATACAGCAGCACCCGGTCCTGATCCACGCCCGGCGCGCAGACCCATGCGCCGGGAACGCCATCGACATCCACCGGCTGGACTTCGGTATCCGCCGGCGGGGTGGCGAAGTTCTTGGTCGCCTGCACGAAGTTCTCGCGCATCTTGCCGACCTTGTCCTTCATCTTTTCGTAGTCGGACGGGCCGGGATAGTTTTTCCACAACAGTTCGAGCAGTTTCTTGCTTTCCGGGCTGGCCATGACGCGGTTCCTCGATGAGTTTATTGGTTATGGGATTACGCAATTATGGGATCAAGCCTGAAAGCGCCCCTGCAGCCAGCCGCCGATCTGTTCGACGGCGCGCTGGCCTTCGTCGAGCATGGGCGCGAAGGCGTGCCAGACGTGGAACAGCGCGGGCTCCTCGACCAGATCGACTTTCACGCCGGCTTTGCGGGCGTTGCTTGCCACCGTGATGGCGTCGTCGTAGAGGATTTCGCGCCCGCCCACATGGATCAGCAGCGGCGGCAGGCCGGTGAGATCGGCGAACACGGGGGAGGCCAGGGGATGCCTGGCGTCGGTGCCCTTCAGGTATTCGCCGGCGAGCCGGAACAGACCATCGGGTTTCACCATGGGATCGCTGGCGGCGCGCGCGGTCACCGCACCGGCGTCACCGGTCAGATCGGCCCAGGGCGAAATCAGCACGCCGCCGGCGGGCAGCGGCACGCCCAGGTCGCGCAGATTCACCAGGGTGGCCAGCGTCAGACCGCCGCCCGCGGAATCGCCGGCAATGGCGATGCGGCCGGGGGCGAAGCCCTGGGCCAGCAGCCAGCGGTAGGCCTTGGTGGCGTCGTCCACGGCGGCGGGGAAGGGGTGCTCCGGGGCGAGCCGGTACTCGATGCCGAGGGTGCGGGCGCCGGAATGGCGCGAGATGTTCTGCATCAGGTAGCGGTGGCTGGTGATGGAGCCGATCGCATAGCCGCCGCCGTGCAGATAGAGCACCGCGCGATCCGCACGCGCACCCGGCGCGGCCAGCCATTCGCCGCGAATGCCGTCGACATCGACCGGGGTCAGGGTCACATCGGCGGGCACCTTGAAACGGGCGCCGCCCTCATCGAGATTGCGGCGCTCTTCCGCGATGGTCACGGTGCCCAGCGGCGGCTGGCGTTCGAAAATCTTCAGCAGTTTGTCGAGTTGTTGTTGTGACATGAATCCCCCGGTGGTTTGGTCTGTTGGAAGTGGCAAGAAAACGTTTCGCCGCCGTCGGGCTCAGGCGTGCAGCGCCTTGCGCAGCGCCGCCGCGGCCTGATCGAGAAACTGGCGACCTTCATCGATGGCCCCCGCCATCGACACAAAGCCGTGGATCTGATTCCGGTAGCAGATGTATTCCACCGGCACGCCGGCGGCGGTGAGCCTGTCGGCGTATTCGGCGCCTTCATCGCGCAGGGGATCGAAGCCCGCGGTCATCACCAGGGCCGGCGCCAGGCCCGCGAAATTGCTGGCGAGCAGCGGAGAGGCGAGGGTGTTGTCCCAGTCCTCGGGCTTGCGCAGATATTGATTGAAAAACCAGGTCATGGCGGTTGCGGTGAGGAAATAGCCCTCGCCGCAGTCGCGATAGGACGCCGTGTTCGCGCCCATTCGGGTCGCGGGATAGATCAGCAGTTGCAGGGCGATGGGCGGTCCCTTGCGGTCCCGGGTCATCTGGCTCACCACCGCAGCGAGATTGCCGCCGGCGCTGTCGCCGCCCACCGCGATGCGGCTGCCATCCGCACCGATCTGGCCGGCATTGGCCGCCGCCCACTCCAGCACCGCGTAGCAGTCGACCGGCGCGGCGGGAAAGGGGTGCTCGGGGGCGAGCCGGTAGTCCGGCACCAGCACGATGCAGTCGGCCTTTGCCGCGTAATAGCAGGCTTCGGGTCGATGGGTCTCGGGGCTGCCGATCACCCAGCCGCCGCCGTGGTAGTAGATCAGGATGGGTCGGGGTCCGGTCGTTGGGGTGTCGGGGGTGATGACCAGGGTGCGGATTGCGCCGCCCGGTCCGGGAATCTGTACTTCGCGGATGGACCTGGGTGCGGGCGCCTCGATGCCCACCATCTCGGTGAGGGCGGCGAAGCCGGCCCGGCTTTCGGCAACGGTCCCTTCGCCGAGCGCGGGTGCATTGCTGTTTGCCGTCATTTCGAGAAGTTTCGCGGCCTGGGCGTCGAGGGACATGGCAGTCTCCGGTGATGATCGTGGGTAAGGGACCGCCCGGACTATACGGCCAGCATTTTTGTCGATGCAACCGCGCCGGATTTTGGGCGCGGTGCCGGTCAACCCAAAAGAAAGTGACCGAACAGGCTGGCGATCGGTTTGTCGGGATCTTCCTGCCAGCAACTGGCCTGCACATTGGCGACCCGGCGTCCCTGCCGGGTGACCTGGGCGCGTGCCCAGGTGGTCGTGATGCGACCCGAGCGCAGATAGTCCACCGTGACATTGATGGGCTTGGGCAGGTTGTCGGTGTCCTGGTCGTGGGCGAGTTGCACGATGGCGGCGGTTTCCAGCAGGCCGCCGATGACACCGCCATGAAGGGCCGGCAGCCAGGGGTTGCCGATGTGGATTCGGTCCGCGTGGAGTTCCACGGTAAGGATGCCGTCCGCTTCCTGGACCTCGATGTTCAGGGTTTTCATGTAGGGAATACCCGCGGAGAGCACCCCGAAGTCGTTGTTCGCCTTCGCCAGGCGGATCAGTTCCACGATGCTCATGATGAAACCCGCTCCGCGCGCGCTTCGCCGGTCTGGGCGGAGGTGATCATGAAGGTCGCCGTGCAGTTGGCAATGGGATCTTCCGGGTCCAGATGGTAGGCCAGGGCGCGCACAAAGCAGATGTTGCGCGTCACCTTGTAGCAGTGGCCGGCGGCGGTGACCGGCTGCCCCGGGGTGGCGGGCTTCAGGTAGTCGATGCGCAGATCAAGGGTCGCGATCGGTGCGCGTTGTTCCAGGGCGCAGATCACCGAAATGCCGCAGGCCGCATCCAGCACCGTGGTGATGACGCCGCCGTGCAATACGCCGGTGGTGGCATTGCCGGCGAGCTCGGCGCGGTAGGGGATTCGCACCACGCCCTTGCCGCGGTCGATATCAATGATTTCCAGCCCGAGAAAATTGCCGTGGGGCGACTGGTTTTCCGGCTTGCTGCGAAACGCCAGAATCTGCTGCATCAGTGCGTGATCGGTCATGCCGGAACCTGGGTGGTGGCCGCATCGAGGGCGAGGCCGCAGCGGGGAGGGCGGATCATAGGAACCACGGCATGGCATTGCAATTGCGGCCCCGGCAGCGGCCCGCAGTCGGGAGGGACCGCGAGTGGTGGTATATTCCCCTTTCGCAGTAACTGATCCTGGATACAGCCATGGGACTTTCAAAAACCGAGTTGCCGGCACCCGAACGCGCGCTGCCCGGCCGCGCCGACAAAATGCAGGTGCCGGAACGCCACTTCGTCAATGGACATCCCTTGGTGGGACCTTTCCCCGAGCACCTGCGCTGCGTGCAGTTCGGGCTGGGTTGCTTCTGGGGTGCCGAGCGCCGCTTCTGGCAGCAGCCCGGTGTTTACACCACGGCGGTCGGCTACGCCGGCGGCTATACGCCCAATCCGACCTACGAAGAAGTCTGCTCCGGAATGACCGGGCATACCGAAGTGGTGCTGGTGGTCTTCGATCCCGCGCTCACGTCGTTTGCGGCGCTGCTGAAAGTGTTTTGGGAAGCCCACGATCCCACCCAGGGCATGCGCCAGGGCAACGATGTCGGCACCCAGTATCGCTCGGCGATCTACTGTTATGGCGCGGAACAGTTGCAGCAGGCGCTGGCGAGTCGCGACGACTATCAGGCCCGGCTGAAGGCGGCGGGGCTGCCGGCGATCACCACCGAGATTCGGGAAGCTCCCGAGTTCTACTACGCCGAGTTTTACCATCAACAGTATCTGGCAAAAAATCCCGCCGGGTATTGCGGGCTGCGCGGTACCGGGGTGAGTTGCGGCTGACCCCGGTGGACCGGCGCCTGATCTACGATGGCGACTGTCCGTTTTGCCGCTGGTACTGCCGCCGCTTCGAGCCCGCCGTGACCCTGGTGGATTTCCGTCGTGCCGGGGATGCATTGAATCTGCCCGGCGGCTGTGATCCCGACCGCGCGCTGGTGCTGGAGATGGGCGGAGAACACCATACCGGCGCCGAGGCACTCTGGCGCCTTGCCCACGCTCCCGGGCGTCCCGGCGGCAACCTGAATTTCTGGCTGTTCGGCAGTCGCCGCCTGGGTACCTTGATGTACCCGCTGCTGCGGGCGCTGCGCAACGGCCATCGGCGCCTTGCGGGCATGCGCGGAACCACTGGAGACCGGAAGTGAGCGTCGTTCTTCCCCAAACTATTCAGTCGGTCGATCCCGCCTGGATCGACTACAACGGGCACATGAACCTCGCCTACTATGTGCTCGCCTTCGATCAGGCGACCGATACCTTCCACGACGTGCTCGGCATCGGGCTCGATTACCGCGAGCGCATGAACAGCTCGATGTTCACGTTGGCGATCAATGTCGATTACATCCGCGAAGTGTTCGCCCACGACCAACTGCGCATCACTACTCAGCTGCTGGAGTGCGACGCCAAGCGGATACGCTACTTCCATCAGATGTATCAGGGCGACCCCGAGCAACTCGTTGCGACCAACGAATGTCTGGCGGTGCATGTCGATATGGGTAGCCGCCGCAGCGCACCCTTTCCGGACGCGACTCGCGCGCGCATCGACGCCTTGCTGGCGGCGCATCGGCAGTTGCCGGTACCGGAACGCGCGGGGCGTGTGCTCGGGGTGCGCGCCTGATGGCACAGACTCGCGCTCCGCGTGGCTCGGTCAGGCGACCTGTTCCCGTGCCGGCGTCAGCCGTTCCAGCAGATCCTCGACCGCCTGCACACGTTCTTCCGCAGCCGGCGCCCGCACGGTAAATCTCAGGGTGGTGGCGCCGCGCAGACGATAGCGATCCGGCTGGCGTTGCACCAGATGCACGAGCGCCAGCGGGTCCACGGTGGTGGAGGGGGAGAACTCGAACAGTCCACCCTCGACGCCAGCTTCGATCTTGACGATGCCGAGGCCGGTGGCGCGCTGACGCAGTGCGGTGACCCGGCACAGATTGCGCACCTCGTCCGGCAGCAACCCGAAGCGATCGATCATTTCGACCTGCAACTCGCGCAGCGCGGCCTCGTCGGCGGCGCCCGCCAGGCGCTTGTACAGCATCAGCCGGGTATGAACGTCCGGTACATAGGGTTCGGGAATCAGCGCCGGAATATGCAGATTGACCTCGGCGCCCGGACGCGCGCTGGGATCAATCTCCGCCGTACCGCCGCGCCGCAGGCTGTCAACCGCGCGCTCCAGCAGTTCCATGTAGAGTGAAAAGCCGATGGCGGCGATGTGGCCGCTCTGATCGTCGCCGAGCAGTTCACCGGCGCCGCGGATTTCGAGATCCTGGGTGGCCAATGTGAAGCCCGAGCCCAAGTGATCGGCGGCCTGAATGGCTTCCAGGCGCTTGTGGGCATCGTCCGTCATCTGGTTGGGGTGCGGCGTCAGCAGATAGGCATAGGCCTGGTGGTGCGAGCGGCCGACGCGACCGCGCAACTGGTGCAACTGCGCCAGGCCAAGCTTGTCGGCGCGCTCGATGATGATGGTGTTGGCGCTGGGCACGTCGATCCCGGTCTCGATGATGGTCGAGCACACCAGCAGGTTGAAGCGTCGGTGGTAGAACTCCGACATCACCCGTTCCAGATCCTTTTCCGGCATCTGGCCGTGGGCGATATCGACACGCGCCTCGGGCACCAGTTCGGCCAGCTCGCGGGCGATCCTGGTGATGGTTTTCACTTCGTTGTGGAGAAAATACACCTGTCCGCCGCGCAGGATTTCCCGCAGCACCGCCTCGCGGATCAGGCGCGGGTCGCTTTGATGGACAAAGGTTTTTACGGACAGCCGCCGCGCGGGTGGCGTCGCAATGATCGAGAGATCGCGCAGCCCGCCCAGTGCCATGTTCAAGGTGCGCGGAATGGGGGTTGCGGTAAGGGTGAGGATATCCACTTCCGCGCGCAGGGCCTTGAGCTTTTCCTTCTGCCGCACGCCGAACCTATGTTCTTCATCGACGATGACGAGGCCCAGGTCGCGGTACTTGATATCGCCAGCCAGCAGCCGGTGCGTGCCGATGAGGATATCGACTTCGCCGGCCTCCACCCGTTTCAGTACCGCTTCCTGCTCGCGCGCGCTGCGAAAGCGCGAAATCATTTCGATCACCACCGGCCAGTTGGCGAAGCGGTCGCGAAAATTCTGCGTGTGTTGCTGGGCCAGCAGGGTGGTGGGTACCAGCACCGCGACCTGGCGACCGGCGGAGACCGCCACGAAAGCGGCGCGCATGGCCACTTCGGTTTTGCCGAAGCCCACGTCGCCGCACACCAGGCGATCCATCGGACCCGAGCTCAGCAGATCCTTGCGCACGGCGGCGATGGCGTCTTCCTGGTCGGGCGTTTCCTCGAACGGAAAGTCGGCGCTGAACGCGGCGTAGTCCGCGCCGGGGTCCGGGTAGGCGAAGCCCGCGCGCGCGGCGCGTCGGGCGTGGATGTCGAGCAGTTCCGCCGCGGTGTCGCGGATCTCCCGCGCCGCCTTCTCCTTGGCTTTTTGCCAGGTTTCGGCGCCGAGGCGGTGCAGTGGTGCCGCGTCCGGGTCGCCGCCGCTGTAGCGGCTGATCAGGAACAGATTGGCGACCGGTACATAGAGCTTCGCGCCTTCGGCATATTCCAGCGCCAGAAACTCCTGGGGTGCGCCGTCCACCGCGAGGGATTGCAGGCCCAGGTAGCGGCCGACACCGTGATCTATGTGCACCACGGGCGCGCCCGGCCGCAGTTCGGTGAGGTTCTTGACGGCCTGGTCGGCGGCCTCGCGTTCGCGGGAGCGGCGCCGGCGCTGGAATACGCGCTGGCCGAACAGTTCGGTTTCCGTAATCAGGATGCGCTGGCTGTCGGGCAGCACGAAGCCGCGTTCCAGCGGGTGGACGGCGATGAGCCAGGGCGCGTCCGAGGCGGCAAACTCTTCCCAGCCACTGACGGGCGCCGGGGTTATCCCCAGGGGGCGCAGGACATCCAGCATGGCTTCGCGCCGGCCGGCGGATTCGGCACAAAACAGCACTGGCCCCTGGGCTTGCGCCAGCAGGTTTTCCAGCGCAGCGAGCGGCGTACGGGATTTGGCGTCGGCAGCGATATCGGGCAGTGCGGCGGTAACGAAGTTGTGATGGCCGGGTTTTTCCGGCAGGACTGCGGTCTGCAGGTCGGTGCGCGGCAGCGCATTGATGGCTTCGAACAGCTCGCCGGCAGTCAGAAACAGCGCCGGCGGCGGCAGCAATGGCCGGTTTGAGTCAACGCCGTATTCCCGGTAGCGGTCCGTCGCCTCGCGCCAGAATTCCTCGGCCGCCTGATGAATATCGCCGTCGGCAAAGACCAGTGCCGCCGATGGCAGATAATCGAACAGGGTCGCGGTGTGCTCGAAAAACAACGGCAGGTAATACTCGATGCCGCCCGGCGCCGAACCCTGACTGACATCCTGGTACAGGGTACAGCGCCGGGGATCGCTGTCGAAACTGAGATGCCAGGCGTCCTGGAAGCGCCGGATGGCAGTCTTGTCGAGGGGAAATTCACGCGCCGGCAGCAGCTCGATGGCGGCCATTTTCTCGATGGTCCGCTGGGTGTCCGGATCGAAGGTGCGCAGGGACTCGATCTCATCGTCGAACAGGTCGAGCCGGATCGGCTGCTGTGCGCCCATGGGAAAGACGTCGATCAGGGCGCCGCGCACGGCGAATTCCCCGTGTTCGTAGACCGTGTCGGCGGCACGGTAGCCGGCCTGTTCCAGGGTACGGCGCAGCTCATCCAGGTTGACGCGGTCGCCTGTGCGGAACACGAAGGTGTTGCCCGTGACGTAACTGGGCGGCGGCAGACGTTTCATCAGGGTGGTTGCCGGCGCGACCAGAATGCCGCGCCGGGTGGACGGCAGCCGACAGAGGGTCCGCAGCCGTTCGGAGACGATGTCCTGGTGCGGCGAGAATAGATCGTAGGGCAGGGTTTCCCAGTCCGGCAGATGCAAAATGGGGATGGCGTCTTCGTCCCCGCTGCCAAGGAAAAATTGCAGCTCGGTTTCAAGCAGCGTTGCCGCGCTGGTGGTCGCAGCCACGGCGAGCAGCAGGCCGTCGAACTCCCGGGCGGCATTGGCGATGGCGAGGGCGGCGGTCCCCCCGACGAGGCCACCCCAGCGGCGCCGGTCGCCGGATGGATTGGCGGGAGGAGTGCTCAGCAGGTTGACAGGCATCGGCAAGGCGGAGGTGCGACGGGGAGGGGATTGTACTTGCCCGGTTGCCGAGGCATAAGCTGGTGGTGATCCTCGGCGTAACACGCACAGCCGTTTTCTGCACTAGTGCAGACGCCGGGAAAGGGGGTTATCCTTGGCTCATTCAGGCTGCTCGCCGCCAATACTGTACGCAAGGCTTATGACCAAGCAACACCAAGATCCGGATGACGGTCTGGTCGTCGAGGAAACCAAACCCCAGCTCAAACGCCCGGCGCGGTTCCAGGTGGTTCTCCTCAACGACGACTACACGCCCATGGAATTCGTGGTGGAGATCCTCGAACAGATCTTTGGCATGGACCGTGAACTGGCGGTCCGCGTCATGCTCAAGGTGCACACGGAAGGCAAGGGCGTGTGCGGTGTGTTCACCAGGGAAGTAGCCGAGACCAAAGCCGAGCAGGTCAATCAGGCCGCCCGCGAGCACGAACATCCCTTGCTCTGCCAGATCGAACCGGCAGACGATCCGAATTAGTACGAGGACCGACCATCATGCTCAGCAGAGAACTTGAAGCCACGCTCAATGCCGCTTTTCAGGAGGCGACGGCCCGGCGGCACGAGTTCATGACCGTGGAACACCTGCTGCTGGCGCTGCTGGACAACAGCTCCGCGCTGCGGGTATTGAAGGCTTGTGGGGTCGATTTGCAGACGTTGCGTAACGACCTCAATGAGTTCATCGAATCCACCACTCCCGTGGTGGCGACCGACGCGCCGCGCCGCGAAGCGCAACCGACGCTGGCATTTCAGCGGGTTTTGCAGCGCGCGATCTTTCATGTGCAGTCATCGGGACGCAACGAAGTCCAGGGCGAAAACGTGCTGGTCGCCATCTTCAGCGAGCAGGAAAGCCAGGCCGTCTACATGTTGCGGATGCTGAACGTCTCCCGCATCGATGTGGTGAATTTCATCGCCCATGGGGTGACCCGCTTTGCCGACCAGTCCGAGAATACCGGTAACGCTCCGGGCACCCAGGGCGGGGAGCCGGGGGCTCCGGCCGGCGGCGAGGGCAGTGCGCTGGAACAATTTGCGACCGATCTCAATGCCCAGGCCAGAAAAGGTTTCATCGATCCGCTGGTGGGTCGCGCCCAGGAGCTGGAACGGGTCTGTCAGACCCTGGTACGCCGGCGCAAGAACAACCCGCTGCTGGTAGGTGAGTCCGGAGTCGGCAAGACGGCGATTGCCGAAGGGTTGGCGAAACGAATCGTCGAGGACGAGGTGCCGGACGCGATCAAGGGCAGCGTGGTGTATTCGCTGGACATGGGTGCGCTGCTGGCGGGCACCAAATATCGCGGCGATTTTGAAAAGCGCTTCAAGAATCTGCTCGCGGAACTGGGCGAAAAGGAAAACGCGATCCTGTTCATCGATGAAATCCACACCATCATCGGCGCCGGCGCGGCGTCGGGCGGGGTGATGGATGCGTCCAACCTGCTGAAGCCGCTGCTCACCTCGGGTCGTTTTCGCTGCATCGGCTCCACGACTTACCAGGAATACCGGGGAATTTTCGAGAAAGACCGGGCGCTGTCGCGCCGGTTTCAGAAGATCGACGTGCCCGAGCCGTCAGTGGCCGAAACCGTCGAGATACTCCAGGGCTTGAAGTCCCGCTTCGAGGAACACCACGGCCTGCGCTACACGCAGGGCGCGCTCCAGTCCGCGGCGGAGCTGTCGGCAAAGTACATCAATGACCGCTTCCTGCCCGACAAGGCCATCGACGTGATCGACGAGGCCGGTGCCTATCAGCAATTGCACCCGGTATCGAAACGCAAGAAGACGGTGGGCGTTGGCGATATCGAGGCGGTAGTGGCCAAGATCGCCCGCATTCCCCCCAAGAGCGTGTCCAGTTCGGACCGCGAGCAGCTGCGCAATCTCGGCTCCCAGCTGAAGATGGTGGTGTTTGGTCAGGAAGCGGCGATCGATACCCTGGATGCCGCCATCAAGCTCGCCCGCGCCGGTTTGCGCGAGGGGGAAAAGCCCATCGGCAGTTTCCTGTTCGCCGGTCCTACCGGGGTCGGCAAGACCGAGGTGTCGCGGCAACTGGCCCAGGTGCTGGGTGTCGAGTTGCTCCGCTTCGACATGTCCGAGTACATGGAGCGCCACACGGTATCACGGCTGATCGGCGCGCCGCCCGGTTATGTGGGCTTCGACCAGGGTGGTCTGCTCACCGACGCCGTCACCAAGCACCCGCACTGCGTGCTGCTGCTGGACGAAATCGAGAAGGCGCACCCGGACGTATTCAATCTCCTGCTGCAGGTGATGGACCACGGTTCCCTCACCGACAACAACGGTCGCAAGGCGGATTTCCGCAATGTCATCCTGATCATGACCACCAATGCCGGCGCCGAACTCATGAGCCGGGCGTCCATCGGCTTCACGCATCAGGACCACGCCAGTGACGGCATGGAAAGCATCAAGAAAATGTTCAGTCCGGAGTTTCGCAACCGCCTCGATGCCGTGGTGCAGTTCGGCGCTCTGAGTCGCGAAGTCATCAAGACCGTGGTCGACAAGTTCCTCGTGCAGTTGCAGGCCCAGCTGGATGACAAGAAGGTTCATATCGAAGTCGATGATGCCGCGCGCGAGTGGCTGGCGGAGCATGGCTACGACGAGAAAATGGGTGCCCGACCCATGGCGCGCCTGATTCAGGAAAAACTGAAAAAGCCCCTCGCCGAAGCTGTGCTGTTCGGCGCGCTGGCGAAAGCCGGCGGCAAGGTTGTCGTCTCCATGGCGGACGACGATCTGGCGCTGGAGATTGTTGCCGCCGACTGACTCAAGCGCTGCCGTCTGACACCGGGCGCTTGTGATCTCCGGGCGGCAGTGGCTTTGGAAGGAACGTGGGGGAAGGAGCGCGGGCCTATCGGTGCGGCGCGTGATTTTTCAGACAGCGTCGCGGGTGGGGCGGATCCCGAGCCGGGGCTAGCGCGCGCGGTAGGTGATGCGGGCCTTGCTCAGGTCGTACGGAGTCAATTCCACCTTCACCTTGTCGCCCGTGAGGATGCGAATGTAGTTCTTGCGCATCTTGCCCGAGATGTGGGCCGTGACAATGTGTCCATTGTCGAGCTTCACGCGGAAAGTGGTGTTGGGAAGGGTATCTACGACCTCGCCTTCCATTTCAATCGATTCTTCTTTCGCCATATGACCGATGTCTTGTACCGCGGAAGCGGGCTGGGCTGGAGTGAATGCGCGCGCATTGTGCCCCAAAGCCCCGCACTTGGCAAAACGGCCGGCGCCTCAGCTCACCCGCAGCCAGTGATCGTTGATGAAAAGCTCCGCGGGACGGTAGCGGATCTTGTAATTCATTTTGGCCGAGTCGCGAATCCAGAAGCCCAGATACACATAGCGACGACCGTGCTCGATCACGGTTTCCAGCTGTTTGAGTATGGCGAAGGTGCCGAGACTGCGGCGTTCTTCCGCGGGATCGAAATAGGTGTAGATCGCCGAGAGTCCGTTGCGCAGCCAGTCCGTGACGGCACAACCGACGAGTTTTCCCCGGATGCGAAACTCGAGGAAGCTGGTGGAGTGCCAGGCGCGTCCGATGAAATCCTGGTATTGGGCGCGGGACGGCGGGTACATGTCGCCGTCCTTGTGACGGGCGCCGATGTAGGCTTCATAGAGCGGATAGTGCTCTTCGACATTGACTTCATTCGCGAGGGTGACCGCTACGTCCTGGTTGCGATTGAGGCACTTGCGCTGAGGGCGTGAGGGTGAAAAGCCCGCGGCGTCGATGCGGATCGGGATACAGGCCTTGCAGTTGGCGCAGCGGGGTGTGTAGACGTAGCGCCCGCTGCGGCGAAACCCCAGATCGGACAGGCGGTTGTACAGCTCGACATCGATCACGACCTTGGGGTCGACGAAGGCCGTGGTGGCCTGGCGATCCGGCAGGTAGCTACAGGGATGCGGCTCGGTAAGATAAAGCCGGATTTTTTCCAGATCCGGAGTGATGTCTCGGGTCATGGCGCTGGCGTTATGGCGGCGTTACTTCCAACCATAGCCGAAATTGCCCTGGCCGGCCAAGGCAGGGTCTGTTCGCGGGCCTGCGCGAGATGCGCCAGGAATGCCGTGCGCGGGATCTCGGTTGCGCCCATGGATGCCAGATGAGGATTGCCGACCTGACAGTCGATGAGCGTAAACCCGCCGGCCGACAGTCCGCGTGCGAGGTGGATAAGCGCGAGCTTGGAGGCGCTCGCCCGCACGCTGAACATGGATTCACCACAGAATACCGAGCCCACGACTACCCCATAGAGTCCCCCCGCGAGTTCGCCATCGATCCAGCATTCCACGCTGTGGGCATCGCCCGCCGCATGCAGTGCTTCGTAGGCGGCGATCATCTCGGGCAGGATCCAGGTGCCGGCCTGCCCTCCGCGCGGCGCGGTGCAGCGCCGGATGACGGCGCCGAAGCATTGGTCACTGGTGATCCGGTACTGAGCGCGGCGGAGCAGGCGCGCCATGGTACGGCTGACATGAATTTGATCCGGGAAGATGACCGCGCGCGGGTCAGGGCTCCACCACAGCGGCGGCTGGCCGGCCTCGAACCAGGGAAAAATGCCGCGTCGGTAGGCGTCGCGCAAGGTGGCGACGGCGAGATTGCCGCCTGCCGCAAGCAATCCGTTGGGCGCGCGGGCGGCGCGCTCCGGGGGTGGAAAGACCGGCAGGTCCGGATCCAGCAGCGGCAGTCGCACGGGCGGTCAGCTGTGGTCGAGGAATTTTTCCGCATCCAGCGCCGCCATGCAGCCGGTGCCCGCCGATGTCACGGCCTGGCGGTAAGTGTGGTCGGCAACGTCCCCTGCCGCGAACACGCCCGGCACACTGGTCGCGGTGGCGTTGCCATCCAGGCCGCCCTGCACCCGGATATAGCCATTCGCCATCTCCAGTTGCCCGGTAAAAATCCCGGTGTTGGGGGAATGGCCGATGGCAATGAAGACGCCCGCCACCTCGAGATCGTGCGGCTGATCGGTGCCCATCTCCCGCAGGCGAACCCCGGTTACGCCGCTGGCGTCGCCCAGCACTTCGTCCAGGCGATGATTCCACAGCAGCCGGACATTGCCGGTTGCGGCGCGCTCGAACAGTTTTTTCTGCATGATTTTTTCGGCGCGCAACTGATCGCGACGATGCACCAGCGTGACCTCGGCGCACAGGTTGGACAGATAGAGCGCTTCCTCCACCGCGGTGTTGCCCCCGCCGATCACGGCGACCTTGCGGTCCCGATAGAAGAAGCCGTCGCAGGTGGCGCAGGCGCTGACGCCCTTGCCCTGAAATGCCTGCTCTGACGGCAATCCCAGGTAGCGTGCGGAGGCGCCGGTGGCGATGATCAGGGCATCGCAGCTGTAGTGCTGACTGCCCTGCAACCGGAACGGCCGCTGGCGCAAATCCACAGCTTCAATGTGGTCTATAATCGTTTCAACATCAAAACGTTCGGCGTGTTTTTGCATGCGTTGCATGAGCTCAGGCCCCTGCACGCCGTCGGCATCTCCGGGCCAGTTGTCGACGTCGGTGGTGGTGGTGAGCTGCCCGCCCTGCTGGATCCCGGTGATGACCACCGGCGCCAGATTGGCCCGTGCGGCATAGACCGCGGCGGTCCAGCCCGCCGGTCCGGAGCCGAGAATGATGAGGCGGTGATGATGGATTTCTGGCATGGGAATACTTCCGTGACGCGAGGGCCGTGAGGGCAGGGTTTGGGGGAGTAAACCCGCCCATGATAGTCAATTAACCGACCCCTGAGCGCGGCGGGCGGGCGGTGCCGACCTCCGGCAGGTGGCTTTGGTGCTTTACACTAGCGGCCATTCGATCAGCGCGCGATACCGGGAAAAACATTGGCGAGACCCAGAGCAGGCAAAACCCAGACCCTGAGCATTCTGGATACCGTGCGCGAACGGAGCGCGCTGGTGCGTCGGGAAGGAGCTTTTATCGGCTGGGTGCTGGTGGCGGTGTATCTGATGCTGGCGCTGGTATCCCACGACCGGCTCGACCCCGGCTGGTCCAGCACCGGCGGCGGCGATGGCTACCACAATCTCGGTGGTCCGCTCGGCGCCTGGCTATCGGATGTCGGATATTCCCTGGTCGGCTGGTTCGCGCTGCTGTTTCCCGTCCTGCTGGCGACGCGCGCCTGGCAGGTCTTTCGTGCCCGCCAGCACTCTGGCTGGACCTTTGATCGCCTCACCTTTCTGCTCCGCTTTGTGGGCTTTGTGCTGGTGATGGTGGCGGGGAGCGCGCTCGTCCACCTTCAGTACACCGGCGGCGATGGCGGCATGCCCTTTGGCGCCGGCGGCATTCTCGGGACCACCATTGCGGACGCGGCGCGCAATGTTTTCGGCCATGCGGGAAGTACCCTGCTGCTGCTGGGAGCGTCGCTGTTCGGAATCACCGTGGTAACCGATGTCTCCTGGCTCGCCGTTGCGGATGTGCTCGGTCGGCTATGCTATCAAGGGCTGGTCGCCGTGGGCGACAAGGTCCAGGAGCGGAGGGATCTGACCCGCGAGACCATGCAGGCTGCCGAAGCGGTGGAGAAGCGCCAGAAAACCCTGCGCCGCAGCAAGGAGGTGCGTGCGCAGCGTAAGGAACCGGTCATTGCGCCGCCGGCCGACAAGCCCGAACCCAGCGCGCGCGTCGTCCGTGAGCGTCAGCAGCCGCTGTTTCGCGATGCCGAGGCCACCGGCCTGCCGCCGATCGACCTGTTGGACGCACCCCCTGCGGGCGATCGCGGCGGCTACTCCGCGGCGGCGCTCGACGCCATGTCCCGCAAGCTTGAACTGAAGCTTCAGGATTTCGGTATCAGTGCGGAAGTGGTCGAAGTGATGCCGGGACCCGTCATCACCCGCTTCGAACTGCAACCCGCCGCCGGCATCAAGGCGAGTCGCATTTCCGGTCTGGCCAAGGATCTGGCGCGCTCGCTGGCGGTGGTCAGCGTGCGGGTCGTCGAAGTGATCCCGGGCAAATCCGTGGTGGGCATCGAGATTCCCAACGAAAGCCGCGAGATCGTCTACCTCCGTCAGGTGCTGGAGTCCGAGGCTTACGACAGCGCCCGTTCGCCGCTGAGCCTGGCGCTCGGGGAGGATATCTCCGGGGTGCCGGTGATCGTCGATCTGGCGCGGATGCCGCACCTGCTGGTGGCCGGCACCACGGGTTCCGGGAAGTCGGTGGGCGTCAATGCCATGCTGCTCAGTCTGTTGTTCAAGGCGACTCCGGAAGAAGTGCGGCTGATCCTCGTGGATCCGAAAATGCTGGAGCTGTCGGTCTACGACGACATTCCCCACCTGTTGACACCTGTCATCACCGACATGAAGGACGCCGCCAGCGGCTTGCGCTGGTGCGTCGGGGAAATGGAACGCCGCTACCGCCTCATGGCGCAGCTCGGGGTGCGCAATCTCGCCGGGTACAACCGCAAGGTGGAGGACAGCCGCGCCGAGGGCGAACCGCTGCGGGATCCCAGCTGGCGGCCGGATCAGCCGTTCTCCACCGATCACGATCCGGACCAGGCGCCGGAGCTGAACACGCTGCCCTATATCGTGGTGGTGATCGACGAATTCGCCGACATGATGATGATCGTCGGCAAGAAGGTCGAACAACTCATCGCCCGCATCGCGCAGAAGGCGAGGGCGGCGGGGATCCACCTCATCCTGGCCACTCAACGCCCGTCGGTGGATGTCATCACGGGACTGATCAAGGCCAATGTGCCCACGCGTATCGCGTTCCAGGTTTCGTCCAGGATCGACTCCCGGACCATTCTCGATCAGGGCGGCGCCGAGCAACTGCTCGGCCACGGCGACATGCTGTATCTCCCCACCGGAACCGCGGTGCCGATCCGGGTTCACGGTGCCTTCGTGGACGATCATGAAGTACACAAGGTGGTCGCGGAGTGGAAGCGGCGTGGGCAGCCGGAGTACCTGGCGGACATCACCGACGAAAGCGCCACCGGCAGCATCGCGGTCCCGGGTTACAGCGATGCCGACGCTGCCGGCGGCGAGGGCAGCGAGGCGGACGCGCTCTACGATGAAGCGGTGGAGTTTGTGATCAGCAGCGGGCGCGCATCGATTTCGTCGGTACAGCGCAAATTGCGCATCGGGTACAACCGCGCCGCGCGCCTGATCGAAGCGATGGAAATGGCCGGCGTGGTGACCCCGATGAACAGCAACGGCAGCCGCGAATTGCTGGTGCCCAATCGGGAGCGCGACGGATGATGGCGGTGAGCCCGGCATATGGTCGTTGCATGCTCATTGCCCTGGCGTTGCTCGGATCCGTGGCGCGCGCGGCCGGGGAAGGTGAGTGTCCGCCCGGCGAGCAGGCGCTGAAAACCCGGTTGGCGACGCTGCGTACCCTGAGCGCCAATTTCGAACAACAGGTGACGGCGGCCGATGGTCATGAACTGCAAACCAGCGCCGGACTGATTCAGCTCGCCAAACCCGGCCACATCTACTGGGTCGCCGAACCACCGTTCGAGCAGACCGTGGTGGCGGATGGCACCCGGATCTGGATCTACGATCCCGATCTCGCCCAGGTCACCGTGAAAACCCTGCGCCACCAGCTCGACAATTCACCGGCCGCATTACTGGTGGGCGACAGCGACCAGGTGCTCGAAGAGTTCAAGGTGTGCGCGTTTTCGGATGCGGGCAGCCTTGACGTTCAAAAACCGGAAGCGGACCGCATGCGGATTGTGCTGCGACCGCTCGCCACAGATGCGGTCTACACCCGTATCGAACTGGTTTTCGCCGGCGCGGAGCCGCGTGCCATCCTCATGACCGACAGCCTTGGCCAGAGCACCGACATTCAGCTGCGCGACGTGGAACTCAACCAGCCTGTCGATCCCAAGCTGTTTCGCTTCATGCCACCTCCCGGGGTGGACGTGTTTCAGGATGACTGAATCCCTGCCGGCCCGCGACCGCTACCGGCCCCTTGCCGACCGGATGCGTCCGCGGGTGTTGGCGGAATTCGCCGGGCAGGACCATTTGCTCGCGGAGGGCAAGGCACTGCGCGCCGCCATCGTGCAGGGGCATCTGCATTCCATGGTGTTCTGGGGACCGCCCGGCACCGGCAAGACCACGCTGGCGAAACTGATTGCCGCCAATGCCGACGCGCATTTCGAATCCCTGTCCGCGGTGCTGGCGGGGGTCAAGGAAATCCGCGCCGCCATTGCCCGCGCGGAAACCGAACGGGCTGAACGCGCGCGCGACACCATCCTGTTCGTGGACGAGGTACATCGTTTCAACAAGAGCCAGCAGGATGCGTTTCTTCCCTATGTGGAGGACGGCACCATCGTGCTGATCGGCGCCACCACGGAAAATCCGTCGTTTGAATTGAACAACGCGCTGCTCTCCCGCTGCCGCGTCTACACGCTGAAGCCGCTCACCGATGCCGATATCGAAGCCGTGATCGGACGCGCTCTCGCGGACCCGGAGCGGGGTCTGGGTGGCGCCTGCACGCTCAGTGACGAGGCTCTTGCGGCGTTGGTCGCCAGCAGCGACGGCGACGCCCGCCGGGCGCTGAACCTGCTGGAAATCGCCGTCGATTTTGCGCGCGATGGCGAAATCGACGTGGCCCTGGTGCGCGAGGTGGCCGCCGCGGGAACGCGGCGGTTTGACAAGGGCGGCGAATATTTCTACGACCAGATTTCCGCGCTTCACAAGGCGGTGCGCGGTTCGTCGCCGGACGCGGCTCTGTACTGGCTGGTGCGCATGCTGGACGGCGGCTGCGACCCGCTGTATATCGCCCGCCGCGTGGTGCGCATGGCGAGCGAGGACATCGGCAACGCCGACCCGCGCGCGCTGCGCATCGCCCTCGACGCCTGGGATGTGCAGGAACGCCTGGGCAGTCCAGAGGGCGAGTTGACGCTTGCCCAGGCGGTGATCTACATGGCCGTCGCCGCCAAGAGCAACGCGGTCTACACCGCCTACAATCAGGTGCGCCGCGAGGTTGCCGCGCAACCCAGCCATGAGGTGCCCCTGCATCTGCGCAACGCGCCGACCCGATTGATGAAAGAGCTCGATTACGGCGCTGACTATCGCTACGCCCACGACGAGACCGATGCCTTTGCCGCCGGCGAGAATTATTTCCCCGAAGCGCTGCGGGATCGGCAGTATTATTTTCCCGGGGATCGCGGCATGGAACGCCAGATCGCCGAAAAGCTGCGTCACCTGCGCGAACTGAATGCGCGGGCGCCGCGCAAGCGCTACCCCGGGACGGACGCCTGATGATGCCGTGGCTGGCGGTGGCGGCGGGTGGCGTCCTGGGCGCACTGGCCCGCTACGGCATCAACGTTCTGCTGGCGCCGGTGAGCGCCGGACGTTTCCCCTTCGCCACCCTGACGGTGAACGTGCTCGGCTGCGTGCTGATCGGTGTGCTCTATGTGCTGATCGTCGAGCGCGCTCAGCTCGCGCCGCTGTGGCGGGAGTTCCTGATGATCGGCGTGCTGGGTGCCTTCACGACCTTCTCGGCCTTTGCGCTGGACAGCGTCGGGCTGTGGCAGAATGGCCAGCCGCTGCTCGCGGCCCTCAATGTCGGCGCCAATCTGGTCCTCTGTCTCGGCGGGACCGCTGCCGCCATCGCCGTGACCCGGCTGTTCTGAACGCGACCTCCTCTGTACCCGACAGGATATTGCCACCCATGCTCGATCCCAGACTGCTCCGCTCGGACCTCGCCGCCGTGACGGCAACCCTGGCCCGACGCCGCTTCCCGTTCGATGCCGCGACTTTCACGGCCCTGGAAGCCGAGCGCAAGGCGCTCCAGATCGAGACCGAACAATTGCAGGCCGAGCGCAACGCGAGCGCCAAGGCCATCGGCAAGGCCAAGGCGGCGGGCGCCGACATCGCGCCCTTGCTGGCGGCCGTGGAGGCGGGCAAGGGCAGGCTCGATACGCTGGCTGCCGAGCTGCACGGGATTCAGACGCGGCTCGACGATTTTCTGAGCCGGATTCCCAATCTGCCCGACGCCGATGTCCCCGAAGGAACTTCGGAAACCGACAATCGCGAAGTCCATCGCTGGGGCAGCCCGCGCGAATTCACTTTCCCGGTGCGCGACCACGTGGATCTGGGCGAGGCCCTAGGTCAGCTCGATTTCGACGCGGCGATCCGCATTACCGGCGCGCGCTTCATGGTGCTCAGCGGTCCGCTGGCGCGACTGCACCGGGGGCTGATCCAGTTCATGCTGGACATCCACACCAGCCAGCACGGTTATCGAGAGGTTTATGTTCCCTATCTGGTCAATGCGCAGTCGCTGTTCGGCACCGGCCAGTTGCCCAAGTTTGCGGAAGATTTGTTCCGCCTCGATACCGACCCGCCCTGGTATCTGATTCCCACCGCCGAGGTACCGGTCACCAATCTGGCGCGGGACCAGATTCTGCCGGCCGAGCAACTGCCCCTGAAGTTTGTCTGCCACAGCCCCTGTTTTCGCAGCGAGGCGGGCAGTCATGGCCGGGATACCCGGGGCATGATTCGCCAGCACCAGTTCGAGAAGGTGGAGCTGGTGCAGCTGGTGAATCCCGCTGAATCGGCGGCCGCGCTGGAAACCCTGCGCCGCCACGCCGAAACCATTCTGGAGCTGCTCGAACTGCCGTACCGCACGGTCGCCCTGTGCAGCGGCGATCTCGGTTTTTCAGCGGCGAAGACCTACGACCTTGAAGTCTGGCTGCCGTCGCAGCAGACCTATCGCGAAATCTCCTCGTGCAGCAATTTTCGCGATTTCCAGGCGCGCCGTCTCCAGGCGCGCTGGCGCAATCCCGGGACCGGCAAGCCGGAACTGCTGCATACGCTCAATGGATCGGGTCTCGCGGTAGGCCGCACCCTGGTTGCACTGCTCGAAAATCACCAGCGGGCGGACGGCAGTATCGCGGTGCCCGGTGCGCTGCGACCCTACCTCGGCGGGCTCGAGCGCATCACCTGACCATGGACGCGCTGCCGCTGTTTCACCGGGTGCGCGGCGAGCGCTGCGTACTGGTGGGCGGCGGCGAGGTGGCCCGACGCAAGCTGGAACTGCTGCTCGCCGCCGGCGCGGCCGTGACCATCGTTGCGCCGGAATGCGACGCCGGCATCGCGGCGCTGGCGGACCAGGGCCGGGTGGCGCTGACCCGCCGCCGCTTTCGTGCCGCCGATCTCGACGGTGCTGTGCTGGCCGTGGCGGCCACCGACGATCCCGTCACTAACCGCGCCGTGTCGCGGGCGGCCAAAACCCGCGGCATTCCGGTCAATGTGGTGGATCAGCCCGAACTCTGCACCGTGACCTTTCCCGCCGTCATCGACCGCAATCCGGTCTGTATCGCGGTCGGTACCGGCGGCACCGCGCCGGTACTGGCGCGTCTGCTGCGGACGCGCCTGGAAGCCCTGCTGCCGGCCCGCACCGGGGAACTGGCGCGGCTCGCGGGTGAATTCCGCCCCCGGGTCAAGGCCGCCATTGGTTCCGCAACCGGACGGCGCGCATTCTGGGAACGGATCTTCGAGGGCGAGGTGGCGGAGCTGGTCCACAGCGGCCGCCCGCGCCAGGCCCGGGAGCGGCTGGAAGCCTTGCTCGCGAATCCCCGGGCAACCACCGTCGGCGAGGTCTATCTGGTCGGCGGCGGCCCTGGCGATCCGGATTTGCTGACCTTTCGCGCCCTGCGCCTGATGCAGCAGGCCGACATCGTCCTCTACGACCGGTTGATTTCGGCGGAGGTGCTGAACCTGGTGCGCCGCGACGCCGAGCGCGTCTATGTGGGCAAGAAGGCCGGACACCATCCGGTCACCCAGGACAACATCAATCAGAAGCTGGTCGAGTATGCGCGCGCCGGCCGGCGGGTGCTGCGCCTCAAGGGCGGCGATCCCTTCATCTTCGGTCGTGGTGGCGAGGAGATCGAACACCTCGCCGAACAGGGCATTCCGTTTCAGGTGGTGCCCGGCATCACCGCCGCCTCGGGTTGCGCCAGTTATGCCGGCATTCCCCTGACCCATCGGGATCACGCCCAGACCGTGCGGTTTCAGGCCGGGCATCGTCGGGGGAATACCGTCGAGCAGGATTGGGAATCGCTGGCGAAGCC
>JBFXFL010000006.1:57503-84823 GCA_050179115.1 Porticoccaceae bacterium | reverse complement strand
CCACAGGGTTGGTGAGCGCTGAGAGTTGTAGTGCTGATGCATCCGGAATGGGTCTCCTGGTTTAACCACCAGCGCTTGATGGGGCCGTTGGGTCATATCCCTCCGGCAGAAGCTGAGGCAAACTACTACACGCAACTTAACCGTCAGGCCGCAATAGCAGCCTGACTTGAACCAAACAGCCTCCGCAATCCCCGGGGCGATTCACATCGAAGTGGCCGGAATCCGGTCACTTCCGGCCTCAAAAGGCCAGACCGAACGGCGGCTCCCCATCCACTACCACTGTTTCTTCACCGCTTGATCAGGCTTTCCTTAACTCTGGAGCAATGCAATGCGCAAATTATGGGCAACCCTGGCTGTGCTGGTTACGTTCAGCCTCTCCGGCTGCGGCTACAACGACCTGCAGCGCAACGACGAGCAGATCAAGTCGAGCTGGTCCGAGGTCGTAAACCAGTACCAGCGCCGCGCGGATCTGATTCCCAATCTGGTCAATACCGTAAAAGGCTTCGCCGCCCAGGAAAAGGAAGTGTTGCTGGGAGTCACCAATGCCCGCGCCAAGGTCGGCGGTATCCAGGCGACCCCGGAGCTCATCAATGATCCGGAAGCCTTTGCGAAATTCCAGGCCGCGCAAGGCGAGCTATCCGGCGCCCTGTCCCGGCTGCTGGTGGTGTCCGAGAACTATCCGCAATTGAAATCCGACGCCAACTTTCGCGACTTACAGGCCCAACTGGAAGGTACCGAAAACCGCATTACCGTCGCGCGCAACCGCTACATCAAGGCGGTGCAGGAATACAACGTGACGGTGCGCTCCTTCCCGTCCAACCTGACGGCGAAGCTGTTCGGCTATCAGGTCAAACCGAACTTCACGGTGGAAAACGAGCAGGAAATTGCCCGGCCGCCCAGTGTCGATTTCAGCGCGCCGCCCGCCAAGCCACAAGGCGCGACGCAGTGACAGCAATGAACAGACCATGGGGGTCTTTGCTCGCGGTGACGCTGGCCTTGACCCTGTGCTGGTCTTTCCTGGTCCGTGCGCAAATCGCGGTGCCGCCCTTGCGCGGTCATGTCACCGACCAGACCGCCACGCTGACGCCGGCGCAACAGGCCGCTCTGGAGCAGACCCTGCAAGCCTTCGAGGCCAGAAAGGGCAGCCAGATCGCGGTGCTGATGGTGCCCACCACCGCGCCGGAAACGATCGAGCAATATTCCCTGCGCGTGGCGGAGCAGTGGAAACTGGGCCGCAAGCAAGTGGATGACGGTGCGCTTCTGGTCGTCGCCAAGGATGATCGCGCGCTGCGCATCGAAGTGGGCTACGGCCTCGAAGGAGCGCTCAACGACGCCACCAGCAAGCGCATCATCAGCGACATCATCGTGCCGCGCTTCCGGCAGGGCGATTTTCCGGGCGGCATCACCGCCGGAGTCGAGCAGATGATCCGCGTCGTCGACGGCGAACCCTTGCCGGAACCCGGCGGGCGAGCTGCGGGCGGAACGCCGGATTTCCAGCAATATCTTCCGGTGATTTTCATCCTGGCACTGGTGGTGGGCGGATTTCTGCGCGCGGTACTGGGCAGCTTTCCCGGCGCGCTCGCCACCGGGGGCATCATCGCGGTGATCGCCTGGCTGTTGGTCGGAACCTTGGTCATCGGCTTGGTCGCGGGACTGATCGCGTTTCTGTTCACGCTGTTTGGTGGCGGCATGGGCGGTCCGCTGGGAGGATTCGGCCGCGGCGGTTTTGGTGGCGGTGGTTTTGGTGGCGGTGGTTTTGGTGGCGGTCTGGGCGGCGGCGGTTTCAGCGGCGGCGGTGGCGGCTTTGGCGGCGGCGGCGCGTCGGGGCGGTGGTGAGGATGGACATCAAACGCATTGCCAGACATTTGCTGATGACCCCTTGGCAGGTCAGGCGGGCTTTCCCCCGCGCGGCCTTGACCGCGATTGAACAGGCGATCAAGGCGAGCGAGACAGAACATACCGGGGAGCTGCGTTTCGTTGTGGAAGGCGCGCTGGATGGCATGCCGCTGTGGCGGGGGCAATCCGCACGCGAACGCGCCATCGACGTGTTTTCACAATTGCGGATCTGGGATACCGAGCACAACAACGGCGTGCTGATTTATTTGTTGCTGGCGGATCGGGATGTCGAGATTGTTGCCGATCGCGGCATTCACACCAGGGTGGGCGCCCCGGAATGGGAAACCATCTGCCGCACGATGGAGGCGGCTTTCAAACAGGCGAACTACGCGGGCGGCGTGGTCAGCGGTATTGCGGCCGTGACACAGCATTTGACGCGGCATTTTCCCGCATCCACTGCAGATCGCAATGAACTGCCGGACAAACCGGTGGTGCTGTAGCTCAATCCATCGTGGCCGACACTGGTGTCGCGACCTTATCTGGTCAGCGCCGGCCAGCGCGAAAAGGCCACCATGTAGAGCACGATCAGGTTGACCAGCGGTACCAACATCAACAGGGAAAGCCAGGGCGAGAAGCCCGCCTTGGTGAAGATGGTCCAGAACGGCGGCAGGATCAGCGCGATCCAGACCCCTACCCACAGCAGGTGGGCGAAATAAAATTCATGCATCATCGCGAATCTCCCTTGTCACGCAATCCCTGCGCTGACCGCGTACCGACCATGCCGGGGCGCCCTGGAATGGCGTCCCGGCATGGTCCGCAAACCGGCTACTTGACGCTGATCTTGTGCCGCTTGGTGGCTTTCAACTTGGGCAGGGTCAGTTCGAGGATGCCGTCCTTGAAGCTCGCCGTCGCCTTGGCGCCATCGACGGTGGTCGGCAGGGGAATGGTGCGACTGAAACTGCCGCTTGAGATTTCACAGCGGTAATAGTCACCTTTTTCCTCTTTCTCTTCCTTGCGCGTCTCGCCCTTGATGGTGACGCTATCTTCGCCGACGGAAATGTCGATGTCCTTTTTGTCGACGCCCGGAATCTCGGCCTTCACCACGATCTCGGCCTCGCGGTCGAGCACGTCCACCTTGGGCGCCTTCAGTTCCGGCAGCGACAGTTCGGGAAGTGCCGGCCAGTCCAGATGCCAGGGCCGTATCCAGTTGCGGCGCAGGAACTGGTCGAACAGGCTATCAATCTCCTCGAACGGGCGGAGGGCCCGCGGCGGAGCGGCCTTTTGTACTTCCTGTTTCTTGGTTGCTTCCTGTACTTCCTGTTTCTTGTTTGCATCGGTCATGGTGAGTCTCCTCGTCAACGCAAAGAACACGGGTAGTGCGTCCCAACGCTACGTCAATGCGCGGCGGCAAAACCGCCTCTCGGCCCGTCGCCGCGTCGCCGCGTCGCCGCGTCGCTCGATATCAAACCACTCGATCGAATGTTCACACAGGGTAGGCCCCGGGATCGGACCGGAGTTTGATGTACATCAAGGCCCGGAGTGAAAGTGCCGCCTCACGGGGCGCTGTCCTCGGGCCCGAAACGCTGGCGGCACCCCCGACGATCACGAGGAATCGTGCCTACAGTTCCGGCGCCGGACCGGCTCCCGGTGGTTCTTTTTCCGGGATCTCGGTGATGGTCGCTTCGGTGAGCAGCAGCACGCTCGCCACCGACACCGCGTTTTCGAGAGCAATCCGCACCACCTTGGTGGGATCCACGATGCCGGCCTGGACCAGATCGACGTACTCCTTGCGCGCGGCGTCGAAGCCGATGGCTCCTTCACTAGTGAGCATGGCATTCACCACCACACCGCCGTCGACCGCCGAGTTCTCGGCGATCTGGCGCGCCGGGGCTTCCAGCGCCCGGCGCAGGATCTGCAATCCGGTGCGTTCATCGCCCTCGGTCTGGGCCTCCTCCCGCGCCACCGCCGAGACGGCGCGCAGCAATGCCAGCCCCGCGCCCGGCACTATGCCCTCGGCCACCGCGGCCTTGGTGGCGGAAATGGCGTCGTCCAGCGCTTCCTTCTTCGACTTCATCTCGGCCTCGGAAGGCGCACCGACCCGGATCACGGCGACGCCGCCGGCCAGCTTGGCCAGGCGCTCCTCGAGTTTTTCCCGATCGTAGTCGCTGGTGGTCTTCTCGATCTGGCGGCGGATCTGGTTCACCCGCGCGGCGATGGCCGGCTTGTCACCGGCGCCGCCGATGATGGTGGTCTGATCCTTGTCGATCACGACGCGCTCGGCGTGCCCCAGTTGCTCCAGTTGCACGTCTTCGAGCTTGATACCCAGCTCTTCGGTAACCACCTGGGCGGCAGTCAGCACCGCGATGTCCTGCAGCATCTCCTTGCGGCGGTCGCCGAAACCCGGCGCCTTCACGGCGCAACTGCGCAGGACGGCGCGGAGCTGGTTGACGATCAGGCCGGCGAGCGCCTCCCCCTCGACATCCTCGGCAATGAACAGGATCGGCCGGCCGGTCTTGGCGACCTGTTCGAGCAGGGGCAGCAGATCCTTGAGGCCGCCGATCTTGCGGTCGCACAGCAGCACATAGACGTCCTCCAGCACCGCCTCCATTTTTTCGGCATTGGTGATGAAATAGGGCGAGATATAACCGCGGTCGAACTGCATGCCCTCGACCACTTCGAGGACGGTCTCGGTGGTCTTGGATTCCTCCACCGTGATGACGCCCTCACCGCCGACCTTCTCCATGGCCTCGGCCACCAGCTCGCCGATCGCGGGGTCGTTGTGGGCCGCGATGGTCGCCACCTGCGCCTTTTCGAGTCGGGTCTGCACCGGCCGCGACAGGGCGCGCAGCGCCTCGACCGCCACGTTCAGGCCGCGGTCGAGGCCGCGCTTGAGATCGATCGCGCTCGCCCCCGCCACCGCGTTGCGGATGCCGTCGGCGAGGATCGCATGGGCGAGGATGGTCGAGGTCGAGGTGCCGTCGCCGACCGCCTCGCCGGTCTTCTCCGCCGCCTGGCGCAGCATGCGCGCGCCGAGATCCTCCTCCGGATCCTCGAGCTCGGTCTCCCGGGCGATGGTGACGCCGTCGTTGCAGACCAGCGGAACGCCCCACTTTTTCTGGATCAATACGGACTTGGATTTGGGCCCGAGGGTGATGCGAACCGCGTCGGCAAGCTGGGTCGCGCCGCGCAGAATCTTGTCGCGGGCCTGGGAGCGGAACAGTATCCTTTTGGAAGTCATGGGGTTTCCCCGCAGCAGTTTGGAGGGATACGCTGACCGACTATGACCAAGGATCGGGAAGGCTGCCAGTGCAATATTGTGATCTGCGACAAGCGGCGGTCGATTTCAGCTCTGCGATCAGCCGGACGCTCCTTGTTGCCCGGTTCGATACCGACGTCCGCCGCATGAATGTTCCCGATCACTGGCCGATTTGGCCGGAGTCGCCGCGCCCGTGAAACTGCCCCATCTCGACCCCGACGCGGCGCTCGCCAGTCTCGGCAGCGGTCGGGACGGTCTCAACATGGCCGAAGCCAGCCGCCGTCTGGCCGAATACGGACCCAATGTCCTCGAAGCGGCAGCGCGGGAGCGGCTGTGGTGGCGCTTCGCGCGCGAACTCGGGCATTTCTTCGCGCTGGTGCTGTGGGTTGCCGCGGCGCTCGCCTTTTTCGCCGAGTGGCGCCAGCCCGGGCAGGGCATGGCCCTGCTGGGCCATGCCATCGTCGCGGTGATCCTGCTCAACGCCGTCTTTTCCTTCTGGCAGGAGTACCGCGCCGAGCGGGCGCTGGCCGCGCTGCGGGCGCTGCTGCCGCCCCAGGTGCGGGTGCGGCGGGCGGGCAAGGTGTGGGAGGTGCCGGCGGCCGAACTGGTGCCGGGCGATCTCATCCTGCTCCGGGACGGCGATGCGGTGCCGGCCGACTGCCGGCTGATCGAGGCGTTCGCGCTGCGCGTCGACAATGCGACCCTCACCGGCGAATCCGTCCCCCAGCCGCGCAGTGCCGGAGCGGCGACCGCCGACGATCCGCTGCGGACCGCGAACCTGATGCTGGCCGGCACCACCCTGGTCGCCGGCGAGGGCGTGGCGGTGGTGTTCGCCACCGGCATGCGCACCGAGTTCGGCAAGATCGCCCGCCTCACCCAGAGCGCGGACGCGGAGCTGTCGCCCCTGCAACAGGAAATCCGCCGCCTGTCGCGCTGGATCGCGGTGCTGGCCACCGGAGTGGGGACGGTGTTCTTTGTCATCGGGATGGCACTCGGCCTGCCGTTCTGGGCCAACTTCGCCTTTGCCATCGGCATCATCGTGGCCAATGTGCCCGAGGGGCTGCTGCCGACCGTGACCCTGGCGCTGGCCATGGCGACCCAGCGCATGGCGCGGCGCAACGCGCTGGTGCGCCACCTGCCGGCGATCGAAACCCTGGGCGCCGCCACCGTCATCCTCACCGACAAGACGGGTACCCTCACCCGCAACCGGATGGCGGCGCGGCGGCTGTATTTACCGGATGACCGTCTGCCGGATGACGGGGATTGCAGTCTCGACCAACTGGCCGGCTCCGCCAAGCTGCGCGCCACCGCGCGCCCGCTGCTCGAAACGGCGCTCTGCTGCCACGAGCTGAACAAGGTGCAGGGCGATAACGGCCCGCGCTGGCGCGGCGATCCCACCGAAGTCGCTTTAGTCGAGCTGGCGCAGCCACTGCTCGGCGCCTGGCAGGCCGGGGCGAGAAGCGACGCGCTGCCCTTCGACAGCGAGCGTCGGCGCCAATCGGTGGTGTGCGGCGCAGGGGCGCAGCGTCTGTTGTATTGCAAGGGGGCGCTGGAGGCCGTGCTGCCCCTGTGCCAGCAGTTGCACAGCGACGCGGGGCCGGTTGCCCTGACCGCTGCCGACCGGGCACGGATCGAGGCCGCCGAGCGGCGCCTCGCGGACCTCGGGCTGCGGGTGCTGGCGTTCGCGTGGCGGCCGCTCCTGCAAGACACGGAACGGGATGGCTGGGAGCAGGATCTCGTCTTCGCCGGACTGGTAGGCCTCGAGGACCCGCCGCGCCCGGAGGTGCCCGACGCCGTGTTGCGCTGCCACGACGCCGGCATCCGCGTCATCATGTGCACCGGCGATCACCCGCACACGGCGCTCGCCATCGCCCGTGAAATCGGCCTTGTACAGGCCAGCGACGCGCGGGTGGTGACCGGCGAGGCACTGCGTCACCTGTCGCCCATCCAGCTCCAGTTATTGCTGGATCAGCCGCAACTCATCTTCGCCCGGGTGGGCGCGGACCAGAAAATGGCGCTTGTGGAAGCGCTCAAGGCCAAGGGCGAGGTGGTGGCGGTGACCGGCGACGGCGTCAACGATGCCCCGGCGCTGCGCAGCGCGCACATCGGCATCGCCATGGGCCAGACCGGCACCGACGTGGCGCGGGCGGCGGCCGATATCGTCCTGCTCGACGACAACTTCGCCAGCGTGGTGGCGGCGGTGGAGGAGGGGCGCGCGGTATTCGCCAACATCCGCAAGTTCCTCACCTACATCCTGACCTCGAACATCCCGGAGATCGTGCCTTACCTGGCCTTCGTGCTGTTCCGCATCCCGCTGCCGCTCACGGTGGTGCAGATCCTCGCCGTGGATCTGGGTACCGATTTGCTGCCAGCGCTGGCGCTGGGGGCCGAGCCGCCCGATGCCGATACGATGCGCCGGCCGCCGCGCCCGCGCCGCGAGCGGCTGGTGAATCTGCCGCTGATGCTGCGCGCCTATGGTTTTCTGGGTTTGCTGGAAGCTGCCGCCGCCATGGCGGCGTTTTTCTTTGTGCTCGATGGCGGCGGCTGGCACTACGGCGCGGTGCTCGACTGGCACGATCCACTTTACCTTCAGGCCACCACGGCCTGCCTGGCTGCCATCGTGCTTGCGCAGGTCGCGAACCTGTTTGTGTGCCGCCAACCGCGCGCTTCGACATTAAGCCTGCGCCTGCGCGGCAACCGCCTGCTGGTGTGGGGGGTGGCGGTCGAACTGGTGCTGCTGCTGGCCATCGTCTATACCCCCTGGGGGCAGCGCCTGTTCGGTACCGCTGCCCTGTCCTGGCCGGTGTGGCTGTTCGCGCTGCCGTTCCCGTTCGCGATAATGGCCGCGGAGGAGATGCGCAAGGCGCTGATGCGGCGGTGGCGCCAAGGCTGACAGACGGATCATCCGCTGCGCCGGGGCACTACATGACCGGCAATACCCCGAATCACGCCCGAGCGGCTAGAATAGCCTCCGCCATGACCCCGCAATCGACCCGATCCCGTACATCTGCCCGCGCCTCGGCGAGATTTGTCTGGCTTGCGCTGCTGATGCTGGAACTGTCCGGCTGCGCCGGCTGGATCGAGAGCAAAATCCCGGAAGAAGAAGTGGTGCCGGCGCCGCCGCCGGCAGAACCCTTTGCGCTCAACAAGTTTCCGATCGACGCCGGGACCGAGGTGATCGGCCGCCTGCGCTTCACCCGCGTTGAGGGTGAGGAGACGCTGCTCGATATCGCCCGCGCCTACGACCTCGGCTATGACGAGATCGTCAGCGCCAATCCCGGAGTCGATCCCTGGACGCCCGAGCAAGGCGAGCGGGTGTTGCTGCCCACCGCCCATGTGCTGCCCGACGCGCCTCGCGAGGGCGTGGTCATCAACCTCGCCGCGCGCCGGCTGTTTTACTATCCATCGGTCGCCAAGGGCGCACCCCGCACCGTGATCACTCACCCGATCGGTATCGGTCGCGAGGGCTGGTCCACGCCGCTCGGCCGTACCCAGGTGGCCAAAAAACACGCCGCGCCGGCCTGGACCGTGCCGGCTTCGATCCGCCGCGAGCATGCTGCCCGGGGCGATCCGCTCCCCGCGGTGGTACCGGCCGGACCGGACAACCCCCTCGGCAGCCATGCCCTGCGCCTGGGCTGGTCGAGCATTCTCATCCACGGCACCAACAAGCCAGCCGGTATCGGCCTGCGCGTCAGCCACGGCTGCATCCAGCTCTATCCGGAAGACATCGCGCCCCTGTTCGCGGCGGTGCCGGTGGGGACACCCGTCATCGTGGTCGATCAACCCTATCTGGCCGGGGTCGGCCCGGACGGTCTGGTGCTGGAGGCGCACACACCGGCGACCGCCGCAGGCGGCAAGGCCGGCGCCGCCGCAGTGAAGCAGGTCATCAAGGCTGCCCAGGCCCGCCAGCGGCCCGCGGACCGGGTGGCGGTGGATCTGGAGCGGGCGCAGGCCGACGCTGCCCGTCACACCGGCTACCCGGTGCCGATCGCGGTCGGCGCGCCCGACGCCGCGCATTACCTCGCGGAGGTGCCCGCCGCACCGCTCTTGTCTGCGCCCGACCCGGCGGCGCCGCCCGGAGACGGTGACTGGTATGTCGATCTCGGCAACTTCAAGTCCGAGCTCGGCGCACGCCGGCTGACCGCCATGCTCGCCCACCAGGGTCCGCCCATCCCGGCGCAGCGCATGGCGCAGGGCCGGCAATACCGGGTGCTCGCCGGCCCCTACCCCACGCGGGCGGCGGCAACCGTGGCAGCCAAACGCATCGCGCGCGACCTCGACGAAACCGGCACGACGATACGACTCCCGCAGTTGGCCGACGCAACCCCGCGCTAGCCTGCATCGCCTCAGGCCCGCACAGGCAGCAGTGCCGCCATCCCCCGGCCCGAGGGCCGCTATCGGCACCCACCGGGCACCAGTTCGGGGCTCGGCGGAGACCGCCGTGTCAGGATTGACTATCGAGGTTGTGCGGGCGAGACGCTCGGCGGTTGCCTCAGCGTCATGCGACGGCGCCGGAGTCGTTTACAGGCATCCCCGGCTGGGCTAGCATCCGCGCGCGATTCACCCTACCGTCCGTGCTGCGAGACCGCCTGATGTCCGTCGAACCGAATCTCCGCCTGGGGCCGTTGCCGGCCCTGATTTTTTCCACGCGCTGGATGCAATTGCCACTGTATCTGGGCCTTATCGCTGCCCAGGGCGTCTATGTGATCCTGTTTGTGAAGGAGTTATGGCATCTCGTGATGGGTGCGATGGATCTTGGCGAACAGGAAGTGATGCTGATCGTGCTGGCGCTGATCGACGTGGTGATGATTTCCAATCTGCTGGTGATGGTGATCATTGGCGGCTACGAGACCTTCGTCTCGCGGTTGGGACTCCAGGGCCATCCCGATCAGCCCGAATGGTTGTCCCATGTGAATGCTTCGGTGCTCAAGGTCAAGCTGGCGATGGCGATCATCGGCATCTCCTCCATTCATCTGCTGAAAACCTTTATCGAGGCGGGTTCTTTGGGCGCCCTGCCGTCCTGCGCGACGGTGGCAGCCGGCATGAAATGCTCTACCGCCACCGAAACCGGGGTGATGTGGCAAACCATCATCCACATGGCGTTCATCGTATCGGCGCTGGGCATTGCCTGGACCGACAAGGTCATGCAGGGCACTGCGCCGCGCGCCGTCCACCACGATTCCTAGGTCGTACCCGCACCTGCCAATGATTCTCTCGGGTCGTGGGTTTCCCGCTCGGGCCGTGCGGGCGAGCGGGTCGCAGGGATTGCGGTCCTCGCAATACAGATCGGCCCCGATATCCCGGGGCGACAACCCTATTCGACCGCCGTCATCACCGCGAGTTTGTCGATCCCGGCGCGCTGAATCACGGCCATGACCTTCGCAACACGCCCATAGCCGACACCGTTATCGGCATTCAGCTGCAGGTTCAGGTCCGGACTCGCGGCCTTGAGCTGTCTGAGGGTCGGATCTAGCGCGTCGAATGCGATCTCCTTCTGGTCGAGAAAGATACGACCGTCCCGTTCGATGGTCACGCTGGCCGAGCGCTTCACGTCCGGCGCGGCGGTGGCGACAGTCTTGGGCAGGGTGACCCGGACCGCGTTGTTGAGCAGCGGCGCGGTGACGATGAACACCACCAGCAGCACCAGCATCACGTCGACGAGGGGCGTCACATTGATCTCGCTCATCAGCGGATCGTCATCACCCTGGGTATTGAAGGCCATGTCTTATACCTTCCCGACCGGAGCGGCGTCAGTGGTGGGCAGCGCCACTTCCACAAAGTCGGTGGCAAAGCCATCGAGTGCGGCGGTGGCCATGCGTTGACGGCGCAGCAGGATGTTGTAGGCCACTACCGCCGGAATCGCCACCGCGATGCCGATGGCGGTGGCGATCAACGCCTCGCCGATCGGACCCGCCACCACGTCGATGCTGGCCGTGCCCGCGCGGGAGATATCCTGGAGCGCATGGCGGATACCCCAGACGGTGCCGAACAGTCCCACAAAGGGCGCGGTGCTCCCGATGCTCGCGAGCCAGGGCAGCCCCGCCTCCATGATCTGCCGCTCGCGCCGCAACTGGGCGCGCAAGGCGCGCTCCAGACGTTCGCGCGGGTTGCCTTGCTGGGCAAGGTTATGCACGCCGGCCCTTGCGTGAAGCGTGGCGAGTCCCGCCTGGGCCACCCGCGCGGCGGGACCGGAAAACCGCGCTTGGACCGCACCGAGATCCGCGGCCGCCCAGAACGCCCGGATAAAGGCGCGATTGCGCGTGGCCGCGCCCAGGTGTTGCAGGATTTTGACCGGGATGATGGTCCAGCACACCACCGAGAACGCAATCAGCAGCAGCAGGGTGGCATTGACGATCGTCGATGAGGCAGTTCCAAACATGTGTACCGGCCGGTTTTATTATGAAAGACAGGCTACTGTAACCCAAGCGGTGATCAGCGTTCCATCTTGCAGGCGCGCGCCTTGAGTTGGGAAGTGAAGCTGACGAACGCCTACCGCGAGACCGGACAGAAGCAGCGCTGTATCCGCGAATTCCGCTACGCAGCAGACAGCTGGAATCGCAAGCGCCGTTATTTGCCAAACCAACGCGCCCGACAGCGCATCAGGCGAAAAACGGTGAAACATCCGAGCTAATCCCTGTGTTTTGTTTATCCTGTCCTCATCCCCGGGTACCCGACAACCCGACAGCGAAGCGCTGTCGAGTCCAAAGTTTGCGCGCGTTTGTTGCCCGACACTGTGCGGCGCCGAATACAACCGGATTGCTGCGCATGCCATCGCACCTCTGGCAATTTAGCGAACTACAGCAGCTATAAGTACCGCGCCCAGATGACCCCTCGCCCGCGACCTGCGTGCTCGCCAGCCTGTCCTGCGCCCACCCACTGGCTATCTGAGTACGGCAGCGCACAGACGTTGGGCACCCTCGCCGCTATCTTGTGCAGACAGTTGTAACTGTGTCGACGCCGCACTCAGGCGATAGTCGCAGTCGTCGTCCTTGAGATGATCCTGAACCAGCCACCGAAACCAAACCCGAGCGGCGTTAGTGGAAAAACCGTCGCGCCAAAATTGGTATGTCACCGCGATCTGTCTTTCGGTCCATTCCCCCGCAAGACAGCGGCCGGAGGCCCTGCGCAGCACCACCGACAGCAACCATGAAACCCCAAGCCAACCGGAGAAAAATGATGAGCCTACCCCATGCAGATGAAATCAAAGGCAAGTGGAAACAACAGATCGGCGCTGCCAAGGTCGCGTGGGGCAAGCTGACTGAGGACGAATTATTGCAACTCGAAGGTCATCAACAAAAGCTGGCCGGGCTGATCCAGGAACGTTACGCGATCACGCGCAACGAAGCCGAAAAACAGGTGCAACAATTTTTCGACAAGCAACAATTCTGAACCCTATGCCCATGACGCGGTCTATTTTCAAGTGCGCACACACACCCAGTCGCCGTCGTCGGCGCTTCAACTGATGGAGAACACCATGAACACAAACAAATTTTGCTACCGCACTTTTACTGCAATGCTCGCAACTACGGCGTTCATCTACGCTGGTTTGTTCAGCGGAGCCGCCAGCGCGGCCGCCACTGCGGAAGAGTTGCACACCGAGGGCCACCAAGCTTTGGAAACCCTGTACAAGACCAATCCCGTCGCGAAGGAAATTGCCAAGAGTGCAAAGGCGGTCCTGGTATTTCCCAGCATCGTCAAGGCCGGGCTGATCTTTGGTGGAGCCTATGGCGAAGGCGTTCTGTTCAAGGGCTCCGCTCCTTCCGGTTACTACAACTCGGTGTCGGCATCCTGGGGTCTGCAGGCCGGTGCCCAATCCTATGGCTACGCGGTATTTCTGATGAACGATAGCGCGATTCAGTATCTCGACAAGTCGGAAGGCTGGGAGCTTGGCGTCGGGCCCACGGTAGTGGTCGTGAATGAAGGCGTCGCCAAGAATATTTCGACGTCGACGCTGAAAGACGATGCCTACGCCTTCGTGTTCGACCAACAGGGCCTGATGGCCAGCGTCAGCATCGAAGGCACCAAGGTCTCGCGCATCAAGCGCTGATCTGGTCGGTCACGAAACCCCGTGCGAGCCGTCATGTAACTGACGACAACCCACCTCAGTCCTATTAACCGATTGGAGCAACATTATGATCATGTCCACGCAATTTAGACCACTAACCCTCGCTGCCGCCATCGCGCTGGCAATAGCGACTGCCAGCGGTCCTGTCGTCGCCGACACGGTATCCCAAGATATCACCGAGGCACGACAGGAAACCCAGATCTGGACCACCTATGCGCTGAGTCCCTATCTGCGTGCCAGCGATCTCAAGGTATCCGTCGACAACGGCAAGGCCACGCTGACCGGGACGGTTGAGGAAGATGTCAACAAGGATCTGGCCAAGGAAGTCGCGCTCGGCGTCAAGGGCATCACCGCCGTCGATAATCAAATCCTGGTGAAGTCTGATTACACGCCCCCCCCACGCACCGCCGACCGCAGTTACGGTGAAGTGATTGACGACGCCACCATCACCGCCGCCATCAAGTCGAAACTGTTGTGGAGCAAGCATACCGACGGCCTGAGCACCGAGGTCAGCACGACCCTGGGCAAGGTGACGCTGAAGGGGACCGCCGATAGCGCAGCGGCCAGGGATCTTGCCGAACGCCTGGCGCTCAATACACGCGGTGTGGTGGCGGTGAACAACCAATTGGTCGTCAAGGAGGACGCAAAGCCGACCGTGGCAGAAACAACCAAAAGCGCCGCCACAGAGGTTGGCAAGGATATTTCCGATGCCTGGATCACCGCCAAAGTGAAGTCGACGCTGATGTATTCGAGCAATGTTGACGGCTCCGACATCACCGTTGACACCAAGGGCGGCGTGGTCACGCTGGCCGGCGCAGTCGACAGCGGCAGTGAACAGGCGCTCGCCATCGAGCTCGCAGAGAATGTGCGCGGCGTCAAGAGCGTGGACGCCAAGGGTCTCACCCATATCACCCGCTGATGCCACCTGAGGATCCTCGCGCGCTCCACATCCCGGAATTGCGCGGGGATCTTCTTCCTGTTTGTTCCTGTTTGCGTCCTGCACCAGAATGCAGTGCCGCTCTCCGCCCCACCGAGCTGCCTCAATATCCCGCCATGCAAGGACCCCGGATGAATCTACTGGATGCGCGCGCTCTGGTCGCAGTTGGCGTCGCGCTGTGCCAGGCGCTGATTTCCGCGTGCAGTTCACTACCGACGATAGTGCCGGACATGGCGCATAGGCCGGCGAAGGCGGTTGAGGTCAGCGGCACGCACGGCCCGCTGTCCACCAAACGCAGCAAGGCTATCGTCGACCGGCTCAAGGCAAGCGGCGCCGATACCGATATCTTCGCCGTCCATCTGGCCGTCGAAGAGGCCATCAACGGCAGTCCGCTGACTGCTGGCAACAAGGTTCTGCTGTTGCAGGACGGGCCCACCACCTATGCGGCGATGTTCGCCGCGATCGACGCCGCGCGCGACCACATCAACATGGAGACGTACATCCTCGACGACGACGAAATCGGCCAGCGCTTCGCCGACGCACTGATCGCCAAGCAGCAGGAAAACGTTCAGGTCAATCTGATTTACGACAGCGTCGGCACACTCAATACGCCGGACGAGTTCTTCACCCGCCTCGCCGCGGCCGGCATCAAGCTGGTGGAATTCAATCCGGTCAATCCACTGACGGCGAAGGCCGGCTGGGACGTCAACCAACGCGATCATCGCAAGTTGCTGGTCGTCGATGGACGCATCGCCTTCCTCGGCGGCATCAATATCAGCGGCGTTTATGCCAGCGGGTCCAGTCCGGGCGGGCAGGCGCGCCCCACCGGCACATTGCCCTGGCGTGACACGCACCTCCAGGTGGAAGGGCCGGTAGTCGCTGAACTGCAAAAGCTGTTCATCGAGACCTGGGACAAACAGAAAGGCGAACCCCTCGCCGAGCGCATTTATTTTCCGCTACCCGTGGTGGTCGGCAACGAAGTGGTACGCGCTATCGGCAGCTCACCCGATGAACCCTACAGCCTGATCTACGCCACGCTGATTTCGGCATTGCACAGCGCGCAGACCGAAATCTGGCTGACCAATGCCTATTTCGTACCTGATCCGCAACTGATGACCGCATTGAAAGCAGCCGTCACACGTGGCGTGGATGTGCGCCTGGTGGTGCCGAGCATCACCGATTCATGGTTGGTATTTCACGCCGGACGCGCGCACTACAGCGAACTGTTGAAAGCAGGCGTCAAACTGTATGAGCGCGGCGATGCGCTGCTGCACGTCAAAACCGCGGTGATCGACGGCGTGTGGTCCACGGTTGGCTCGACCAACCTCGACTGGCGCAGTTTTCTGCACAACCAGGAGGTCAATGCCGTCGTGCTCGGCACCGAGTTTGGCGAGCGCATGCGCGCCGCCTTCCAGGCCGACTTGGCTAAATCGCAACAGATCAAACTCAACGAATGGCGCCGTCGCCCCATCGCTGACCGCACCAAAGAGACCGTTGCGCGCCTGTGGGAATACTGGCTGTGAACGCCGTGCGCGCATTAGTCGCTTTGGCGCTTGCCCGCCGCGCGCGACCGCTGCGGGCGATACTGTTGTACACGTTGTTAGGGCCTCTCGGTTTGCCGCTGGCGCAAGCACAGGGAGCGGCCGCGCTGCAGGCGCAACATGCCGACTTGCGCGCCGAACTCGCCAGCAACCAGTTTCACCGCCCGCTGCACGTTGAGTCGCACCAGATTGGAGACGACCTCAAAGGCGACGTCTACGCGCGCATCGAACAGGCGTTCGCCACGGTCGCCACCGCGCTCCAGGACGTCGATCACTGGTGCGACATTCTGATGCTGCATCTCAATGTCAAGGGCTGCAAGGCGTCGTCGTCGCCGCGCGGCGACGACGACAGGCTGAGTGTCACTGTCGGACGCAAGCGCGATCAACCGCTACTCGACGCCTATCTGCTGGAATTCAGCTATCGGATAGTGACGGCTACGCGGGACTATCTGCAAATAGTGCTGGAGGCGGCTGAAGGGCCGTTGGGCACTGGGCGCTATCGCATCCTGCTTGAAGTGGTGGCGCTCGATGAGCAGCGCAGTTTCCTGCACCTGGCGTATTCCTCCGCCTACGGCCTGCCGGCACGCATGGCAACCCAGTCTTATCTGGCGACCACGGGCCGCGACAAGGTCGGCTTCAGCATCGTTGACCGGGAGGCGGATGGGCAGCCCGTATACCAGCGCGGCCTGCGGGGCATGGTCGAGCGCAATACAATGCGCTATTACCTGGCCATCGAAGCCTACCTGGACGCGCTGGCCACGCCGGCCCCGCTGCGTCTCGACAAACGGCTGAACGACTGGTACGCCAGCACCGAGCGCTATCCGCTGCAACTCCACGAACTCGACCGCAACGAATACCTCGCCATGAAACATAAGGAGATCCGCCGCCAACTGCGCCTGGCATCACCCGCTGCGGCGCGGTGACACCAAGCGCAGCTACACCCGGCGTATCCGCCTGCTGTGGGCCTCCCACCGTCCGTGCCCGACGTCTTTGCGCATGCCGTACGTGCGCTCTCCCGTAACCCGCCCTGAGTGCTGCCCCGGCACGCTGACAAACAGCGGGGTTTGGGGGAGCTTGACCCGAAAATCAGGAAATCCTCTGCTCGACACCCTGTTCAATCCGGCGCGCCTGGTTTTCCTGCCGCTGATCGAGCCCCGGGGTGTTGGTACCGGCGGCGTGGGCCATGGTTGCGGCAAAGGTGGCCGCGAGCAATGCGGAGATGAGCAATTTTTTCATGACGGCGTTCTCCGTGACGGCTGGTTACCGACGCGAGTGTCGGCCGGTCAAACAACAGCAAAAGATGGCGCAGGTTGACCTTTGGCGGCTGGAATTGGTCCGGGCTTCAGGCCATGGCGGCGATGGTGCGGCGAAACCTGAGCAGCGCGAGGCTGAACAACGTGGTCCCGATCACGACGATGGCCAAAAACTGCGGCCACACCACTGCCAGTCCGGCGCCGCGATAGAGAATCGCCTGGGCCAGCATCACGAACTGGGTGGTGGGCGCGGCCAGCATCGCGATCTGCACCAGCTCCGGCATGCTCTCGCGCGGTGTGACGCCGCCGGAAAGCATTTGCAGTGGCAGCAGCACCAGAATCATCAGCAGGCCGAACTGAGGCATGGAGCGCGCGATGGTGCCGAGGAAGATACCCATGGAGGTGGTCGCGAACAGGTGCAGGGTGGCGCCCGCCAGAAACAGCAGGACCGAACCTTCGATGGGCACCCCGAGCCAGCCCTGCACCACCACCGTCAGTGCCAAGGTGGTGGCGACGAGCACCACCAGCGCCATCGCCCAGACCTTGGCGGACATGATCTCGAAGGGTGTCACCGGCATTACCAGCAGGTGTTCGACGGTGCCGTGCTCGCGTTCGCGGATCAGCGCCGCGCCGGTCAGCACGATCGACAGCATGGTGATGTTGTTGATCACCTCCATCACGCCGCCGAACCAGGATTTGTTGAGCTCCGGGTTGAAGCGCGCGCGCAGTTCGAGCGCCACCGGGGGGCGTGGATCCGCGCGATGGCGGGCGAGGAACTCCGCCACTTCGGCGGTCACCATGGCCTGCACATAGCCGCTGCCGGAGAAGGCCTGGCTCATGCGGGTGGCGTCCACATTGAGCTGGATGACCGGGCTGCGTCCGGCCAGCAGATCGCGCTGGAAATCGGGGGGAATATCGAGGGCGAACATATAGTCTCCGGCATCCAGGCCGGCATCCATTTGCGACTCGCCGATCAGCGCCGGCGCCACGAAATGGGGCGGATAGAAGGCGCCGATGATGCGCGCCGACAACGGCGAGCCGTCTTCGTCGACGATCGCGATGGGGGCCCGGTTGAGGGTTTCCGGCATCGCGGTCGCGGCGCTGTAGATGGCGAACGTGAAGGCGTAGACGATCAGCACGATCATCACAGGATCGCGTGCAAGACTGCGCAGCTCCTTTATCCCCAGATTCAGGATATTGCCGGCGCGCATGCTCAGCGCTCCTGCTTGCGGGTCAGCAGCGCACCGAGCCCGAGCAGTACCGGGATGGCGAGTGCCAGGGGTACCAGGGCCAGGTGCAGGTCGGTGAAGTGGAGGCCCTTGGAAAAGGTCCCCCGGGTGATCATGAGGAAATAGGTGGTGGGATAGATCTGCCCGATGGCGCGTCCAACACCTTCGAGCGAGGAGACCGGATCGATCATGCCGGAGAACTCCACCGCGGGCAGAATGGTGAGCACCGCGGCGCCGAAGATGGCCGCGATCTGGCTGCGCATGAAGGTGGAAATCACCAGGCCCATGGTAGTCGAGGCGATCACATAGAGGAGGGCTGCGAACGCCAGGGTCGGCAGGCTGCCGGTCATGGGGACGCGGAACAGGGTCACCGCGAGCAGCCACAGCAGCGCGAAATTCACCATCGCAAGAGCGACATAGGGCAGCTGCTTGCCCACCAGAAATTCGAGCCGACTCACCGGAGTGACATAAAGGTTGACGATGGAGCCCAGTTCCTTTTCGCGCACCACGGCGAGGGCGGCGAGCATGGCGGGGATCAGCATCAGCAGCAGCGGAATCATCGCCGGCACCATGGCCACCAGGCTTTTCACGTCCGGGTTGTAGCGAAACCGGATTTCCACGTGCATGGGCTCGGCGGCGGTGCCCATCGGGCTCCGTGCGCCCTGGGTGGCGAGCCACTGGGCATGGATGCCCTGCACATAGCCGCGGATGGTCTCGGCGCGGGTGGGCATGGCGCCGTCGATCCAGGCGCCGATGGCGACCGGGCGCCCGCGCGCGACATCGCGGCCAAAGCCGGGCGGGATTTCCACCGCCAGACCGAGCTCCCCCGCGCGCATGCGCCGGTCGAGGTCGGTGTAGTCCCGGATCGGTGCCTGCTCGGTGAAGTAGCGCGAGCCGGAAAGATTCAGCGCATAGTCGCGGCTGGTGGTGGTCTGGTCGCGATCGAGCACGGCAAAGGTGAGATCCTCGACATCGAGGGTTATCCCGTAACCCATCACCAGCATCAGAATCAGGCTGCCCAGCAGCGCCAGGGTGAGGCGGATCGGGTCGCGGGTGAGTTCCAGCGCCTCACGCCGGCTGTAGCTCAACAGGCGGCGCAGATCCACGCGGCGATTTGCCGTTGCAGGTCCAGCGGGCGGCGTCACCGCGGCCGAGAGTGGCGGCGCTGAGTCAGCGGTGCTCGTATCACCGGCGGCTTCCTGCAAATAGCTGACGAAGGTGTTCTCCAGGGTGTCGGTGCCCCGCTGCGCCACCAGCGCCGCCGGGGTATCGGTCGCCAGCACCCGTCCGGCATGCATCAGCGCGATGCGGTCGCAGCGCTCGGCCTCGTTCATGAAATGGGTGGAGATGAAGATGGTCACCCCGTCGCGGCGCGACAACTCGATCAGGGCACGCCAGAAGCCATCGCGGGCGATGGGGTCCACGCCCGAGGTGGGTTCGTCGAGGATCAGCAGTTCCGGCCCGTGAATCAGCGCCACGGCCAGCGACAGGCGCTGGCGGACGCCGAGCGGCAGCGCGTTGGGCAGCGTGTCCATGACGCCATCCAGATCGAAGCGCTCCGCCATCTCCCGCACCCGCGCCGGGATGCGCGCCGCGGGCATCGCGAACAGCCGCGCGTGCAGCGCCAGGTTCTGGCGTACCGTCAGCTCGGTGTACAGCGAGAACGCCTGCGACATGTAACCGACCCGGCGGCGGGTATCCAGGTCGCGCGGGTCGACCGCCTGACCGAACAACCGGGCCTGCCCACTGCTCGGTGACAGCAGGCCGGTCAGCATTTTCATGGTGGTGGTCTTGCCGCAGCCGTTGGAGCCGATGAAGCCGAAGATCTCGCCGCGCTGGATGCGAAAACTGACCTGATCCACGGCGACGAAGTCGTCGAACTTCATGCTCAGACTCTGCGCCTCGATGGCGACATCGCCGTCGCCCGAGCGCGGCGGAATCACCACCGCCTGGTGGCCGCGGCGCCGGCTTTCCGGCAACAGGGCGATGAAGGCCTCCTCCAGCGTGGCGCGGTCGGCGCGCTCCAGAAGTGCCCGCGGCGCACCGCTAGCCAGCACCGCGCCGGCGTCCATCGCCACCAGCCAGTCGAAGCGCGCGGCCTCCTCCATGTAGGCGGTCGCCACCAGCACGCTCATTCCGGGCCGGGCCGCGCGGATGGCCGCGATCAGCTCCCAGAACTGGCGCCGCGACAGGGGATCGACGCCGGTGGTGGGCTCGTCCAGGATCAACAGGTCGGGATCGTGAATGAGCGCGCAGCACAGGCCGAGCTTCTGCTTCATGCCGCCGGAAAGCTTGCCCACCGGGCGATCGAGGAAGGGAGCGAGCCCGGTGGCCGCGGTGAGTTCCCGGATGCGCGCCGTGCGCGCGGCACGACCGTGGCCGAACAGGCTGCCGAAGAAATCCATATTCTCGAAGATGGACAGCGTCGGGTACAGGTTCTTGCCGAGGCCCTGGGGCATGTAGGCGATGCGCGGGCACACGCGCCGGCGGTGGCGGGCGTCGGCCATGTCGCCGCCCAGCACCTCGATGCGCCCGGTCTGGATGGCGCGCGCGCCGGCGATCAGGGCGAGCAGGCTGGATTTGCCGACGCCGTCGGGACCGATCAGGCCCAGCAACTGGCCGGCGGGCAGTTCCAGATCGATGCGATCGAGTGCCCGCACCGCGCCGTAGCGCAGGCCGATGCCGGTCAGGCGCGCCACGGGAGCGGGGTCTGCGGGCACGGCGCGCATGGTGTCAGGACTCACCTGGCTGCAGGTCTCAAGGCGTCAAGACTTGCGGTTTCAAGACTCAAGGCCTCAAGGTCACCGCCAACCGCTCCGGCCAATCCAGGCTCGGGTCGAGGCGTACATAGGCAACCCCCGGCAGGCCGGTCTTGACCTGGCGGATGTGTTTTTTCAGCAGTTCCGGCTCGATCCGGGCCTTGATGCGGAACATGAGCTTCAGCCGCTCCTCATCGGTTTCCACGGTCTTGGGCGTGAACTGGGCGACGTCGGCGACATAGGTGGCGCGCGCGGGCATCACGTGCTGGGGCAAGGCATCGAGCACCAAGCGCACCTCGGCGCCGAGCGCCACCCGCCCCGCCGCCGCGGTGGGCAGGAAGAAAGTCATGTAGACATCGCTCAGGTCGACCAGATTGAGCACCCGCCCGCCCGCCGGCAGAACTTCGCCCGGCTGCGCCACCCGGTACTGGACGCGGGCGTCGCGCGGCGCCTTCAGGACGCTGTCGGCGAGGTCGGCCTGGATGCGCTCGATGGTGGCCTCGACGGCCGCGACCTGGGCTTGCGCCGCCACCACCTGGGCGCGGGCGTTGCCGATGGCAGCTGCCGCGGCGGCCACCTGGGCCTGGGCCGCCGCCACCGCCGCCCGCGCGCCCTCGGTGCGGGCGCGATCGTCGTCGAGGGTCTGCTCGGAGATGGCGTCGCGGCGCGCCAGATTCTCGGAACGGCCGAAACGCTGCTGGGCGGCCCGGCGCTCAGCTTCGCGCTGGGCCACCAGCGCCTGGGCAGCCGTTTGTTCGGCCGCGCGCTGGATCACCAGACTTTGCGCGGTCTCGATTCCGATGCGGGCGCGCTGCAGGCCGGCTTGCGCTTCGCGCAACTGGGCTGCCAGCACGGCGGTATCCATCTCCGCGAGAGTCTGCCCGGCACTGACGAAATCGCCTTCATCGACCAGGATGCTGGCCACTCGCCCCGGCGTTCTGGTGGCGATATCGATCTCGGTTGCCTCGATGCGGCCGTTGCCGCTGGCGATCCAGGGCTCGGCGACAGCGGCGGTATGCCTATTCCAGCCCCAGACCAGACCACCGACGAGCCCCAGCGCTATGGCAAGACGGAGCAACCGGGATTTGGACAGTGGGGGCATGGCGATACATCTCCTGAGCGGCGTCCGGGCGCAACCGGCCCATCATACCCTGCGCGCATTGATCGGCCAGTGACGGCGATCAGCCGCCACCAGGTTTTGCTCCGTGCGGGCGGATCCTAAAGCCGTTGGCATGCGCCAACGCGGCTTTTACCAGGGGCAGAAAATCGCCGAAACCCCGACCGTCGAGCGGCTTACCGCCGTTGGTGGTCCGCAGGTCGGCGTGCTGGGCAGTCGGCCCGAACCGCACCACCAGCGCGGACTGCCGGACCCGCAGCCCGGCTGACCACCGGCAACTGGTCGGACCCCCGGAAGGTCATGTCGCCGGACGTGGAGATGAAATTCGAGACGAAGGCATTGAAATGGAAACTATAGGGCCTGTGCAAGGTCAGACCGCCGGAAAGCAGCATCGGCAGCGCCGCCAGCGCCAGATACATCGCAGCGGGCTGTTTCGAGGAAAGTCGAGGACCATAAAATGCGCTTTAGGCTTAACCTTGCGTTAATTCGTGTTGCATAGATTGATGTCCTGCATCGCAGTAACACCGCATCCGCCTTGATGCGGCGTGCTGCCGTACCTCGCGGCCCGTCCGCGCTCCAACCCCTTACCGACGCTCTCGCCCATGCCTGATATCGATTCTGATCGCGATTTCTCCCTGTCCGCGCCGACCCCACCCGGTCCGGCCGCGGGCGCCGGCCGCTTCGGCATCATCGGCTGGATGCTGGTCGTCGCGCTCGGCTATTTCGCGGCCACGCGCGCGGGCCTGCTGGTGCTGGCCTTTGGCGATCTGCCCCGGGACGCGAGCACCCTGATGGGCATCTTCGCCATCGGCACGGTTTACGATCTGGCGTTTTACGCCTATGCACTGCTGCCGGTGGCGCTCTATGCCGTGTTGGCTCCCGACCGCTGGTGGTATTCGAGAGCCAACCGCTACTGGGTGCATGGTTGTGTGTTTGTGACGCTCTACGGACTTGGCTTTATCGTCGCCGCCGAATTCCTGTTCTGGGACGAATTCCAGGCGCGCTTCAATTTTATTGCGGTGGATTATCTGGTGTACCGCCGCGAAGTGACGGACAACATCGTCGAATCCTATCCGGTGGCGCTGATTCTGATCGGTATCCTGATCGCCACCGCCGCGGTCTACTGGATGCTCGCGTCGCGTATCGACAGCAGCCTGCGCCCGCTGCGCGCCAATGCGGCGCGCTGGCCGCTGCGGCTTGCGGTGCTGGCGGGCGCCCTGGGCGCGCCCGCGCTCGCCTATGTGAGCCTCGATCAGGAGTTGCACGATTTTTCGCCTAATACCTTTGCCAACGAACTGGCGCGCAACGGGCCGTATCAATTCCTCGCGGCGTTTCGCAATAACGAACTCGATTACGCCCAGTTCTATATCAGGCTTCCGGATGCGCGTGCTTCGGCGTTGATGAAGGGCGCGGTTGAAGAAGCCGTCGTGTCCGGGGAGGCCGCGGCGATCTACGACATCCGCCGCTTTATCGACAACCCCGGCACGCCGACGCCGAAGAACATCATGCTGGTGATGGTCGAAAGCCTGAGCGCGGACTACCTGGGCGCATTCGGCAATCGCGATGGACTCACGCCCTTTCTCGACGAGCTTGCCGGTCAGTCGTTGCTGTTCACCAATTTCTTCGCGACCGGCACCCGCACGGTGCGCGGTCTGGAAGCGGTGACGCTGTCGATTCCGCCCACGCCGGGACAGTCCATCGTCAAGCGCCTGGGCCGGGAAAGCGGGCTCTGGTCGCTCGGCAATGTGCTGCGGGATCAGGGTTACGATACCCGGTTCATCTACGGCGGCCACGGCTATTTCGACAACATGAATACGTTCTTTTCCGGCAATGGCTACGCGGTGATCGACCAGTCCAGCATGCCCGGGGAGAAGACCGGTTTCAGCAACGCCTGGGGCGTGGCGGATGAGGGCCTCTACGACGTTGCACTCGATGCGGCCGATCAGGCCCACGCCGCCGGGCGACCGTTCTTCTTCCATCTGATGACCACGTCCAACCACCGTCCCTACACCTATCCCGGCGGCCGCATCGACATCCCCTCGGGGAGCGGGCGCGAGGGCGCGGTCAAGTACACCGACTGGGCGCTGCGCCATCTGCTCGAAACCGCGCGCGCCAAACCCTGGTTCAAGGACACGGTGTTCATGGTGGTCGCGGATCACTGCGCGGGCAGCGCCGGCAAGGTCGCGCTGCCCCTGGAGCACTACCGTATTCCGCTGATGATCTACGGCAAGGGTGTTGCTCCGGCGCGGATCGATACCGTCGCCAGCCAGATCGATGTTGCGCCCACGCTGCTGGCGCTCTTGCATCTGGACTACGCGTCGGCGTTTTTCGGCAAGGATATCCTGGCCGAGCCGCCCGGCGCGGGCCGCGCGCTGATCAGCACCTACCAAAGCCTGGGGCTTTACCGGACGGGGGTGCTGTCGATCCTTTCACCCAATCGCCACCTGGAGCGGCAGCGCAATCCGGAAAGCGCTGCGCCCGAGGTGGCGCGGCCGGTGGTGCCCGACACCGAGTTCGAGCGCGCGATTGCCTACTATCAGGGCGCCAGCTACGTCTATGACCACGGCCTGAACCACTGGCCGGCCGGCAGGCATCCGGACTGGCATTGAGCGTGCCGATCGCAAGTCGGCGTCCGCCCATGACCGGCGCGTTTCTGCGTCGCCACGCCCTGCTGCCCGCGTTGGGGTTTGCGCTGGCGACGATCGTATTGTGGGGGGGCGTCGATCTCGCGATGGCCGACTGGCTCTACCGGCTGGAGGGCGGTCGCTGGGCGCTGCTCCACAACTACGTCACCGAGTTTCTGCTCCACGACGGTGCCAAAAAAGTGAATGTCGCCCTCGGTCGGGTCCTGCTGCTCGCCGCGCTCGCGAGTCTCTGGGTGTCGCTACTGCGCCCCTGGCGCCGGCCGCTGTGGTATCTCACCGTCACCCTGCCGGTATCGGTGAGTTTGGTCGGTGCGCTGAAAAAGCTGGACCGGGGGCTCTGCCCCTGGGACCTCAGCCGGTATGGCGGCGACCAACCAGCCATTTCCTATTTTGTTGCCGCACCCGGCCAGACGATCGGTGGTCATTGCTTCCCGGCCGGTCATGCCTCTGGCGGCTACGCCTTTCTCGCGCTGTACTTCGTCTGCCTCCAGATTCGACCCCAGTGGGCGGGTCGGGGATTGGCGGTGGGAATCGGGCTCGGCCTGCTGCTGGGTATCGACCAGCAATTGCGCGGCGCTCACTTCCTGTCTCATGATCTCTGGACCGCCGCCATCTGCTGGTTCACCAGCCTAGGGTTTTATCTGCTGTTCTTCCGGCGCCGATCGGTGCCCGGCACCTACTGTCCTCCGGAGAGTGCCAAATGACTTCCGCCGCCAACCCCCCCGGCACTCCCCACCGCAGCGCGCGCAGTGTCCTGGGCGCCGACCTCGCGTTTCTGGCCGGTGCCGGCGCGGTGCTGGCGATCGTGCAGACGCTGCTCCGGGTCCTGCTGTACTGGCGCAACCGCGCGCTCGCCGACGGCATTCCCGGATCCACACTGGCCAAAGCGCTGGCGACCGGCGTTCGCTTCGACCTGATCATTGTCGGCTATCTGCTGCTGCTGCCGGCGCTGGCGTTGCTGCTGCCGCGCGGTCTGCGTCCCCGCGCACTCTGGGTCGCCGCGCTCACTGTCGCCAGCTCGCTGATCGTGTTCGTCGGCGTGGTTGAACTCGACTTCTACCACGAGTTTCACGTCCGGCTGAACAGTCTGGCGTTCGAGTACCTGCGCGCCGATCCGGGCACGGTGTCCAGCATGATCTGGAACGGTTTTCCGGTACTGCGCTATCTGGCGCTGTGGCTGGTGCTATCGCTGGGGGCGGGCTGGGCCTACCGGAAACTGGACCGGACCATCCAGCCCACGCCGAATGAGCTCAGCGCGGGCTGGGCGCTGCGCATCCCTGCGGTACTTGTGGTGCTGTTGCTGCTCGGCGCTGCCAGCCGGGGTACCCTGCGCTTTGGTCCGCCGCTGCGCTGGGGCGACGCCTATCACAGCACCTTCGCGTTCGCCAATCATCTGGGACTCAACGGTGTCTTCACACTCGCCAAGGCGGTGGCGGCCGACGGCGGGGAGCAGAGTGCCCACTGGCTGCGGGTGATGCCCGAAGCCGAAGCCCTGGCACTCACCCGCAAGCTGGTGGTGACGGGCAGTGATCAGTTGCTGGATGCTGGAACCGCGCCGCTGTTGCGCCACCACGCACCCATTGCGTACCCGGGACCACGACCGCGCAATATCGTGTTCATCATCATGGAAAGTTTTTCGGGCGAGTTCGTGGGCGCCCTCGGCCATCCCCATGGCGTCACGCCCGCGTTCGATCGGCTCGCCGATGATGGCCTGCTGTTCGAGCGGTTTTTCTCCAACGGCACCCACACTCATCAGAGCATGTTCGCCTCCGTGGCCTGCTTTCCCAACCTGCCCGGGTTCGAGTATCTGATGCAGACGCCGGAGGGGATGCACCAGTTTTCCGGCCTCGGCAACCTGCTGTCGGCACAGGATTTTCGCAATCTCTATGTCTACAACGGCAGTTTCTCGTGGGACAACCAGAACGGCTTTTTCGGCAACCAGGGTTTCACCCATTTCATCGGGCGCGACGATTACGTCGCGCCGAAATTCTACGACGCCACCTGGGGTGTGTCGGATGAAGACATGTTCAACCGGGCGGCGGCGGAACTGGCAGCGCTGCCTGGCGATCGGCCGTTTTTCGCGGTCCTGCAAACCCTGTCCAACCACACGCCCTATCATCTACCGGATCCACTGCCGTTCGCGCCCGTGCAGGGTTTCGGCGAACTGGATCAGCACCTGACGGCGATGAAGTATTCCGACTGGGCGCTGGGACAGTTTTTCGAGCAGGCGCGACACGCGCCCTGGTTCGACCAGACCCTGTTCGTGGTGGTGGGCGACCACGGCTTCGGCACTTCCACCCAAGTGACCGATATCGATCTGGCGCGCTTCCATGTGCCCGCGCTGCTGATCGGTCCCGGTATCCGCGCACGGTTCGGTGCCCACAGCGCCACCGTCGCCAGCCAGGTGGACCTGGTGCCCACCGCAATCAGCCAGCTCGGCGAGCCTTTTACCCACCAGTGCTGGGGCCGGGATCTGCTGGCCCTGCCGGCGGATGACCCGGGATTCGCGGTGATCAAGCCCTCCGGCAGCGACGCCACCACCGCCATCGTCGCCGGCGGCGAGATCCTGGTGCGCACCCCGGCCGGGGTCGCACGACTGTACGATTACAGGTTGGCACCATTGGCGGCGACCCCCGTGCAGAACGAGGGCGAAACGGCGCGCCTGGCGCAGAATCTCACCGC
>JBFXFL010000006.1:0-57403 GCA_050179115.1 Porticoccaceae bacterium | reverse complement strand
GGGACGGTATGGCAGTGGCACGAGCCGCAGGAAGATAATCGGATCACAGGCTCCGCCGTGGAGTTCTGCCAGGTGGTTACGCAAGTGCGCAATATCGCCGATACCCGGTTGCGGGTGAAAGGTGCACCGGCAGTAGCCTGGATGGCTATCGCCCAGTGCTTTGCGGGTCCTCCCGAAAAACCGCCGGAGCCGGGATCGCGCGGCTTTGGGAAACAAGAGTGAGGGATTCATTCAACGTAAAGTGACCGGGCTGGCGCCATGTGTTCATTATTCCTATGGAGTCACGTCGAGGCACGTTCCGACGCAATCGCCATCATCGATCAATACTGATACCGCCCGGTGGAAATTTCAGCGAATGCAGGGCTGCCGGCCGCCGCAGGGGTGGCCGGCAGTGGCTGGCGTCAGAGACTGGCGAGCACATGCTCGGCAGAGCTCACCTTGAACTTGCCGGCCTCTTCAACAAAGACGTGACTCACCTTGCCGTTGTCGACGACCAGCGCGAAACGCTGGCCGCGCTTGCCCATGCCGAAGCCGGTGGCATCCAGCTCCAGACCCAGCGCACGCGCGTAGTCGCCGTTGCCATCGGCGAGCATGGTCACCTTGCCATCGGCGTTTGCGCTCTTGCCCCAGGCATCCATGACAAAGACATCGTTGACCGCCATGCAGGCGATGGTGTCGACGCCCTTCTTCTGGAATTCGGCGGCCTTTTCGACAAAACCCGGCAGATGTTGCCGCGAGCAGGTCGGGGTAAAGGCGCCCGGCACCGAGAACAGCACCACTTTCTTGCCTTCGAAGAATTCCTTGCTGCTGACAGAGCCGGGGCCGTCGGCTTTCATGATGGTAAAGCGCCCTTCGGGCATGGTATCTCCAGCCTTGATTGTCATGGTCGTCTCCTTTCTGTGAATGGTTGTCGGTTGGGTCCGTGGGTGGCCGATTATGGCATTTTCCCCGGGGTTTGAACGCTGCATCCCGCTTCGACGCCCCGCGTCGGGAACCTGGGTCAGCGCGGCATGGGGTTGAACAACCGGGCATTGCGATGGTGTGCGGCATGATAGAGCACACCAAACCCAACGCAGTTGAGAATACGGTGCCATGCACGACTATGGAGGTCTGCCGCCCCATTGCGACCATCTGCGCCAAGCGGATGGGTGTGGTAGTTGATCACGGTGAACAGCCACCAACCCGAGCACAGGGTCGGCATCCACACCGCGGCGAACCAGGTCGGCCCCAGCAACATGAATAAGCTCAGGGGCATCAGCGCGAACCCGGTCACCGCAGCCACTCCGGCGATCGCGTAGTACCAGACGGGCAGCTGATGAATTTCCTGGTGGCGGGCATCCAGATAGCGCATGGAGGAACTCTGCATCGAGTTGGCGTAACGCCAGAAGGTCATGGTGCCGGGACAGTGGGGATCCCGCTCCGGATCGTCGGTATGCTTGTGATGATAGTGGTGCACCAGCTTCCAGCCCAGCAGATTGGTGCGCAGGAACCAGCCGGTGAGTTCGCCCACCACCGGGTTCAGCCAGCGCGGGCGAAACTGGTCATGGCTGGCGTTGTGAATGAACACGGCACCCACGACGCCCAGCGCCCAGGTAACGGGAAACAGCAGCACCAGCCACAGCGCGGTGGTCAGCGGCGCCGGCGTCAACAGGATCGCCGGGATGATCGCAAGCAGCATGGCATCGAACCGGGTACAGATGATCAGCGCGATCGTCAGCGCCAGCAGCCAACCGTCGCCGGCACTCCCGGGCGAAGTCCAGAACCAGGCGGTTACCAACCCGAGCACGATCGCCCAGCCCAGCATATAGCGGAGCAGGTAGTAGGGTTCGGTATGGAATTTCCTGAACATGCGGTACCTCGTCTCGATTTCCAGAGAAACGGTCCTTCCCCGCGGCGAGTTCCGCGGGCTACCGAGTGTAGCCCGGAATCCACCGCGTGCTGACCGAACGAGCGGTCACGAGGCTATTTGTACGCGACGCCGACCGCGCCGATGGTCTCGCGCGCAATGATGGTCTTCATGATATGGGAAGTGCCGTCACCGATCTGCAGTCCCATCACGTCGATCATGCGCTGCAAGTGGGGCAGGTCCATGCCCCAGCCGTAGTGACCGTGGAGTACCAGACAGTCCTGGATGATATCGGTCCCCCATTTCGGACCCATCCATTTCACCATCGCGGCTTCCTTGGTATGGGGCATACCGCGATCACGCAACGCCAGACCCTGATAGGACAAGGCACGCACTGCCGCGAGCTTGCTGTCGTGTTCGGCGAGGGGGAAGGTAGTGCCCTGAAACTTGGCGAGCGGGCGTCCAAAGGCTTCGCGATCCTGAATGTAGCGCCAGGTCTCGTCCACCGATGCCTGCGCGGTTCCGATGCACATCAGCGCGATCAGAAAGCGACTGAGATCGAACCCCTGCATGACCTTGGTGAAGCCCTCGCCTTCCCTGCCCACCATCGCGGTTTCGGGAATTTCGACGTCGTCGAAGAACACCTGTCCGCGACCGACCGGCCGGCTGCCGACATCCGCGAAACGGGTGCAGGTGACACCGGGCAGGTCGAGGGGCACCAGAAACGCCGTGACGCCGCGCGCGCCCGGCAGGTCCGGATCGGTGCGCGCAAACATCAGCATCATCTCGGCCTGGGCACCGTAGGTGATCGACGTCTTCTCGCCATTGAGCACGAAACGGTCGCCTTTGCGGGTCGCCCGCAAGGCGAGATTGGCGGCATCCGAGCCGCCCCTGGGTTCGGTCAGCCCCAGTTGCACCAGGATTTCCCCCGCGGCAATGCGCGGCAGCACGGTTTCTTTCATGGCATCAGTGCCATGGTCCTGAATCACGCCACCGACCAGCGGTGAAGTCATCGCGACATAGCTGATATTGATGTCGGCGTAGGCGAGCGCCTCACAGACCAGGCCGGCCACCACGCTGGAGGCACCAATGCCGCCGTATTCCTCCGCGAGCGTCGGCGCGACCAGCCCCAATTGGCCCAATTCGCGCAGCAGCGTGCGATCGATGCATTCCTGCTGGCTGCGCGCCTGATAGCCTTCGGCCAGACGCTCGCGGGCAAAACGCCGCGCGGTTTCTTCGATGAAGCGCTCTTCGTCGGTTAACCAGGGAATGCTCATGATGCTCCTAGGACAGGTTGTTGTGCGGGGCGGTCGTCCGCGCTCGCAATAGCGGCGCGCTACCTTAACGAACCCGGCTTTGACCAGCAATGCCGGCGCACCTGCCGGTCGCGAAGGCAAGGCATCCGCATGCAGTGCCTCAGCGGATGAAATGTTGGCGGTAGTAACTGAGCTCGGCGACCGAATCGCGAATATCCTCCAGCGCCAGATGCCGGGAATTCTTTTGCACGCCGCCGAGCAGCTCCGGCCGCCAGCGCCGCACCAATTCCTTGACGGTGCTGACGTCGAGGTTGCGGTAGTGAAAATAGGCTTCGAGCTCCGGCATCTCCCGGGCCAGAAAACGGCGATCCTGGCAGATCGAATTACCGCACATGGGCGACACCCCGGGCGCCACCCAGGCGCGCAGAAATGCCAGCGTTGCGAGCTCGGCATCGCGCGCGCTGCAGGGACTCTCGCGCACCCGTCGCACCAGCCCCGACTGGGTGTGCTGGCGCGTGTTCCAGTCGTCCATTTTCCCGAGCACTGCATCCGGCCGGTAAATGGCGAGACTCGGCCCCTCGGCGAGCACACAGAGATCGCGATCAGTCACCAGCGTGGCAATTTCGATAATGGTGTCGTTGATCGTGTCCAGACCGGTCATTTCCAGATCGATCCAGATCAGATGGAGGTCCGCGGGGTTGCCTGTGTTCATTTTCGCTCCAGCCGGCAGCGCCGGTACCAGCGCCGGACGGCGTCGGTACTGGCGGGGGGATTATCCTATATGCTTGGCGCCCTACAACACAGGCACTTCGGGGCATGGCAAAACGCAGGCTGTCGCTGCAACAGCGGCGCCGGATCGGGACCAACCGGGAACGCGCACTCGATCGCCTCGGCCCGGACAACGTCGGCACCGAACGCGCGGGGCTGGTTACCGCTCGCTACGGTCGCGAAGCGGACGTGGTTGACCCCGAGCATCCCGAACAACCCCGGCAGCGCTGTTACCTCCGCACGCATCTGGAACCCGTAGTGGGCGACCGCGTGCTCTGGCAGACCGGCGGTCGTCGCGGCGTTATCACCGCGGTGGCGCCACGGCGCAGTGTGCTCCGCCGCCGCGATAACAATCAGGTCCGGATCCTCGCTGCCAATATCGACCAGGTCGGGATTGTGATCGCGGCGGAGCCGGAGCCCCACGCCAATCTCGTCGACCGGTTTCTGGTCGCCGCCGAACTGGAAGGCATGAGCGCGCTGATCCTTGTCAACAAATGCGATCTCGGTTCGGCGTCGGGGCAGCGGGCTGTCGCCGCTATCTGCGCGTCCTACGGTGCCCTGGGTTATCCGGTGCTGAAGGTTTCCGCCCATACCGGCGCCGGCATCGACGCACTGCGCGCCCGCTTGAGCGGCAGGGTCAGCATTTTTTGCGGGCAGTCCGGGGTCGGCAAGTCATCGCTGATCAACCGGCTGTTTCCCGGCACCGACGCCGCTGTCGGAGCACTCTCCGACTCCGGGGCGAAGGGCCGCCATACCACCACCACGGCGCGGTTTTATCCGGTTCCCGGCGGCGCCGTCATCGACTCCCCCGGCATTCGCGAGTTCGGGGTGGAATGCCCGGACCCGCAGCGCCTCATGGCCGGATTCATCGAGCTTGCTCCACTGGCCATGCAGTGCCGGTTTCGCGATTGCGCACACCGCGGAGATCCGGGTTGCGCCATCGTTGCCGCCATCCAGCGCGGAGAAGTGGATCCCCGCCGACTGGCCAGCTTTCACCAACTGCAAACCGCACACTAAGCAGCGACAACGGCTTTCACTTCATGCACGACTTTCGGGATTTCCTGTACCTCGCTCTGCAACGCGCACTTCCCCAACACCTGCTCAGCCGACTCATTGGTGGTCTGGCCGAGACGCGCGTGCCCTGGGTGCGACGCCTGCTGATCCGCGCCGCCATGCGCCGCTTCCGGATCGACCTGACGGAAGCGGCAGAACCCGATTGTGAGCGATACGCTTCGTTCAACGATTTTTTCACCCGCGAACTGAAACCCGGCGCACGCCCGCTGATGGGCGATGCACAAACGCTGGTGTCGCCGGCCGACGGAGTCATCAGCGAAGCGGGGCGCATCGCGGGGAACTGCCTGCTGCAAGCCAAGGGCAGCACTTTCACGTTGGAGGCGCTGCTGGGCGAGTCCAGTGCGCGCACCGCAGCGCTTCGCGACGGTTGTTTTGCAACCATCTATCTGTCGCCGCGCGACTACCACCGGGTCCACATGCCGCTGTCCGGAACCTTGATCGCGACCCGCTACATTCCCGGCCGGCTGTTCTCGGTGAACCTGCGCACCGCGCGCGCGCTGCCCAATCTCTACGCCGGCAACGAACGCCTGGTGTGCTGGTTCGATACGCCTGCGGGGCAGATGGCAGTGGTGCTGGTGGGCGCACTGCTGGTGGCCGGTATCGACACGGTCTGGCAGGGTCGTTATTGTCCAGGCGCGTTGCGGGAAGACAGTTTCACGAAAGGGCAGGTGGAACTGGTGCGGGGCGCCGAACTCGGCCGTTTTCGCTTTGGTTCCACGGTCATTGTGCTGACGCCACCCGGCGTAGAGCTAACGATCGCGACTTCCGGGTTGAATCTACGAATGGGGGAAGAACTGGGTCGGCTCACTCAGCCGCCATGAACCCGCGCTCGCGCGAGCTGCGCAACCGGGACGCCGCTCAGTGCGGTCTAGCGAAGCGCTCTCGCAGACTCGCCATAAAGCCGGTCCGGCGCTCCTGCTCGGCCTGCATGAACAGGCTGGAAATCGCGGACACGTCAATGTCATAACCGGTTGGCTCGAGATCGCGGGCGATGGCCACTCGCTCCACTCCACCGGCATTACGCCGGCCATTTTCAACCAGCAGCCTGCGCGCCGCTTCCTGTTCCTTCAGGTCAACAAGAATGAAGTTCCTATTGAGGTCGCCACCCGCCAGATCCAGCACGGCGATCTGTGGAGTGAGGCGCGAGTCGGGATGCTGCTCCACCACAATGCCGATGTCCCCTGTAGTGAGTTCTACCAGGGTTCCTGCCGGATAGAGCCCAATGGACTGAATGAACTGGACTACCAGGTCTTCCTGAAATTCGGCCCCGCGCATGTCGTAGAGCAAACTGACCGCCTTTGATGGCGCAACAGGCTGTTCGGCTTCGAAGGGATTGCTGATCGCATCGAAAACCGTGGCTATCCCCGCAATCCGCGCCAGTAACGGGATCTTGCTGCCGCCCAATCCCTCGGGAAAACCCGACCCATCCATACGTTCGCAGTGATAGCGCACCACGGAGATCACGCGCGGCTCGACAGCCCGCGTATCCCGCAGCATATCGACACCAAGCTCCACGAACTTTCGGTACTCGAGTTCTTCCTCGGGCGAACGGTTGCGTTTGCGAAGGATCGCCACCGGCACCCGCGTCTTGCCGATATCCTTGAGCAAGGTTCCCAGGCACAGGGTGGAAATTTCGCGCCGCTCCATCCCAATAAACCGCGCAAACTGCACCGCCCACAGCGCCGAACGGAGACTGTGGCCGTGGGTATGCTGGTCGTGCTGACGCAGGCGAATCAGCCAGGTAAAGGCGTCAGGACAGCGCAGCACGGAGTCGACCATACCCTCGACACTGTGTTTCAGCTGGTCATAGTCACCAAATCGTCCCCGCGCTAGCTGCTTGGCGGCCGCCGTCAGCTGATCCTGCAACTGCTTGATGACAATGCGGGCATGGCGCATTTCAGCCCGCAGCGACACTGTGATGTTATATACCCCCTTGCGTATGACCAGGGGGGTCGGTTTGATCGCACCCTTGCCGGGGTCACGCTGACCAAGCACTGGCGGTCGGCGTACGCTACTGTCTCCACGGACATCCAGACTCGGTATGACTTGCGTAGCGAGCGGACTGTTGCTTTTGGTGGTATCTACATGAACGTAGTCACAGTAATTGCGAAGGGTATCGATGTCCTCGGTAGTGCGGACCTGAAAGCCTTGCAGCGGAAAAGGTGTGTGCGCCCAAGGTCTATCAAGCTGCGACACATACATGCCGATAGCCAGGTCGTTGACGTTGATCTTGACTTGCTTGATTGCCATGTCAGGTCCTTTAACCTCGTCGACCGCCACTCTGGGTGCGCCGACTGGGCATTGCCGGCTTGCACATGGTGTCGCGCTATCTCAGCATAGGCAAAACCGGTTCATTTGCAACGAACTCCGACTTACCGGCGGTTTTTGCCGACCAACGCCTCAGGTTAGGCGTCGGCTTGTCGCTGTTTCACCGACATGCTGTGAACTGCGTCAACCAGGGCGGCGATCCGATCCGGTGGGGCATCGGGGCTGATGCCATGTCCCAGATTGAATACATGGCCCGGTCCTGCTCCGAACGCTCGAACAATCCGTTCCGCCTCGGCCACAACAACAGTCGCGGATGCACGCAGCACCGCCGGGTCCAGATTGCCCTGCAGCGCGACCCGGTTGCCAACCTGATCACGGGCCTGCCCGATGTCCATGCACCAATCCAATCCCACCGCATCGCATCCGGTGTCGGCAATCGCGTCCAGCCAGGGCGAGCCGCCCTTGGTAAACAATATGACAGGGACCGCGCGTCCTTCGGCCTCGCGGGTAAGACCCGCCACAATCCGGGCCATGTATGCGAGCGAAAATTCGCGGTATGCCGCTGCACTCAGGGCACCACCCCATGTATCGAAGATTTGCACGACTTGGGCACCTGCGGCTATTTGCGCGTTCAGATAGTTGGTGACCGAAGTCGCGAGCTTGTTCAACAGCAGGTGAAGTAGCTGAGGGTCGTCATAAAGCAACTGCTTGGTACGGATGAAATCCCGACTGCTCCCGCCCTCGATCATGTAGGTCGCGAGGGTCCAGGGACTGCCGGAAAATCCGATAAGGGGCACACTGCCATTCAGCTCGCGACGAATCAGCCGCACCGCGTCCAGCACATAGGGCAAGTCCCGTGCAGTGTCCAATACGCCGAGTTTCTCGATGTCGGCAGCAGCGCGCAGCGGCTTGTGAAAGCGCGGGCCCTCGCCTTCCTCGAAGTAAAGGCCCAGACCCAGCGCATCCGGAATGGTAAGAATGTCGGAAAAGAGAATCGCGGCATCCAGATCAAAGCGGGCAAGGGGCTGCAGGGTCACTTCACATGCGCGTTCCGGATTCCGGCACAGGCTCATGAAATCTCCGGCGCTTTGCCGGACCGCGCGGTATTCGGGCAAATAGCGTCCTGCCTGACGCATCAGCCAGATTGGCGTTGCATCCACCGGCTGTCGCATCAGGGCGCGTAACATCCGGTCGTTCCGAAGCGCTCGCATCCGTGTTAAATACCTCTCAAACTCTGGGGGATCTTATCTCGAGTACGCAAGTATTACGGTCAGTTGGCGTCGCGCTCCAACGCTGCTCTGAGGATGCTTTCGGGATATTCCGCAGTCAATCGCGCAGCGCCAATCCCGTTCAACAATACCAGACGGACCCTGCCTTGACTCACCTTCTTGTCGCTCGCCATTAGGTCCCGCAACCGCGCCGCATCCAGTTCCGCCGGACGTCCCGTCGGCAGTCCCGCAGCAGTGAGAAGCGCAGTGGCGCGATGATATTCGGCTTCCGACAACCAACCCATGTCTGCGGAACATCGTGCCGCCATGGCCATTCCGACCGCCACCGCTTCTCCATGCAGTAGCCCCTGGTAATCCTGAGCCGCCTCAATCGCATGACCAAAGGTATGGCCAAGATTGAGCAGGGCACGCGCCCCGCTTTCGCGCTCGTCCGCCGCAATTATTTGCGCCTTCAATTGGCAGCAGCGTTCGATGGCGATGGCCAGGACTTCGCATTCACGCGCCAGAAGCGCTGCCATGTGCTCTTCAAGCCAGCCAAAAAAAACTGCGTCGGCCATCAAGCCATACTTGATCACCTCCGCCAGTCCGGCGCGCAATTCCCGCTCGGGCAGGGTTTCCAGAGTCGCCGTATCGGCAAGCACACAGCGTGGCTGATGGAAGGCGCCAATCATGTTCTTGCCCCGGGGATGGTTGACCCCGGTCTTGCCGCCCACCGAAGAATCCACCTGAGCGAGCAGCGTGGTCGGAATCTGGATGAAATCCACACCACGCTGATAACAAGCGGCCGCAAATCCGGTGAGGTCGCCGATAACCCCACCGCCCAGCGCCGCCAGCATCACTTCGCGATCAAAACGACCGTCGATCAGGGCATCAAAAATACGGCTTAGGGTCGCCTGGGTCTTGTGACATTCACCATCGGGAAGCACCAGGGTCGCGATCTCCTTGCCTTCGAAAGCCGCGACTGCACGCTGCAGATAGAGCGGCGCGACCCGATCGTTGGTCACCACCAGCACCTGCTTTCCCGCGACGTAAGGCGAAAGGCATCCCGGCACCGAAAGCAATCCAGCGCCAATCAGTATCGGATAACTGCGCGCACCCAGATCGACTCGAACCTGTCGCATCGATGAGCGGTCTCGGACGGAAGAAGAATGGTGTGGTAATTGTACGCGAATGGGGCTGCCCGGATCATGCCGGCAGCTGCCTACCATGGAGCAACCAAGAGAAGCTGCACGCGGAGGCCAATCCCTTGCGTACCGGTCCGCACCTAAGGGGGAGCGCGCACCTCAGGACAAAGCGGCAATCCAGCCCGCGATCTCCTCCGCAGCCAACTTGGGTCCACGTCGGCCCCCGCTGTAAATCAGATCGGCGACCTCCCGGTACAAGGGGTCTCGCTCCGAGGCCAAACGCTCTACGACTTCACGGCGGTTGGGAACTTGCAAAAGCGGTCGGTGCGTGTCGTTCCGGGTACGCTCGAACAACTCGCGCGCGGTTACCGAGAGGAATATCACGACACCCATCTCCTTGAGCGCAAGCCGGTTCTGCGGTCGCAGTACAATACCGCCGCCGGTTGCCACCACCAGGTTTTCCCGGCTCGCCAACTCCACCAACAGGGCCGTTTCCCGATCTCGGAAACCCTGCTCCCCCTCACAGTCGAATATCCAGGGGATTCCCGCACCACAACGCGCCTCTATCTCGGCGTCGAGATCAACAAAGGTTCTCTGCAATATTTTTGCGAGATGACGCCCGATCGTGGTCTTGCCGGCACCCATGGGGCCGACAAGAGCGATATTGCCCGCTGCATTCATTGATCCAGAAGTACATCGCTGAGTATTTTTGGCGTGATGAAAATCAGGATTTCCTGCTTGGTCTGTGTTTTCGATGTATTGCGAAACAGACGACCAACACCCGGCAAGTCGCCAAGTACCGGGACTTTTTCGATGGAATCGAGCGATTCCATTTTGAAAATGCCACCCAGCACCAATGTCTGGCCGTCTCCTACCAAGGCTTCGGTTTCCACACTGGTGGTGTCGATGGACGGCACCTGACCACCATTCCCCGAGGGTACAAACGCGCCGATGGAATCCTGCGCTACCGTCAGTGTCATCACGATGCGATTGTCCGGGGTGATGAGCGGTGTTACCTCCAGCTTCAGCACCGCGTCCTTGAACGAAACGTTGGTGTTCCCCGCCGAACTGGCCTCTTGGTAGGGGACCTCGGTGCCCGATTTTATCGTGGCTTTTTTCTTGTCACTGGTAATGACTTTCGGCTGCGAAATTATTTCGCCGTAGCCATCGTTTTGCAGCGCACTCAATTCGAGATCGAGGAAAGTATTGTTACGCAGCAACCCTAACGCAATGCTGCCAGTCGGATTCGCGACTCCGAGATCCACTGCCAGGGTTTCCTCCAGGTCGAGGGTACCACCCGTGGGACCGAAGAACTCGATGGGATTTCCCGGTTCGCTGTCGAGCGCCGTTCGCTGGCCCGCAATTTCCAGTTGACTGCTGCCGTGCTTCCGCAACGCGGCAACACCCCAGCGCACACCGAGTTGTTTGCGAAAATCAGTACTGGCGACAACGACGCGCGCCTCAATCTCGACCTGCCGGACCGGAATATCGATCTGCTGCACAATGCGGCGAAACTCGGCAATCTTGTCTTCGGTATCGGTCAAAATGATCGTGTTGGTACGCTCGTCCACAATCGCATTGCCGCGCGCCGACAGAATGGATCCAGTGGCGTTATCGTTACTGTTGTTGCCACCGCCACTCCGGTTATGGCCGTCGAAAAGATCAAACAGCTTGCGGGCGTCAGCGTAGCGAATGCGGATGTATTCGGTGCGCAAGGGCGCCAGTTCCTGCAACTGCTTGTTGGCCTCCACCTGGAGCCGCTCGCGTTCGGCAATTTCAGCCGCCGGCGCAACCATCAACACATTACCGTCAACGCGCTTGTCGAGACCCTTTGCTTTGAGGATGATATCGAGCGCCTGATCCCACGGAACATTCTTGAGCCGCAGGGTGATGCTGCCACTTACTGCGTCGCTTGCCACCAGATTGAAGTCGCTGAAATCGGCGATGAGTTGCAAGAGCGCGCGCACTTCAATGTTCTGAAAATTGAGCGACAGCTTCTCTCCCGTGTATTGAAAAGCCTTGCGCCGGTCATCTTCTTGCTCCCGCGTAAGGGGCTTTACACTCACCACATAATTGTTGTCCGCCTGGTAGGCAAGATAGTCATATTCGCCTACCGCCTCAATCACCATCTTGGTTGCGGATCCGTCCGCAGTGGTGTCCACACTTTTCACGGGCGTGGCGAAATCGATGACATCCAGCTTCCGGTTCAGTGCCTCGGGAAGGCTGGTATGACTGAACACAACCACGATATTCTTGCCGACCTGGGACACATCGATCCCCGTGTCCTTTCTCCCCAATCCGACGGTAATCAATCCTTCGCCGCTGTCGCCACGCTGGAAATCAAGCGCGGTTATTGCCGCGCCCGCACCCACGGGTCCCTTGGATCCATTCTCCATGCTGACATACTGATCGCGCGCGGCCGTATTGCCCCTGCCATCTCCAACACGGATAGCGACGCTGTGGCCTTCGGCTTTAACGTCGTAACCCGCAGTCTCGCGCAGATTGAGAATGAGCCGTGTGCGGTCGCCCGACGTAACCACAACCGCGCTCTTGGCAATATCGAAGGAAAGCGCATACTTCTTTTGCGCCAGTGCACTCTTTGCATTGGGAAAATCGAAAACCATTCGCGGTGGCGATTCGATTACATATCCAGTCGGACTATCGACATCTCCGGAAAAATTCAACTTGGCTTCGAAACCACCGCCCGGCAACGACGTGAATGCAATTTCGTCGAGCGTAGCAGGCGGAGCCGCCATGACGACCGGGCTGGCCAAACCAAGTACCATAGCCCAGACCCATAACCATCCCGACTTGCCTGGCGTTACATGATGGTCGGCAGCTGATCGCGACATGCTTCTCATTTATTGATTCTCCTTGAGAGAAAGGGTGCGCGACCGTTCAACCCAGCCGTCCTCCCCGTCCGGGATGATTTCGATCACATCGGTCCGGTCCTCGTTGACCGAAACAATCCTGCCGTGGTTCTTACCCATATAGTTGCCAAGCGTAACGCGATGAATTTGCCCGGCGCCGTCATCGATCAGGCTCCAGCGGGTGCCGTCCCGATACAACGACCCGACCATCGATAGCGAAGCGAAGTTATAATTCTCAAGCACTTCCCGCGCCCGCGCTTGGTTCGGGGCCACTGACGGGGTACCCGATGCGCGCTCCGAAGCCACCGTCGCCGGCACTTCAAAAGGGCTACGCAGGGCAGAAGCACCGTATTTGAATACCTCGTAAGACGGGAAGGTCGGGAGAGGGTCGATCTTCCCACCCGGCTTGGCGCGGGTTTTGGCCATGAAATCCTGCAAATCCTTGAACTCACGGTCGCCGCCACAGCCGCCCAGCAGCACCAGCAGCAGCAACCCCGCTCGCACACGTTGCGCCCTCATGACCTAGATATCTCCCTTGTAGCGGTAGGTCTTCGCATCTATGGACAGCTGCAATTGATTCTGCCCAATCGCCCGGATGGCATAATCGTGGAGTGTAACGATACGTGGGAGGCCGGCGACCCCGCTGATAAAGGAGGCAAAATCATGGTACCCGCCAGTGGCGGCGATCTTGATCGGCAGTTCCACATAGAACTCCGCTGCCTGCTCCGGTTGCAGCGTTATGCTACCGATCTGCAGGCTACTGCCGAGCCCAATTTCCGTTATATCTTCGAGCAACCCGGGCACCTCGGTATCAGCCGGCAGCTGCGCCAGCAGCCCTTGGAAGGACTCCTCGATTTGCTCCATCTGAAGTCGATAGACCTCGATGTTCGCAACCTCGAAAGCACGCTCTTCGAACACCTTCTTCAGCCGCGCCTCTTGGGCCACAGCCTGATCGAACTCCGTGTGAAGGTCCCGCATTTTGAGGTAATACCCGAGCGTTACCAGCAAGGCAAACAGACCCACTGCAAGCGCGACCCTAACCACCAAGGGCCAGACGCCGACGTTCTCGAATTCATAATCCGCCCGGTCAAACGATCGGAATTCCTGAAGCAGCTCTCGAAGCGTCATGCCAACACCTTTCCCCTTTCAGTATCGAGCCACGGGTCAGCCAGCATCGGCGGTCGCACCGGGCTTGGTGACCTTGACACGCAGATCGAAACGATTGCCCTGTTCGCCCAACCGATGGTCGGCGGTTACCTGGGTCAGGTTGGGCCCCTGAAACTTGACGGACGATGCCAGCGATCGCATGAACGTCGAGATACGATTATTGGACTCCGCGTAACCCACCATGCTGATGCTATCGCCCTGTCGTGACAGGGATTCCAGGTAGACGCCGGGAGGAACCACGCGTACCAATTCGTCAAACACCCTGACAACATCGGGACGGTTGGCTTGCAGATCCTGTATCACCCGCATGCGTGCCAGCACCTGCTCGCGTCGCTTTTTCAGCCCATGAATCTCCTTGACCTGCGCATCCATCGCAGAAATCTCCTGGTTCAACAAGGCATTGCGAGCCTGCTGCGTGTCGATGCGGAGATTGACCACATGCATCCACAGCGCCAGTACCGTCACTGCGAGCAGCGCCGTCAGGGCCAGATAGCCTAGAAACTCTCGCTTCTTCTCTCTGCGTAACTCATCACGCCAAGGCAGTAAATTAATGCTGGACATGTTACTCGAACCCCCGCAGTGCGAGCCCGGTCGCAATCAGCATGGCCGGCGCATCCGATGCCAGTGCGACCGCGTTGACGCCACTGCCGATCGCCATGTTCGCAAAGGGGTTGGCAACCGTGGTCGGCAACCCCAGCTTGTCTTCGACTTCGCGGCGCAGGCCGGTCATCGCGGCCACGCCACCGGCCAGTACCAGCTGATCGACGTAGTTGTACTGACTGGACGAAAAGAAAAACTGGAGCGAGCGCTGAATCTGCTGCACCAGCGCCTCCTTGAAGGGCTGGAGAATTTCTGTTTCGTAATCTTCCGGCAAGCCGCCCTGTCGCTTCGCTTGCCCGGCCTCTTCCATCGATAGGCCGTAACGCCGCTGAATCTCCTCGGTTACCTGCTTCCCGCCAAACAATTGCTCGCGGGTATAGAGCGTCTTGCCGTCCACCAAGACGCTTAGCGTCAACATGGTCGCGCCGATATCGGCGATGGCGACAACCTGATCACCGATATCTTCGAACTGTTCTCCGATTAGCCGAAATGCACGCTCGACAGCAAATACCTCGACATCAACCACGCGCGGACGCAGCCCCGCGGTTTCGAGTGCAGCGACGCGCATGTCCACATTCTCGCGGCGGCACGCCGCCAGCATGATCTCCACCTGATCCGGATTGGTTGCCGACGGCCCGAGCATCTCATAGTCGAGCGCCACCTCGTCGAGGGGATAGGGCACATACTGGTCCGCTTCCGCTGCAATCTGGTTTTCCAGTCCCAACTCGCCCAGGTTGGCAGGCATATCGATGACTTTGGTAATAACCGCCGAACCCGCCACGGCAACGGCCGCATCGCGCGTCCTGGTTTTCGCTGCGGCGACCACGCGCCTGAGGGCATCAGCCAGCAGGGCGACATCCTTGATATTCTTCTCGACTACCGCATTGGTCGGCAAAGGGAGTACCCGATACGCTTCCACCTTGAAGCGGCCACCACTCCGGCTCAGCTCGATGAGCTTGATTGAGGAGGAGCTGATATCCAGCCCCAGCAGTTGTTTGCCCTTTCTGTCGAACAAGCCCAAGAGTCCCATGTTTATACTGTTACTTCCCGTAGTTAGTCGAAATATATACTAAAACACTTGAGGCCAACAACGCCGCACCACTATGCTTCCTGGTCAGCCCCTCAACGGACCCTAGCAATGCCATCGCGCCTGCCGAGCGTTGTGCGGCTCCTCGCCCATCTAACCTGTGCCGCAGTCGGCGGTACACTCATCGTACTGGCTGCACTGTATTTGTACCTTAGCCCGAAGCTGCCTTCGGTGGAAGTGCTTCGAACAGCAAAATTCCAAACCCCGATGCGACTTTACTCACAAGACTTGAAGCTTATTGGAGAATATGGGGAGCAGCGGCGACAACCGATCGGGTTCGAGGCAATCCCACCTCTGTTCATCACGGCGCTGCTCGCCGCCGAAGACGACCATTTCTACAGCCACATCGGGGTAAATCCCAACGGCCTCGCCAGAGCGGCCTTCGAACTGCTCCGCACCGGCAGCATACAATCCGGCGGCAGCACCATCACCATGCAGGTGGCACGCAATTTTTTCCTCACCAAGGAACAGACGTTCGTAAGGAAATTCAATGAGATACTGCTCGCTTTTCGCATCGAACGTCGTCTCGACAAGAACGCCATACTGACCCTCTACTGCAACAAGATTTTTCTCGGCAATCGCGCCTACGGGATCGCCGCCGCCGCCGAGGTTTATTTTGGCAAACCGCTGTCCGAGCTGGCGCTACCGGAGTTGGCCATGATCGCTGGACTGCCAAAGGCGCCCTCCTCCTACAACCCGGCCAGCAATCCAGAGCGCGCACGGGAGCGCCGCGACTGGATCCTGGGACGCATGCTTCACCTCGGCAATATCGACTTGAACACCTATCACACAGCCGTGGCAACGCCTGTCTCCACGCGCATTTATCAGACCCAGCTGGATATCCCCGCCCCCTATGTCGCCGAGATGGCGCGCCGCGAGGTCTTCACCCGCTATGGCGAGAGCGCCTACACCGATGGTCTACGCGTAATAACCACCATTCGCAGCGACTGGCAACTGACCGCCGACAAGGCGGTAACGGACGGGCTGGCTGATTACGATCAACGCCACGGATATCGCGGCGCGGAAGCCCACATCGCCGACGCCGGACAGTGGCGGAACCGACTGGCCACGGTGCCGATCGTTCAGGGATTGATCCCGGCTGTGGTTACGCAAGTGAAACCCGCGGGTATTCGGGTAGTTCAAGGCGACGGCACCGAGCTGGAGCTCACCGGGAAGAATGGGTTGGCAGGGATGACACGCCACCTCGATGCAACAGGGTTCAGCCGCCAGATCACGGATTTCACCAGGGTATTCCAGAGCGGCGACTTGATCCGGCTGCGTCCTATCGGCAAGCGCTGGGAGTTGGCACAGTTACCGGAGGCCCAGGCGACCCTGGTGGCCCTGGACCCCCTGGATGGCGCCATCCGCGCCTTGGTGGGGGGCTTTGATTTCGGCGCCAGCCACTTCAACCGGGCGACCCAGGCGCGCCGTCAACCAGGCTCCAGCTTCAAGCCCTTTATATACGCCAGCGCCCTTGAGCGTGGCTTTACCGCCGCATCCATCTTCCATGACGCCCCTATCGTATTCAACGACCCCTCTCAGGAGGAGCCCTGGCGCCCGGAAAACGACAACGGCGAATTCTATGGACCGCTTCGGTTGCGCGAGGCGCTGTATCTTTCCCGGAACCTGGTATCCATTCGCGTACTTCAGGCCGTCGGCATCCACAACGCCGTCGACAGTCTGACGCGGTTCGGTTTCGACCCTTCGGAACTGTCGCCCAATCTGTCGCTCGCGCTGGGCACCGCCACCTTCACACCCCTGCAAATGGCGACCGGCTACGCGATTTTCGCCAACGGCGGCTACCGGGTAACGCCCTACCTGATCGAGCGCATCGAGGACGCCCACGGGAAACCGCTGTTTACCGCCAATCCCGAGCGCGTATGCCCCGCCTGCGGCGCGCCGGGTGCGCAGAACACGCCTGCGGCGCCAGCGGCGCCGCAAGTGATGGATCCCCGCATTGCCTACATCATGGATTCGATGCTCAGGGATGTGATCCGCCGCGGCACCGGCACCCGCGCCCTGCAACTCAAGCGCGGTGACATCGCCGGCAAGACCGGGACCACCAATGGCCCCCGCGACGCCTGGTTCTCGGGCTACAACCCGACTCTGGTGACGAGCGTCTGGTTCGGGTTCGACGACAATCGAGTGCTCGGCACCAACGAATACGGCAGCACGGCGGCTTTGCCGATCTGGATGAATTTCATGGGTGCCGCACTGGCCGGCACGGCAGAGGTTTACCGTCCCAGGCCGCCCGGAATCCTTACCGTGCGCATTGATCCGGTTACCGGGTTGCGCGCCAATCCGGGCCGTAATGCGTTCGACGAGGAGCTATTTCTGGAGGAATCCGCGCCCGGAGCGTTTGCGCCCGCGCCGGGTACGCCCGGCAGCGAGACCGGCCAATTGCCGGATGATCTCCTGTGACGGCAGATCAGCGATCCGCCAACAGTTCCCGCCAGGGGTAACCCTGATCGCCGAGCACAAAGAAGTAGGGGTTGAGCAGATCCGCTTTGGTGTTGTAGCGCAGCGGACTCAGATCGGCCGTCAGCACCACACCTCCCGCTGCTTCAACCACCGCCTGCGCAGCCGCTGTATCCCATTCCGCCGTCAGCGCCAGTCGCGGGTAAATATCGGCGCTGCCTTCCGCCACCAGACACAGTTTCAGGGAGCTGCCCATGTTGCGGGTTTCGATCTGCCCCACCCGCCGACCGATCGCATCCAGCCACTGCGCCACGGTATCGGCGCCATGGCTGCGACTTGCCACCACGGTTACCGGCAATTCCTGACTCCCGCGCCCCTGCATGGAGCGCGTACGGATGTCGACCCGACCTCCAGCATCGTGGCGCCAGGCCCCCTGACCTAGTACACCCGCGTAAACGATGTTACGAACCGGAACACACACCACGCCCAATACGGGAACGCCGTCGTCAATCAGCGCGATATTGACAGTGAATTCGCCGTTGCGCTTGATGAATTCCTTGGTACCGTCCAGCGGGTCGACCAACCAGTAACGCTTCCAGTTTGCCCGCACCTCCCAACCGGGATCGACCGACTCTTCCGACAACACCGGAATTTCCGGTGTCAATTTCGCGAGGCCCGCCATCAATACCCGGTGCGCCGCCAGATCGGCCTCCGTCAGGGGGCTCGAATCACTCTTTTGCTGTTCGCCCACATCGGCGCGTTCGTATACTTCAAGGATCGCGTCGCCTGCGGCGCGGGCCAACTCGATCACCGCCTCGATTTCTACCATGACAAACTCCGGGTTGAGCCGACGCTCAGGAATCGCGCGCGGCGAGATGGTCGCGCGCCAGGGCCAGCGCGCTGATGGAAATGGCATCGTTGACATCCTCCCGCGCGAGCAACTCGCTCAGCCGCGCCAGCGGCCAACACATGGTCGCCAGGGGTTCGGGTTCGTCGCCGGGGAGCGATTCGGGGTAGAGATCCTCCGCCAGCACGATATCCAGCTCGCGCTCCATGTAAAACGGATTCAGATAGATGCGTTTGAGCGCACTCAGGCGGCGCGCGCCATGTCCGGCTTCTTCTTTCAGTTCGCGGTCGGCGGCGACCAGAACATCCTCGCCCGGATCGACCGCGCCCTTGGGCAAACCCCAGTGATAACGATTGCTGCCGGCACCGTATTCCCGCACCAGCAGAATTTCGCCGGCAGCGGTCAGGGGCACCACCACCACCGCGCCGTAACCCGCGCCGCTCAGGCGCTCGTAGATCCGCTCGACGCCGTTGGAGAAGCGCAAATCCAGCTGCTCGACGCGAAACAAACGGGAGCGCGCGACAATTTTGCGCTTCAATATTGTGGGCGGGGTGGGCATACTTCCTCGGACCAAGTACAGCGCGGAGCATTATGTTGGATGATCGACTGGAGCGCTATCGACACCGTTCTGCTCGACATGGACGGCACTCTGCTCGACCTCCATTTCGACAACCACTTCTGGCAGCACCATCTGCCGCGGCGTTTCGCTGAGCACCACGGGCTCGATCCCGAGGCCAGCATTCGCGAACTGCACGCGCGGTTCGAGCGCGAGCAGCACCGCCTGCAATGGTATTGCACGGATTACTGGTCGGCGCAGCTCGGGCTCGATGTGACCGCCCTGAAGCGCGAGGTCGCCCACCTGATCGCCGAACGTCCCCGCGCCGTCGCCTTGCTGGAACAACTGGGTGCGAGCGGACGTCACCGGGTCCTCGTCACCAACGCCCATCGCGACAGCCTGAACCTGAAGCTGAGCCGCACCCTGATCGGCGCCGGGCTCGATCACATGATTTCTTCCCACGACTACGGCATGCCCAAGGAAGACCCGGCGTTCTGGCATCGCCTTGCCGCCGACGTGAGCTTCGATCCGCTGCGCACCCTGTTTATCGACGACAGCGAGCCGGTACTCGATGCCGCGCGCGCGTACGGCATCGCCCACCTGCTGTGCATCAGTCAGCCCGACAGTCGGCGCGGCCCTCGCGAGCAACTGCGTTTCCCGGCCCTCGCCGATTTCGACGACATCCTTCCGGTGCTCTGATGACGGCGGACACGGCGGTGCGGGTACGGCTCGACAAATGGCTGTGGGCGGCGCGTTTTTTCAAGACCCGCAGCCTGGCGAAAGCCGCCATCGAAGGCGGCAAGGTGCAGATCAACGGTCAGCGCGCCAAACCCAGCAAGGAAATCGAGCCGGGAATCACTCTTACCATCCACCAGGGCTGGGAGGAAAAAACCGTGGTGGTGACTGCCTTGTCCGAGCAGCGCCGGGGCGCCGCCGAAGCCGCGCTGTTGTACGCCGAAACCCCCGAAAGTCTGGTCAAGCGCGAACAGCAAGCCGCCGCCCGCCGCGCCGCGCGCGAGGGTATCCAGTATCCGGACGAACGCCCCAGCAAAAAACAGCGTCGTCAGATCATCAAATTCCGCAGCCTCGATTTTTCCGACCCCGCTTGAAACCTCCCGCGTGATACGACCTGTGCCAATAACTCTCAGCGACATCCATCAGCGTTTTCTGTTCGAGGACTACGACATCCGGGGCGAGATCGTATCGCTGCGCCAGTCCACCGCCGAGGTGTATCGCCACAATCCCGGTCCAACGCCGCTGCACACGCAGCTCGGTGAGTTTCTCGCGGCTGCCGCTCTGATCAGCGCCAATCTGAAGACCGCCGGCACGCTCACGGTGCAGGCCCGTGGCGATGGACCCGTTCCCCTGTTGATGGCCGACTGCACCGACCGCCAGGATCTGCGCGCCATCGCGCGCATGCCCGATCCCGGCGCCGTACTCAGTGACGATCTGCGCCAGCTGGTGGGGTCCGGCCATCTGAGCATCACCGTGACCATGCCCGGCCGCGAGCGCCACCAGGGCATAGTGCCGCTGGAACACCCGCGCCTCGCCGCCTGTCTCTCGGACTATTTCGCCCGCTCCGAGCAACTGCCGACCCGCTTGTGGCTCGCAGCCGGCCCGAAAGCGGCCGCCGGCCTGCTGCTGCAGGCACTTCCGGTCCAGCGCCAGACCCTCACCGAGCGCGAGCGCTGCTGGGAACAGCTGACTGCGTTGGCCGACACCCTCGCCGCCCACGAACAGCTGACCCTCGGCCACGGCGCACAGCTGCACCGACTGTTTCATGGCGAACAAGTGCGCCTCTACGATCCCACGCCGCTGCGGTTCGCCTGCAGCTGTTCACGGGAGCGTATCGGCGGCTCCATCATTGCCCTGGGACCGGAAACAGTGCGCGAGCTGCTGGCCAGCTCGCCGCTCCTGTCAACCGAGTGCCAGTTCTGCCACCAGCATTACGACTTTACCGAAACCCAGCTATCCGCCGCGGCGCTCGGCGCAGATCCCACGCTGCACTGACCCCGGCCAGCCGGGAGCACGGGACACCGGAACCGAGGTCAGACCGCCGACACACCGGCCCTACGCCCGCCTGTTGCCACCGGAGTTTTTTTTGCATAATTGGCGCCCCCCGCCCGCACGAGCGCCCCAGTGACCCAGCGACAAGACTTCCCGATGGCCCGGACCGAACCAACCGCGGTCAATGTGCATGCCGATCTGAGCACGGCCGAGTTGATTGAGCTGGCGCTGCAACGGGGGGAAGGGATCCTGACTCACAGCGGCGCACTGCTGACCACCACGGGGCGCCATACCGGACGCTCGCCGGCCGATCGGTTCATAGTGGAAGAACCGAGCACCAGCGAAGACATTGCCTGGGGCCCGGTCAACCGCCCCTTTGCCGCCGAGCGCTTCGACGCGCTCTGGAGCCGGGTTGAGGCCCATCTGGCGGAAGGCGACCGTTTTACCTCCGAACTCCACGTCGGCCAGGATCCTGAACATTACCTGCCGATCCGGGTAACCACCGAAACCGCCTGGCACAGCCTGTTCGCGCGCAACATGTTCATCCGACCGCCCCGCTTCAACCCTTCGGGCAAGGAGCCGTGGCGCGTGCTGCACGCGGCCAGCTTTGTGTGCGAACCGCACCGCGATGGCACCACCAGCACGGGCGCGGTCATCATTCATTTCGCGCAGCGTAAACTGTTGATTGCGGGCATGCGCTACGCGGGCGAGCTGAAAAAAGGCATGTTTTCGGTGCAGAACTTCCTGCTGCCCGAGAAGGACGTGCTGCCCATGCATTGCGCGGCCAATGTTGGCGAAGCGGGCGACGTCACCCTGTTTTTCGGCCTGTCGGGCACCGGCAAGACGACGCTTTCCGCCGACCCCGACCGCTACCTGATCGGCGACGATGAACACGGCTGGACCGAGGGCGCCGTGTTCAACCTGGAAGGCGGGTGTTACGCCAAGACCATCGACCTGAGCCACGAAAACGAGCCGGTGATCTGGGACGCCATCCGCTTCGGCGCCATCGTCGAAAATGTGACGGTTGGAAAACACCGGATTCCGGACTACAGCGACACTTCCCTGACCGAGAACGGTCGCTGCAGCTACCCGCTGGAACACGTCGCCATGCGCTGCGTGCCCAACCGGGCGGGCGAGCCCAGTCACATCATCTTTCTCACCTGCGATGTCACCGGCGTGTTGCCGCCGGTTTCGGTGTTGTCCAAAGAGAGTGCCGCCTACCACTTCCTGAGCGGCTATACGGCCCGCGTCGGCTCCACGGAGCTGGGAAGCGAGGCGGGCATCAACCCCACCTTTTCCACCTGTTTCGGTGCTCCCTTCATGCCCAGACCGGCGGGCGTCTACGCCGAACTGCTGATGAAACGCGCCGAGAGCTTCGGTAGCCGGGCATACCTGGTGAATACCGGCTGGACGGGCGGTTCCGGGGGCGCCGGCGGCGCCGGCAAGCGTTTTCCAATCCCGGTGACCCGAGCCGTGGTCGCGGCCATCCAGAGCGGGGCACTGGACGACGTGGAAACCGTCAATCTGCCGTTACTGAATCTCGCCGTACCGCGCCATGTGCCCGGAGTCGACGACCACTACCTGATCCCGCGCAACACCTGGGCCGATCCGGCAGCCTACGACACCCAGGCTCGAAAACTTGCAGGTTTGTTTATCGAGAACTTCAAACGCTTTGATGTCGCGGCCGCCATTGTCGCCGCCGGTCCCCGCCTCGACTGATGATCGGATATTTGCTGCCCGACCGGACGGCGTTGCGACGCCTTCGCACGCCGGCGGAGACAACAGCGCCATGGTCTGGTCAGGGATTGCCCTGCGCCAGACAGCCCTGCAGCCCGCGGCGATAGCAGCCCGCCGCGCCGGCGTGGTCGCCGAGCCCGGTCAACACTTCCGCCAGTTCGGCCTGGATTTCCGGTCTGTCAGCCACGCGCAACGCACGCTCCAGATAATCCCGTCCCTTGCCCCAGATTCCCAGACGCCGGCAGAGCTGGCCCAAGGCCAGCAGCAGTTGCCACGACTCGCCCTGCCGACGCAGCCAGCCTTCCGCGACGCCCAGATGCCGGGGCAGTTCCGCGAGCGCTACCCGGGACCAATCCAGCACCAGGTCCGGCTCCCAGTTCCGCTCCAGGTGCCGGCGCAACTCCACCTCCGCAGCGGCGGGATCTCCAAGTCTGGCAAGCGCCCCGGCATGGGACCGCAGGCATTCGCCCCGATGCTGATACTCGCGCGGTATCCGCTTCCACAGCTCAGCCAGCGCGGCCCGGTGTTGCGGCAGGGACTCGCCATCGGGATCGACCGAAAATCCTTTCAGCAAGCCGGAATATATCTGCAGCTCCAACGCGGCCAGCTCCTCGGGTGACGCCACCCGGGCGCGCCGCAATCCCGGTAACAAGCCGGCCAACCCGTCCCAGTCCTGTTGCCGGAGCAGGCCGTCGCGCAACTCCGCCAACAGACCGGGATGGTCGGCATGCACGGCCAGTGCCGCCCGCAACTGCTCCACCGCGCGAGTATCATCTCCACCGCGGGCCGCCAGACGGGCTCGCATCAGCGCCAGCCCGGCGTTGTCCTCGGGCACTTCGCGCGCGGCCGCAACCAGAAGCTCCTCCGCCTCGGCCTGCTGACCCAGGCGCGCCGCCGCATCCGCCGCCAGGACATAGTTGAGCCCGGGAATTTCCGAGTCCGGCGCCGACTCCACCAGGGCGCTGCGGGCACGCGCCCAATGCCCTTCGTAAAAATCGGCAAGCGCCACCATGACTGCACGCCGGCTGCGCTGCGCGTTGCGGTGGCGCTGCCTGCGCCAGGCGTTTAGCGCTGGCTGCGTCAACCCCTGCCACAGCAACTTCAATCCGTACCAGCCCAGCACGATGACGACCAACAGCAATGCCGTCAGCCAGAGACTGAACTGAACCATGCGATCGCCGATCACGATCAGGATGTAGCCACGCGCATAGTCGAGGCCCCAGTACACCACGCCACCCGCCAGCAGCATGGCCGCGAGGACCAGCAGTGCCTTTCTCATCGTGGCGCCACCCCACCACCGTGCTGCCGGGCAGTGGCCAGATATTCCCGCACGCGCTCCCGGGAGGCAGTGATGTCGGGCAGCGTCAATGTCACGGGCTCGGCCTGTAGGCCGACCAGCTCGGCGCGCAACGCCGGCGTACGGGGATCGAATCCGAAATGCGCATCCAGCAACTCCACCGCGCGCGCCAGGGAGTCGCGATAGATGCGCTCGTGACGCTCCTGCACTGCAAGTTGCGCCTGTGACAGCAGCAGCTCCAGATATTGCTGCAGACGCGCTTCCTGAGCGTGGGAAAGCAGCGCGGGCGGCGGCGCATCGAGGGTGCGCACCCGCAGGTGTTCGGCACTGAAGCGCCGCAGTGCCGCACCGGCGTTGCTCAGCAGCCGCGACCAGAAGCCGACCGGCGGCACCACATCCGCAGCGACGCCACCCGGGGCCGGCACCAACACTGGGCGCGGCGCGGGGTTCAGGGTGGCGATAGCGGTCTGAAGTGCCCTCAAGCGCAGGTAAAGGCCTTCGATATCGACGCTGCCAGCCAGCTTCAGCGCCGTCATATCCGCAACCAGTGCCGCCCGCACCGGATCGAGTCCGGGATCCGTCAGCGGCGCCAGCAGTGCGTCGGCCCGCTCGAGCAGCGCCAGTGCCGACGCCGCCGAACGCGCTTCCCAAAGCCGCTGGCTGGCCAGTCGCAGCACATGTTCAACTTCCATGACCGCGAGCACGTCGCTGTCCGGAGCCGCTGCCAGGCGCTCGCTTGTTTCACGCTCGAGCCCGATCCTGAGGGCGGTCAGCGCCGCGCGCAGCTGCTCGCGCTCCCGATCCTGGCTATCGAGCCGCTCGCGCAGCGCGCCCAGCTCTCCGGCCAGCGCCGCTACAGCGGCCGCGGTCGGCTCTGGCGCGGTCACCGGCGTCACCCGGGAATCGGCGGTTTGCCGGGACACAATCCTTTGTCCATATTCCTGCCAACCCAGATAACCGACCGTCGCGAGCGCCGCCAGCACCAACAGACGCACGCCCAGTTTGCGCGCCGGGGACCCTCCTCGCGGCGCGGCGGCACCCGCATCATTGGTGCCGACCACCGATCCTTCTCGTTCTCCCGCCACACCGGCTCCCGCTGTCATGTCTGAAATCGCTCCGGAGTGTACCAGCGGCACACCGCCTGCTCCATTTTTGCGGCGAGGGCGCTGGCGGCGATGAGGGGTTCAAAGCCCAGCCCCCGTGCGATGCCCGCCACCCGCGCGCCCGGCACCAGACAAACCAAGCGCGGTATCGAACCGTCTGCGCGCTCCCGGGCGCGATCCACGACCCGGCTCAGCGCACGCAATACTTCACCGCTGTGGGCAACCAGCAACAGTGGGCCTGGCGCTGCCAGCGCCGTGGACAGTTCCGGTTCCCAGCGCCGCTCCGGTACCCGCCGGTATACCTCGCAGTAATGCACACGGGCGCCGCGCGCGCGCAGGCCAGCACGCAGCGCGTCGCGCCCGCCGGCGCCGCGAAAAATCACGATCATCTGTCCGCGAACCTCCTGCAATTCGGGCAATTTGAGGAGCCCTTCGGTGTTGGCCTCGGACGGATGCCGGGCTGCAATGCCCCAGTCTTCGCGTAGTGCGGCGGCAGTCGCGGCGCCGACTGCGAAGATCGGCACGCGGGTCGGGAGCAAGCCTGCCGCGGCGAGTTGCTCGAGCCCGTGACGGACGGCGTGGCGGCTGATAAATATCCAGCCATCAGCCTCGGCCACCGTTACGGCGAGGTCCGCTTCCAGCGCGGGCCGGGATTCGATACCGAGCAGGGGAAAGGCATGCACATCCGCACCTTTGGCCGTCAGCCGTGCGGCCAGCGGATCGCCCGGTCGCGCGCTGCGCAATATCAGCACCCGCAACCCGGCGAGGGAAGCGGTCACCGCACCTGCGCCAGCAAGGCGCCGGCGCCCTGTGCGAGCAGCGCTTCCGCAAGCTGGCTACCCAGTGCCTCAGCGCGCACGGGGTCGCCACGAATTTCGTCGCACAACAGCCGCGACCCATCCACCGCTCCCACCAGAGCGCGTAGATGCAACTGCCCGGTTGCGTCCAACTCACCGTAGCACGCGATGGGCACCTGACAGCCGCCCTGTAGATGGCGGTTGACCGCACGCTCGGCGTCCACACAGATGGTGGTCGCCGCATCGGCCAGGGGCGCAACCAGCGCCTGGACCCGCTCATCGTCGAGGCGACACTCGATGCCGAGAGCGCCCTGCCCGGCCGCCGGCAGCGATACCTCCGGCGCCAGGCGTGCCGCAATGCGTCCGGCCAAACCGAGCCGCAGCAGACCGGCGCTGGCCAGGATCAGGACGTCGAAGTCGTCCCGATCCAGGCGCGCAAGGCGGGTGTTGACGTTGCCGCGTACCTCGCGCACGTCAAGGTGCGGAAACCGCGCCAGTAGTTGGCAGCGCCGGCGCAGGCTGGCGGTGCCGACGCGGGCACCCGGGGGCAATTCGTCCAGTGCGCGCCAATGCCCGCCAACCAGGGCGTCGCTGGGATCTTCCCGAGCACAGATCGCCGCCAATCCCAGACCGGGCGGAAAATCCATGGGCACGTCCTTCATGGAATGCACCGCGAGATCGGCGTCGCCGACCAGCAGCGCCTGCTCCAATTCCTTCACGAACAGTCCCTTGCCGCCGACCGCCGCCAGGGATCGATCCAGCAGGCGATCGCCCTGGGTGGTGAAACCCAGAATTTCGACCGCTACGGCAGCACCATGGACACGTTCGAGCTCGGCCTTGATGTGGTGGGCCTGCCAAAGCGCGAGGGGACTTTCGCGGGTGGCGATACGCAGGCGCTGGGGTGACATGCAGGGTGCGACCGTACTCAGATTTGATCGAGCAATTTCTTGAGGCCGACGATATGCCGGCGGCTGACCTGGGGCCTGATATCGAGATCCCGCAAGCGCACAAAATTCTGGCCATCGTGATTGCGATCCAGGCCTTCGATGTGCGCAATCGACACCAGCGCATTGCGATGCACGCGGATGAAGCGCCCTTCGAACTCCTGCTCCAGGTCCCGCAAGGTCTCATCGAGCAGGGACTCACTGTCGCCATGATACGCGGTGACGTATTTGTGGTCGGCCTGAAACAGCGCCACTTCCGCCACCGGCACCAGATCCAGGCCGCGCCGGTTGCGCGCCGTGATGTGGGTGCGCCCCTCCAGCATCATCCCCGGCAACTGCCGCAGCTCCGCGAGTTGCGCCTTGTTGATGCGTCGCGCGCGATTGAGGGCTGCGGCCAGGTCCGCTTGTCGCACCGGCTTGAGCAGATAGCCGATCGCCTGGGAGGAGAAGGCCTCCACTGCATAATCGCCGTAGGCAGTGCAGAAGATCACCGCCGGCGGCGGGTCCAGCTCGGCCATATACTGCGCGGCGGCGAGACCGTCCATGCCCGGCATGCGCACATCCATCAACACCACGTCGGGACTCAGGTCGCGCGCCATCCGCACCGCTTCCTGGCCGTGACCGGCCTGACCGATGATGCGGAACCCGCCGAGCGCCAGCACCATGCGCGCCAGGCGCTCCCGCGCCAGAGGCTCATCGTCGACAATCACTACGTTCACGGCGCTTCCCTCACCAGGCCAGTGGATAACTCAGTGTCGTCACATAGTGCTCGCCGTCGGTCAGAAACTCGACGCGCGCACGAGGTCCGAAGTGCGCTTCCAGACGCCGCCGGACATTGTCCATTGCCGACTTGCTGCCCTTATTATGCCGCATGCGCGGATTGAAGGGATTGCGCACCGAGATGGTCACGCGGTCGCCGGCCCGCCGCACGCGGATCTCCACGGAACCCCCAGCCGGGAGTAACTGAATGCCGTGGTAAACGGCATTTTCGAGCACCGGCTGCAACGACAGGCAGGGAATCTGTACGCCGGCGCCGTAATCGCCGATCTCCCACTCGGTGCGCAGGCGATCACCCAGGCGCATTTTTTCAATGGCCATGTAACTGCGACACAGCGCCAGCTCTTCGCGCAACGGCACCAGCGTTTGAGCGTCGCTGAGGGCACGGCGGAACAGGTCGGAAAGATCTTCAACTACCCGCTCGGCCTTTTCGGGGTCGGAGCCGATCAGGCTGGCGATCATGTTCATGCTGTTGAACAAAAAATGTGGTCGAATCCGCGCCTGCAACGCCTGAATGCGCGCCTCCAGTTCGGCGCGTTGCTGGATCCGCAATTGCTGCTGCAAGTAGAGATACCGCAGCAGAATGCCGGCGGGTATCGCGGTCACCACCACCACATTCAGCGCACGGCCAAACCCGAACACACCGCCGACACTCCAGGCCACCACATAATCCGCCGCGACACCAACCACGAACGCGACCGCCAATACCAGGCCAAAACTGATGGCCGCGCTCCAGGTGTAGCGCACCCCGATCAGCCAGCGATTGCACTCGCAGAGTACCAGTACACTCAACAGCGCAATCCAGATCGCCATGAACGCAATGTTGCCAAACCCCAGCCAGTCGAAATTTTCGATACCGGAACCAGCGACCGCGATCAGCACCGACAACAGCAACGAAATGACGATGACCGCCAGCAGGCCCTCGCCACGGCACAGATCCGGCAGAAAGTAGTCAACCTCGTACAAAGACACCGGCCGCCGCCGCGGCAGCCGTTTTTCATATTTTTCATACCAGCGCAAAATTCGCTCCATCATGCCGCCCTTGGTCCCGGTTTATAATACGCGCCTTCATACTATCCAGCCGCACACCCTGCCGGTGTGCGCAAGTCGCAAACCCGGACACCCTATGAGCCAGGACAAACCCGTCAATCAGGCTTGGGGCGGCCGCTTCGGCGAAGCCACCGACGCGTTCGTTGCCCGTTTCACCGCCTCCGTCCGCTTCGACCAACGCCTCTACCGCCACGATATCGCCGGCTCCATCGCCCACGCCGAAATGCTGACCCGGGTCGGCGTGCTCACCCAGGCGGAACGCGATGCCATCGTCACAGGCCTGGAAGCCATCGCCGCGCGGATCGACGCCGGTGAATTCGCCTGGTCCGAAGCGCTCGAAGATGTGCACATGAACATCGAATCCGCGCTCACCGCGGCGATCGGCACCGCCGGCAAAAAGCTCCACACCGGACGTTCCCGCAACGACCAGGTGGCCACCGACATCCGCCTCTGGCTGCGCGACGAGATCGACGCCATCCTGGCGGAAATCACCCGCCTGCAGCAGGCGCTGGTGGAAGTCGCCGACCGCGAAGCCGACACCATCATGCCCGGTTTCACCCATTTGCAGACCGCCCAGCCGGTGACTTTCGGCCACCACCTGATGGCCTGGTACGAAATGCTGGGGCGCGATCACTCGCGCCTGGTCGATTGCCGCAAGCGCCTGAACCGCTCGCCGCTGGGCGCCGCCGCGCTGGCCGGCACCAGCTATCCCATCGACCGCCACTACAGCGCCGCACTGCTCGGCTTCGACGGACCCACCGCCAATTCCCTGGATTCAGTCAGCGACCGCGATTTCGCCATCGAATTCTGTGCCGCCGCCAGCCTGCTGATGACACACCTGTCGCGCGCGTCCGAAGAACTGATCCTGTGGGCCTCGGCGCAGTTCCGTTTTGTCGACCTGCCCGACCGCTTCTGCACCGGCTCGTCCATCATGCCGCAGAAAAAGAATCCCGACGTGCCGGAACTGGTGCGCGGCAAGACCGGCCGCGTCACCGGCCACCTGGTCGCCCTGCTCACCCTGATGAAGGGCCAGCCGCTCGCCTACAACAAGGACAATCAGGAGGACAAGGAGCCCCTGTTCGACACCGCCGACACGCTGCGCGACTGCCTGCGCGCCTTCGCCGACATGGTGCCCGCGCTGGAGGTCAATCGCACCGCCATGCGCGCCGCCGCGCGCGCCGGCTATGCCACCGCCACCGACCTCGCCGACTATCTGGTGCGCCAGGGATTGCCTTTCCGCGACGCCCACGAAGCGGTCGGCAAGGCGGTCGCCCACGGCATCGCCAGTGGTCGGGATCTCGCCGATCTGTCGCTCGATGAGTTGCGTGCCTTCTCGCCCGCCATCGCCAGCGATGTCTTCGCCGTGCTCACGCTCGAAGGCTCCGTGGCTGCCCGCGATCACATCGGCGGTACCGCGCCCGCCCAGGTACGCGCCGCGGTAACCCAGGCCCGCACCGAACTCGCACAACAAGGGACGCCGACCCAGGACTGAGCCGCGCCGATAGACTCAAGCTCGCTCGCGTTTGCATTGGCATCGCCCTGCCGTAGCAGGAAGGCGCGAAAAGCGGGATGTTCTTGCGCAATTGAAGCTGCGGTTAGTAGTTGAGCTCCTGTCCGACACACGCAGGTGAACCACGGCATCGGTGAAGCCTTCTGCCATGCCCCCACCGGCGCAGTGGCCGTATCGAGCCAACGCGGTGTAGATGGACCTCCAGCTCTCGGATAAGTCGACAGCTTCTTCTTCCGCCTTCTTCCGCCGCGCCGATATCAGGGGCCAGCGCGGTCGCCATGCGCCGCCCTTGCGCTCATGAAAGGCACCACAGTCCCGATCAGCCGTGCGCGCATGCGGAGCAAATTGCGACTGGTTGTGTCCACTTCCCTGCCGGCGCCCGCAGGCATGTCAGTGCCCACTGGCGCCGGTTGTTTCGTGTCAGCCCAGGCGACCAAGCGCCTGAATCACGGCGGCAGTCTGCTCCAGCGGCAGCATATGCCCCGCCTTTTCGACCACGATCAGTTCGCTGCCGGCGATACCTTTCTTGAAGGCTTCGCCGTAGGGCAGCGGCGTCAGGCGATCGGAGGCGCCCCATACCAGCAGGGTTTTCGCCTGAATGCGGTAGAGGCGTTCGCTCAGGCCACGATCCGCGATCGGGAACAGGATCTTGCCGGCCATGCCGAGCTGGCGGGCGTTCTGCACGAGAAAATTCTGCAGAAAGGTGAGATCGGAAAAATCCGCACCGGCGGTCATCATCGCGGCGCCAGCCTCGACGTCGTGAAACAGTACGGCCGGTAATTCATAGGGCACCATCGAGAAGATGTCGGGCATCGGGTATTCATCCAGCCACAGACCGGCCGGGCACAGCAGGCACAGGCGGTCGATATCGTGGGGTGCGATGGCGGCCATTTCCGCCGCCATCATGCCGCCCATGGAGTGACCGACGACGATGGGTTTGCGCAACCCGAGCGCATCCATCACATCGTAGCTGTGCAGGGTGAAATCGAGCATGGTGCGAATGCTCTCGCACTCGTCGGACGCGCCGTAGCCGGGCAGCAGAGGTGCATGCACGCGGTATTTCTGCGCGAGCGCGGTCAGAAAGGGATCTTCGGCGGTGATGCCACCGGCGCCGTGCAGGAAGAACAGATCCGGGCCGGTGCCGCCGCTCAGGACATCGACCACGGCGTGATGGGTCTTGATTTTGTTCAGGCTCAGGGCAGTCATCAGCGGTTGCCTCCGAGGGCGGCGTTGCAGTCGGATACGGGACCGGGGGTGGCGCGCTTGGCCAATGGCTGGCACCAGAAACGGGTGTCGTTATCGTATTCCGGCCACATGTTGCGCAGCCTGGGCATGACTTTTTCGGCGAACAACCGGGTCGAGTATTTGGTTTTTTCGAGCGGCATGTCGCCGACGTGCATCAGGCAGAAGATGTTGCCGACGCGCAAACCCTTGATCAGATCCTCCATGCGTTCGCGCACGGTGTCCGGGCTGCCGGCGATGATGAAGCCGCCCTCGACCAGATCCTTCCACGACATGTGGGAAGCCTCCTCGAAATTCGGCGAGAACTGCGACAGCGCGCCGGACTTGATGGTCTTGATGGTGCGGTAGCCGGGCGCATCGGCAAAGCCGGGGGCGATGTGCAGGCAGCGGTTGAAGAAGTAATTGACGTGCTCGGAGTAGAGTTCTTCCGCCTCTGCATCGGTTTCGGCGACGCAGATGGTCTGCGCGAAACCGGCGCGATAGGGCGAGGCGTCGGGTTCGTTGCGCTCGGCGAGGCGATCCCAGTACCCCTGCAACAGGGCCTTGGCGCGGATGTAGCCGGAAAAGCTCAGATACGAATAGGAATAGACGTTGTCGAGACAGAAGTCATAGGTTTCCACCGAGCCGCCGCCGGGAATGTGAATGGGCGGCGGGTTCTGGATCGGCTTGGGCCAGGTGTTGACATGGCGCAGCTTGGTGTAGCGGCCATTCCAGGCGAAGGGCTCGGTTTCACGCCAGGCTTTCCTGATGAGATCGTGGGCTTCCTGATAGCGCTCGCGGGTCAGCGCAGGGATGTCCCCGTAGCAGAAGTTGGTGTCCATCGAGGTGCCGACCGGGAAACCCGCCACAAGGCGGCCGCCGGTGATGACATCGAGCATCGCGAATTCCTCCGCAACGCGAATCGGCGGGTTGTACAGCGACAGCGAATTGCCGAGCACGACCACGGCGGCATTGAGGGCACGACGCGAAATGGCGGCCGCCATGATGTTCGGCGAGGGCATCAGGCCGTAGGCGTTCTGGTGGTGCTCGTTCACGCCGAGGCCGTCATAGCCCAGGGCGTCGGCATACTCCAGCATGTCGAGATACTGGTTGTAGACATCGTGACCCTTGATGGGGTCGTACAGCTTGGCATCGATATCCACCCACACCGAGCGGTGTTTCTTGCGGAAATCCGCGGGCAGATGCGGCCAGGGCATCAGATTGAACCAGGTGAATTTCATGGTGACTCCCGTGATGCGACCGCGGCCGCCGCTCCCGCGGCGGTGATCGCACGCTGTTATGAATATGCCGGACGCGTTTGTCGGTGACGCCGGTCAGGCTGGACCCCGCTAGATGCAACCCTCGGGGCTGCACGACGCGGCGGTATCGTCGCCGGCTTGGGCCGCGGCCCGGTCGAGCAGGTGCAGGAAGGTTTCCTCGGACTGCGCGCCGGACAACGACAGTGTGCCGTCGAAAACGAAGAAAGGCACGCCGGTGACGCCCTGGTCACGGGAATAAGCGATGCGGTCGAGCACTTCGGCGCGACTGTCCGGTCCTGCGAGCCGCTGTACCAGGGTGGCGGCGCCGCGCATGCCGACTTCACCGGCAATGGCGGCTAGGGTTTCCGCATTGCCGATATCCCGGCCGTCGCAGAAATAAGCCCTGAACAAGGCCTCGACCATGGCGTCCTCGCAGTTCTCGGTGCGCGCCCATTCGATCAAGCGGTGGGCGTTGAGGGTGTTGGCGCCGCGAGCGATGCGGTCCAGCTGAAATTCGATGCCGACGGATTTTCCCACCGCGGCAAGGCGCGCGAACATGCCGTCGATCATCTGGCGCCCGTACTTGCGCTCGATGGTTTCACGGTACGGGTAGCCCTCGGCCGGCGCTTCCGGATGCAACTGGTAGGGAAACCAGCGAATCTCGGTTTGCAGTTGCGGGCGCTTGGCCAGCGCGCGCTCGAGCTGCTTTTTGCCGACATAGCACCAGGGACATACAACGTCGGAGATGATATCGATCTGCATGGCGGCTTTCCTCCAGAGTTTCACAACGGAAATTTCAATACCGACATGTCACCACGACGTCACCACCGCCACTCTTCACCACGGCAACTTGGGGTGAGTGTCAAAGCACCATGATCGCGTCCATTTCCACCTGGGCGGCGCGCGGCAGCGCGGCCACGCCGACGGCGGCACGCGCGGGATAGGGTGTCGAGAAATAGCCGGCCATCACCTCGTTGACGAGGGCGAAATGACCGAGATCGACCAGGAAGATGTTCAGTTTGACAATGTCGCCGAGGGAACCGCCGGCGGCCGCGCAGACTGCGGCAAGATTGTCGAAGACGCGCTCGACCTGGGCGCGCATGTCGCCGCTGATCAGTTGCATGCTGACCGGATCGAGGGGAATCTGTCCCGAAAGATACACCGTGTCGCCGGCGCGTATCGCCTGGGAATAGGTGCCGATGGCGGCAGGCGCGCGGTCGCTGTGAATGACGCATTTGTCAGCCAAGAATCACCTCGGGTTTCAGTTTTTGACGCGCTGCACCGAGCGCACGGATTTCAGGGTCCGGATACGGCGCATGATATTGGCGAGATGCACGCGATTGCGCGCGGCAAGCACGATGCTGACAATGCTGGCAGCGTCCCGATCACCCACGTTGATACGCTGGATGGTGGCATCCTGTTCGGCGATCCGGCTCGCCAGGGTGGCGATGATACCGCGCTCGGACGCCACCACCAGTTTCAGCTCCACGGGAAATTCGCCCTTGACGGAGGGAGACCACTGCAGGGGCAGGGATTTTTCCTGGCTGCCGCGAATGCCGGTCAGGTTTTTGCAGGAGTCGCGGTGTATCACCAGACCGCGGCCCGGACTGATGTGACCCAGGATCGGGTCGCCGGGCAGCGGGTAGCAGCAGCGCGCGAAACTGATGACCAGGCCCTGCCTGTTGTCGATCAGGATGGGCGAGTCGAGGTTGGGCGCGACCTCGCCGCGGTCCGCGACCGGGATCAGGATATTCGCCACGGCGTAGGCAACGCGGCTGCCGATACCGATCTGCTGAAGCACACTCTCAAAGTTTTTCGCACCGGTTTCCTTGAGCAGATGCCGGATCTGGGATTTGCGGATCTGTTGGTAGCCGGTGCCAAAGCGGGACAACGCCTGATCAAGCAGGCGTTTGCCGAGCTCCACCGATTCGTCGTGCTGCTGGTGCTTGAGAAAATGACGGATCGCGCTGCGGGCCTTGGCGGTGACCACAAAATCCAGCCAGGACGGATTCGGCTGTGCACCGGGCGCGGTGACGATCCGCACCCGCTGGCCACTCTCCAGAGCCTGAGATAGCGGGCTCAACTGGCCGTTGATCTCGCAGCCCACACAGGTGTCCCCGATATGGGTGTGGACGGCGTAGGCGAAATCCACCGGCGTGGCGCCGCTGGGAAGCTCGATGATCTTGCCGTTGGGGGTGAAGACATAGACCTCATCCGGGAAAAGATCGGTCTTCACATGTTCGATGAACTCCAGCGAGTTGCCGGCCTGGCGCTGCAATTCCAGCAGGCTCTTGACCCAGCGGTTGGCGCGGCTCTGGTTGCCGGCCGCCGGCCCCGGCCCCCGCTTGTAAAACCAGTGCGACGCGATCCCGTAGTTGGCAAGGTCGTCCATTTCGCGGGTGCGTATCTGCACTTCGATGGGGACGCCGTGCATGCCCACCAACACCGTGTGCAGCGACTGATACCCGTTCGCCTTGGGAATGGCTATGTAATCCTTGAATTCGCCGGTGACGGGTTTGTACAGGTTGTGGACAACGCCCAACGCCCGATAGCACGCGTCCACTGAATCGACCACGATGCGGAAGGCGAACACGTCCATCAGCGACTTGAACGAGCGCTTCTTGAGCTTCATCTTCTGGTAGATGCTCCAGAGATGTTTCTCGCGCCCGGTTACGCTGGCCACAATACCTTCGCTCTGCAGCCGGTTTTCGAGCGCCTCCTGGATTTCCGCGACCACTCCGATGCGGCGGCCGCGCGCGTTGCGCAATGCCTCGCGAATGCGGCGGTGGCGCAGGGGATGCAGCGCGGCGAAGCCCAGTTCCTCGAACTCGACCCGCATGTCGTTCATGCCCAGGCGCTGGGCCAGGGGCGAGTAGATGTCCAGGGTTTCGCGGGCGACGCGGCGCCGCTTCTCCGGCGGCAGCACGCCCAGGGTGCGCATGTTGTGCAGCCGGTCGGCAAGCTTCACCAGCACCACGCGAATGTCGCGGGACATGGCGAGCGCCATTTTCTGGAAGTTCTCGGCTTGCTGTTCCGCGCGGGACGAAAATTCGATTTCGGTCAGCTTGCTGACCCCGTCTACCAGGTCGGAGACGGTCTTGCCGAAGCGGCGGTTGAGCTGCGGGCGAGTGACCTGGGTATCTTCAATGACATCGTGGAGCAACGCGGCCATGAGGCCTTCGCTGTCCATGTGCATGTCGGCGAGGATGTGGGTAACGGCGAGCGGGTGCGAAATATAGGGCTCGCCGCTCTGCCGGAGTTGGCCTTCATGGCCTGCCTTTGCGTAATCGAAGGCGCGCCGAACACGTCGAACTTGCGAAGCGGGCAGGTAGGTGGACAGTTTTCGCTCGAGCGAACTGACCGCCTCCAGGCACACCGCCTCCGGGTCAGTCGTCGCCGGCCAGTGTTGCGTCGTCCTCAAAGACATAGGGCGGCAGCTCCGTGACCCGCGAGAGGTCAAGCGAAAGGAAGTCTTCGACGTCTTCAACTTCGTCGAGAATGCTGCGGTCCACCAGGCCCGCGGCGATTTCCCGCAAAGCGACTACGGTGGGCTTGTCATTTTCCCAGGGCACCAGGGGCTCCTTGCCACCGGTGGCGAGCTGGCGCGCGCGCTTGCCGGCAATCATCACCAGCTCAAAGCGGTTATCGACGTTTTCCAGGCAGTCTTCGACAGTAATACGGGCCATGTTTCGCCTCGGATAGGGACGGTTGTCCGCCGTTGGACCGGCGGTCGACAAGTTTACCGTAAAACCCGGCTCAGGACAGCAGCGCCAGGAGCAGCGCCTCAAAGCGCTGCTCTTGGGCACCGAGGGTGAGCCGCTGGCTTTTTACCACCGCCAGCAATTCATCGAGCGCCGTATCGAACTGGTCATTGACGATGAGGTAATCGGCCTCGACATAGTGCGAAATTTCCTCGCGCGCCTGTGCCAGGCGCTGCCGGATCACTTCCGGCTGATCCTGGCGCCGACTGGTCAGCCGGGTCATCAAGGTATCGATGGAGGGCGGCAAGATGAACACGCGCACGCAGTCCGGCAGCAGGCGACGCACCTGAGCCGCGCCCTGCCAGTCGATCTCGAGGACCACGTCGGTGCCGCTGTTCAGCTGTTCGGTAACCCAGCGCTGCGAGGTGCCATAGAGATTGTTGAACACGCGCGCGTGCTCCAGAAACTCGGCCTGGTCGAGCATCGCAAGGAATTCCGGCTCGGTGACAAAGTGGTAGTCGATGCCATCCCGTTCGCCGGGACGCATGGCGCGCGTGGTGTGGGAAACCGAGACCCGGATGTCCGGCAGTTGCTTTACCAGCCCGGCGAGCAGGCTGGTCTTGCCGGCGCCCGAGGGCGCGGATACGGTGAAAAGTATCCCCCGGCGGGCCATATCACCACTCCTGCGTCAGTTTGAGATGGCGTTCAGGTTGTCGCTCGACGCGCCTCATTCGAGATTTTGCACCTGTTCGCGGATCTGTTCGATCAATACTTTCATTTCTACGGCTGCCTGAGTGGTCGCGGTGCCGATGGATTTGGAACCCAGGGTATTGGCCTCCCGGTTCAGCTCCTGGGACAGGAAATCCAGGCGCCGGCCAACCGCCCCCGACACCGCCAGTACGCGCCGGAATTCGCCGCTGTGGGTTGCCAAGCGATCCAGTTCTTCGTCGACGTCGGCGCGTTGGGCGAGATAGGCCAACTCCTGTTCGAGGCGATCAGTGTCGATCTGTGCGACCAGCTCGTCGAGGCGGGCGCGAAGCTTGGCACGCTGCGCGGCGAGCAGCTCGGGCAGCAGGGCGCGCATTTTTTCCACTTCCTGGTCGATGCGATCGAGGCGGTCGCGGATCAGGGTGGCGAGTTGCTCGCCCTCGCGGCGCCGTGCAGAAACAAGTTCCGCCACCGCCTGCTGAAATAACCCGGTGGCCGTCTGCGCGAGCAGCTCCCGATCCGGCGCCACAACACGCACCACACCGGGCATGCGCAGCAGATCGAGGGGCGAAACCGGCGCACTGTGCGGGAGCAGGACGGCAATCCGCGCGCAGGCGCCAACGTACGCGCTGACGCGATTTTCGTCGATGGCGATCCAGGCGTCTTCGGCGGTTTCGGTCAGCATCAGCGTGGCGTCGATCTTGCCGCGCGGGAGGTGCTCGCGGAGGATGTCGCGCAGCGGCATCTCCAGCTCGCGCAGGGTTTCCGGAAGCCGGAAATGCGGCTCCAGAAAGCGGTGGTTGACCGAGCGCAGCTCCCAGGTCAGAGCGCCGCCCGGAACGGGGCTGGTGGCACGCGCGAAGGCAGTCATGCTGCTGGGCATGGGGCGGGCACTGTGGGCGGTGAAACGAGGCGACCATCTTAGCAAATGGTCGGGCCGCGCCGGCACTTCCTCTACAATGGCGCTCCTTTCCGCGATGCGGACGCATCGCCCACGCTCCTACCGAGGATATGCCATGGCCAGACCCAGTGGTCGCCGCCCGGAACAATTGCGTCCGGTGAAAATACAGCGGGAATTCACCAAGCATGCCGAAGGTTCGGTACTGGTGTCGTTTGGCGACACCCGGGTGATCTGCACCGCCAGCGTCGAACCGGGCGTGCCGCGCTTTTTGCGCGGCAAGAACCAGGGCTGGGTAACCGCCGAGTACGGCATGCTGCCCCGCTCGACCAACGAGCGCATGGGGCGCGAGGCAGCGCGTGGCGGTCAGGGCGGTCGTACCCAGGAAATTCAGCGCCTCATCGGACGTTCGTTGCGCGCAGCGATCGATATGAAAAAACTCGGTGAAAACACCATCACCATCGATTGCGATGTGATCCAGGCCGACGGCGGCACGCGCACGGCGGCGATTACCGGCGCCTGCGTCGCCCTGGTGGACGCCATTCGCTACCTCCAGCGTCGCAAGCGCATCGTCGATGACCCGCTGCTGTACATGGTGGCTTCGGTGTCGGTCGGCATGTATCAGGGAGAGGCTGTCCTCGATCTCGACTACGCCGAGGATTCCGCGGCCGAGACCGATCTCAATGTGGTGATGACGGCGCCCGGCGGTTTTGTCGAAGTGCAGGGTACGGCGGAGGCCGCGCCCTTTTCGGGGGCCGACCTCAATGCCATGCTGGCGCTGGCGCAACGGGGTATTGCGGATCTGGTTCGCGTCCAGCAGATGGCGCTGGCGCAATGATTGTTGGCTGAAGATTTGTGCCGAGGCGGCGGCGATTGGCGCCGCCACCGCTGCCGCTCACAGATCGAGGATGTCGTAATCGACGATCACGGGGGCGTGACTGGAAAACGCCTTGGACTTGTAGATTGCTGCGTATTCCACGGCGCGAACCAGATCCCGCGATACCAGCTGGGTATCGGTGCGCCAGCCGTCGCCCTCGCCCAGGGTACCTGACGGCCACCAGCTGAATTCGTCGCCATCGGTGTTGGCGGCGCGGAACGCGTCGGCGTAACCCACCTGCTCCTGGACCTGGCGCCACCACTGCCTGTCTTCGGGCAGGAATCCCGGTGAATTCACGTAGGCGGCGGCATTCTCGATATCCGTTGCCGTCGCCGCGATACCCCAATTGCCGCAGTAGATATAGCGCCGGCGCTTGCGGGTTATCTTCTCCATATGGGCGAGCAGTCCGGTTAAAAACCGGGTTTTGGTTTCCTGTTGAGCAGGTTCCGGACCCTGGGGCACCAGCAGCGAGATCACACTCAGGCTTTCAAAGTCGGCCTGCAGGTAGCGGCCATCCGTGTCGTCGCCACTGAACAGTCCGAACCCGTAGATCAGGGCCTTGGGAACCACGCGGGTGTAGATCGCCACGCCGTCGCGCAGCGGGTCGGATGAGTCGAGGTAATAGGCGCTATATCCAGCGAGCTGAAATTCGGGTCGATCCTCTATTTCCGGGATACGCGCCCGCAGGTCCTGCAGGCAGATCAGTTCGGCGTCCTGCCCGGCCAGCCACTCGAACAGACCGCGCGCGGCGGCCTGGAAAATGCCGTCGCAGGATATGCTGATAACCCTCATGATCGCCCCTTGTGATGTTGGCCTGTATCATAACCCGGCGCCTTCGCCGAACGACATGATACGAACGTCGTTGCGTGCACGATCCAGGAGTACCGCATGCTGGCATATCAACGCGACTTCATCGACCTCGCGGTATCGCACGAGGCTCTGCAGTTTGGCGAATTCAAGCTAAAGTCGGGCCGAATGAGCCCTTATTTCTTTAATGCCGGGCGTTTTTGCGACGGCGCCAGCCTCAACAGGCTGGGGTCGTGCTATGCGGACGCGGTACTGGCCTCGGGCATCAGATTCGATTTTCTGTTTGGCCCCGCCTACAAGGGTATCCCGCTGGCCGTCGCCACCGCCATGGCCCTGGCGCAGAGTCATGGCCGCCCTACGCCCTGGTGCTTCAATCGCAAGGAGGCCAAGGACCACGGCGAAGGCGGGACGCTGGTGGGGGCGCCCGCTGCCGGGCGCGTGCTCATCGTCGACGATGTCATCACTGCCGGAACCGCGATCCGCGACGCCGCCGCCCTACTCCGCAATGCCGGCGCAACCCTGGCGGGCGTGATGCTGGGCCTGGATCGTCGGGAGCGTGGCCGGGCGACCCGCTCGGCGACTCAGGAAGTGGCAGAGGAACTGGACATACCTGTGATGAGCATCATCGATATCGATCACATCATCGAATATCTTGACGCCGCGGCGCCAGATCGGGTGGCCGCGCTACGTGATTACCGAAGTACTTACGGTGTTTGACCATGAGAAAAAAGAGAATGAAACGGTGAACGGGCGACCAATCCAGACGGCGCGTGCGGCAGCCGGCGCACTAGTCGGCCTGTGGCTGCTGACCGTGTTCCCTGCCGATGCGGCCAATCTCTACCGCTACCGCAATGCCCAGGGTGTCATGGTCATCGACCACACGGTGCCGGCGCATGCCGCCCAGAGCGGCTACGAAATCCTGGCCCCGGATGGCAGGGTTCTGGAAACCGTCGCCCCGAGCGGTGACAAGACTCCTTCGGGAGAGCCTCCCGAGTCCGCGCCGGTTCGCACCGAGCATCAGGAAAAGATCGACCGCTATCTGTTGAGCAGCTACAGCACGGTGGCCGATATCGAAGCGGTGAAGGCGCGGCGGCTGCAAGAGGTGGAACGCGAAATCGGCATCGACAAAGTGCGCATCGAGGAGATCGAGCGTCAGCGCGTGGCGACGGAGGACAGCGCCGCCGACGCGCAGCGCGGCGGCAAACCGGTGCCCGCCAAGCTCCTCGAAGAACTAAAAGGTCTGAATCAGAAGCTGGAGCTGGCCCGCAAGCGTCTGGCCGAACACGAGCTTCAGCACACCGAGATCGAGCAACTCTACGCGGAGTACACCGCACGCTTCACGGAGTTGAAAAATGCTCATCCGGCAGCGGCTGCCGCGGCGGCGCAAACAGCGCCGGCGCCAGTGCCTGCCACTGCTCCGGCCAGTGCTCGGTAGGCCGGCGGGCGAAGTCCGAACGCACGAACTGCCGCAGCTTGCCCTCCATCAGAGCCAATACGCATTCCGCCGTTGCGGATGGGGTAAGGATGGTCCGCAACTGCTCGCGCAGTTCGCCTTCGCGCAGGATCTGCCGGAGCTGGGTTTCCAGACGGTCGTACAACTGACCGACGCGCTCACGCAGCCGCGCGGTTTCACCGGTCAGGGCGTCGCCGGTCAGCAAAGGCGCAATACCGGGGTTGCGTTCGGCGAACACCAGCACCAATGAAGCGATCTGATGCAGGCGGTCCATTGCTCCCGGCACTTCATCGAGGATTATCCGGATGCGCGTGAACAGGGTTTCCTCGGTAAATTCGAGGAGACCTTCGAGCATCCTGGCCTTGCTGGGAAAATGCCGGTACAGGGCCGCTTCGGAAACCCCTAGCTCCCGCGCCAGCGCGGCCGTCGTAATTTTTCCGCCCGGTGTCGCGTGCAACATGTTGGCCAGGGCTTCGAGAATTTCCTGGCGGCGGCCGGAGTTGCGATTCACCCGCGTCATGCGGATGCGGCGATGGCGCTGGTGATCAGTGTACCGACGCCGATGTCGGTAAAAATCTCGAGCAGCACGGCATGCTCGACCCGACCGTCAACGATGTGCGCGCTGGTCACGGAATTGGCGACCGCCGCCAGGGCGCAGCGAATCTTCGGCAACATGCCGCCGTAAATCACGCCTGCGTCGATCAGATCTTCCACTTCACTCGGCGACAGTCCGGTCAGCACCTTGCCGTCGGCGTCGAGCAGACCCGGGACATCGGTGAGGAGCATGAGCTTTTCCGCGCCCATCACTTCCGCCAGCTTGCCGGCGACCAGATCCGCGTTGATATTGTAGGACGCGCCGCCAGGCCCGGCGCCGATGGGCGCAATCACCGGGATAAAGCCGCCCCGGGTGAGCATATCGATGACATCGGTGTTGATCGCCGATACTTCACCGACATGACCGATGTCGATGATCTCGGGGGCTTCCATGTCGGGGGTCTTGCGGGTGACCATCAGTTTGGTGGCCTGAATCAGCCCGCCGTCCTTGCCGGTGATACCCACCGCGCGCCCGCCGGCGTCGTTGATGAGGCCCACGATTTCCTTGTTCACTGCGGCGCCCAGCACCATCTCCACCACGTCCATGGTTTTGCTGTCGGTGACGCGCATGCCGTCCACGAAACTGGACTCGATCCCGAGCTGTCCCAGCAGCTTGCCGATCTGGGGACCGCCACCGTGCACCACCACCGGATTGATGCCGACCAGCCGCATCAGCACGATGTCGCGGGCGAAGCTGCGCTTGAGATTTTCGTCCACCATGGCGTTGCCGCCGAATTTGACGACCACCGTTTTGCCGGTGAATTTCTGAATATAGGGCAAGGCTTCGGTGAGCACCCGGGCGATGTCCCTGGCGCGGTCGCCGGCCAAGGGGACATCCTTCTGTTCTCGGGACTTCCGGTCACGGGACTTTCGTTCACGGGATAGGGGCATATCGAAACCACCGCGGGTCAGTGAATGGATGTCAGAATTTATCGGCAAGCTCAGGGGCGACCGCTTCAAGCAGGGTGCGGAACCGCTGCTGGATGGCTCCCAATTGCTGCGCATCGTCCGCCTCGAAGCGCATCGAAACGGCGGATTCGGTATTGGAGGCCCGAATCAGTCCCCAGCCAGCGGCGAATTCCACCCGCAACCCATCGATTGCGTTGATTTCGGCATCATCGAAAGTAGCCGCAGCCCGGATGCGTTCGATCAGGGCGAACTTGTCCGCTTCGCTCACCGGCAGGCGAATTTCAGCCGTGGCAACGGAGGTTTCGAAAGCGGCGAGCACGCTGTCCAGGCTCTGCTCACGGCGACTCAGTATCTCGATCAGACGCGCCGCGGCATAGAGTGCGTCGTCGAATCCAAACCAGCGATCGCCAAAAAAGATATGACCACTGAATTCCCCGCCGAGGGGCGCTTTCAGCTCGGCGACTTTCGCGCGGATATGGGAGTGGCCGGTGCGGTGCATGACGGCCCGTCCGCCGTAACCGTTGACCAGGTTGGTCAACCGGCGTGTCGATTTGACATCAAACACCACATCGGCGCCGGAGTGGCTGGGCAGAATGTCGCGCGCAAAGATCATCAGCAGTTCGTCCGGCCAGACGATGCGGCCGCTGCCGCTCACCGCCACCAGGCGATCGCCATCGCCATCGAGGGCAATGCCCAGATCCGCTCCGGTGCCGGCGACCACCTTTCGCAAGTCCTCCAGATTGGCCGGACGGGTAGGGTCTGGGGGGTGCTGCGGAAAGGTCCCGTCGATGTCGCAGTAGAGCGGGATGGGATTGCAGCCCAGCGCCTCCAGCAGGCGCGGTGTGATGTCGCCGGCGACCCCGTTACCGCAATCGATCACCACGGACAGCGGAGTCCGCGTCTTGATGTCGCTGAGCACCGCGTTGATGTAGTCATCGCGCACATCGGCTGACGAATGAATCCCCGTCCCTTCGCGCCAATCACGCGCCAGCATGCCTCTACGCAGTTCCTGCAAGGCTTCGCCCTGCAGCACATCGCGGCCAAGCATGATCTTGAAGCCGTTGTCGCCGGCGGGATTGTGGCTCGCCGTCACCATGACCGCCGCATCAATGGCCTGGAGACGCCCGGCGGCGAAGTACAACACCGGCGTGGGCACCATCCCCACGTCAACGACCTCGCAACCGGTGGCGAGCAGACCGTCGATCAGGGCAGCGCAGAGCGTGGGGCTGCTGATGCGACCGTCGCGGCCCACTGCGACGCGACAGCCAGCGCGATCCCGCACCCGGCTGCCCAGGGTTTTGCCCAGCGCGTTCGCGAAGGCGGGGGAAATGTGGTTCCCGCTTGCGCCACGAATGTCGTAATCGCGAAAGACAACTGGCGCGAAGGCCTCGGGTTCCGTGGCTGGGACACCCGCAGCTTCGACGGTAGCGGTGCTGGCCGCCTGGGGCTTGGTTCCCGGCTGCGGCGCGGGCGCCGGCGAATCCTGCGCGGGGGGCGGCGGTGGAGCAGCAGGGTCCAGTTCCCGCGCAGTGATGACGGCCGTGCGGCGCACCCCGGATGGTACTGTGGCAGGATCCGGTGGTGGGGTGCGGGCCACGCCGCGTCGCATCAGTGAGCGCCCGCAGACGACCAACGCGGCGATGGCGACTAACCAGGGGATGAGCGTGGCCGCGAGCGCCAGCCCGGGAGCTGCGTGTTCCGCCGCTGCGCTGTCCGATAACCGGACCGACGCCTGCCAGCCGGGAATATGGGGGATCGGAGCCATGACCGGGGCCTGCGTGCCGGATCCCAGGGTCATGATGGCCTGTGGTGCAACGCCTGGCGACTGCTGGACGAGCGTCAACTGACTGCGCGACTGATCGAACACGACCGCGCGCTCAAGCGCCGTCATGGGGAGCACGACCAGGAGGGCGCCGCGCGGCTGCCCGGTGTCGGGGATCTGCGCGGCCAGGATGAGCTGCCACTGGGTGGCGTCCGGCTTCAGGGCGGTAATCGCAAACGCGGTGCCCGAAAGCGCGTTGCGTACCAACTGCTGGGCGACGAATGCTGTGGCCGGCAGGAACTCGGCCCGGGCCGTCGCGATCACCTCAATGGCGTCGGGAAATTCAGTAGCCAACTGCAACCTGGCGGTATTGGTACCGGCGGCCGCCAGCGCCGCGCGCGTACTGTCCCGGGCGGCGATCGTGGACAGCGTGATGCGCCAGCGCGCAACCGCATCGGCAACAGCCGCGGCGGCAACATCGGCCGTGGCATGGGCGGTGTGTGCGGCGGCAGCCGCCTGGGGTTCGGTCACCAGGGCTGCGCGCAGCCAGTTGCCGACCGGCAATGGCACCGCGAGCAACACCACCGCTGCCAACAGAAAGTCCGGGCGCTTGAGCAGGCTGACCAGGCTGTGGATGACGCCGGTCAAACCAGAATCTCCCGTTCGGGTGCCGGGTAGCCGGTGCCGCCGGTGCGCATCAGGGCAGCGATATGGTCGATCAACAGGCGCGCCAGGGGAGATTTGTTCATCCGCGGCGGGCGCAGGGTTTCGAGCGCGGAAATCAACAGCACCTGATTATCGTCGCTGCCGAAACCGATCGCCGTATCCGACACGTCGTTGGCGATCACCAGGTCAAGTCCCTTGCGGAGCAGCTTGGAGCGCGCATTGTCGAGGAGATTTTCCGTCTCCGCGGCGAACCCGACCACAAAGGGGCGCTCGGGCAGCATCGCCACCGTGGCGACGATATCCGGATTGGGTTCGAGTTCGATGGTCAGGGTTTCCCGGGATTTCTTGATTTTCTGGCTGGCAACCGTGCGGGGCCGGTAATCCGCGACTGCGGCGGCGGCGATGAACAGATCGGCATCGGCAACTTCAGCCAGGCTGGCGGCGAGCATCTCGGCGGCACTGGTGACCTTGACGCAGCGCACCCGGGCCGGAACCGTCAGCGCCACCGGACCGCTGATGAGCACCGTATCGGCGCCCGCCTCGCGGGCCGCTTCGGCGAGGGCGTAACCCATCTTGCCGGAGCTGTGATTGGACAGATAGCGCACCGGGTCGATGGCCTCCTGCGTGGGCCCCGCGGTGATCACCACCTTGCGGCCCTCCAGGGTTCCGGTCGCGAAGAGTTCCGCCACGCCAAGCACCAGCATGTCGGGCTCCTCCATGCGTCCCGCGCCAACGTCGCCACAGGCCTGATAGCCCGCCGCCGGCCCGAACACGCGGATGCCGCGGTCGCGCAGGGTGCGTACATTGGCGGCGGTTGCAGGTTTTGCCCACATGGCCTGGTTCATCGCCGGCGCCACCGCCACCGGCCCGATGCTGGCGAGACAGAGCGTGGTCAGCAGATCGCCACCCTCACCCTGCGCCAAACGGGCGATGAAATCCGCGCTCGCCGGCGCCACCAGAATGACGTCCGCCCAGCGGGCAAGGGCGATGTGACCCATCGCCGCCTCGGCGGCGGGATCGAGCAGATCCAGATGGACGGGATGGCCGGACAGTGCCTGAAAGGTAAGCGGCGTGACGAACTCGGTGGCGGCGGCGGTCATCACCACCCGCACTTCCGCGCCGGCGGTCTGCAGCCGGCGCAGCAGTTCGGCGCTTTTGTAGGCCGCGATGCCGCCGGTGACGCCCAGTACCACGCGTTTGTTGGCGAGAGTCCCCATGCCGTCCCTTTATTGCTGGTGAATGCGTAAGATAGCACCGAGCAGGGATTTTACCGGACATGGAGGTCAGGATGGCGATTCGGCATTGGCCGGCGGGCGAACGGCCACGGGAAAAGCTTCTGGAGCGCGGGGCGCGGGCGCTGTCCGATGCCGAGTTGCTCGCCATTTTTCTGCGCACCGGGCACGCGGGCAAGAGCGCGGTGGATCTGGCGCGGGAGCTCCTGGGCCAGTTCGGCGGTCTGGCCGCGCTGCTCGCGGCGGACCAACAGGGTTTCTGTGCCGGCAAGGGGCTCGGCCCCGCCAAATATGTGCAGTTGCAGGCCGTGCTCGAACTGGCGCGCCGCTACTTCAGTGCCCAACTGGAGCGCGGCGATGCGTTTACGGCACCCGCGGGCGTCGCCCAGTATTTGCAGGCGCACTTGAGTGGACATTCGCGCGAAATCTTTGTCGTGCTGTTTCTCGACACCCGACATCGTCTGATCGCCACCGAGGATCTGTTTCAGGGCACCATCGACGGCGCCAGTGTCCATCCGCGCGAGGTGGTGCGGCGCGCCCTCTTTCATAATGCCGCGGCGCTGATCGTCGGCCACAATCATCCCTCCGGCGTGGCGGAGCCGAGCGCCGACGACCGCCGCATCACCGCCCGGCTGCGGGAAGCACTGGCGCTGGTCGATGTGCGCCTGCTCGACCACTTCGTGGTGGGCGCCGGGGAGGTGGTGTCCCTCGCCGAGCGCGGTCTGCTGTGAGGGTCGCCGGTTTGCTTTAGCCCCCCCGCTTTGGTATAAAGCGCGCCTTCTCGCGCGGCCGGCGTCACAGCGCCGATTTCAGAGGCGGTTATGTCAAAAGTGTGTCAGGTCACGGGCAAGCGCCCGATGGTGGGAAATAACGTTTCCCACGCCAAGAACAGAACGCGACGCCGGTTCGAACCGAATCTGCACACCCACAGATTCTGGGTCGAGTCCCAACGGCGTTTTGTGAAGCTCCGCGTATCCACCAAGGGATTGCGGATCATCGACCGACTGGGTATCGAGCAGGTGCTTGCGGACCTCCGTGCCAGCGGCAACAGGGTCTAGGAGGCAGCATGGCCAAATCGAATCGCGACCTGATCAAGCTGGTGTCCAGCGCGGGCACCGGGCACTACTACACCACGAGCAAGAACAAGCGCACCAAGCCCGAAAAGATCGAAATGAAGAAATACGATCCGGTCGTGCGCCAGCATGTGATCTACAAGGAAGCCAAGATCAAGTAAGCGCCCGCCGGCATGGGTCGCAGACGAAGCCCGGCACCCCCGGGCTTTTTTGTGTCCCGGCGCTGAGGTCTTGGTGAAACGTTGCCGACCACCTGATCCAACCTCGTCAACAGCACCGATGCGAGGCCAGTCCACTGCCTGAGCTTCCGGAAGTCGAAACCACCCTGCGCGGCATCCTGCCTCATCTGGAGGGGCGCCGCGTTGCGGCCTTGCGGGTGCGCCAGCCGACGCTGCGCTGGCCGGTGCCCGCGGAGTTGCCGGACCTGCTGCCCGGCCAGTACATCCATGGCGGCCAGCGCCGCGGGAAATACCTGCTCCTTGCCCTCGACCATGGCCACCTGCTGCTGCATCTGGGCATGTCCGGCAGCTTGCGCATGGTCGCGCCCAGGCTCGCCGCGGGTCCCCATGATCACCTCGATCTGCTGCTCCATGATGGCGGTGTCTTGCGCTTTACCGACCCGCGCCGTTTCGGGGCGGTGCTGTGGTTGACCGGCGATCCGTTTGCACATCCGCTGCTGTGCAATCTCGGGCCGGAACCCCTGGGCGAACCTTTCGACGCCGACTATCTTTACGACCGCTCGCGCGGGCGCCGGGTGCCGGTAAAGAGCTTCCTGATGGACAGTCAGGTCGTGGTCGGCATCGGCAATATCTACGCCAACGAAATCCTGTTCCTGAGTGGACTGCATCCTTTGCGCGCAGCGGGCCGCATTGCGCGGTCGCGCTATGAAGCCGTCGTGGCGATGACCAGGTCGGTGCTGGGCGCCGCGATCCGCCAGGGTGGCACCACGCTGCGGAACTTTGTCGGCGGCGATGGCAAACCCGGGTATTTTCGCCAACAGTTGCAGGTCTACGGTCGCGCCGGCGAACCGTGCAAAAAATGCGGGAGCCTGCTGCGGGAAGTGCGGCTCGGTCAGCGCACCACCGTCTACTGCACCCGCTGTCAGCGCTGAGCTCGGGTCAGACGAAGCGCGTTTTCAGGGCGGCCGCCACCACCGGGGGGACGAAGGGCGTGATGTCGCCGCGCAGGGAAGCGATTTCGCGCACCAGCGACGACGAAATGTAGGAGAGTCTTTCGGAAGGCGTGAGGAACACGCTCTCCACGTCCGGCGCCAGCGCGCGATTCATGTTCGCGAGCTGGAATTCGTACTCAAAATCCGACACGGCGCGCAGCCCGCGAATCACCGCGCAGGCGCCGCAGTCGCGCACGAAATTCACCAGCAGATAGTCGAATCCGCGCACCTCGACATTTTTGACATGAGCCAGCGCGGCATTGGCGAGATCGATGCGCTCATGCAATGAAAACAGAGGACCTTTGCGCTCACTGCTCGCGATGGCGAGCACCACCCGATCGAACATGCGACAGGCACGCTCCACCAGATCCACATGGCCGTTGGTAATGGGGTCGAAAGTGCCCGGATAGACGACGATTTTCATGGCGGACTCCGCGCGAGGTGGGGCATGGTAAACAATTTACCCAGCCCCCTCAATCGCACCAGGAGCGCGCCGAAACAGCCGGCAACAGACGTCTCCGGAACACTTTTCGCGGTGTAAATGCCAGTTTGGCGGCAACTCCGAAATGGCCTGTCCGCGTGCGGTTTCGAGATAAACCCACGCGGGCGCGGCCAGCACTCCGGAGGCTTCGAGCGCCGGGATCGCGCGCCGGAGCAGGTCACTCGCAAAAGGCGGGTCGAGAAAGGCGATGGTGTAGGGATCGGGCGGTGGCGATCGTCGCGCCAGCCAGGCCAAGGCATCGGTGTTGATCACCTCTACCCCATCGGCTTCCAGCCGCGCGCAGTTATCGCGCAGTGCCTGTGCCGCCGCGGCACTGGATTCGATCAGGCTGACCAGCGCCGCACCCCTGGAAGCCGCTTCCAGGCCCAATGCGCCGGAGCCGGCAAACAGATCCAGGCAGCGGGCATCCGGCAGCAGCGGCTGCAACCAATTGAACAGGGTCTCGCGCAGGCGATCGCCCGTGGGGCGCAATCCCGGCTGCGCCGGAAACACGAGCCTCCGGCCGCGCCAGCGCCCGGCGATGATGCGGACGATACCGGTGTCGTCGCGGGCAGGGCCGCCCGATCTGCCGCCCGATCTGCCGCGAAAGTGCTGCGGCACGCGCGTGCTCCTGGCTCGGTGGGGAGTGGTAGCATACACGGCCCCCATTCCAGCCGCCCAAACTCATGACAAGCGACGAAACCGCAGCACAAAAATCGCCGGATCGGGGCGGTCTGTTTTCGCTGTTTCGCCGCCGCAAGGTGCACGAGGAAGCTTCTGTCCCGCCGTCGGCGCCAGCATCGGCTCCGCAGCCGAACGTTGCGGACCCGACTGCCGTAGCGGACGAGACCGGATTGGCGGTGCCCGCGGTGGTGATCGAAAAACCCGCGCCAGTCGCAGCGCCGGCACCGGTCGAGGAACCCGTGCGGCGGGGGCTGTTCCGGCGCGCCCTGGCCCGCACCGGCGCGGGCCTGGGCAATCTGCTGCTCGGCCGCAAGGCCATCGACGCCGAGCTCTATGAAGAGCTCGAAACCAGTCTATTGATGGCCGATATGGGCGTCGAAACCGCCAGTTCGGTGATCGCCGAACTCACCGCGCGGGTCAAGCGGCGCAACCTGGGCGACGCCCAGGCGCTGCGCGGCGAGCTGCGGACGCTGCTGGTGGAGCTGCTCGAACCCTGTCAGCGTCCGCTGGTGATCGACCATCAGAAACCCTTTGTGATACTGGTAGTGGGTGTCAACGGCGTCGGCAAGACCACCACCATCGGCAAGCTGGCGCACCGCCTGCAATCCGAGGGTCGCGCACTGATACTGGCCGCCGGTGACACCTTCCGCGCCGCCGCAGTCGAGCAGTTGCAGGCCTGGGGCGATCGCAATCGTGTGCCAGTGGTTTCCCAGGGCACGGGCGCCGACAGCGCCTCCGTTATTTTCGACGCCATTCAGTCGGCCCAGGCGCGGCAGCTGGATGTGGTGATCGCCGATACCGCCGGGCGTCTGCATACCAAGGACAATCTCATGGCGGAATTGACCAAGGTCCGCCGGGTGATGGCCAAGCTCGACCCCGACGCGCCCCACGAAACCCTGCTGGTCCTGGATGCCGGCACCGGACAGAACGCGGTGGTCCAGATGCGCCAGTTCAGCGCCGCCGTCGCGGTGACGGGCATCGCGCTCACCAAGCTGGATGGCACGGCCAAGGGCGGGGTGATTTTTGCGCTGTGCCGGGAGTTCGGCGTGCCCATTCGCTATGTGGGTCTGGGCGAAGGTATCGACGACCTGCAACCGTTCGATGCCGAACTCTTTGTCGACGCTCTGCTTGCGACCGAGGACAACGTCGGCTAGATGATCCGGTTCGATCAGGTCTGTAAACGCTATCCCGGCGGCCACGATGCCCTGAGCGGGGTGAGTTTCGCGCTGGGCGCCGGCGAATTCGCCTTCCTCACCGGCCATTCCGGCGCCGGCAAGAGCTCATTGCTGCGCCTGATCATGCTGCTGGAGCAACCGACCCAGGGCCAGATCCTGATCAACGGTCGCAGCCTGGGGCGTCTGCACCGGAGCCAGATTCCCCATTACCGCCGCAACATCGGCGTCGTGTTTCAGAACCACCATCTGCTGCTCGATCGCAGCATTCACGACAATGTCGCCCTGCCGCTGCGGGTGTCCGGCTATCGTGCGAGCGACGTCGCGCGGCGGGTGCGCGCCGCACTCGACAAGGTGGGCTTGCTGGATCGGGAGCACCGCAAGCCGCTCGAGTTGTCGAGCGGGGAACAGCAGCGGGTGGGCATCGCGCGCGCCGTGGTGCACACGCCCCGCATCCTGCTGGCGGACGAGCCCACCGGCAACCTCGACCCCGAACTGTCCATGGAAATCATGAAATTGTTTCGCGATTTCAGCGACCTCGGCGTGACCGTGCTGATTGCGACCCACGCTGTCGGCCTCATCGAGGCGATGGGGCGGCGGCAGTTGCAACTCAGGAACGGCCGCCTGGTCGCCGGGAGTGAGGCTGATGCAGCGGACTGACCGGGGTCCGGCGCGCGCCACGCGTCCGGCGCGCCACAGCGGGATCCGACCCCCGCAGCCCGGGGCCAGCGCGCGCCGCCTGAGCCTTGGCGATCGGTTCATGGCCGGCGTGCGTCACCACCGCGAAACAGCAGCGCAGAGTTTTATCCGGCTCGCGGCCGCGCCGGTGCAAAGCCTGATGACGGTGTTGGTCATCGCGATTGCGCTGGCGCTTCCGACCAGCCTCTATCTGGTGGTGGCGAGCTTGCAACAGCTGGCCGGGGGACTGGATGCGGGCAACCGCCTCACCCTTTATTTGCACCTGGATGCGACTCCCAAGGCAATTGATGGGCTCCTCGCGCAACTGCGGGAACATGGGGGGGTGAGCGCCGTGCAGTTCATTTCTGCGGAACAGGGACTCAGCGAATTCAAGGCGAGCTCGGGCTTCGGCGATGCTCTGGATCTGCTGGACCATAACCCCCTGCCGCCCGTGATAGTGGTGACGGCGCGGGATCAGCCCAGCGCCGCTGCGCTGACTGCTCTGGCGGACGAGTTTGCGAAACTGCCGTCGGTCGAGGCGGTGCAGATCGATACCCAGTGGGTCGCGCGGGCAAATGCCATCGCCACTATCGGCCGGCAAGCCGCCCTGGCCCTCGCGACCGTGCTCGCACTGGGAGTATTGTTGATCGTGGGAAATACCATCCGGCTGGCCATCGAAAACTGCCGCGAGGAAATTCTGGTGGTCAAACTGGTCGGCGGCACCGATGCCTTTGCGCGCCGGCCGTTCCTCTACATGGGGTTCTGGTACGGCCTGGGCGGCGGAATTCTGTCCTGCATCATGGTCGCTGCCGGTCGTTGGTGGTTGCATGATCCGGTGGACCGACTGGCCGCCCTGTACCAGAGCCAGTGGGGCCTGGCGCGGCTGGGTGTGGTGGAATCGTTCGCGCTGGCGATCGCCGCCGGTGCGCTCGGCGCCCTGGGCGCCCGGCTCGCGGCTGGCCTCCAGATGAGAGAAATAGAGCCTTGATTTATAAGGATAAACAAAACAGCCTTGAACTTTCATTGGCGATTGCCGTCCAATTTTCCAGTGTTAGAATACCCCCCTGAATTCGCGAGGCCGTTATGGGTAAAAGTCTGCAAGTTGTGAATCCGCTGATCCCGGGCGGCAATATCGCCGCGTATGTGAATAGCGTGAGCGCGATTTCGGTGCTGTCCGCGGAGCAGGAGCGGGAACTGGCCGAGCGGCTGTATCACCACAACGATCTGGATGCCGCGCGGGATCTGGTGTTGTCGCACTTGCGGTTCGTGGTGCATATCGCGCGCTCCTATGCCGGCTACGGCCTGCCGCTGGCGGATATCATCCAGGAAGGCAACGTCGGCCTGATGAAGGCGGTCAAGCGTTTCGACCCCAGCAAGGGCGTGCGCCTGATCTCCTTTGCGGTGCACTGGATCAAGGCTGAGATTCACGAATATGTCCTGCGCAACTGGCGCATCGTCAAGGTCGCCACCACCAAGGCGCAGCGCAAGCTGTTCTTCAACCTGCGCGGCAGCAAGAAGCGTCTGGGCTGGCTCAACAACGAAGAAGCGGCGGCGGTGGCGGCCGACCTGGGCGTCGAGATCAAGCAGGTACGCGAGATGGAGCAGCGGCTGTCTGCGCGTGACGCGGCGTTTGACCTGTCGGTCGACGAGGACGAAGACTCCGCCTACCTGGTTCCGGCTCAATACCTTGAGGATCACAGCGGCGACCCGGCGCGGCAGCTCGAACAGTCCGACTGGGAAGAGGTTCACTACGGTCGCCTGAATGCCGCGGTAGCGGGACTGGACGAACGCAGTCGCGACATCATCCAGCAGCGCTGGTTGAGCGACGAAAAAGTCACGCTGCATGACCTTGCGGCCAAATACGCGGTTTCGGCCGAGCGGATTCGGCAGCTTGAGCAGAGCGCGATGAAAAAAGTACGCGGACTGATCGAACCCCAAACCTGATGCCGCCGCGTCGCCAGGGAGAAAAAGCCGCGCCCGGCGCGGCTTTTTTATTTTCGGCCTGCGTCGGTTTATCTCTGATCCACGCCTGTTTGGTTGGGGTCCGTGTCTGCGAGAGATCATCGTGAATCCAGGAATATTTTTGTCCGCGGCGGTCAGCGGTTTCCTGACGGTGTTGCTGGGAGCCTTCGGTGCCCACGCACTGAAGAATTCCCTGACGCCCGCGGAGCTCTCGATCTGGCAGACGGCCGTTCATTATCAGATGTTCCATACCGCGGCGTTGCTGGTGCTGGGTCTGCTGCCCGCCGCGCGGCAGCTGCGAACGCTGCGCCTGGCAGGCTGGTGCCTGGGAGCCGGCATCCTCCTGTTTTCCGGCAGTCTGTATTTGCTGGCGGTCACCGGACGGACCTGGCTTGGCGCCATCACGCCGCTCGGCGGCCTGCTCTTCCTCTTGGGCTGGGGCGCGCTGGCTTGCCATGTCGCGCGCTGCTGGCGGGAGGCGCGACCGTGAGCGGCAACGACGTATCCAGCATTCTCCCCGAACGCCGGGAGCGGGCGATCCGCAGCTATGTGGTGCGTGCCGGACGCATGACCGACGCGCAGCGCCGCGGCCTCGACGAAGACTGGCCGAACTGCCGGTTACGCCTCGCGGATGGCCGGGTGAACTGGCCTGATGTATTCGGACGGCACGGCCCGGTGGTGCTGGAGATCGGCTTCGGCATGGGCGACTCCCTGCTCGCCATGGCGGAAGCCGACCCAAATACCGATTTTGTCGGCGTCGAGGTGCATCCGCCCGGCGCCGGACGCCTGGCCCACGGCGCGGCGCAACGGGCGCTGAAAAACCTGCGCATCTACCTGGCCGACGCCGAGGATGTGCTGGACGAATGCATTCCCGACGGGAGTCTGGCGCGGATTCAGATCTATTTTCCCGATCCCTGGCCCAAGAAAAAACATCACAAACGACGTTTGGTACAGCCATCCCTGGTGCGCCGGCTGCGCGCCAAGCTCGCGCCCGAGGGTCTGCTGCATCTGGCCACCGACTGGGAGCCGTACGCGGAACACATGCTCGAGGTGCTCGGCGCCGACCCGGGCTTGGTGAATCTCGGCACGCCCTTTGTGGAACGCCCGGCGTTTCGCCCGGCCACCAAATTCGAGCGCCGTGGTGAACGCCTCGGCCATCGGGTGCTGGACCTGTTGTTTCGTCGCAGCGATTGATGGGCGATGGGCGGAGCCTTGGCGGACGAATTCTGGGCGTTTTCCCTCGCACTGTATTCCCGGCCCCGGGTCGCCGAATACTGTCTGCGACTCCAGGACGACGCCGGCGCCAACGTCAACCTACTGTTGTTCTGCTGCTGGACCGGCAGGCGCGGCATTGCGCTGGACGCTCAGGGCCTGGCGGCGGCAGCGGCAACAATCGAAGACTGGCAAGTCCGGGTGCTGCGGCCACTGCGCGCACGGCGGCGCTCGGTGGGCATTGCCGCGCCCGAAAAACAGCGCCTGCTGGCCGAGGAGCTGAGCGCCGAACGACGTGAACAGGCGCTGCTGGTGCAATGGCTGGAGGATTGCGGGTTGGCTCGCCCGGGTTCGGCACGCGACGGCGACGCTTGCGCGCGGGTGAATCTGACCCGCTACTGCGCAACGCTGGGCGTGGCGCTCGAACACGACAATCCGCTGTTGATCGACGCGCCACACGAGAGCGGCTGAATTGGGGCCAGCGCGGGGCAACAAAGACGGGCTCGGGGAACCCGGGGAACCCAGGTCGCGGCAACGGGAGTCCGGCGGAGCAAGAGAAATCCCCTGTTTTCCTCCAGGAAACCCCTGATCAATGCCCTCGATCCTTCGACAGAGCCCCCCTGAGCTCCGTCGAAGGATCATGGAAGCAGATCAGCCTAGCTTTTCCTGCCCACGACCAGCAGGAGCCCGCCCACAAGGATTGCCCCCACGCCAGCCCATACCGGGACATTGACCTGCTCCTTTTCGTCCACCGACAAATGTAACGGGCCTACGTCGGCGGTGTGTTTCTCCTTGGTGTAGCTGAAGCCGCCATAGGCGAGCCCCAGAGCACCGGCAACGATCAGCAGGATCCCTGCAATCCTTTGTATGTTCATCTTGTCTTCCCCTTGCAGTAACGGCTGAGCCCCGATTCGGGAGGCCCTTCCCGTGGAGCTCGATTCGGAAAGATCAGAGCCTCCTGCCTTGAATGATCCGGATCAGAATGACTATAACGGCTACGACCAGCAGCAGGTGGATCAAACCGCCTATGGTGTAGGAAGATACCAGTCCCAACGCCCACAGGATCAGCAGAATTATCGCGATCGTTTCAAGCATGTCCGTGCCCCTGTTTCTGTCTGAACGGGGTTTGATGCTAGCACACTAAGGGTGGCGGCGACGTCGAGTCGGAACGGATGTGGAACGGCGGCTGGCGTACCCCCAGCTATTCAAGCATCATCTTTCTGAACCGGGCATCATTGAAATCCGGGACGACGAGTTGAGACTGCGGCCAAGGGTGGCGATAGACAATCCGTGCGGTACAGCATCAATCCGGTCTGGTCGCATTGGTTGCGGATCCCGTTGCTCACCCGCGATCGCTGACGATGTCTTTACCGTGCTCAGCCTCGAAGGTTCGGTCGCGAGCCCGCGATCCTAGCGGCGGCACCGCGCGCACCGCACCGCTCCATTGCCAGCGCAGGACAGAGCCACCGCTATGGACAAGGTTCGAAGGGTTTCCAACACCGCGCCCCGCACCGACCTCGTCGCGGCACTGCTGATTTTCGCGGGCGCCCTGCTCACGGTGTCGCTGCACTGGCCCGGCCACATGTCGGTCGACACCCTGTTGCAGCTTCGGGATGGCCTGAGTCGGGACTACCGGTCCAACCAGCCGCCCGCCATGTCGTGGCTGGTGGCGGTCATGCAAGGTTCCCCGCTGGGGCTCGGCGGATTGCTGGTGCTCAACGTCGGCGTCTGGAGCGCCTGCGCCTGGCGGCTCTACCGCCTGCTCGCGGAGCGCGGCGGCTGGCGCCCTTGGGCAGCACTGCTGGTCTGGTTCCTGTTTCCGGTCAGCTTTTTCTACAACGGTATTGTGTGGAAGGACGTGCTGGCGGCGCATCTGGCCGCACTGGCATTCCTGCTGGTAATCCCCGGTCGCGGGTCATCTCCCCACGGCGGGGCGCTGATCGCCGGCGCCCTGGCGATCGCGGCCGCCACCCTGCTCAGGCAACAAATGGTCGTGGTCATCCCTATCCTCGCGGCCACCATGGGGATGGCGAGCCGCGCCCGCGGCCGGTGGAACGCCCTCGGGCGGACCGGACTCTGGTTCGGCGGCGTGCTGGCATTAACTCAACTTGCCGGGACCGCATTCAAACATGGCGCAACTGATTTCAGCGAACCCTCCATCCAGGGACCGATCTATCAGCTCATGATCTTCGATCTCGCCGGCATCCAGCATCATGGCGGGCAGTTCCGCACACCGGCACTCACTGCTGCCGGCATGGACACCAACCGATTGGCCGCGATGCTGGCCCTCTACGGCCCTGACCGGGTCGACCGCTTGGGCGCCTTCTCCGACAACCCGATTATCGGCGTGATGCATCGGCGCGACTGGACCAGCCTCCTGGCTGCCGACTGGTGGGCCAGCATCCGCGCCAACCCGGGCGCCTACGCCGCTCACCGCTGGGAGCACTTTCTCTGGCAGGCCGGATGCAGAGACACCCTGGCCTGCCTCCCCTTTTACTTCGGCATCAGCCCACTGCCGGCGGACTTCCCGATGCTCCCATTGCCACCGGGA
>JBFXFL010000005.1:51741-92395 GCA_050179115.1 Porticoccaceae bacterium | reverse complement strand
CCGCGCGGGCCGCGCGTCGCCATTCTCACCAACGGCGGCGGCATCGGCGTGCTCGCCACCGACGCCCTGATCGAACAGGGCGGCACGCTCGCCGAACTCGCCCCGGAAACGCTGGCGGCGCTGAACGCCAAGCTGCCTGCGACCTGGTCCCATGGCAATCCGGTGGACATCGTGGGCGACGCCCCCGGCGCACGTTACGTCCACGCCGCCGCCGCGCTCGCCGCCGACCCGGGCGTCGATGCGGTACTGGCGCTCAACTGCCCCACCGCCATCGCTTCCAGCGAGGAGGCGGCCAGCGCGCTGATCCGGGGCTGGGGCGAGCGCACCGAGCCCATGCTGGTGACGAGCTGGGTGGGCGCCGCCAAGGCCGAGCCGGCGCGCAAGCTGTTTGCCGCCGCCGGCATCCCCAGCTACGCGACGCCGGAACAGGCGGTGCGCGCCTTCATGTACCTGATCGAGTACCGGCGCAGCCAAGCGCTGCTCACCCAGGTGCCGCCGTCGGTGCCCGAGGCCTTCGTTCCCGACCTGGCCGGGGCGCGCCAACTGATCGCGGCGGCGCTCGCCGACGGCCGCGACTGGCTCACCCCTCCCGAGGTAAGGGCGCTGCTCACGGCCTACGGTATCCCCACGGTCGGCGGACGCATCGGGTCCACCCCGGCGGCCGCGGGCGAGGTCGCGCGGGAGCTGGGCGGCAAGGTCGCGCTCAAGATCGTCTCGGCGCAGATTCAGCACAAATCCGATGTCGGCGGCGTGGTGCTCGACCTGAGCCGCCCCGAAACCGTGGCGGCGGAAGCGGCGGCCATGCTGGAGCGCGTGCGCGCACTGCGCCCCGAGGCGCATATCGACGGCTTCATGGTGGAGCCCATGGCGGTGCGCCGGGACAGTTGGGAGCTGATTGTCGGCGCCACGCAGGACCCCCAGTTCGGCCCGGTGCTGCTGTTCGGCCAGGGCGGCACCGCGGTCGAGGTGGTGCGCGACCAGTCACTCGAACTGCCGCCCCTCAACATGAAGCTCGCGCGCGCCCTGATTGACCGCACCCGCGTCGCGCGCCTGCTGCACGGCTACCGCGACCGCGCGCCGGCGGATCTGGATGCGCTCGCGCTCACCCTGATCAAGGTCGCGCAACTGATCACGGATCTCGCCGCCGTGGTGGAACTCGACATCAACCCGCTGCTCGCCGATACCAAGGGCGTGCTGGCCCTGGATGCGCGGGTACGGATCGCGGCCACAGCGAATGGCGGCCCCGAGCGCCTCGCCATTCGCCCCTACCCCCAGGAACTGGAAGAAACCCTGGCCCTGGCCGACGGCCGGGAGCTGCTGCTGCGCCCGATCCGCCCCGAGGACGAGCCGGCCCTGCGGCAGACCTTCGCGACCCTCTCGCCCGCCCAGGTGCGCCGGCACTTTGCCGCCGCCACGGGCGCATTGGCGCAGATCGATGCCGCGCGTTTTACCCAGATCGACTACGACCGGGAGATGACGCTGATCCTCACCGTGCCGGGCAGCGCTGGCCGCACGCCCGTTTACGGCCTGATGCGGATGTTTATCGATGCCAATCAGGAGGACGCGGAATTCGTGATCGCGCTGCATCCCGATGTCACCGGCCAGGGGCTCGGCCAGCGGCTGATGCAGCGCAGCATCGCCTACGCCCGCAGTCGCGGACTCCACCAGCTCCAGGGCGACGTGATGCGCGACAACCAGGTGATGCGCCGTCTTGCCGCCAACCTGGGTTTCGTCGAGGAGGCTCCGCCGGAGACCCCCGACGTGGTACGGGTGCGGCTTGCAATCGCCAATGATGACTGCTGATATGGACCCGCACTGAACCAATCACGCTGTATCGATATCAATAACAAAAATAACAAGGGCAATCATCATGAAAACCCAGCATATGATGGACGGCTACCGGATACTCGACTTTACCCAGGTGGTCGCCGGCCCCACCGCGACCCGGCTGATGGCGGAGATGGGCGCCCAGGTCATCAAGGTGGAACTCGCTCCCCTCGGCGACATGACCCGCTATCTGCCGATCCAGAACAACGGGCGCAGTTCGTATTTTCTGCAACAGAATCGCGGCAAGAAAAGTCTTTGCGTCAATCCCAAGAAACCGGCGGGCATGAAAATTCTTGAGGATCTGGTGCGCGAGTGCGATGTGCTGATCGAAAATTTCGCCGCCGGCGTGATCGGTCGCATGGGACTTTCGTACGCGCAGGTCCAGGCCCTCAACCCCCGCATCGTGATGTGTTCGATCTCGGGTTTCGGCCAGACCGGTCCGCTCTCCACCAAGCCCGGCTATGACTTCATCGCTGCCGCCTACGCCGGGGTGCTGGACCTGATCGGCCATGCCGACGGTCCGCCGCTCTTTCCCCAGCTCGCCATCGGCGACGGTACCACCGGGGTGCATGCCCTGGCCGCCATCAGCACCGCACTGCTCTACCGTGAGCGCACCGGCGAGGGCCAACACATCGACATCTCCCTGATCGACTCCTACTTTCACCAGCACGAAGTCGCGGTCCAGGCCTACAGTGCTTCGAACGGCGCCTTCATGCCCAGGCGCTCCGGCGCCCACCACTTCATGCTGCATCCGCTCGGCATCTACAAGGGCCGCGGCGACGACGAATACTACGCGCTGGTGATTCCACCCATGCGCTGGCAGGAATTCTGCAATTTTATGGAGCGGCCCGAGTACGGCAGCGATGCCCGCTTCGCCACCAACGATGCGCGCATGGCCCATCATCAGGACGTGGTGGATTTCATCGAGGCATGGCTGCAACGCCAGCCCAGCCGCGAAGTGATTCTGGAGAAATTCGAAACCGCCCGCTTCGCCATCGGGCCGGTGCTCTCGGTCCCCGACGCCATGCGCCACCCCCACTTCGTGGAGCGCCGCGTCGTGCGCACCGTGCAGGACCGCTGCTTCGGCGCGATAGAAATTCCCGGCATGCCGCTGCGTTTCTCCGCGTTTCCGGACGAACTGACCCTCGAAGCGCCCTATCTCGGCGAACACAACCGGGAATTGCTCACCGAACTGCTGGGCATGAGTCGGAACGAAATCGATGGTCTGGAAGCCGCGCAAGTGCTCCAGTCGAAGCTACCGGAACTGGCGATGGATTAACGGGCCGTTGCGGCAGAAACTCTGAACAACCTTCATGCCGGCGGAGGCGGCTCTACGAAAACCCCACGGACGGCGGAAATGCTGCAAACCCACCCTAGGATGCTGAGTCCCCGCACCGCTTGTGCGGGAGCAGGCACCGAGCGGGAACGACCATTGTTTGGTTATTGACAGGAGTCTTGGCTAATTTTTCGAACAGCAATGAATGATCACCTCACTCGACACGAGGAAACACCATGTATCCAGGCATCTGGGCGCAACGCACACCCGACAAGGCTGCGGCCATCCATGCCGTCAGCGGCGAGACCCTCAGCTACCGCATGCTCGACGACCGTTCCAACCAGCTCGCGCAACTGTTCTGGAGCCAGGGCCTGCGCCCCGGCGATCACGTCGCGATCTTCATGGAAAACAATCTGCGCTATTTCGAAGTGATCTGGGCCGCGCTGCGCTCGGGACTTTACCTGACCACCATCAACCGCTACCTCACCGGCGAGGAGGCGGGCTACATCCTCGACAACTGCGACGCCCGTGTGCTCGTCGCCTCCCACTATCTGGCCAAACCCGCTGCCGCGCTGCCCGGACTTGCGCCGCGCTGTCATACCCGGCTGATGACCGACGGCGGCGCGCCCGGCTACGAATCCTACGAAGACGCCATCGCGCGCCATCCGGCGCAGCCTCTCGCCGAACAGCCGGCCGGGCAGTTCATGCTCTACAGTTCCGGCACCACCGGCCGCCCCAAGGGCATTCTGCGGCCGCTGTCGGGTGCCAACATCGCGGACGATCTGGGCCCGGTGGCCAAGCTGCAAAAAGCCCTGTGGAAAGTCACCCAGGATTCGGTCTACCTCTCGCCCGCGCCGCTCTACCACTCGGCGCCGCTGTCGTTCTGCACCGGCATCCAGTCCCACGGCGGCACCGTGGTGATGATGCCGCGCTTCGATGAGCGCGCCGCGCTCGAAGCCATCGCGCGCCATCGCGTCACCCACAGCCAGTGGGTACCCACCATGTTCACCCGCATGCTGAAAATGCCGGAGCAGGACCGCGCCGGACTGGATCTGTCGTCGCATCAGGTCGCGGTGCATGCGGCGGCCCCCTGCCCCGAAGGCATCAAACGCCAGATGTTCGACTGGTGGGGACCGATCCTCTACGAATACTACGGGGGCACCGAGCTCAACGGGCTCACCCATTGCACTCCGGAGGAATGGCTCGCCCATCCCGGCACCGTGGGCAAGCCCATTCTTGGCAAACTGCACATCTGCGCCGAGGACGGTCGCGAACTGCCCCCGGGACAAGACGGCATTGTCTATTTCGAACTGCCCAGAATGTCGTTCGAGTACTATCACGACGCCGCCAAGACACGCTCCGCCCAGCATCCCGAGCACACCAACTGGAGCGCGCTGGGCGATGTCGGCCACGTGGACGCCGAGGGTTATCTGTACCTCACCGACCGTGCCACCTTCATGATCATTTCCGGCGGCGTGAACATCTATCCGCAGGAAATCGAGGACGCGCTGGTACTCCACCCGAAGATCGCCGATGTCGCGGTAGTGGGCGTACCCGACGCCGAGATGGGCGAAGCCGTGAAAGCCGTGGTGCAACTGGCTGCGGGCAGCACCCCGAGTGCGGAGCTGGCGGACGACATCATCGCCTACGCACGCCAGCACGTCGCTCACTACAAGTGCCCCAAAAGCGTGGATTTTCTCGACGAATTGCCGCGCCTGCCCACCGGCAAGCTCTACAAACGGCTGCTCAAGGACCGCTACTGGGGCAAGACCGGGTCGCGGATTGTGTAGTCCACCTGCGGGCGCTCCCCGCGCGACCAGGCCTCGTCTTCCGTCGGAAACGCGCAAGGCGCGAGCACCCGTGAAGCACCGATCCGGAAGCGCTCGCGCGCATGTTCCGCTCCATCGACACACGGCATAATGCCGTGACCCGACTCAACCGGCGTCCACAGGGTGCCGAATGCAGGCGCCACGGCACTTACGAATGCCGGTGCACCCCGCGCGGCTGACGCAAAAGGAAACGGCATGACGCCCGCAGTCAAGGCCCGCGAGGCCATCGACCAGAAGCTCGAACAGGCCCGCTGAGTGATCCGGGACATGCCGCAGCGCAACCCGTCCTTCCGCGACGCCGCCAGCGTCTGGTGGCGCATCGGCTGGCTTTCGTTCGGCGGCCCGGCGGGCCAGATTGCGCTGATGCATCGCATCCTGGTGGAGGAAAAAGGCTGGATCGATGAGCGCCGTTTTTTGCAGGCGCTCAATTACTGCATGCTGCTGCCCGGCCCGGAAGCGCAACAACTCGCGACCTACATCGGCTGGCTGCTGCACGGGGTGCGCGGCGGCGTGGTGGCGGGCGTGTTGTTCATCCTGCCGGGCGCCGCGGTCATGCTGGGGCTGTCGTTCGCCTATGTGCTGCTGGGTGGGCTGCCGCTGGTGGATGGCCTGCTGCTCGGGGTGAAGGCCGCCGTTCTCGCCATCGTGGTGCAGGCGCTGCTGCGCCTGGGTCGCCGCGCCCTGAAGGGCTGGCGCGACCTGCTGCTCGCGCTGGGCGGGTTCGTCGCGCTGTACGCGTTCGCGGTGCCCTTTCCGTGGATCGTGATTGGCGCCGGCGTGATCGGCTTCATCAGCACCCGGGCCGCGGTGCCCGCCGACGCGCCGGTGCCGGATACCGTGCGGCGTCCCGGCACCTGGGTCGCCGCGCTGGTGTGCCTGTTGCTGTGGCTGGGCACGGTCGGGGGACTCCAGGTCGCTCTGGGCGGCGACCATGTATTGAGTCGGATCGCGGTTTTTTTCTCGACCGTGGCCATGGTCACCTTCGGTGGCGCCTATTCGGTACTGTCGTATATCGCGCAACAGGCAGTGGAAACCTACGGCTGGCTCGCGCCCGGGGAAATGCTCGATGGCCTCGGCCTGGCCGAGACCACGCCCGGGCCGCTGATTCTGGTGACCCAGTTCGTCGGCTTTCTCGCGGCGCAGCGCGCTGCGCACGGCGGCGAACACACACTGCTGGCCGGTGTCGCCGGCGCGCTGCTGACCACCTGGGTACTGTTCCTGCCAAGCTTTTTGTGGATTTTCGCGGGCGCGCCCCATGTGGAGCGCCTGCTGCACCGGCCGCGGCTGGCGGGGGCGCTGACCGCCATCACCGCCGCGGTATTGGGGGTGATCGCCAATCTGGCGCTGTGGTTTGCGGTAAATCTGTTGTTTGCGCACAACGTCAGGATTGACGACTTCGGCCTCGCGCTGCTGGTGCCGGAGCTGTCCAGCCTGCGTCCCCACATACTCGCGCTCTCGGTGCTGGCCCTGGTGCTGACATTCGCCCTGCGGCTGGCGGTCCTGCCCGTGCTGGGACTGTGCGCGGCGGCGGGTGTGGCCCTGGCCTGGGTCGGCTAGCCGCGACCGCGCAGACCCGGTTCGCGCTCAGACGTCGGCGTTTGGGTTTGGCCGGTTTGGGAAGTTCTCGTCGCCGGGTAAACACTGAACTGCATCATGCGCAGGCGGACCACCGCGCCTGCGACAAAGTGACTCGCATCGTAATGCAGGTGCGGCAGTTCAATACTGAGCTCGGCGTTGTTGGCCACCACCACGGCGCTGGCGCGCACTATGGGTCCGGTGCGCTGCACGCTGACCACCCGCGCGGCGATGCCCGGCGCACCGGCTTCCGCGAGCCGGAGATCACCGGGACGCACATACAGATCGACTGGACCGGCGGGATGAATGCTGTCGGTCACCACCGGGTGCGTCGCCCCGGGCAAATAGATTTCCCGGCCGCGAACATCGGCGTCCAGCACGTTCTTGTCACCGAGAAAATCAAACACGAAGGGCGTGCGCGGATTTTCGTACACGTCGTCCACGGTGCCGACCTGCTCGATGCGGCCGCGGTTCATGATCACCACCCGGTCGGCCAGTTCCAGCGCTTCTTCCTGATCGTGAGTGACGAACACCGTGGTGTAACCGGTCTGCCGGTGCAATTCCCGTAGCCAACGCCGCAGATCCTTGCGCACCTTGGCGTCCAGGGCGCCGAAGGGTTCGTCGAGCAACAGCACGCGCGGATCGATGGCAAGCGCGCGCGCCAGTGCCACGCGCTGTTTCTGGCCACCGGACAACTGATGCGGATAGCGCTGTTCCAGACCGCCGAGTTGGACCAGCTCCAGCAGTTCCAGTGCCTTGGTACGAATCGCTGCGGCAGGCGGGCGCTTCGACCTGCGTTGCACCTTCAGTCCGAAGGCGATGTTGTCGAGCACGGTCATGTGCTTGAACAGCGCATAGTGCTGGAACACGAAACCGATCTGCCGCTCCCGAACCGCGCGCCGCGACATGTCCTCGCCGCCGAACAGAATCAGGCCGTGATCGGGAAATTCGAGACCGGCGATGACGCGCAGCAACGTGGTTTTGCCGGAACCGGAAGGTCCAAGCAGTGCGATCAATTCTCCCGAACGCACCGGAAGGCTGAGGTCGACCAGCGCCGGAAATCCGGAAAAACTCTTGTGTATGTTGCGAACTTCGATGTCCATTGCGCGACCTCAGTGGCGGTGCGAGGTGGATAGCTCGGCGCCATGGCGCGCTTCGAGCAGCGATTTAAGGGTCAGGGTGACCAGGGCCAGCGCCGCCAGCAGCGACGCCACGGCAAAGGCGGCCGCGAAGTTGTATTCGTTATAGAGAATCTCGACGTGCAGCGGCATGGTATTGGTCTCGCCGCGAATGTGCCCGGACACCACGGATACCGCGCCGAACTCGCCCATGGCGCGGGCATTGCACAGCAGCACGCCGTAGAGCAGCCCCCATTTGATATTGGGCAGAGTCACGCGCCAGAACGCCTGCCAGCCATTGGCGCCCAGGGACAGCGCCGCCAGCTCGTCGTCGGTGCCCTGTTCCTGCATCAGCGGGATGAGTTCGCGGGCAATGAACGGAAAGGTCACGAAGACGGTCGCCAACACGATGCCGGGTACCGCGAAAATGATCTGGACATCGTGCTCCGCCAGCCAGGGACCGAGCCAGCCCTGCGCGCCGAACATCAGCACATAAATGAGTCCCGACACCACCGGCGAAACCGAAAACGGCAGATCGATCAGGGTCGTCAACACGGTTTTGCCGCGGAACTCGAACTTGGCGATGGCCCAGGCCGCGGAAACTCCGAACACCAGATTCAGCGGCACTGCGATCACCGCCACCAGCAGCGTGAGGCGGATGGCGGCGAGGGCGTCCGGATCCTGCAGTGCCTGCCAGTAAACCCCGACACCGTTGCGCAGCGCCTCGGTGAAAACCGCAATCAGCGGCAGCAACAGGAACGACAACAAAAAGAGCAGCGCCGCAGCGATCAGCAGCCAGCGCACCCAGGGCTGCTCGGTGATCACCACATTGCGCTGCAGCAGCGGCTCGAAGGGCAGTTGCGGCGGATCGAGCAGCGAGTGATCGGTTCCCGTGGTCACGATGCCACCCCCTGCAGTACCGGATGCGGCAGCGCCGGCGCCGCGCGGCTGCGCTGCTTGTGACGGTTCGACCAGGCCTGCAGGGCGTTGATCAGCAGCAGCAATGCGAACGAGATAACCAGCATGGCGACGGCCACCGCCGCCGCGCCGCCGTACTGGAATTCCTCCAGCTTGATGATGATCAGCAGCGGTGCGATCTCGGAGACATAGGGCAAATTGCCGGCGATAAAGATCACCGAGCCGTACTCACCCACGCCGCGGGCAAAGGCCAGCGCAAACCCCGTCACCAGCGCCGGCAGTACGGCGGGCAGAATCACCCGCGTCACCGTTTGCCAGCGCGTGGCGCCCAGCGATGCGGCGGCTTCTTCCAGTTCCTTTTCCGCGTCGCGCAACACCGGTTCAAGCGTGCGCACCACAAAGGGCAGGCCGATAAACGTGAGCGCGACCACGATGCCGATGGGTGTGTAGGCCACCTTGATGCCGGCCGGTTCCAGCCACTGGCCAACCCAGCCGTTGCCGGAATACAGCGCCGTGAGCGCGATGCCGGCCACTGCCGTCGGCAGGGCAAAGGGCAGATCGATGGTGGCATCGAACAGGCGCTTGCCGGGAAACTCGTAACGCACGAATACCCAGGCGACCAGCGTGCCGAATACGGCATTGACGAAGGCGGCCAGCAGCGCGGTGCCAAACGACAGTTTCAGTGCGCTCAGCACCCGGGGTGCGCTCAACACCTGCCAGAGCTCGGCCCAACCCAGGCCGGCAGCCTTGGCGAACACTCCCGCCAGGGGTATCAACACGATCAGGCTGAGATAGGCAAGGGTAAAGCCCAGGCTGAGATTGAAGCCCGGGATGGCCGAGCGCTGGCGGCGGCCGCGTCCGGTATCGGGTAGCGCTTGGTCCGGGCTCATGGATCGCTGAACTCCATTCTGGTTACGACATTCTGGTTACGAGATGGCCCCGCCGGCACACCGGCGGGGCACGGTTGCTGTGGAACCCTATTTGTTGGCCGCCGCGAAGATCTGGTCGAATACCCCACCCTCGGCAAAGTGCGTCTTCTGTGCCTGCTGCCAGCCGCCAAATTCAGCAATGGTCACCAATTCCAGCTTTGGAAAGCGCGCGATATCGGCAGGGTCGGCGTGCTCCGGCGACACCGGACGGTAGTAATGCTTCGCGGCCAGTTTTTGGCCAACCGGCGAGTACAGGTATTCGAGATAGGCCTTGGCCACCTCGGTGGTGCCATGTTTGGCGGCGTTGCCATCCACCAGAGTCACCGGCGGTTCAGCCAGAATCGACAATGAGGGCACCACGATCTCGAATTTGTCGCGACCCAACTCGTTCTGGACGAGAAACGCTTCGTTCTCCCAGGAGATGAACACATCGCCGATACCGCGCTGGGCGAAGGTGGTGGTCGAGCCGCGGGCGCCGCTATCGAGCACGGGCACATTCCTGTAGAGGCGAGTGACGAATTCCCGCGCTGCCTCATCGCTGCCCAGGCTTTTCTTCGCATAGGCCCAGGCCGCCAGGTAGTTCCAACGCGCACCACCCGAGCTCTTGGGGTTCGGCGTGATCACGCTGACGCCTTCACGCACCAGGTCATTCCAGTCCTTGATGCCTTGGGGATTGCCTTTGCGCACCAGGAATACGATGGTCGAGGTGTAGGGTGAGCTCGCATGGGGGAATCGCGACTGCCAGTCCTTCGGCAATTTTTTGGTGAGCGCCGCAATCTCGTCGATGTCGTAGGCCAGCGCCAAAGTCACCACATCGGCTTCCAGGCCATCGATCACCGCCCGCGCCTGTTTGCCGCCACCGCCGTGGGATTGCTTGATGCGCACCTCGTCCCCGGTTTTTTCTTTCCAGAATTCGGCAAACGCCTTGTTGAAGTCCTGGTACAGCTCGCGGGTCGGGTCGTAGGAGACATTGAGCAACTCCACGGTCGCCGCCGGCGCGGCAAGCGGCAGTGCCAGACTGGCCAATAACAGAATTTTCTTGAACATCGGAACAAACTCCAGCAAAAAATGAAAGGTCAGAATGAAATCTGGGCGCGCGTGAACAGGGCTTTTTCGTCATTGCGATCACTGCCGCCGGCGGCCCCGCCGTCAAAGGCCGTCTGGCTGTAGTTCAGCGCCAGCTTGGCATTGGCGGTCAGGTACCAGTTCACCCCCAGCGTCCAGGCCCGCGCTTCGCTGGCCTGGCTGTTGATGCTGGCGAAGCCCCGGTCGAAGGCGGCATTGTCGACGTCGAGCACACCATAACGGGCTGCCACTTCGAACGCGCCCCAGCCGGAACTGCCCGGAACAAACGCATTTGCGGGCCCCGCGACGCCTCGGTAGGAGGCGCTCTCACCGGTCAGAACATAGCTCGTCGCCACCTGCCAGGCCGTGTTGCTGATGTCGTCCTCTACCGGACCCTCGGCGAGCTGCTGCGTGGATTCCACATATTCCGCGAGCAGTCCGAAGCTGTTGCGGTAGAAATAGAGTTGCGGCGACCAGCGGCTTTGATCGCCCGCAGCCAGTACGCTGTCGTCGTATTTGAAAAAGCGGTTCTGTCCCGGGGTCCGGTACTGGGGCTTGGTGGAGGTGCCGGTGTCGGTGACGCCACTCCCCTCCTTGCTGCCCTCGCTGCCCGCGATCCCCAAGCCCAGACCCTGAAAGAATCCGGGTTGGTTGCGGAAGGGCTCAAGAAAGACTCGGCCCGCAAACTCCTTTTTGTTATCCGCGTCGCTGCTGGGCGCATCGCGTCCATCCGCGGCACCGTTGAACCAACCCAGGGCGTAGGTCAGAGTATCGTCAAGCAACGTGCCCTGCAGCTGCACACCCAGATCCCGGTTTGGCACCAGCTCGGTAGGGAATCCCCGCTCGATGAAGGTGGTGACGCCTCCGCCTTGCAGACGTTCGAGGCCGACTGGACCTTTGACCTTGCCGACCCGGACGGTCGCCGCCGGATCGAAGCGGAAATCCGCGTAGGCATCCACCAGGGTCCCGGAATCACCGGCGAATTCCGGCGTGACGCGGAAGCCGATCAGCCGGCCCAGCGAACCTTCCAGCGTCGGGCGCACCCGCCGGAACCGGAAGTCGTCGTTGTTCGCGCCCTTATCATCGGGAAAGAAGCGGCCGTCAAACTGCACCAGACCACGGAGCTTGAGTTCATAGTCACCGTCGGACGACTTCACCGCGAAACCCTTGCCACCGGCGCTGACCACCGGTGTCTTTTTGGCGGCTTCGACGGCCGCTTCCTGTTGAATTTCCAATTGTCGCTCCACAGTGCGCAGCCGTTGTTCCAGCGTCTGCAAATCATCCGCGCCATGCGCGAGGCCGCCCGCAAGAAGAAGGGCGAGCGCTGTCGTAATTGTCGTTGTACGTCCGGAAAGTCGCATGAATAGGTTCCTGCATAGGTGTTGCGAACCTCCGGTCGTCCGGTCAGTGCACTGAAAATGGGTTCCAGGTTTTATCGGATTTGCTTGCCATCATCCTGCAAACGGATTTTTTCCCGCCGCTCGATCTGTACGATGCGGCCGTCGTGGACACTGAGTTCGATGGTCCCGTAGCGTAAGCCATCGAGTTGGCGCGCCAACTCAGCGGATACCTGTGTGGGCAATGATTGACGCTTCGGTTGCGCGGGATTCATCGGACACCCTCCATTCCGTGCGCAAAGATAACGGAGAGATTTTAGGAATAAAAAGAATAAATACTTTTTTTATTATTCAATATAGGTCTATAAATTACCGCATCGATGCCCAAGCACCTGGCGATCAGGCCTGGCGCCCGCTATGGGTCGACCTGGCGCAGAGACGGCTAGAGGGATCCCAGCCAGCGATCCGGCACCCGATCCCAGGCGCGGCGTTCGGCTTCCAGGGGCTTTGCGAGAATCCGCCGGCTCGCACCCAGCAACGCCGTGGTGCGCTGCCCGGTCTCGTAGGCCGGCCAGCCGGGATCGCCACCGTGGGCGAACCGGGTCCAGGCCTCCATGGTCATGGTCGCCAGGGCGGCCGCGCCCTCCCCTTCCCCGTAGAATTTTTTCGCGCCCGGCTTGCTGTAGGTGCCGAACACATAGGCCAGCTCCACCGCATGGGGCGAACCCAGGCGTCCACCCACCGCCGGAGAGGGCCAGTCGAACAGGTAGTTGAATACCCGCGCCTCGTGAGGACGCTGACGCTCCAGCAGACGCAACGCCGGGATGCGGAAGATGCGGTCGGTCTGGATCGCCATGAAGACTTCGGGAACGCTGGGCTCGATCCCGCGCGCCGGCAGCGCGGCGCGGTAGGCGGCGACCAGACCGGGGGCGTGCTCGTCGCCCACCAGATAGCCGAGGCGCTTGGCGAGGCCGGCTTCGTCCAGTTGCTGGATCGCCTTGGCCGGAATACCGAACAGCTTCCACTCATCCAGCGTACTGCCCGCCAGCACCGGGATGCCGGCGGCAACGCCCGCCGCCACCGCATCGATGGGGTTGTGGGGCATGACCACGCCATCCGCCACCGGCATGAACGGCAGGCCCCCGATCACGGCCAGGGGATAGCCCTCGACGCGTCCGCCTTCCATCAGGCGCTGGGCGCGCAGCAGGTCCGCGAGCGGGGCGTTGCGCAGGCCATCGGCGTCGAGTGCCAGGGCCTTGAGAATGGCCTCGCCGCGCCGCACGGCGGTGGCCGCATCGGCGCAGGTGTGACAGGCGCCGGACTGGGGAATCGCCTTGTGAAACAGCCCTCGCGCCGCCGGCAACGCAAGCAGATTGCCCACGCTCATGCCACCGGCGGACTCGCCGAAGATGGTGACATTACCGGGATCACCGCCGAAATGCGCGATGTTGTCGCGCACCCAGGCCAGCGCCTTGACCTGATCGAGCAGCCCCTCATTGCCGGTGGCCGGGATGCGACCAGCCGTCGCTGCGGCCAGCGGCGCGAAGCCCAGGATTCCCAACCGATAGTTGATGGTGACCACCACCACGTCGCCGTGGCGGGCGAGGGTTCCGCCCTCGTAGATACCCTGGGCGCCCGAGCCGATGGTAAAACCGCCGCCGTGGATCCACACCATTACCGGTCGCTTGCCGGCGCGTCCGGGCGTCCAGACATTGAGGGTGAGGCAGCCCTCGGACTGGGTGCCCGTTTCGGCGCCCATGACGTCGTCCAGCGCGCCCTTGTTCTGGGGCGCCCAGTCGCCGAAATCCCCCGCATCCCGAATCCCGGCCCAGGGCAACGGGTCCGCCGGCGGCAGCCAGCGTCGCTCGCCGACCGGCGGCGCGGCATAGGGAATGCCCTTGAACACGAGCACGCCGCCCTTTTCGTTACCTTGCAACTTGCCGCTGCCGATCTCGATGACCGGTGTCGCTGTCATGCCACTCATGATGAGGCTCCGTGTTTGTCAGTATGAAAAAACGGTCGTGGGCTATTCCGTGGGGCTCGCCGCGCGGCGCCCGCCGGACTCAGCCGAGACGATGAAAAATCCCGCCGCTGGCGACGCCATGGCCGTCTCCGTCGGGGGCCGGCTCGGCGATCTCGACCAGTTGGTAGTACACCGGCCGGCTGAGCAGACCTTCAAGGTTGCGCCGTACCAGCAGATAGGGAGCCGTTCCACGGGTCGCGGTCTCGACCACGCGCAGCGGATGATCCGGCCCGGCGATCACCTGATCACCGACGTTGGTGGCAAACACCAGTTGTTGCGTCCCGACAGCATCGACCTTGCGCTCCAGCGCCACGATCACAAAGGGCGCGTCTTCCACCTGGATGCGCCACTTTTCCTCCGGGGTTACCAGATAGTACTGATCGTCTTCGCGTTTGAGCAGGCTGGAGAAGAGTCGCACCAGTTCCAGACGATTGATGGCGCCGCCTTCGTGGTACCAGGTGCCATCGCGCGCAATGCGGATATCGATGTCGCCGGACAGGCGTGGATTCCAGGATTCCACCGGGGGCAGCCTGGCCCCGGTTCGGGCTCGCTCGGCGCCGGCCTGGATGTCGTCGAGCGAAAGCTGGGGCACGGTGCTCAGATGTCCCGCAACTGACCCTTGTTGCCCATGGTCATGCCGATGCCGGTGATGAACCGCAGCAGATCCTCCTTGTCGGGGAACTGATCGGCGAAGCCCTTGTTGAAGCACACGTCCACGGCGCCCTGGGCGAGCGCCCAGCAGGCGAGGTAGTGGTAGTGGGGCGGGACATCCTCCAGCACCCCGCGCGCGATGAGCTGACTTACCATGGTGCCGATCCGCTCAGTGGTCAGGCGCCGCATCTCGTGCAGCTCGCCAACCTGCTTCTCCACCAACGGATCATTCTGAATACGCTCTTCGAGTTGCTGTACCAGACGATCCAGCTCGGGATTCGAAAGCCGTGACTGGAAGTAGGCCTTCACCATGGCGCCGGGATTGCCGGCTTCGGCGGCCGCGATACCTTCATCCATATTGGCGCGGATGCGGCTTTCATAATCGATCAGGATGCGCGCGAGAATCTCGGATTTGCTCTGAAAGTGCTTGTAGACAGTACCCTTGCCGATGCCGGCCTCTTCGGCGATGGCCGCCACCGTCACCTGATCGATGCCATCGCGCAGCAGGCAGCGCAGCGCGCGCTCGACGATCCTCTGCTCGCGCGCGAGAAACTGCCGCTTCTTTTCGCGGATCTTGTCGGTGCTGGATGGATGTGTTGAACCCATGGTTCGTAACCGCCCTGGCTGTGCGCGATATCTCGATCTTCTTGTCTGGCCGGATGCGAGTATCCGGACGCCGTGGCTCGCGACGGCGAACCGCGCGACCCGGCCCTATCCTAAGAGCGCCGCACCCCGGATGCAAACGATCCGCTGTCCTGGCTCGGCGTTCACCGGTCTGTCCCCGATGCTTTACCTGGACTACTCGCGGAAGCAATTTACAGCGAAAGGGCCGGTGCTATAATGCGCCGCCCCGCGCACGGGGCATGACGGAGAGTAGCTCAGACTGGTAGAGCACTGCCTTCGGGAGGCAGGGGTCGCAGGTTCAAATCCTGTCTCTCCGACCAATCCCGCACCACAACAAATTCCCAACCGGGTCCACGCTCGCGCCCAACACTTCTGCCCTGAATGCGCGGCACCCTGTGTTTCGCCGTTTTCCTGTTTGCCGGGCTCGCGGCGCGCTGCACTTCAAAACGATCGCTTCGCAACACCCTTTTGACAGTGTCCACGTCCCTGTCCGCCCGGTTCGGCAAGTGCCGCGATCATGCCCGGGGCGGCTAACCGCCGCGCCCGGGTATGGCGTCAGGCTGCCTTCACGCCGGCATCGCACACGGGATCGCGCTTGCCGCTGGGGGGCAGTTTGCGCGAACCCGGCTGGACTTCGTCCGGCCCTGGCAAATCCAGTTCCTGCGCCCACTCGCGCATCTTCGGCAACACGTTCTCGGCCAGCAGCCTCATGCTGTTCATGGACTGCTCATGAGTGGTCGAACCACCCTCGATGTGCCAGATCGAGAACACCCCGGGACGCAATGTCTCCAGGATATGACGAACCTTGGGCAACACCGAGTCCGGCGTACCCACGATGATCTGGCGGTTGCGGAGCAGATTTTCGTAGAGCACTTCGTGGTTATATTTGCGGGTCGCCGCCACATCGATGCCGCTCCCGGCGCTTTTGCCGGATACCACGGCCTCGTTGGTCTCCGGGTCCGACAGCGCATAGGCCAGGCGCTTGGTCGCCGCCTTCGAGTTGTAGCCGGCCGGGAACATCCACTCGGGGCGCGCGAAGGCGGGCTGACCACCACCGTAGACGTAGTTCTTGCCCAATTCATGGGCCTCGGCTTCGGTATCGGCGCAGACGATCTTCTGCAGATAGCCGAAACACTCGGGCCCGGCCTGGTAGCCTTCCGCGGCGGCGGTATCGGCGTAGAGATTCCACATTTCCATGGTCGGCGGCAAAAAAGTTGCGAGCGCGATGTAGGTATAGCGGTTCTTCGCGGCAAACACTGCGGTCTCGGGGCTCACCAGACTCGGAATCCAGGTCTGGGGAAAGGGCTTCTGGATCGGCTTCAGCCAGGGGTTCACATGGCGGTATTCGTAGTGCTTGCCCTCATAGCGCCAGGGGCCATCCTGCGTCCAGGCCTTGATGATGAAGTCGTGGGCCTCGTCGAAACGCTCGCGGTTGTAGGTCGGGTTGATGTTGTTGGCGATCTGCTCACAACCCGCGCCCCGTACCCAGCCGGTGATGAGCCGGCCGCCCGAGATCATGTCGATGGTGGCGAGCTCCTCGGCGAGCCGCAGCGGGTCCGCGACCGGCAACGGATTGCCCATCAGCGCGATCTTCACCCGCTTGGTGATACGCGCCAGAATGGCCGCCTCGACATCCATCACCGCGCCCATGGTGAAGGGGTTGGCGTGGTGTTCGTTGAGCATGACGCCATCGAAACCGAGCTCCTCGGCGTAGAGTTTTTCATCCAGGTAGCGATTGAACAGGGCGCCGCCCTTGACCGGGTCGAGAAACTTGTTGGAAACCCCGAAAAAGCTCGCGTTCTTGATTACCTCTTCTTCCGGAACATCGGCGTAGGGGCGTTCGGTGAAAGTCGTAATGTGCATGGTGAATCCTCCGGTATCTGGGCGCGGCGGGCTGCCGCAGGCGCGCTTCAGGACAAATGGGCTTTCAGTTTCTTCACGAATTTGTCGGTCTGCTCGATCTCGGGACGGTGACCGCAGTTCTTGAGCAGCGCCAGCTTCGAGCCCCGAATGGCCTCGTGGAACAGTGCCGCGGCACTCACCGGAGCGATGCCGTCGTCTTCGCCCCAGATGATCAGGGTCGGGAGATTCCGCACCAGCCCCAAGCGGTTTTGGAGCGCGGGATTGCTCATATAGGGTTGCCAGGCAAGGCGCGCCGACTCCGCGGTGGCATCCTGGAAGCGTTCGAACTGCTCCGGTGTCACGGCACCGCCGAACAGAGAGGAAAATTCCGGGGTGGCCGCAACATCCTTCACACTGGCGGCGATATAGTCCTCGGTGGGCGCTTCGTAGATGTCGCGAATCATGCCGCGCGGCGGCTTGATGCCGAACGGCGCCACCAGCGTCAGGCTGGAAAATTGACCGGGATTCTGCGCCGCCATTTCGGCCGCGATCCAGCCGCCCAGGGAAAAGCCGATGACATCGGCGCCGACCCAGTCCTCCTCGACCATGACCTGGGCATAGTAGTTGGCCAGATCGCCGATGGTGCGAATCCAGTCGATGCGCGGCGACACCCCGAACCCGGGGTGCAGCGGCACGATCAGCTTGCGCTCGCCGGCCAGTTTCCGCTGCCATGCCAGCCAGCCGGGATTGCCCAGCTCCTCGTGCAGCACCAGCAGGGGCCTGCCTTTGCCACCCTTGATGTAGCTCAGCTCCGCACCCGCGGCGGTGATGGTCTTCTGTTGCCAATCCGCTTTTGCCAACGCCTGTACTCCCCTGATGTGCTGATCATCGTTGTGATGGTGGTGCCGATGTGGTGCCGGATGGGCGCCAGATATGCCCGCTGCACGCGCCGGACCCAACCTACCCAGTAGTAAACTGACAGTCAACTCCCATTCGCTACGCCGATCCGCCCCTCACCCCCTGACCGACGGGCCGCCGACCCGGTTTGCAGCGAGCATGACTCGCGGTGTATAACCGGGGCCTCCACCGGCCAACAGGTATGCGCTCACCATGAAACAATGCGTCCAGATCGAGCTCGTCAAACGCGCATTTGCCCATATCGACGCCGGCACCACGGATCTCGCACCCGAGGTGACCCGCAATCCGGTCGCCACCTACATTGATCGCGACTGGCTGGAGCGGGAGAAAGCCACCCTGTTTCGGCACTATCCGCTGTTTGTGGGCCTGTCCGGACGCATTGCGAAACCGGGCGACTATGTCGCCGAGGATCACGCCGGGCTGCCCGTGCTGCTGGTGCGCGGCGACGACGGCACTGCGCGCGCCTTCGTCAACCAGTGCCGGCACCGGGGCGCGCCGGTGGTCAAGGGGTGCGGTCGCGCGAGCGGTTTCAGCTGCCCTTACCACGCCTGGCGCTACAACCGTCAGGGCGATCTGATCGTGATTCCCGATGAGCGCTCGTTTCCCGGCGTCGCGCGCGCCAGTCATGGCCTGGTGCCGCTCCCGCTTATCGAGCGCGACGGCATGCTGTGGGTGTTGCCGGACCCGGACGGAATGCTTGATGTCGCAACACTCGACGCGCACCTCGGTGGCATGGAACAGGATCTGGCGTCCTACCACCTCGCCGGCTACAGCCATTTCGAAAGCCGGGTGCTCGAACGGCCCGCCAACTGGAAGATGCCCATCGACACCTTCCTCGAAGCCTACCATTTCGCACCCCTGCACCGGGACACGGTGGCGCCCATCTTCCATGCGAACCTGTGTCTGTTCGATGCCTTCGGCCTCAACAACCGCGAAGTGGTGGTACGCAAAAGCATCGAGACCCTGCGCGAACAGCCCGAAGCGGCATGGGATTTCGTCAAACACACGGCAATTTCCTACCAGTTGTTCCCGAACACGATCTTCGTGATGCAGGCCGATCATGTGGAGACCTGGCGCCTGTTTCCATCCCGGGACCGCCCGGATCACTGCCTGGTGTATTTCGACTGCTATGTACCGGAGCCGCCCGTCACCGACAAGGCACGCAAGTACTGGGAAGCCAATGTGGATCTGGCGATCCGCACCGTGGACGGCGAAGACATCGCCATGCAGATCGACATGGAGCGGGGTTATCAGGCAGGCGTGATGAAAGAGGTATTGATCGGCCGCAACGAACCTTCGCTCGCGCATTTCCAGCGTGCCATTCACCGCGCGGTGACCGACGCCCGTGCCTGAAGCAACTCAATCCGCTTTGCGCGGCCGTCCATCGCGCAGGCGCTGATCGCGAAATCCATACCAGGCGATCAGCGCCGCTGCCACACAGGCCAGCGCGGCCACATCGAACACCAGCGTCGCCCCCAGATGCCAGAAGCGGCCGGCGAGCCAGGAACCAATAGCGCCGCCGAGGCCGAAACTCACCGCGCCGTACAGCGCCTGACCGCCACCCTGGGCTCCGGGTCCGAACAGGCGGCGGATGGTTTCGACCCCGGCGGCGTGGAAGGTGCCGAAGCTGAACGCGTGCAGCGACTGGGCGGCGACCAGCAGCCACAGCGACTGGCTCCAGTTCCCGATCAGCCACCAGCGCAGGGCCGCGAGCAGCAGGCTCGCCAGCAGCACGGTGCGCACGCCAAAGCGCAGCAGCACCCGGTGCATGACCACGAACACCAGGACTTCCGCCACCACCCCCACCGACCACAGCACGCCGATGGCGGACCGGCTGTAGCCCAGGGCTTCCAGGTGAATGCTGATGAAGCTGTAGTAGGCGCCGTGCGCCACCTGTAACAGCAGCCCGGCGGCAAGAAAGGCGAGCACTGCCGGCTGACGCGCCGCAACATGCAGCGGCTGCCAATGGCGCTCGCGGACACCCGCTGCCGGCTTGGGGATCGTCAGACTGCTCGCCAGAATGGTCGCCAGCAGCAAGGATCCGGCGACCGGAAACCAACCGATGCCCCAGGTCTCGAAACAGAAACCCACGCCCACCACGGCGGCGATGAATCCGATCGAGCCCCAGAGCCGGACACGGCTGTAGCGCTCGGGCCGGGATCCCAAAAAACCGAGCGTGATCACCTCGTGCTGGGGCAGCACCGCGTTCCAGAAAAAGCTGTAGCCGGCCAGCACCACGACCAGCCAGGGCAGGCTGTCGTCGGCGAAGATGCCCAGAAAACACAGGAATGCGAGCAGGGAACCCAGGCGAAGGATGCCCAGCCGCCGCCCGCTCCAGTCGCCGAGCCAGCTCCACAGATTGGGAGCGACCACCTTGGTAACCAGGGGAATGGCGAGCAGCGCGCCGATCTGTTCCGGCGCAAACCCCAGTCCACTCAGATACAGCGGCCAGTACGGGTACAGCCCGCCCAGTAGCGCGAAGTAAAAAAAATAGAACCCGGAAAGCCGCCAGTACGGAATCGGGCCGCTAACTCCGGGGGCGCTCAATCAGCGCCCGGAGTCCTGAGCGCCCAACGGCGGCAGCCCCGAGACGACATCCTGGTTCTGGCCGCGATGGCGCAGGGCATGGTCCATCAGCACCAGCGCCAGCATGGCTTCGGCGATGGGCGTGGCGCGGATACCGACGCAGGGATCGTGCCGGCCGGTGGTGACCACCTCGACTTCCTGGCCTGCCGTATCGACACCGCGCCCCGGCAGCCGCAGGCTGGAGGTGGGCTTGAGCGCCAGCCGCACCAGGATGTCCTGGCCGCTGGAAATACCGCCCAGCACACCGCCGGCGTGGTTCGACAGAAACCCTGCCGGCGTCATCTCGTCGCGATGTTCGGTGCCCCGTTGCGTCACCACATCGAAACCGTCGCCGACGGCCACGCCCTTGACCGCGTTGATGCTCATCATGGCGCCCGCGATGGCGGCGTCGAGCTTGTCGAACACCGGCTCGCCCCAGCCGGGCGGCACGCCGCTGGCCTGCACGGTGATTTCGGCGCCGATGGAATCGCCGTCCTTCACCAGAGCCTGCATGAAAGTTTCGAGCTCGGGCACCAGCGCCGCATCGGGGCAGAAAAACGGATTGTTGTCGATTTCATTCCAGTCGACCGTGCCGACCGCGAACGGTCCCAGGCGGCTCAGGTAGCCGCGCACTTCGACACCATAGCGCTCGCGCAGGTATTTCTTGGCGATACCGCCGGCCGCAACGCGCATGGCGGTTTCGCGCGCCGAGGCGCGGCCGCCGCCGCGATGGTCGCGGATGCCGTATTTCTGGAAATAGGTGTAGTCCGCGTGGGCGGGCCGGAACGACTGCTGGATCGCGCGGTAATCCTTGGAGCGCTGGTCGGTGTTCTCGATCAGCAGGCCGATCGGCGTGCCGGTGGTGACGCCTTCGAAGACACCGGACAGGATGCGGACGCTATCCTCCTCGCGGCGCTGGGTCGTGTAGCGCGACTGCCCGGGTTTGCGCCGGTCCAGGTCAGGCTGCAAATCGGCTTCGGTGAGCGCCAGGCCGGGCGGGCAGCCATCGACGACGCAGCCGAGCGCCTGGCCGTGGCTCTCGCCGAACGTGGTGACCGTGAACAGTTTGCCGATGGTATTGCCGGACACACCGGACTCCCTTGCCAATGAAGTTGCATTATAGGGGCGCGCGGGGCTGCGCAAGCGCGTTGGGCGCTACCACACGGAAGCGGTCATCCAGAAGGCCCTGATATTCCCGGGTTCCCGCCAGCGCGGAAACCAGGGTTACCGGGCTATCCGGAACAGCGCCCGTTTTTCAACCAGCGGTTCGTCCCGACCCGCTAATCAAGGAACGCCTGCGCCGCCAGCAGTTCGTCGCGGGTCAATACAAAGATGCCATCGCCGCCGCGCTCCAGCTCGACCCAGGTGAAAGGGATTTCCGGATAACGTTCTTCCAGTGCCAGCGCGGAGTTGCCGACTTCGACGAACAGCAGACCATCGTCCTGCAGCCAGTCGGGCGCCTCCCGCAACAGACGGCGCACCAGATCCAGGCCGTCGGAACCGGCGGCCAGCGCAAGCGCAGGCTCGTTGTGGTATTCGTCAGGCATCGCGGCATAGTCGTCGGCATCCACATAGGGCGGATTGCAGACGATCAGGTCGTAGGCTTCTTCCAGACCGTCGCACAGATCGCTCTCGACCGTACGCACCCGGCGTTCGAGTTCGTGCTGCGCAATATTGGCTTCGGCGACATCCAGGGCAGCTACCGAGATGTCGGCCAGATCCACCTCGGCGTCGGGAAACGCCAGCGCACAGGCGATGCCGATGCAACCGGAGCCCGTGCAGAGGTCGAGAATGCGCTCCGGCGCACGCACCAGCCAGGGCCTGAAGCCCTGCTCGATCAGCTCCGCGAAGGGCGAACGCGGCACCAGCACCCGCTCGTCGACCTGAAACTTCAGCCCGGCAAACCAGGCTTCGCCGGTGATATAGGGCGCCGGCAGGCGCTCCTCGACGCGGCGTTCCAGAAACTCGAGCACGCGGAGCTTCTCACTGTCGAGCAGACGCGCGTCCAGCACATGCGGCCCCGATTGAAGGGGCAGGTGCAGGGCGGCACACACCAGCACCACGGCTTCGTCCCAGGCGTTGTCGGTGCCGTGGCCGAACCAGAGTCCAGCCTCGGTGAAACGGCTGGTACCCCAGCGCACGAAATCGCGCACGGTGAACAGTTGTTCGAGGCAGGCGCTGTGCATGATCGCGATCCGCGGATCTCCGGGCGCCGACCGTCGGCACCCGGAGACGACGTCTCAACTGTCCAGGCGCTCGATGATGGTGGCGTTGGCGGTGCCGCCGCCTTCGCAGATGGCGAGCAGGCCGTAGCGGCCCTTGCGGCGCTCCAGTTCGTTGAGCAGCGTGGTCATCAGCTTGGCGCCGGTGCAGCCCAGGGGATGGCCGTTGGCCTGCGCCCCGCCATTCACATTGAGCTTGGCAAGATCGGCGCCGACCGCCTTGGCCCAGGCCAGGGGCACCGAACCGAAAGCTTCGTTGATTTCGTAAAGGTCGATGTCGTCGATGGTGAGACCGGCGCGCTCCAGCGCCTTCCGGGTGGCGGGAATCGGTCCTTCCAGCATGATCACCGGGTCCGAACCGACCACCGCCAGGGCGCATATGCGGGCGCGCGGCTTGAGGCCGTATTTTTCCACCGCCGCTGCGTTGGCGACCATCACCGCCGCCGCGCCATCGCTGATCTGGCTCGCCGTCCCCGCCGTGATCACGCCGCCCGGCGCCAGCGGCTCCAGGGTTTTCATCGCATCGCGGCTCGCATTGGGACGGATGCCCTCGTCGGCATCATGAATCAGGGTGCGGCCGTCTTCGAGGGTGAGTTCCAGCGGCAGGATTTCCTGACGGAACTTGCCATTCGCGGTGGCTTCGGTGGCTTTCATGTGGCTGGCATAGCCGAAATCGTCGAGCTCCTCGCGGGTGATGCCGTATTTTTTGGCAAGCATTTCGGCGCCCATGAACTGGCTGAATTCGATGCCGGGGTAGCGTTCTTCGAGGCGCGCGCCCTTGGGTTTGCCGCGGCCTTTTTCGGCGGCGTCGTCGACGGCGGAAAACATCGGCACCTGCGACATGGATTCGACGCCGCCGGCGATCACCACGTCCTGGGTACCGGACATCACTGCCTGGGCGGCGAAGTGAATCGCCTGCTGCGCCGAACCGCACTGGCGGTCCACCGTGGTGCCGGGTACCGCCTCGCCGAGCCGCGACGACAGCGCGACATTGCGCGCCACGTTGCCGGTCTGCGCGCCGTACTGGGATACACAGCCAAAAATCAGGTCATCGACCCTGGCCGGATCGATGCCGACCTGGTCGAGCAGACCGTCCACCAGCATGGCACCGAGGTCAACCGGGTGGATCTTGCTCAGGCGGCCGCGGTTGCGACCGGTAGCGGTGCGCAGGGCACCGACGATATAGGCTTCCGCCATGGCTTGACTCCTGCTGAGGGGCGAGTGGGTGAAGGGCGACCATTTAAGCGCAGGACCTGCGCCGGTTCAATTTATACTGCTGTGCCTGCGACTGCCGTGCCCCCTCCATGAACCTGACCGACTGCGCCACAACCGACTGTCCCTGCTGCGGCGAAACCATCGAACTGGTAGTGGACTGCTCGGTGGAGGAGCAGTCGTACATCGAGGATTGCCCGGTCTGCTGCCGCCCGATGTCGGTGTGGGTGCAGGTCGGCGACGACGGCAGCATCGACCTGCAACTGCGCGACGAAAACAGCTGAACCCGATCACCGAGCAGCTTGTTGAAAAGCGTCGCGAGGCGGCCAGATGCGAGGCGCACGGCGCGCAGCGACCGAGACATATCAGATAGATAGGCGAGGGAGCGCGCACCGCGCAACGAAGCAGATGGCTGCAACAGCAGCTTTTCAACCAGCGGCTAGCGCTGTTCGCGTCTCCAGGCCTTCAAGCCGGTCAGTGCGAGCAGCACCATCAGCGCCGCCACGCCGTCCATCCAGTACACGCCCCAGCGCCCCAGAATGCGACCGCTGTGAATATCCTGAACCAGCCGCTCAAGGGTGATCGCATCGCCGGCGGCCTGGGGCGCGAGCTTCCCTACCAGCGCCGGAGGCAGCGGCGCGGCCACTGACCAGGCGGGCTCGGCGCCGCTCAGTGCCGTAAACGCGGGCGCCTCGGGCTCCACCCGGAAGGCCTTGCCCTGGCCACGCAACAGCAACTGACCATCCCGCGCGCCCAGGGCCTCCACCGGTACCGGCAAGCGGTAGGTGGCGTCGATCCGGTCCAGCAGCTCGCCCGTGGCGGAAAACAACAGCAATTCGCCCTGACAGGCGAGGGCCATTTCCTCACCGATTTTCGCGGCGCCCACCAGCTCCCCACGACAGCTCGCCAGCGGCGCCGTATCCAGGAACAGCTTGCCGCCCACCTGACTCAGCCAGTGTTCACCAACGGCAAAGCCGTCGATGGCGTCGGGCAGTTCGATGCCATACCAGCCCAGCACCAGCGGCGCGCGCACCACCAGACGATCCAGCTCAAGCAACTCGGGATGATTGAGGGCAAACCCGCTGAACGCGAGCAGGATCACGAACAGGGCCGCCGCCAGGCCCATGCGGCGGTGCCAGCGCTTGAGCGCGCTGTTTTGACTTTTTTCAGCGCCCTTCCCGGGAAGACTCATTCCGCATTACCCGTGCGAGAACCCGGCTCTGACGCCTGGGGAGAAACCTGCCCGTGAAAATAGAGCGCGAGCCGCGCCACTCGCTCCATCGCGCGCACCGAAAGGGTGGCGCCGGTGATGCCGTCGATGGCACGGTCAAGCTCGCGGCCAGCGTCCGGCCGCAGCCCGACGCCCCGGAACTGACCGGTAAAGAACGGCAGGCGCACCTCCTCGCCGCGACTCTCGCGGAACTCCAGCACCTGGATGTCCGCAACGGTGCCCCGCTCCACCGCTACCCCGATGGTGATGGGATGAGTCTTGCCGATCTCGTCGATCACCCAGGCGGTACGGTCTCCATGCCGCCAGTAACGCACCCGCAACTGCGCGAAGGAATGCCCGAGAATCTCCGCCGCGGCGTCCTTGACGGGCGCCGACAACCACAGGGTCTGGGGTGTCGGCTCAACCCCACCGAAAGCCTGGGCCCGGAATTCTTCCGCGCTCAGGTAGACCCCCTTGGCCTCCACCATGGCCGGACCCAGCGCGAGTATGGCGGCCAGCAGCAGCCACACCCGACCGGGCGCGCTGGCCCGAGCACCGGGCCTCGTACCCGGCCATGGCAGCGCCATCAGGGCACGGCCCCGCGAAGTTACGCGACTGTGTCCAACGCGACTGGCCAAGCGTCAGAAATTCCAGCCGACGCCGAGATTGAAGCCATCGCCCCTGGCGTTACGCTGATCAACCCAGTCCGCCTTCAACACCACATTGTCCACCAACCAATAATTGAAGCCAAAATCGACCTCCTCGACCTGGGTGTCGTCATGACCTCCAGCCTGGGTGTCCCATTCGCTGTAGCGGGCAAAGAAACCGAGCTTCTGGGTAAGACGCCAGGAGGGCTCGAGATACCAGCCGTTCTGTTCGTCCTTGCCGAGCGCTTTGGCCTGGTCGCCGTCGATGTGCCACTCCGCGTAAAGCGCCCTGAACCCGAAGGGTCCCGCCTGGTAAATGGCGTGGGTCTCGTAGAGCAGACCACTCGCCTTGTCGGCGCCGGCCACCTGACCCTGCAGCAGGTCTTCCTGGTAATTCGCCGCCACCGCAAGCTCGAGACCGGGAACTGCGGTGTATCGCAGCCGCCCCGTGTAGGCAAATTCCTCGGCAGTGGCTTCCGCGGATTTCTGGCGCCCGGCGCGGATATCCAGCGCGCCGCTACCCGTGGCAGCGGTCTCGAAACCGCTGTGTGCGCCTAGGTCATAGCGCAAGCCGGGCGCGATTTCGCCACCCAGCATCACGCCGGATTCCCACCAAGTCGAAGGAATGATACGACTCTCCACGCTATTGCGTTCCACTCCGTAGAACGTATGGGGCTCATGGGTTTCGTTGAGGATGCCGACGGGTACCAGAAACAGGCCGAATTTCGCGCTCTGGCGCTCGGCGTAATCCCACTCCACATAGGCCTGCTCGAGTTCCACCTCGCCGGGTTCGCCGTCGCCGGCCAGCGAGTGCTCGAGTTCCACTTCGGAAAAAAACCGCACTTTGTCGTTGAAGTCGTGGCCGAGGTACATGACGAAACGGTGGGCATCGATCTGGTCGGTGCCGCCGTTCTCCCGGTTGTTGTAGTGGATCTCTCCGTAGCCGCCAATCTGGGTGCGCTCGGCCCAGTCGGCGACTTTGGCATAGCTGTCGCTCCGTTCGGTGGCGGTTTCAACTGCACTGGCGGTGGCTTCCACCGCCGTTGCGGTTTCCGCGACCTTGGTGTCGGTCTGGCGCAACTGGGCCTTCAGTGCCTCGATCTCCGCCTGCTGTGCCTTCAACAGACGCATCACCTCGGCCATGGTGGGCGCGGCCGGTTCGGGTTCGGGCGCCGCCGTCGACACCGCCGTAAAACCAAGTGCGGTCGCCAACGCGGTTGCGCGCAGAACTGCTTTCATCGTGAATCTCCTTGTTGTGGAACTGGATGGGGCGTGAATCAGCCGCGGATTCTAGTATCGAGTTTTTGCTAATGCAACTCATTATCATTTGGGAGATCGCGCAAAGACCGCTACAATCGCCGCCGGTCCGCGTCATCACCCAATTCCGGAGGTTATCCTCGGCATGAAATCACTGCTTCTGGCAGTTTTGCTGGCACTGGCTGCCGCGCCCTTCAGCACCAGCGCCGGCCAGCATCGCGAGTACTGGGTAGCCGCCGAACAGGTGACCTGGGATTACGCGCCGTCGGGCAAGAACCTCATCCACCCCGGCGCAGACATGGGTCCCTGGGGTGAGCGACTGCGCTACGCCAAGTACCGCTTTGTCGGCTACACCGACGCCAGCTACAAGACCCCCGTCCCGCAGCCGGAATGGCGGGGAATCCTGGGGCCTGAGTTAGTGGGCGAGGTCGGCGATACCCTGAAGGTACATTTCCTGAACCGCGCCGACCGGCCCTTTTCCATGCATCCCCACGGACTGCGTTACGACGAGGACAATGACGGCGCGGATCACCGCGGCGCCGGCGCCTCGATCGCGCCCGGCGCGAGCTTCACCTACACCTGGGTGGTGGACGAAAAAGCCGGCCCCGGCCCCACCGATCCATCCTCGATCGTCTGGCTGTATCACTCCCACGTGGACCACGTCGACGACATCTACCAGGGCCTGATCGGCACCATCGTGGTCACCCGCAAGGGTATGGCGATTTCACCGGCCGATCCGCGCCCGCGCGATGTGGACCGGAACTTCACCACGTTGTTCATGGTATTCGACGAGGAAGACGGCGCCGAAGGCGGACTCAAGCACGCCATGAACGGCTATATCTTCGGCAACCTGCGCGGGCTGGAGGCCATCGCGGGCGAACGGGTGCGCTGGCATCTGGTGGCACTGGGCTCCGAGGTGGACCTGCACACCGCCCACTGGCATGGCGATACCGTGCTGGAGCACGGCCGCCGCACCGACGTGGTCGAGCTGCTCCCCGCCTCGATGGTCTCGGTCGACATGGTCGCCGACAACCCGGGCACCTGGCTCTATCACTGCCACGTCGGCGACCACATGACGGCCGGCATGATGACGCGGTGGACGGTGAAGCCCAGGCCAGCTGGCGGCCGCTGACGCCGCTGCCGGTTCTTTACCTACGAGCGCATGCCGGTGTCGTAGGGCGGATAAGCGCAGCGCATCCGCCGAAATGCCTGATCCCGCTGCCGGTTTTTGCCGGCCGGCAAATTGCCCGCCCGGCCGCGCTTCGCTATAGTCCCGCGGCCCACCTGTCGCGGACGCCCATGAACGCACCTTACAAAAGCCTCAACTTCGATCTGGGCACGGATGTCGATCAACTGCGCGATGCGGTCCATCGCTTCGCGCAAAACGAAATCGCCCCGCGCGCCGAGGCCATCGACCAGGCCAACGACTTTCCCGCCGATCTGTGGCGCAAGTTCGGCGACATGGGTCTGCTCGGGATCACGGTCGAGGAAGAATACGGCGGCACCGACATGGGCTATCTGGCCCATGTCGTGGCGCTGGAAGAAATCTCCCGCGCGTCGGCGGCGGTGGGCCTCTCCTACGCCGCCCACTCCAATCTCTGCGTGAACCAGATCCGCAAGAACGGCACCACCGCGCAAAAGGCCCGCTATCTGCCCAGGCTCTGCTCCGGCGAACACATCGGCGCGCTGGCGATGAGCGAGCCCGGCGCCGGCTCCGACGTGGTGGGCATGAAGCTGCGGGCCGACAGGAAGGGTGACCGCTTCGTGCTCAACGGCAACAAGATGTGGATCACCAATGGTCCCGACGCCAACGTCTACGTGATCTACGCCAAGACCCGTCCCGATGCCGGGCCCAAAGGCATCACCGCCTTCATAGTCGAGCGCGATTACCCGGGGTTCAGCCGCGCCCAGAAACTCGACAAGCTGGGCATGCGCGGCTCCAACACCGGCGAGCTGGTGTTGGAGGATTGCGAAGTGCCGGCGGAAAACATCCTCGGCAAGGAAAACGAAGGTGTACGCGTACTCATGTCGGGCCTCGACTACGAGCGCACCGTGCTGTCCGGCGGGCCGGTGGGCATCATGCAGTCCTGCCTGGACATCGTGCTGCCCTATCTCCACGACCGCAAACAGTTCGGTCAGGCGATCGGCGAATTCCAGCTCATGCAGGGCAAGGTCGCCGACATGTACGTCGACATCAACACCTCGCGCGCCTACCTGTACGCGGTCGCCAAGGCCTGTGACCGGGGCGAGGATTCGCGCAAGGACGCCGCCGCGGTGATCCTCTACACCGCCGAGCGCGCCACCCAGATGGCATTGCAGGCGATCCAGTGCCTGGGCGGCAACGGCTACATCAACGAATATCCCACCGGGCGCCTGTTGCGCGACGCCAAGCTCTACGAGATCGGCGCGGGCACCTCGGAGATTCGCCGCATGCTGGTGGGACGGGAGCTGTTCGCCGAGACGCGCTGATGACTTTTCAAGGTCTGCACGAGTCCCTCCTGGACCTGCGCAGACACGCCCTCCGTGGCGCACGGCGACACATGTCGCGTTGACCCGACATCTGTGTGTGCCGGGCAGATAATCACAAAATCACGCGCACCACGCGCGGGGGAGTTGCCCATGTCCTACAACTCGGTGTTCAAGCCCGGCCTGTTTGCCGGCAAAACCATTCTGGTCACCGGCGCCGGCAGCGGCTTCGGCCGCTGCATCGCCCATGAACTGGCCGCGCTGGGCGCCAACATCCTGATGATGGGCCGCACCGAAGCGAAACTGGCCACTGTCAAGGCGGAAATCGAGAACGACAACCCGGGCGCCCGCTGCGCCTACGGCTGCGCCGACATCCGCGATGACGCCGCGGTCAACACCGTGATCGAACGCTTTGTCACCGACCACGGTCCCATCCACGGCCTGGTCAACAACGCCGGCGGCCAGTTCCCGTCCGACCTGGAAAACATCTCCGCCAACGGTTTTCTCGCCGTGGTGCGCACCAATCTGCTGGGCGGTTTTCTGGTGTCGAAAGCGGTGTTCCTGCGCTCGATGAAGGAACACGGCGGCGCCATCGTCAACATCACCGCTGACTACTTCGGCGGCATGCCGCGCATGGCGCACTCGGGTGCCGCCCGCGCCGGCATGGAGAACCTCACCATGACCATGGCAATCGAGTGGGCCTACGCCGGGGTGCGGGTCAACGCGGTGGCGCCGGGCTATCTCGCCTCCTCCGGACTCGACACCTACGAGGATCCCGAGATGCTCGAATGCATCCCCCACTTCCCCGAGTCGGTGCCGCTGAACCGGGTCGGCACCGAGTCCGAAGTGAGCTCGGCGGTGTGCTTCCTGCTCACGGAAGGCGCCAGCTACGTCAACGGCACCACGCTGCGGGTGGACGGCGGCAGCTCGCTGTGCCTGAGCTCGCCGCTCGGTCGCAAGATCCAGCGCGCACAGCGCAACAATGCCGCCTACGATGGCTTTCACCGCGCCACCTTCCCCAAAATCCTGCAACGCGACGCCTGAGCTTCCATGGCCATTCTTCAGTCCAAGATCAACACCCGCGGCGCCGAATTCGTCGCAAACCAGGCGCACATGCAGGCGCAGCTCGACGATCTGCGCGCCAAGCTGGAGCAGATCAAGCTGGGCGGCGGCGCGAAATCCCGGGAGCGCCATGTGGCGCGCGGCAAGCTGCTGCCCCGCGACCGGGTGCAACAGTTGCTCGACCCGGGCGCGCCCTTTCTGGAGTTCTCCCAGTTCGCGGCCTGGGAGGTGTACGACGACTTCGTGCCCGGCGCCGGTATCATCACCGGCATCGGCCGGGTCTCCGGCCAGGAGTGCGTGATCATCTGCAACGACGCCACCGTCAAGGGCGGCACCTACTACCCGCTCACCGTCACCAAGCAATTGCGCGCCCAGGCCATCGCCGAGGAAAACCACCTGCCCTGCATTTATCTGGTGGATTCGGGCGGCGCGTTTCTGCCCATGCAGGCACAGGTCTTTCCGGATCGCAACCACTTCGGCCGCAGCTTTTTCAACGAAGCCGTGATGTCGTCGAAAGGCATTCCGCAGATCGCCGTGGTGATGGGTTCCTGCACCGCCGGCGGCGCCTATCTGCCGGCGATGGCGGATGAATCCATCATCGTGCGCCAGCAGGGCACGATTTTTCTCGGCGGCCCGCCGCTGGTACGCGCCGCCACCGGCGAGATCGTCAGCGCCGAGGACCTGGGCGGCGCCGATGTCCACTGCCGCACCTCGGGCGTCACCGACCACTACGCCCGCGACGACCGTCATGCGTTGCAGTTGGCGCGCCAGGCCGTGGCGCGACTCAATCGCGTCAAGCCGGTGAACATGGACCTGCGGCCGCCCGCCGCGCCGCGCTACGACCCGCGCGAGATCCATGGCATCGTGCCCCGCGATCCGCGCCATCCCTACGACGTGCGCGAGGTGATCGCCCGCATCGTCGACGACTCCGACTTCGACGAGTTCAAGGCCCTGTTCGGCACCACATTGGTGTGCGGCTTCGCGCGCATTCACGGCTATCCGGTGGGCATCCTCGGCAACAACGGCATCCTGTTCAGCGAATCCGCCCAGAAAGGCGCGCACTTCATCGAGCTGTGTGCGCAGCGCAAGATTCCGCTGGTATTTTTGCAGAACATCACCGGCTTCATGGTCGGCCGCCAGTACGAGGCCGGCGGCATCGCCAAACACGGCGCCAAACTGGTCACCGCCGTGGCCTGCGCCCAGGTGCCCAAGTTCACCCTGATCATCGGCGGCTCCTTTGGTGCCGGCAATTACGGCATGTGCGGCCGCTCCTACGATCCGCGCCTGCTGTTCATGTGGCCCAATGCGCGCATCTCGGTGATGGGTGGCGAGCAGGCCGCCGGCGTGCTGGCGCAGGTGAAACGCGAGCAACTGGAAGCGCGCGGCGAGACCTGGAGCGCCGAGGACGAAGCGGCCTTCAAGAAGCCCACCGTCGAGCTCTACGACCGCCAGGGGCACCCCTACTTCGCTTCGGCGCGCATCTGGGACGACGGCATCATCGACCCGGCGGAGAGTCGCACCGTGCTCGGACTCGGCATTTCCGCGGCCCTGAACCGTCCCATCGGCGAATCGCGCTTCGGCGTGTTCCGCATGTGACCCCACCCGGCTGCCGCCGCCGGCGCAGCCCCGCTTACTGGCAAGGCGAGCTCCCATGTTCGACAAAATCCTGATTGCGAATCGCGGCGAGATCGCCTGCCGGGTGATCCGCACCGCGCGCCGGCTCGGCATCCACACGGTCGCGGTCTACTCCGCAGCCGACCAGAACGCGCTGCATGTGGCGCTGGCCGACGAAGCCGTGCCCATCGGACCCGCGCCGGCGCGGGAGTCCTATCTGAAGGCCGAGGCCATCCTCGACGCGGCGCGCCGCACCGGCGCCCAGGCCATCCATCCCGGTTACGGCTTCCTGTCCGAGAATGCCGCCTTCGCCGCCGCCTGTCGCAAGGCCGGGATCGTCTTCATTGGCCCGCCCCCGGATGCCATCGCCGCCATGGGCTCCAAGTCCGCCGCCAAGCGCCTGATGGAAACCGCCGGCGTGCCCCTGGTGCCCGGCTACCACGGCGAGGCGCAGGACGAGGCTGCCCTGCGCGGCGCCGCCGATGCCATGGGTTACCCGGTGTTGCTCAAGGCCACCGCCGGCGGCGGCGGCAAGGGCATGCGGGTGGTGACGAGCGCCGGCGAGTTCAGCGAGGCGCTGGCCGCGGCGCGGCGCGAGGCCAAAAGCAGCTTCGGCGACGACGCCATGCTGGTGGAGAAATACCTGACCCGCCCGCGCCATGTGGAAATCCAGGTGTTCTGCGACAGGCACGGCGCTGCGGTCTACCTGTTCGAACGCGACTGCTCGGTGCAGCGCCGCCACCAGAAAGTGATCGAGGAAGCGCCGGCGCCCGGACTCTCGCCGATCGTGCGGGCGCAGATGGGCGAGGCCGCCGTTACCGCCGCGCGCGCCATCGGCTACGAGGGCGCGGGCACCGTCGAGTTTCTGCTCGACACCGACGACTCGTTCTACTTCATGGAGATGAATACCCGGCTTCAGGTCGAGCATCCGGTGACGGAAATGATCACCGGCCAGGATCTGGTGGAGTGGCAGTTACGGGTTGCCTCTGGTGAGCCGCTGCCACTGCCGCAGGATCAGCTCGAAATCCGCGGCCACGCCTTCGAGGCACGCATCTACGCCGAGGACGCCGACCACGATTTTCTGCCGGCCACCGGTACGCTGGCGTTTTTGCAGCCGCCGGAAGAGTCGGACCATGTGCGCGTCGATACCGGCGTACTCCAGGGCGACAGCATCAGCGTCCACTACGATCCCATGATCGCCAAGCTGATCGTCTGGGACGCGGACCGCGACCGGGCGCTCGCGCGTCTGGCGCGTGCCCTGCGCGACTACCGCATCGCCGGCACCGTCACCAATATCGAGTTTCTCTACAACCTGATCACGACGCCCGCGTTTCGCGCGGCGGAGCTGGACACGGGCTTCATCGAGCGCCACCGCGAAGCCATTTTCGCGCGCAGCCCGGACACCGACGCCAGACTGGCGGCACTCGCCGTGCTCTACCTGCTGCTGCGGCGCGAACAGGCGGCGGGAGCATTCGCCGCCACCACCACCGACCCCTGGTCGCCCTGGCACAGCGCCCACGGCTGGCGCTGCAACGACGCGCCGGTGCAACAGTTTCATTTGCAGATCGACGGCCGCGAAATCCTGTTCACTGCCACGGCGGATGGCGACCGCCACCACCTGCACAGCGATCTGGGTCGCACGGTGATCGCGGGCACGCTGAATGGCAACGAGCTGCACGCCAGCCTAGACGGCCACCGCCAGCTCGTCACCGTGACCGCCCACGACGGCGGTTACAGCCTCTTCACCCGCGACGGCGCGCTGCACTTCAATGAAGTGCGGACCGACGCCGGCGCCAGCGAAGAGGACGCCACCGGCGGGCTCACCGCGCCCATGAACGGCACCGTCACCGCACTGCGCGTCGCGCCCGGCGCAAGGGTCGCCAAGGGCGATGCGATCCTGATCATGGAAGCGATGAAAATGGAGCACAGCATCCGCGCCCCGGCCGCTGGCGTGGTGGCGGAAATCTTTTACGGCGTCGGCGACCTGGTGGACGGCGGTGTAGAACTGGTGCGCTTCGAACCCGACGCCGACTGAGCCTGTAGGCTGGGCACGCAAAGCGCACCCACCAGAAACCCGCATCCCACTCCCGACCCGGGGTGACGCGACTTTGCCGAGTTGTACTCGGCCATGAATTCTTCCAATGCCTTCGAGCCACCGGCGCAGTTCATCGGCCGAACCGCCCGCCCGTCCCCGGCGCCCGGCATTGTGTGACCCGGTTCAAGCTCCGGATGCGGCCCCTTTGCTAACTTGCGCGCAAGCCGGTTACTGCCAGGGAGTCCAGCACGTGGAGTTACAGCACTATTTGAAAATCATCGTCGAGCAGGACGGTTCGGATCTGTATTTTTCCACCGGCGCCCCACCCAGCATGAAGGTGCAGGGTAAGCTCACCGCCATCACCGCCGAACCGCTGGCGCCCGGCGTGGTACAGGCGCTCGCCGACACCCTGATGGACGCCGAGCAAAAAGCTGAATTCGAGCGCCGACCGGAAATGAATCTCGCCATTTCCGAGTCCGGCATCGGCCGGTTTCGGGTCAATATCTTCAAGCAACGCGGCCAGGTGGCGATGGTGATCCGCACCATCAAGACCGAGATTCCCGATTACCGCAGCCTGGGTCTGCCCGAAACCCTGCCCAAGCTGGTGATGCAGAAGCGCGGGCTGGTGCTGTTCGTCGGCGGCACCGGCTCCGGCAAGTCCACTTCACTCGCCTCGCTCATCGACTTCCGCAATAGCAATTCCGCCGGCCACATCATCACCATCGAGGATCCGATCGAATTCGTCCACCGCCACAAGCGCAGCATCGTCAATCAACGCGAAGTGGGCATCGACACCGACAGCTACGAAGATGCGTTGCAAAACACCTTGCGCCAGGCCCCGGACGTGATCCTGATCGGCGAGATCCGCAGCCGTGAAACCATGGAACACGCGCTCGCCTTCGCCGAGACCGGGCACCTGTGTCTTTCCACGTTGCACGCCAACAATGCCAACCAGGCCCTCGACCGCATCATCAATTTCTTTCCCGAGGACCGGCACAAACAACTGTTTCTGGATCTGTCGCTGAATCTGCGCGGGATCGTCTCGCAACGCCTGATTCCCACCGTCGACGGCAAACGCGCCGCCGCCATAGAGATTTTGCTGGGCACGCCGCGGGTATGCGATCTGATCAAGAACGGGAAAGTGGATGAAATCAAGGAAATCATGATGAAGTCCGAAACCCAGGGCATGCGCACTTTCGACAGCGCCCTTTACCAACTTTACCAGGAAGGAAAAATTTCCCTTCAGGAAGCCCTGCAGAATGCGGATTCGGTGAATAACCTGCGGCTGAGGATTCAGCTCGACGCACCCGAAGGCGCGGCCATTGCCAGCGGGTCCGGGCTCACGCTGGCGCTGGAACCGGAAACCGAAATGCCGGACTAACTACGACTGCGGCGGGAATCGGCTCTGGTGGATGCGCCTGCGGCTTATCCACCCTACCACTGCATCGGTGATCGCATCGCCCGTAGGTCGGATAAGCCGGCGGCCATGCCGGCGCATCCGACGAAACCCACTGGCGCACAGCGACGCGGCGGAATCACAATAGCGGCAGGAATCGGCTCTGGTGGATGCGCCTACGGCTTATCCACCCTACAACTGCCATCGCATGTCGTGGGGCTCAATCGCCCGCGCGCCAGCCGTTGGTGATGGGATAGCGGCGGTCGCGGCCGAAGGCGCGCTCGCTCACGCGCAGACCGACCGGCGCCTGGCGGCGCTTGTATTCGTTGACATCCACCATGCGGATCACGCGATAGACATCTTCGGCCGCGAAGCCGGCGGCGACGATATCGGCGGCGCTCGCATCCTGCTCCACATAGAGTTCGAGGATACGATCCAGCACCGGATAGGGCGGCAGCGAATCCTCGTCCTTCTGGTCCGGCGCCAGTTCCGCCGAGGGCGGCCGCGTGATCACGTCCTCGGGAATCACCGGCGCGATGCTGTTGCGGTAACGCGACAGCTCGAACACCGTGACCTTGGGCACGTCCTTCAGCACATCGAGCCCGCCCGCCATGTCGCCGTAGAGCGTGGCGTAACCCACAGCCATTTCGCTCTTGTTGCCGGTGGTGAGCACCAGATAGCCCTTCTTGTTCGAGATCGCCATCAACAGCAGGCCGCGCGCCCGCGCCTGAAGATTCTCCTCGGTCTTGTCCGTGGGCAGGCCCGCGAACTCCTCCGCCAGCGCACCCATGCAGGCGTCGTACACTCCGGCGATATCGATGCTGCGATAACTCACCCCGAGCCGTTCGGCTTCCTCGCGGGCGCCATCCTTGCTGAGCTGCGAGGTGTAGCGGAAGGGCAGCATGATCGCCTCCACCTGCGCGGCGCCCAGCGCATCCACCGCGATGGCCAGCGTCAGCGCCGAATCGACACCGCCGGAAAGACCGAGTACCACGCCCTTGAAGCCGTTTTTTCGCACATAGTCCCGCACCCCCATCACGAGCGCGCGATACACCGAGGCGATGGGCTCGAGCGGCGGCGCAAGCGACTGCGCCGGCACGCTCACCGCGCCGGCATCGACTTCCAGCGTCACGGGATAGAGCCCCTCGTCAAACTGCGGCGCCTGAAAACAGGGCGTGCCGTTCGCGTCCACCACCAGCGATCCGCCGTCGAATATCAGTTCGTCCTGACCGCCGACCTGATTCACATAGACAATCGGCAGCCTGCCCTCGCGCGCCCGCGCCGCCAGCACTTGCTGACGCTTGTGCTGTTTACCGCGATGAAAGGGCGAGGCGTTGAGATTCAACATCAGGCGCGCACCCGCTGCGGCGGCGGCAGCCGTAGGCCCCGGAAACCACACGTCCTCGCAGATCGTCACCGCCGTGCGCACACCGGCGATATCGAACAGGCAGGGCGCGCTGCCGGCGGCAAAATAGCGCTGCTCGTCGAACACCTGATAGTTGGGCAGGCAGTTTTTGTCGTAACGTGCAATCAGTTCGCCGTCGCGGATCACGCCCGCCGAATTGTAGAGCCTGCCCTGTTCGCGCCAGGGATAGCCGAGCACCGCGACGATGCCGCGGCAGGCGGCCTGCACCTCGGCCAGCGCCCGCTCGATGCGCGGTTGCAGCGCGGGCCGCAGCAGCAGGTCTTCCGGCGGATAGCCGATCAGCACCAGTTCGGAAAACAGCACGACCTGCGCGCCCAGTTCGTCGCGCGCAGCGCGCACCGCCTCGATGACCTTGGCCGTATTGCCGGGGATGTCGCCGACCAGAGGATTGAGCTGAGCCAGGGCCACTGTGAGTTGGTTCATGGTATGGCGCCTGATTTCGCTGGGGTGCGGCATTTTCGGCTAAAATCCCGGCGCGAGCAAAAACCCACCGGCCGGAGGCCATGACCACGGACCGCACCGCGGACAACAGCAGCGAGGCCGTTGGCGCGGTGCGGGTGTACGCCTTCTACCGGGTGATGTTCTCCCTGTTGTTTCTGGCGATCCTGCTCAGCGGCGCCTCGCACGGCCTGTTCGCCGCCACCCAACCACTGATCCAGTCCGGCGCCATCTACGCCTTCATTGCCACTTCCGCCGTGTTTCTGACGCACGCCCTCTGGCGTCGCTTCGCGCTCCGCCCCAGCATTCTGTTCGTCCATCTGGTGGTGGATATCGGTTGCATAGCGGCGCTTACCCTTGCCAGCGGCGGCGTCGCGAGCGGCTTTGGTGTGCCACTCCTGATCACGGTCGCCTGCGGCGGTGCCGCTTTTGGCGCGCGTCTGGCGTTGCTGCTCGCCGCCATCGCCAGCCTCGCTGTGCTCGGCCAGGAAGTCGCCGTCGCCCTGACCCGGAACGGCGAATCCGGTCCGGTCGCGGCGGGCCTGCTGGGCCTGCTGCTGTTCGCCACCGCCATCAGTGTGCAGCGCGCCAACAGCCGCCTGCTCAGCGCCCAGCAACGCGAGGCGGTACAAGCCAGCGCCGCCGCACAACTGCAACAGCTCAATGAACTGATCATCCAGCGCATGCTGACCGGCATTGTGGTGGTGGATCAGAGCGGGCGCATCGAACTGATCAACGCCGCGGCGGTCGGTCTGCTCGGCGGTCATCAGCCGCAGCGGCCGCTTGCGCTGCGCCAGTTTCTCGGCGTCTGCCCGCCATTGCTGAAACAGTTTCAGCGCTGGCAAAGTTATCCCTGGCTGCAATCGCCGACCTTCGCCGCCGGCGGCACCGAAATCCAGGCGAGCTTCGCCTCCCTGGACCAGCGCGACAGCCGGCGCACGCTGATTTTTCTGGAAGACAACCGCGCCAGCGCCCAGCGCGCGCAACAGCTCAAGCTCGCGTCCCTGGGCGGGCTCACGGCCGGTATCGCCCATGAAATCCGCAATCCCCTGGGCGCCATCAGCCACGCCGCCCAGCTGCTCGGCGAGCGGGGCGCGGCCAACGCTTCGGTACAGCAGCTGGCGGAGATCATCGTCCGGCATTCCGAACGCCTGAATCAGATCGTCGAAAACGTGCTCCAGTTGTCCCGTCAGAAACCCGCCGAGCTCGTGCGCTTCGACCTCAAGAACTGGTTGCAAAAATTTCTCGCCGAGTTCACCCAGCGCCCCGAACCGTCCGCCGCGATAGAGGCCGATACCCGTGGTTCCCCACTGCTCGTCGAATTCGACCCATCACAACTCACCCAGGTGCTGGCCAACCTGCTCGACAATGCCCTGCGCCACAGCGAGGCGCACAGTGGCGAGCGCCGGGCGACCCTGGAACTGGGCACGGACGCCGCCAGCGGTCGCCCCTGGCTGGATGTGCGCGACCGCGGCGCGGGCATCGGCGCCGTCGCGCAGCAGCGGCTGTTCGAGCCGTTTTTCACCACGTCGCGTACCGGAACCGGTCTCGGCCTGTATATTTCCCGCGAACTCTGCGCAATGAATCGGGCCACCCTCGAGTATCGGCCCCCGTCCCAGGGCGGCCCCGCCACCGGGGCCTGCTTCCGGATCGGCTTCGCGCATCCCGGTCGCATGCTCGACCAGCGCCCACGCACCACCGAGACCTGATCATGCCCAAGGCACTTGTCGTCGACGACGAACCCGATATCCGCGAACTGCTCACCATGACGCTGCATCAGCTCGGCCTCGACGTCACCACCGCCGCCAGCCTGAACGAAGGCATCGGCGTGCTGAAGACCGAGTCCTTCGCGGTCTGCATCACCGACATGCGCCTGCCCGACGGCGACGGTCTCAACCTGATCGACCACATCCAGCTCAAATACCCGGAACTGCCGGTGGCCATGATCACCGCGTACGGCAATACCGATCTGGCGGTGCAGGCATTGCAGCGCGGGGCGTTCGATTTCGTTTCCAAACCCATTCAACTGCAACGCTTGCGCACATTGGTGCAGAGCGCCCTCAAGCTGGCGACCCCGCTGGCCGCCGGCGAACCTCCGGGCCCCGCGCAGGAATTCGTCGGCGATTCACCGGCCATCCAGAAATTGCGGCGCGAGATCGCCCGCGTCGCCCGCAGCCAGGCGCCGGTGTGCATTCGCGGCCCCTCGGGCAGCGGCAAGGAAATCGTCGCCCGTTCCATCCACCGCCAGAGCCCGCGCGCCGATGGGCCTTTCGTGCCGGTCAACTGCGGCGCCATTCCGGCGGAACTGATGGAGAGCGAATTCTTCGGCCATCTCAAGGGCAGCTTCACCGGCGCCCACCAGGACAAGCACGGGTTGTTCGAGGTGGCCGAGGGCGGCACCCTGTTTCTCGACGAGATCGCCGAGCTGCCGCTGGCGATGCAGGTCAAGCTGCTGCGCGCCATCCAGGAAAAGACCATTCGCCGGGTCGGCGAAGGCAGCGAGCTGAATGTCGATGTCCGCATCCTCAGCGCCACCCACCGCGATCTCGAACAGGATCTGAGCGACGGCCGCTTTCGGCAGGACCTCTACTACCGCATCAACGTCATCGAAATCGCGGTACCGGCGCTGCGCGACCACCCCCAGGACATCCCGATGCTGGCCGGTTATTTCCTGAAACGTCTGGGCGAGGAAACCGGGATGGAGGCACCTCTGCTGAGCCCGGCAGCGCTCGCCGAACTCGAACGGTACAGCTTTCCCGGCAATGTGCGGGAACTGGAAAACATTCTGGAACGGGCGTTTACCCTGTGCGAAGACCAGCGTATCGAGCCCCGGGATCTGCGCCTGTCGGCGGACCCGATGGCGGCACCGAACGCGCCGGGGGATGCGCGGCCCCGGCAGTCGCCCGTGCCCCACGACAGCCTGCCCAGCGAGGCCGACATCCTGGCGGCCGGCGATCTGGAAAAATATCTCGAAGGCATCGAGCGCGCCGTGCTCGAACGCACCTTGCTCGCCGCGCGCTGGAACAAGACCCTGGCCGCCGAACGACTGGGGCTCAGCTTTCGCCAGATCCGCTACAAACTGAAGAAGCTGGGCATCGACTGACCTCCGGGGACACCCCGAGGAAATGCGGATGCGCTGCGCTTATCCGCCCTACGAGTTACAGACGTAGGG
>JBFXFL010000005.1:0-51641 GCA_050179115.1 Porticoccaceae bacterium | reverse complement strand
ACTGGGGCTCAGCTTTCGCCAGATCCGCTACAAACTGAAGAAGCTGGGCATCGACTGACCTCCGGGGACACCCCGAGGAAATGCGGATGCGCTGCGCTTATCCGCCCTACGAGTTACAGACGTAGGGCGGATAAGCCGCGGGCGCATCCACCAGATATTCCCCGGTCGGCAAGCGCGGCCAAGCGCCCACGAGTCACCGACGTAGGGTGGATAAACCGCGGGCGCATCCACCAGATATTCCCCGGTCGGCAAGCGCGGCCAAGCGCCCACGAGTCACCGACGTAGGGTGGATAAGCCGCAGGCGCATCCACCAGATATTCCCCGGTCGGCAAGCGCGGCCAAGCGCCCACGAGTCACCGACGTAGGGTGGATAAGCCGCGGGCGCATCCACCAGATATTCCCCGGTCGGCAAGCGCGGCCAAGCGCCCGCGAGTCACCAATGTAGGGTGGATAAGCCGCGGGCGCATCCACCAGATATTCCCCGGTCGGCAAGCGCGGCCAAGCGCCCGCGAGTCACCGACGTAGGGTGGATAAGCCGCAGGCGCATCCACCAACAATAGCCCCCGGTGGGCTAACCCCGCCGCTTGACAGCCGGGGGCACCCGGGGGAATGGCGGATGCGCTGCGCTTATCCGCCCTACGAGTCTGAAAAAAACTCGGGATCGAGCGACACAGCGTGTCAGCGCCTCGATTTTTTTCCGCCGGTACTTTCCGCCAATAATCAGCCGATCCATGCGCGGCGCCGCCCCCTGGTCAGCGCTTCGCGTGTCACCAGAACCCCGGCGGTGCGCAAGTCCAGAAGATCGACGGGCCGCCCGGTGAGTTCGGCGAGACGGGCAATCAGTGTGCGCTTGTGCTCTGCCTGAGCGGCTTGCTCGCCGCGCGCTGGAACAAGACCCTGGCCGCCGAACGGCTGGGACTCAGCTTTCGCCAGATCCGCTACAAGCTGAAGAAGTTGGGCATCGACTGAAGCCCGGCCGCCGCGTCGTGGCGCATCCGGCAGACCCATTCCCAGCGGAGTCGTAGCACCCGCAGGCCGGGTACGCACAGCACGGGCGGTTTCACAACAACCCGAGACCAGGGTCCTCGGGTGCGGCTGTGACATAGCCCACCATGGCGCCGCGTTGCGACCTGCTCGGATTGGTTGACCGCAATAGGCTCAAGGCAGTTTCTGCCCATCTACCAGCAGGCTGCTGGCGCCCTCACTCCCAGATGGGACAGCGTCATGGTGGCACATTCGCTGTCGTTGGCCTGCGGCCCGTTGGCCACCGCCCGCAGCGTATAGGCAGTCGCCGAGGGAGCCACCGAGAACGAGATCGTGAAACGGCCCTCCATGGAGGTCGCGGTGGGCCAGACATCGGTGGCAGCGGCAGTGTTCAGAGTGGCCCCGGTGTAGGCATTGTTTTCCGTGTAATAGCGTTCCAGGTTCTGTGCGATCTGCAGTAGGGTGGCGCGCGCATCGGAGCGGTTGCTGCGTCGCACCGAATCGGTATAGCTCGGGTAGGCGGCCGCCACCAGAATCGCCACGATAGCCACCACCACCATCAGCTCGATGAGGGAAAACCCGGCGTTCCGCGACCGGACATGCACCGCTCTTGTCATCGCACCCCACCCGTCAGTCCAGCCGCCACGGCCATTTCAGTTGGCCCGCAATTCGAGCACCCGGATCTCGGGGATACCCTCGGGACCAGCGGGGCCGACTTCGTAGCCGACCGACATCCCGGGTTTCAGGTCGGCCGCCGAGATTCGTTCTCCGCCGTACCCCAGCAGTTTGGTTGCGGGGCCGACATGCGCTTGGCGGCCATCGACCAGCAGAGTTCCGGTAGCCACGTCGTAGGACCGAACCACGCCCCCGTGGCGGCCATTATCTCCCGCCAGGGCATCCGCCACCGCCAGGCTGAGAACAAGAGCCAATACCCTGTGCAAGGGGCGGCGGACGCGCGTCTTTGGCTTCATCATGTCTAGGTCTCCTCTGCTTGGCCGGGCTATTGCAGCTGGCGCCAGGACTGGCGGCCGCTGCCGGTGTTGCCGGGCTCCACGGTCACCTCGATCACGCCGCTGGTACCACTGGTGTACTTGTACTCCAGATCACCGGCGCCGACGATACCCGGTGTCTTGATGATCCCTTCATTCGATTTCTTGCCGCTCACCGGCACCCGGATCACCTCGCCGGCGACGGTGACCTCGACATAGTCGGCCGCGGTAAACTGGTTGTCGTCATTGAGGTCGAAGGGCGAGAACGGCAGCCGCGACCCGGTGACCGAATCCATCTCCATCAGCCAGCTGGTGCCGCCGATCAGGCAGGCGCTGTCATTCGGGATTACCGTGGTAAAGATCACCCGCTGATCGCGCACGATCGGCCGGCTGACCTGTCTTTCGCCGACCGTGGGCAAGTCGAGAAACCAACCCTTCTGTGTCGCCGAAGGGGACAGCAAAGTGGTGACGCGCACATCGACCGGGTTGGCCGTTCCGGCGGAAGGGTTACCGGGATCGGTGGAGGGGAGTTCCGCAATCACACTCTGCTGGAGTAAAGCACTGCGCGAACCCGTGACTGCCGCACCGTCGTCATAGACGCCATAGAACGTCTGGGTCTGCGCGGGGGTGACGATCCGCCGGTCCACCTCCTCGAAGTACTTGCCGGTGCCGAACAGGACCACTACCCCGGAGACCGGGTGTTTGGTGACCTCCGGCCGCGCGGTGATGGGTTGCCGGACCCCGCTCGGATCCGTGGCCACAAACAGGGGCGTGCCCGAGTAGGCCACCGTCCAGGAGGCGACACTGCTGCCGCTCACATCGAATTTCCACAGGTTACCGCGCATATCGCCGGCGTAGATGGCGTCGGTGATGCGGTCGCCGTCCACATCGACGGGAATGGGCGTCGACAACCCGTTCGGCTGGCTGGCAGTGCCCACTCCCGTGTCGATCTTGCGCATCACCGCACCGGTTACCAGATCGAGGATCAACAGCACGGCACGATTGTTAGTGCTGTTGTAGCCGTTGCCGAGCACCGCCGCCCACTTGCCGTTGTGCATGCGCACCACGCTCGGCTGGCCATAGGTGTAGCCCAGATCAGCTTCATCGTTGAGGCTCAGGTCGGGATCGCTGAAGACCGCCCGATCCCAGAGCACCTTGCCGGCACCAAAGTTGTCGGGGTCGGTGATGTCCAGTGCGAACACGCCGCGGCCACCGCCGGCCATGGTGCCGACCAGCACCGTGTGCCAGGCATTACCGCTGCCGGTGTTGATGTAGGCGTCGCCGAACCCGGCGGTACCGTCGACGAAAAACCTGTGGCTGTAATCGGGATCGGCCAGCTTGGAGATATGCTGATAACTCGCCAGCGGCACATAGGCCACCTTCTCGACACCGGCATTGGCACCGGACTCGCTGGCCTGAAAGCCGTGCAGCATGCCGTCGTTGGCGCCCACATAAACCATGGGCGGGCGGTTCTGATAGCCGGAGCCGGCGCGGAAGGTGAGATAGCTCGACCCTTCCGTGCCGGGCAGCAGCTGATAGCCGAAATCCTGCTGGCCGACGAACTGGGGATCGGAGTTGACGATATCGCCCAATATCACCGAGCGGTCGCGGAAATCGCCGCCATTCTGTTCCTCCTCGCTTTGATCGCCGCGGAGGTAATCGAGGATATCGTTGCCATTGCCGGTGATCACCTGGCCGCACTTGGAACAGTTGGCCAGCGCAGAGGGCTGACTGCAACTCCGAAAGCGACAATACCCGGGATCCGTCCAGATGGTCGCCGTGCCCAGGATGTTCTTCTGGGGCGTAGTCAACTGGTTCCATGCGAAGGGGATACCGGCACGGGTGGTGGAGTTGCTGGAAAGGATCGTCCGCGCGCCGGCGGCCGGCATGCGGGACTGCGCGTTCCAGATCTCGCTGCCCACACTGCCGTCGTTGTTGACGTCGATGGCCTTGAGGTCTCCGCTCCAGTCCTCGCCCTCGAAGCGCGCCTGATAGATCAGCAGATTGGTATCGAGCCGGGTGGAGTTGAGCGCCACCGAAGCCGCGGCGCTGGCCTTGGTCTGGATATCGAGCACCGCCTCCTGCAGCGCAGCCGCCAGTTCCGCGGCGTTACTGGCTACGAAAAATTGGCCTTCGCCATATTCCGCGGCATCCTCCAGCATCTGGTTGGCGGTGGCGAAACCCACGGTGTAGGTGAAGATGTTCTGCTGGCGGAAATCGGGCTCGCCGGCGAGCGGCGGCGGGTCGCTCAGGCTGCCCCAGGGTTCGCCATCCAGGTCCAGCCCCGTCGAGCGGATATCCAGATCAAAGGCAAACTTGGCGATATCGTCCAGGTACAGCGAATAACCTTCGGTGGCCTCGGAACCGCTGGGCTGAAAGCCGTCGGAATACTGGGGAAATATCGGGTAAGTCCCTGCGCTGGTGGGCGGTGCCAGGTTGTCCCAGTTGGGCAGATCGCGCGTGCTGTCCGCCTGATCCGCAGGGTCGTTGGTCGGAAACTTGGTGTCGTAAGTCGGGTAGCCGTCGGTGACGGCGATGATGTAGTTGTCCTGGCAGCGATACTGCACCGGGCTGGTGTAGGTGGTGCCGGTGGGACGGTAGCTCGACATGCCGCGGAAATAGCGGGTCAGTTCGTAATAGGCCTCGGCCAGCGGCGTGTTCGTGGACGCACTTATGCCGTTGATCGCGCTGGTGAGACCGCTCAGGTGCGACGAAGACATGTCGTCGCAGGCCTGCCGGACCTGGGCGCCGTTGTCGGACCCGTCGGTATTGTATCTACTGACTCCGAACCTTACCCCGGTAACGGTGCTGACCAGATCCGTGGCCACCTGCTTGGCGACCTGCATCCGGGTCTCATCGGGAATGACGCCGCCCCGTAGGTCGGTGTTGTGGGGATAGGTCTCGAACAGATAGTTGAGGTAATTGCCGTCATAGCGCGTGTTTTCGCCGCCCACGGGATCGGGCAGGCGCAGACATTTGAGCGTGCCGCTGCTCGTGCCGCCCTGGCGGCCGCGATAGCGGCTGCTGCTGCAGTCCGAAGTCGAAAGGTTGGAGAGATGGACGTTGCCGTTGGTCGGACTCCAGTCGATGCTCCAGTCCGGATAGTCCGTGGCGGGGTCGAAGCCGTCGGCCCAGATGATGTTGTTCATGCTGCCCGAGTTATCGATCAGCAGCATCACATTGGGCGTCACCGTGCCCGAGGAGAACATGGGCAGCTGATAGATATCGAACGCCGCCCGCCCGGGCATCGCAAATGCCGCCAGGGCAAATGCCATGGCCGCGAGCACCCAGGACGGCGCACGGTTCCGCCATTGGTCCAACTGGCCCAGTGCCTTCCACTGAATGGCCATGGTCATTCCCTCCTATAGATGGATTGCAGCAGTACCACGCTGTTGAGGTTGCCGCCCACGGCGCGGGCGGTGATACGGTAATAAACGGTTTCCGGCTGCGGCTGGCCCGCCCCCAGGCTGCCGCCGCTGCCGGGCGTGCGGGCGAGCTCCTCGATGACGTACACGGGCTGGGCGGCCACTTCGCTGAGGCCGCCGCCGTAGGTGATGCCATTGCTGGTCCAGTCGCTCGCGCTCCAGCCGTCCCAGACACGGGCCGCGCTCGGCAGCGGCGCCAGGTAGAGGCCACCGCTGCCGTTGAACGCCGGTAGCAGCGCCTGCTGCAGGAAACGCTCTCCTTCGCGAAGCGCGGCCTCGGCAGCCTGGAACGCGAGTTGCCGGTTGTAGGTGGCCCCCACCATGCGCTCCTGCAGGATATTGACCCGGGCCGCGCCGACCCCGGCCAGTGTCAGCACCACAAGCAGAATCAGTGCCAACGGCAGCACCAAACCCCGCTGCCGGTATCCCGGTACCGTCGACAGGGGAGCGGTGGGCAGCAATGGGCGCGCCTGGGTATGCATCATCCCACCCGGTTGCGCAAGGCGATGGTGGTGGTGAATACCCGGCGATGGCGGCGGGCATCGGCGGCGAGCGGGGTGACATTGGTGCCCAGCAGCTCGTAGATGGCCGTGTCGTTCTCCTGACGGCCGCTCTCCACGGTGCGCAGCAGCAGGCCGACACGCGCGGCCACGACGTCGGCCCAATCGGCGACCGCGTCCGAGGTGCGATAGACGTCGGCGAGGCGATCGCCGTCGAGATCCTCGCCGTAGAGAATCTGCATGTTCTCGACACCTTCGACCAGTTCCAGGGTCTCGACGCCGTTGACGCCGGCGGCATGATGGGTGCGGCGGAACAGGGCCGGCTCACCGCTGGGCCCGCGGCCGACAAAATACACCGCCACCGTAAAGGTATAGATCTCCATATCCGTGCCAAAGGCGTGACTGAGATTGGCGGAAGCCGGGGCGACATTGCCCGGGCTGCCGCCACTGTCGGTCCGGGACAACTGGGCGGCGTTGTTGGCAGCGCGATTCTGGAAGAGATCGCTGCCCACGCAATCGGAAATCAGCACCAGGGAGTTCTGGCTGATGCCATTGTTGCCGGTGAGGCCGATGGTGACGGCATTGGCCGCGGTAGTGCCGCTGGCCCCGACGTCGAGCACCCGGTCGGCGTACTTGACCACCAGCACGTCGGTGCCCGGCACCACCAGGTTCTGCAAGTCGTCGACCAGATCGTTGCCACCGGCGTCGCTCCACTCGCCCAGAGCGGCACCGACGGGGTCGAGCGTGGCGATGCTGTAGTCGTCGCCGTCGCCGGTGCTGTCGTACTCCCAGCCCGAGAAGACCCGGGTGATGTCGTAGATACCGGGCTCATAGGCCGCGGCAGCGGTATTGAGCAGGCTGTTGATGTTGCGCGAACAGCCACTGAAGCCGGCCATGCGGCCGGCAAAATCAAGCTGCTCGATGGCGAAACGCGCATTCTCCTGGAGCCGGGCGAGGTATTCGTCCGAGCGATAGGTCGCCAGGGTCCCGGCCGCCATCCGGGTCACGATGGCGATGATGGCCGCGCCCACCACCACGGCGATCATCAACTCGATCAGCGAAAAGCCGCGGTGTCGGCCCCGACCGCGAAGCGCGCGACCTCGAACCTGTCGCTCCATCACTACAACTCCGTGTCGATGACGAACTGGATGGGCGGAGCCTCACCGCGGGAATCGTCCCACTGCACGGTGACGAGGAACCGGGTCACTCCGGCCGCAACCGTGCGCGCGACGGCACCGTCGCCCTGGGGCAACTGCCGGGCAGAAGCAGCCTTCCACTCCTGCAGGTCCGTCGCCACTACCGTGGTGCCGGATGGGGCCGCGTCACCTAGGGCGATGTCGTAGTCGCCATTGAGCGCAACATCGCGATTGGCGCGCATGCGATCGACGATGTCATAGGCGAGCGTCATCGCCTGGGAACGCAGTTGAGAGCCGTGGTTGGTGGCCAGATTGGCGATCTCCAACCGCGCCAACCCGAGCAGCCCGATCGCGAGCACCAGCACGGCGATCAGCACCTCGATAAGTCCCACCCCGGCCTGGCCGACCCTCGGCGCCACCGGATAGCGGTCAGGGGCAGACAAGATCACTACCGGCCTCGTCTTCGTCGATGCCATCGTCGTCGGTGTCCCGGCTCAAACGTACTCTCCCAATGCGGTTGACCAGCAGCGCCCGCGCCTCGGCTACGCCGCGCCGGTCGCAGTAAGTGATCCTGCCGAGATTATTGACGCTGCCGTCGGCGCGATAGGTGATGAAATTCGCATAGTTGACGACTGGAACCAGTGCGTAGGCGGGTTGTGATTCCTGCCGCACTTTCAGAATCTCTTCGCCGCCATCCACGGCTGCAGGGCTGTCGTTGTCGTCATTGACGAACACCAGCCAGCCTTCCTCCCAGGGGCCACTGCCACAGCTGGCCGCGTCGGAACTGCGGCACACCGCAACCGGCAGCCCGCGGCCAAGGGCTTCGGCCCGCGCCAGGTTGAGCGCTGCGGTCAATTCGCTCAATACGGTGGCGCGGTGGGCATCGAGCAGCAGCCGGGTAAAGGAGGGCACGGCGACCGCAACCAGGACGGCCAGCACTACCAGGGTCACCGCCAACTCAATGATGGTAAACCCAGCGCTGAGCGAACCCGCTGCGCCGTGCCTTCGAATGCCTTTCGCTATATCCATCAGCCTCTACGCTGTGTGCCGGGCTCATGCCGGGATTCGATCCCGCGAGGCGGTCCTGCAACCTGCTACCGCCCGCGTAGCTAGTCCAACCCCGGACAAACCGTGGTTCGACTCGGTTCCCGCACCTCAGCTAACCGCCAATTTACCAAATGTATCAGGCAACTGCCGCGCAAACCTGATTTTCCACCTTGAGTATAGGTGGGTACGCCAGCCATTGTCACGCCACAGGCCGACCAGTGGTCAAATCCGCAGACCGATGCGCCCCGGAAGGGAGAACTGCGCCAACCCGTGCGGACGCAAAGCGGACGCGGGCGGTATCGCCTAGCGGACCGCGAGCGGCTCGCCGTCAAACCGCACTCCGGCCCAGCCCTGGCGTCGGAAGGCACGGATATTGGCGTGGTCGCTGCCGGCGGGATCGGCGAGCACCTTGCGATGGTGCTCGGCGAACAGCGCCAGGGTTTCCGCTTCGGTGAGGCGATGGCGGCGAGCAAAGGCCAGCACCCGGCAGGAGCCCTCGTTGACCCCGGCCGGGTTGTGGACGCAGTCCTCGCCCGGGCCGTTGACGAATGCCGTGGGGGTGTAATGGTAGTGCGCGTCGATCACCGCCAGCACCTCGGCAAAGGACAGGCTGTCGGGCGCGTTGCGCAGGCGTTCGATCAGGGCTTCCGGACTCATGCTCGCTCTCCGGGAAAGGGTTATTGGATGCCAGAACCCGCGCCCGGGCAAGCACCGCTCCCCGCCCCGGATGCCGAGGCCTTCAGACCAGCCAGATCAGCGCGGCCATGCGTCCCGTGGTGCCGTCGCGCCGATAGGAATAGAAGCGCCCGGAATTCTCACGGGTACACAGATCGCCCCCGAAGATGGCGGTTTCCGGGACACCGCTGGCGGTCAGCTGGGCCCTGGCGATGGCCGCCAGATCCGCGCACCAGTGACCCTTGCGGGCGGCGGGACGGAACCCCCGGCGGACCACGGCCGTATCCGCAGAGAAGGCGGCGCGGACTTCCTCGCCGACCTCATAGCAGGATCCGCAGATTGCCGGACCCAGCCAGGCCAGCCAGCGCCCGGGCGGCAGCGCAAGCGCAGCGAGCGTACGCGGGATGATGCCGGCGGCGAGCCCACGCCAGCCGCCGTGCAGCGCCGCCACACAGGTACCATCGCGATCGCACAACAGAATCGGCAGGCAATCCGCGCTCTGCACCGCGCACACCACGCCCGGGCGCCGCGTCCAACTCGCGTCGCCCCGGCGTTCCAGGCCATCGTCCGCCGCGGCGACCAGGTCGGTGCCATGCACCTGATGCAGCCACTGGGGCGCTCCGGGCAGCGCCAGTTCGCGCGCCAGCTGCGCCCGGTTGGCGGCCACGGCGGCCGGTGCGTCGCCCACCCGCTCGCCCAGGTTGAAGGACGCCCAAGGGCCTTGGCTGTGGCCGCCGATCCGGGTGGTGCAGGCGGCCCGTACCCGGGAGGGGGCGGGCCAGCCGGGCCGAAGGATGGATTCGAATTCAGCCGTCATCGCCCGCCAGCGCCTCCAGCAGCGCGGCGAAATCAGCCGGCAAGGGCGCTTCCCAGGTCATGGTGGCGCCGGTGGCGGGATGGCGTACCGAGAGCCGGGCCGCGTGCAGTGCCTGGCGCCGGAACGCGGTGAGCGCCGCCGCGGCGGCGGGGTCGGTCCCGGCCGGCAGTTGCAGGCGACCGCCGTACAGCGGATCGCCCGCCACCGGGTATCCGATATGGGCCAGGTGTACGCGAATCTGATGGGTACGTCCGGTTTCGAGGCTGACCCGAAGCAGGGTGTGGCGCGGCAGGCGCTGGGCCACGCGGTAATGGGTTACCGCCGCGCGGCCGCCGGTGACCACCGCCATCCGCGTGCGCGCCGTGGGGTGCCGGCCGAGGGGCGCGTCGACGGTACCGCCGCTGATGACCAGCCCGCGCACCAGGGCGTCGTAATCGCGGGACACCGTGCGTGCGCGCAACTGCGCGACCAGATCGGCGTGGGCGCGCAAGGTCCTGGCGATCACGAGCAGCCCGGTGGTGTCCTTGTCCAGGCGATGCACGATGCCCGCGCGGGGCAGCGCGCGCAGCCCCGGACAGTGGCGCAGCAGGCCGTTCAACAGGGTGCCGTCGGGATTGCCCGCGCCCGGATGCACGACCAACCCGGCCGGCTTGTCGATCACCAGCAGTTCGGCGTCCTCGTACACCACGCGCAACGGCACCGCCTGCTCGACCCAGTCGCCGGCGGGCTCCAACGGCGCATCGAGGCAGAGCCATTCCCCGCCAGCCAGGCGGTCCTTCGACCGTCGCGCCGCGCCGTCCACCCGCAAGTCGCCGGCGCCGATCCAGTGCTGGAGGCGGGCACGGGAAAAATCGCCGAACAGCGCCGCCGCCGCCTGGTCGAGCCGTTGCCCTTCCAGCTCGCGGGGAACCTGTGCCCTGCGCTGTACCCTTTCGCCTACCGCCATGTCGTGTGTTGCCCGCATTTCGACTGTGGTTAAATGATCGCCTTTTTAACAGGGCTGGCGGGGTCACTCAATCCCGCGCCCCCACGTCTACCCGCGCTGGATCAAGCCTGCCACGCGCCCACTGGTAAGTATGATGCTGGTACAAGCAATGCGATTGTTGGTGGTGGCGTTGGCGATAAGCCTGCTCGCCGGGTGCTCGTGGACGCGTTCCGCCAAGGATGCCAAGAAAGAAGCGGAAGAGCGCACCAGCCATTACACCGAAAAGGATTTTTACGATCGCATCCAGCGCGATCTGAATGCCCGTGACTGGACCAAGGCCATCGAAAATCTCGATGCCCTGGAGGCACGCTACCCGTTTGGCACCTATGCCGACCAGGCGCAGCTCGAACTCATCTATGCCCGCTACAGCAGCCTGGATTTCGAGGCGGCGATCGCGGCCGCGGATCGCTTCATTCGCCTGCACCCACGCCACGCCAGCGTGGACTATGCCTATTATGTGAAGGGGATGGCGCTGCTGCGTTCCGGCCGCGGCCTGTTCGACGAATACTTGCCCCGCGACGAGACCAAACGCGATCCCGGCTCCGCACGACTCGCCTTCAATACCTTCAATGACCTGATCACCGGTTTTCCGGACAGTGCCTACGCCCCCGAAGCGCGCCAGCACATGGTGCATCTGCGCAATCTGCTGGCGCGCCAGGAAATCCACGTCGCCAACTATTATTTCAAGCGCGGCGCCTATCTGGCGGCGGTCAACCGCGGCCGGCACGTGGTGGAGAACTACGAGCGCACGCCGGCGGTTGCCGACGGGCTGGCGGTGATGGCGCAGGGCTATCACATGCTGGGCCTGCCGGAACTGGCGGACAACGCCGCCCGGACGCTGGCGCTCAACTTTCCCCAGCACCCCGCGCTCGACGGCGAGGGCAATTTTCTGTACCAGGACGACGTCTTCGACCGCAAGTCCTGGTGGCACATCCTGACGCTCGGTCGTTACACGCCGGACAAACCCCCCTACTTCGATTCCCGTCCCCTGTTCGGCGAGGGCGCGATCGGCGCTCGCGAACCACCGCCTCCGGAAGATCCGGAAACCGCGCCACGGCAACACCGCTCGTGGTTGAGCCGCCTGACCTTCGGTGTGTTCGACGGCTAGCGCCACGGCACGCACGTTTCGATACATTTACCAGCCGGCGTCATTCCCGCGCACGCGGGAATCCAGTTACCGCGCCAACTCAGACCCTGGTGGCCCCTGGACCCCGGCCTGCGCCGGGGTGACGGGAATCCGGTTACCGCGATACATCCGGTCCGGGCGCCATTCCGCGCCGCCGCACGCCATTTCAGGAACGGGAAGCCAGTGCCCCGACGGCGGCGGGGCCGGCGTTGCGCCCGGCGCGCCATGCCATGCGGTACAGACCCGGCAATACCAGCAGCGTCAGCAACGTGGACGAGCGGATGCCGCCGATCACCACCGTCGCCAGCGGGCGCTGAACCTCGCTGCCGATACCGGTATTGAACGCCATGGGCACGAAGCCCAGCCCTGCCACCAGCGCCTTCATCAGTACCGGGCGCAGGCGCGTCAGCGCACCCTCGACAATGGCTTCATAGCGGCCACTGCCCAGCAGATCTGAAGTGGCAGCAGATAGAGCCCGCTACGGGTGGCCGTGCCGATGATGTGCGTCGGGAAAATGTGCGTGCTGGTGGGTCAGCGCGGCGTGGCGATGGCGGTGCGTATGACGAATGCCCTCCGCAACCGGCACTTCGTGGCCGTGCTGGTGATGGAGATCGTGGACATGCTCGTGTTCGTGCTCGAGCGCTTCGTGGGTGTGTTCGTGGCGATGTTTTTCGGTCAGGTGCAACCACACCCCCAGTGCCATCAATGTCCCGGCGGACAGCAGGCGCAGCGTCAGCGCTTCACCCAGAAGAGGCAATGCGATGAGCGCGCCGACGAAGGGCGCGACGGAAAAATAGGCGCTGGTGCGCGCGGTGCCGAGCTGGCGCAAGGCCACCACGAACAGCACCAGACTCAATCCGTAGCAGGCCCAGCCCAGCACGACGGCCGCCGCGACGGTTGCCGGCGGCGGCCAGCGATCGACCACCAGCGCCGCAATGCCCAGGTTGACCACGCCCGCCGCCCAGCCCTTGCAGGCGGCGATCCAGGTCGCATCGGCGAGCGCTACCTTGCGCGTCAGATTGTTGTCGAGCGCCCAGCCCAGGCCCGCGCCGAGTACCGCGAGCGCCGGCCACAGGGCGCCGAAGCGCGCTTCGCCCGGCCAGGCCAGCACCAGCGCGCCGGCGACGATGATCGCCATGCCGAGCGCAATGCGCCGATCGAAGTTTTCGCGAAACACGAACCACGCCAACAGTGCGGTGAACAGGGTTTCCGCATTCAGCAGCAGGGCCGCGCCGGAAGCCGGCATCGCCGACAGGCCGTACATCAGAAGCACCGGCGCGACCACGCCGCCGGCCACAATGGCACCGGCGAGCCAGCGCCACTCACCGGGTTCCAGACGAATCGCTGCTCTGGGCCGGGTCACGCGCATCAGCGTGAGGCCGAGACCCGCGCCGAGATACAGCAGACCAGCCAGCAGCCAGGGACTCATTGCGCCCAGCAGCAGCTTGGCGAAGGGTACGCTGGCGCCGAACAGGACGGCGGCGGCGAGCGCCGCCAGCACTCCCGATGCAGGCCGGTTACGCCGCGCGGCCGGTGTCATCGCGCAGTTGCCGTAACGCGTGGATGTTGCGGACCCGGTCCACAAAAACCGGGACGCGGGCGCGGCTGGTCAACGCAAACCCGGCGGCAGCGAAAACCGGATGCCTTCGCGGCTGCCCGCGCCTTCGGACACTTGGTCCACACCCAGTTCGGTGAGGCGGGCGACCACGTCGCCCACCAGCTTTTCCGGCGCCGAAGCGCCCGCCGTGAGCCCGATGCTGGTGACGCCGGCGAGCCAGAGGGGATCGATCTCGGCGGCGCCATCGATCAGATGGGCGCGGGCGCCGCAGCGTTCGGCGAGTTCTTTCAACCGCGTGGAGTTCGAACTGTTGGGCGAGCCCACCACCAACACCAGTTCGCATTCCAGCGCGAGCTGCTTGACCGCGTCCTGACGATTTTGCGTGGCGTAGCAGATGTCGTCCTTGCGCGGACCATCGATGGCCGGGAAGCGCGCTTGCAGGATGGCGACGATGCGCGCGGTGTCATCCATCGACAAGGTGGTCTGGGTGACATAGGCGAGATTGCCGGGCTGCGCGACTTCCAGGCTCTGGGCGTCGGCCTCGTCCTCGACCAGATAGATCATGCCGCGCGCGCTGCGGTACTGACCCATGGTGCCCTCGACCTCGGGATGGCCGCGATGGCCGATCAGCACACAGTCGCGCCCGTCGCGGGCGCAGGCCGCCACTTCCAGGTGAACCTTGGTCACCAACGGGCAGGTCGCGTCGAATACGCGCAACCCGCGCGCGCCGGCCTCTTCGCGCACGGCTTGCGACACACCGTGGGCGCTGAAAATGACGGTGCCGTCCGCCGGCACCTCGTCCAGTTCCTCGACGAAGATCGCGCCGCGCTGACGCAAACTGTCCACCACATATTTATTGTGGACAACTTCGTGCCGCACATGTATGGGCGCGCCGAAACGGTCGAGCGCACGCTCGACGATCTCGATGGCGCGATCCACGCCGGCGCAGAAACCGCGGGGATTGGCGAGCAGGAGTTTCACGACGCCACCGGCTCCGCCGCGGCGACCGATCGTATCGCGACGGCAAACACCAGCGTCTTGCCCGCCAGCGGGTGATTGAAGTCGACCGTGACCCGGTCCCCCGCCACCGCCATCACCACGCCGGGCAACTGGCCGGATGCGGCATCGGTGAAGGTGACCACCAGCCCGGGCGTCAACGCCATTTCGGCGGGAAAGCGGCGCTTGGGCAAGGTCATCACATTGGCTTGCTGGTGAGCGCCAAAACCCTGTTCCGCGGGTACTTCAAAACGTCGTTCGTCGCCGGCGCGCAAACCGAGCAGCAAACGCTCGAAACCTTCCGGGAGATTACCGTCGCCGATCACGAGTTGCGCGGGCGCGCGCGCGAAATTGCTGTCCACCACGGCGCCGTCGGTCAATTCGATGGCGAAATGCAGCATGACCGCCGAACCCGGTCCAATCGTCACTCGGCCACCGTCGCTCATGCGTGTTTCCGTCGGCTCCGCAAGGCATCCAGGATCAGGAGCGCGGCACCGACCGTAATGGCGGAGTCCGCCACGTTGAATGCCGGCCAATAGAGATCCCCATAATGGACCTGGATGAAATCCACCACATGGCCGAATCGCAACCGGTCACCGAGATTGCCGATAGCGCCGCCCAGCACCAGCGCCAGACCCAGACCCTGCCGGCACTCGGTTCGCGGCAGACGCCGCAAGACCACCACAATGGCCACACTCACCACCAGCGCGATGCCGCTCAGCAGCCAGTGCTGCCAACCGCCCGCCTCGCTGAGCAGGCTGAACGCCGCGCCGCGATTGTGCAGCAGGGTGAGATTGAAGAGCGGCGTGATGACGCGCGGCACGCCATAGTCGAGCAGGCTGCTCGCCAGACTCTTGGTCCACCAGTCGAGCAGGATTACCAGCGCGACAACCAGATAAAGACCCAGCCGTTGCGCTCTGCCGAAAGTCGCGGTCGAATCCATTGCGGCACCCATTCAGGCGGCGCGCCGCGCTTCGCCGGTCCCGGCAACATTCGTCACGCAGCGGTCGCACAGCTCCGGGTGCCCGGCACATATACCAACGCTGTCACGGCGATGCCAGCAGCGCACGCACTTGGCGTGCGTGGACGGCATCAGCGCCACCTTGAGCCCCGGCACGGCGGTGTCATCGGCCCCGGCGACGGGCGCCGCCGCCAGCGGCAGCACCCTGGCCGCCGAAGTGAGGAGCACGAAACGCAACTCGTCACCGAGTTTGTCGAGCAGAGCTTGCAGCGCGGGGTCCACATAGAGCACGGCCTCGGCGTCCAGCGAGCCGCGTATCGCGCCGGCATTGCGCCGCTCTTCCAGGGCCTTGTTGACCGCTTCCTTGACGCGCATCACCTGCGCCCAGTCGTCGCGGGAGAAGAGTTCGCCCTCCCCCAGACTGGGCAGCGGGAACCATTCCGCCAGCAGCACCGATTCCTCGCGTGCGCCCGGCAGGCACTGCCAGACTTCCTCGGCGGTGAAGCTCAGGATCGGCGCGATCCAGCGCACCAGGGCCTCGGCGATCTGGTGCAGCGCGGTCTGCGCGGAGCGCCGCGCCAGGCTGTCGCGCTGGCAGGTGTACTGGCGGTCCTTGATGATGTCGATATAGAAACCGCCCAGATCCGCAACGCAGAACTGGTGCAGCTTCTGATAGATGTGGTGAAAGCCGTAATCCTGGTAGCGGTCCGCGATCTCGTCCTGCAGCAGGCGCGCGCGATCCACCGCCCAGCGGTCGAGATGCAGAAGCTGGTCGAAGGGCACCGTGTCGCGCGCGGGATCGAAGCCTTCCAGATTGGCGAGCAGATAACGCAAGGTGTTGCGAATGCGCCGATAGGAATCCGCGGTGCGCTTGAGGATTTCATCGGACACCGACAGCTCGCCGCTGAAATCCGTCGCCGCCACCCACAGCCGCAGCACATCGGCGCCGAGCTCGTTGATCACCTGCTGGGGGGCCACCACATTGCCCAGCGACTTCGACATCTTGCGGCCCTGGGCATCCACGGTGAAGCCGTGGGTGAGCACCGCGCGGTACGGCGCATTGCCGTTGATGGCGACCGCCGTCTTGAGGGACGACTGGAACCAGCCGCGATGCTGGTCGGAGCCTTCCAGATAGAGATCCGCGGGATAGCGCAGTTCGGGCCGGCGCTCCAGTACCGCCGCGTGGCTGACGCCCGAGTCGAACCAGACATCCAGGGTATCGGTGACCTTGCGGTAGTGGGCGGCGTCCGCGCCCAGCAGTTCCGCCGGATCGAGATCGTGCCAGGCGTCCATGCCGTGCTGCTCGACGCGCAGCGCCACCGCCTCGATCAGGCGCTGGGTATCCGGGTGTAGCTCGCCGCTGTCCGCGTGGACGAACAGCGCGATGGGTACGCCCCAGGTGCGCTGGCGCGACACGCACCAGTCGGGACTGTTGGCGAGCATGGCCTCCATCCGTGCCCGACCCCAGTCGGGATACCAGGCTACCTTGGCGACCTCGGCAAACGCGGTGTCGAGCAGGCCGTGCACATGCATGCCGATGAACCACTGCGGCGTCGCCCGGTAGATCAGCGGCGTCTTGGTGCGCCAGCAATGGGGATAACTGTGGACGATTTTTTCACACGCGAGCAACGTGCCGCGTTCGCGCAGCAATTCGACGATGGGCTCATCCACCTTGTAGACGTGCTGGCCGGCGAAGTATTCGACCCGGTCGCGGAACACGCCGTGGTCGTCGAGATAATCGAGGGTGCCGATACCGTAGGGCACGGACACCGTGAAGTCTTCCACGCCGTGATCGGGCGCCGTATGCACGGCGCCGGTGCCCGTATCCAGGGTGACGTGCTCGCCGAGAATCACCGGTACTTCGCGGTTGTAAAACGGATGCCGGAGACGCAGGCCTTCGAGACGGGCGCCCTTGCAGGTGGCGAGCACCAGGGCGTCGGTACCGCCGACGCGCGTCATGACGCCGGCCACCAGTTCCCGCGCCAGAATCAGCCGGCGCGGCGCGCCCTGGATGCGGCACTGCACCAGGGCGTAGTCGATATCGGGACCGACACAGACCGCCTGGTTGGCGGGCAGGGTCCAGGGCGTAGTGGTCCAGATGGCGACCGCGATCTCCCCTTCCCCGTTGAGGCCGCCCAGCACATCGGCCAGCGCCTTCACGTCCGCCACCGGAAAGGCGACATCGATGGCGAACGAGGTTTTGTCGTGGTATTCGACCTCGGCTTCGGCAAGTGCCGACGCACCCACCACGCTCCAGTACACGGGCTTGTAGCCGCGCACCAGGTGGCCGTTGGCGGCGACTCGGCCGAGCGCACGGATGATGTCGGCTTCGTAGCGGTAGTCCATGCTCAGGTAGGGATGGTCCCAGTCGCCGAGCACGCCGAGGCGGATGAAGTCGCGGCGCTGACGCTCGACCTGGCTCGCGGCGTACTCCCGGCATTTGGCGCGAAACGCCCTGGCGTCGAGCTTGTGCCCGGCCTTGCCCCACTTCTGCTCCACCTGATGCTCGATGGGCAGGCCGTGGCAATCCCAGCCCGGCACATAGGGCGCGTCGTAGCCCGCCAGCGTGCGCGCCTTGACGATGATGTCCTTCAGGATCTTGTTGACCGCGTGCCCGATGTGGATATCGCCATTGGCATAGGGCGGACCGTCGTGGAGGATGAACTGCTCGCGCCCGGCGCGCGCGGCGCGGATACGGCCGTAGATGTCGGCTTCCTGCCAGTGCTTGAGAATGCCGGGCTCGCGCTGCGCGAGGTTGGCTTTCATCGGAAAGCTGGTATTGGGAAGATTGAGCGTCGCTTTGTAATCGGTCATACCGCTGCCGCAGGTTCGGACCCCTGAGATGCCGCGAAATAGCGCCGCGCAGCGACGATGTCCGCCTGTATCTGGGTCACCAATTCATCGATGGAGGCAAATTTTGTTTCCTCCCGCAATTTGTGCTTGAACTCCACATGGATACGACGGCCGTAGATGTCGCCGCTCCAGTCGAGCAGATGGACTTCGAGGACCGGCTTGATCAGGTCACCCACCGTCGGTCGCACCCCCACATTCGCCACGCCGGGAATGCGTTCGCCGTCGAGCGCCACTTCCACCGCAAACACGCCCTGCAGCGGCGCGCGGTACCGATGCAGATTCACGTTCGCTGTCGGCACTCCCAACTGGCGGCCCAGGCGCTGGCCGTACACCACGCGGCCCGCAATCCGAAACGGCTTGCCCAGCAATTTGGCCGCCTCGGCAAAATTGCCGAGTTCGAGTTCGCGCCGGATGCGGGTGCTGCTGATGCGCTCGCCGCCCATCTGGATGCTGTGGGTTTCCAGCACCTCGAAACCGTGGCGCGCGCCCATGCGCACCAGCATTTCGTAGTCACCGCTGCGGTCGCGCCCGAAATGAAAATCGTCACCCACCACCAGACACTTGATGCCGAGCCCGCGCACCAGTACCCGCTCGACAAATTCCTGCGCCGACAGGCTGCGCAGGGCGCGATTGAACTGGAGACAGAACACCCGCTTGACACCCGTACCCGCCAGGGCCTCGACCTTTTCACGAATGCGCATCAGCCGCGCCGGCGCCTGTTCGCGGGCAAAATACTCGCGCGGCTGCGGCTCGAACATCATCACCACCGAGGCCGCGCGGTAATAGGCCGCGCGCTCCTTGAGCTGGCCCAGGATCGCCTGGTGGCCCAGATGAATGCCGTCGAACGAGCCCACGGTGGCCACCGCGCCGCGATGTTCCGGGCGCAGATTGTGGAGTCCACGGATCAGAAAATCCTTTGCGTTGATAATCACAGTGCAACTCGCGAGGACGGATTTGGCGCTTGTGTTCAGCCGGAACCGCGCGGAGTTCACTCCAACCCGCTGCTCAGCGCCGACAAAAACGAGCGCGGAGTATATACCGGCCCGGGAACGCGACGGAATTATGCCGCGTCGTCAACACCCACGGGAACGCCCGCGGGCGCGGACTCAGCGCACCTCACGAAGATCGCGCAGCCGCAATCCGCCGGCCAACAGCGCGCCGATGTAGACACTCAGGCCGGCCGCGCAGACCACCATCAACGCCCCCACGCGGGGCCAGAACGCCAGCGCAATCCAGTCACCCCAGACATCGCGCAGCACCAGCAGACACAGCAGCATCGCCAGATTCGCGATGCCCAGCAGCGTGCCGAAACGCCGCCACTCGCGCCCCGGTCGATACACGCCGGCGCGCAGCAGGCCGCGCAGCAGCAGGCCGGCGTTCACCCAGGCGGCGAGCGCCGTGGCCCCTGCCAGCCCGGCGTGACCGAGACGAAAATAATGATGCAGCGGCAATGCCATCACCAGATTCAGCACCATGTTGGTGACCATGGCGATGATGCCGATAATGACCGGCGTGCGGGTGTCCTGGCGTGCGAAATAACCGGAGGCGAGCACCTTGATGCACATGAAGGCCACCAGCCCCAGGGAAAACGCGCGCAGGCTGAACGTGGCCATCGCGATATCGCGCTGCCCCATCGCCGCGCCGTTGTAGAACAAGGTGGTCAGCAGCGGCCCCGCCAACACCACCAGTGCAATCGTGGCCGGCACGGCAATCAACAGGACAAAGCGCAGTCCCCAGTCGAGGGTGGCGCGAAAGCGGGCCGGATCCGCACCGCTGTGCAGGCGCGACAGATGGGGCAGGATCACGGTTGCCGCCGCCACCGCAAACACCCCGAGCGGCAGCTCCACCAGGCGATCCGAGTAATACAGCCAGGACACGCTGCCCACCGGCAGGAAGGACGCAATGATGGTATCGAGCAGCAGGTTTATCTGGCTGACCGAGACCCCGAACAGCGCCGGCACCATGAGCTTGAGAATGCGCCGTACCCCGGGGTGATGCCAGCCCAGCTTCGGCCGCGGCAACAGATGCAGCTGCGCGAGAAACGGCAGCTGGAACAGCAGCTGCACCAGACCCGCCGCGAACACACCCCAGGCCAGCGCGTAGACCGGGCGGGCGAACCAGGGCGTCGCCGCCAGGGCCGCCGCGATCATGCACAGGTTCAGCCAGATCGGGGTGAAGGCCGGTATCGCAAAGCGGTCGTAGCTGTTGAGAATGCCGCCCGCGAAGCCGGCCAGCGAGATGAACAGCAGATAGGGAAAGGTGATCCGGATCAGCTCGATGGTGACCGCGAACTTGGCCGGATCGGCGGCAAACCCGGGCGCAAACACCCAGGCCAGCACGGGGGCGCCCAGGGTCGCGAGCACCGTGAGCGCCAGCAAGGTCGCGCCCAGGGTGCCGGCGACCCGGTCCAGCAGTTCGCGTACCGCCGCGTGGGAACCCTTTTCCCGGTACTCCGCCAACACCGGAACAAAGGCCTGACTGAAGGCCCCTTCGGCAAAAAGCCGGCGCAAAAAATTCGGCAGTTTGAAGGCAACAAAGAAGGCGTCGGCCAGGCCATCGGCGCCGATGGTGCGGGCCAGCACCATGTCCCGAACCAGCCCCGCGACCCGCGACAGCCCGGTCATCGCGCCCACGATCAGGCTGGAACGCAGCAGCCCGCGCTGCCGCGCTGGCGACGCCGGGGTTGGGCGGTCAGGTGCGCGCAACGGGATGGACCAGCAAAATTTCGCGCAGTGTACCCAGCCCGGTCGTGGCGGCCAAGGAAAAGGCTCTACTCGGGCGCTGGCCGCACCCAGGCAAGTTCGGGATAATGCCGATCCCGCCCAGGATCACGGCCGTGCCGAAACGCTTCCTCAAACGCAAACTGCCCGATATCCATTCGGTGCTCGGCGACAGTCGTTTGCGCTGGATCGGGCTTGGCCGCAAGGATTCCGACCTCTTTCACCTCAACCGACGCTCGGTTTCCCTGGCATTCGGTTTCGGACTGTTCACGGCATTCATCCCCGTGCCGGGACAGTTGCTCATCGCCGCGCTGCTCGCCCTGGCGTTGCGTTGCAATCTGCCGGTCACCATGGCGCTGGTGTTTGTCAGTAATCCGGTGACCATCCCGCCCCTCACCCTGCTCTGCTATCGGGTCGGCACGCTCGTCCTGGGCGACCCGGACGTACCCTTCAACCCGCAATTCAGTTGGGCGTGGCTGAGCACGCAGGGCGCGCATTTGCTGCCACCATTTCTGACCGGCTGCCTGCTGATGGGCGTCAGCGCCGGCCTGCTCGGCTATGCCGCGATCCGGGGGCTGTGGCGCTGGCAGGCCGTACGCCGCTGGGAGCAGCGCAAAACGACGCGCAGCGAGGCTATTCGTAACGCAGTACCTGTGCCGGCGGGACCGCCGCCGCGCGCCAAGCCGGATACAACGCCGCCAGCAAATTGAGACCCAGGGCGACCAGGGCCACCGCAAGTACGTCGCGCGCCCGCAAATCCGTCGGGATGTAATCGATGGGGTACACGGCGAGATTGAGGAAACGGAAATCCAGCAGATTTTCCAGCCAGTTCACGGCATCACCCAGCGCCAGGGCGCCGAGGCAACCCAGCAGCGTGCCGAGCCCGACACCGAGCAGTCCGATAAGGCTGCCCTGGGTGACAAAGACACCGATGATCCCCGCCCGCGTCGCGCCCTGGGTTTTCAGGATCGCGATGGCCGGTCGTTTTTCCACGACGGTCATCACCAGCAGCGCCACCACGTTGAAGACCGCGACGGCGATCACCGCGAACACCAGCGTGCCGACCAGGCTGCGCGACATGTTGATGGCCTGGTAGAGGTTGCCGTGGGTTTGCAGCCAGTCGGCGAAGCGATAGCCCGCCGGCAGCTCTGCCAGTAACCAGTACGCCATGTCCCGCGCCGCGAAGGGATCGGCGAGCTCCAGTTGCAAGCCTTGCACGCGCCCGTCCAGACCGGCAAGGGCGGCGGCGGTTTCCAGGCGCGTGACCACCAGGGCATTGTCGAGCGTGGTGTGGGTGGCGAAGATGCCGGTCACCCGAAACGCCCGCGCCACGGGCATAGCCCCACGGCCAGCGTTATCGTTCCCCGCCACGAACAGCGTCAGGGCGTCGCCCTCCTTCGCCCCCAGACGATCCGCGATCCGGCGCGACAGCAGCAGGCCGTCCTCCTGTACCAGGGGACCCAGCGCCGCGTAACGGCTGCCGGTCGCGCTGGCGCCGAGCAGCTCCACCGGGACCACGCGACCATGAAAATTGACCATGCCGCCGAGCCGCACAAAGGGCGTGGCGCTGAGGATGGCGGGATCTTCCAGCAATTTGGGCGCCAGCGTCTGCCAGTCGGCGATGCCGCCGTCGCGCGACAATTGCACATGGGGCACCAGACCGAGAATCCGGGTGCGCATCTCGCGATCGAAGCCGTTCATGACCGCGAGCACCAGGATCATCAGCGCGACGCCGAGCACCAGACCCGCCACCGCCAGCAAGGAGACGAACGACACCAGGCGATTGCCGCTGCCGGCGCGGAAAAACCGCCAGCCGATCAACAATGGGTAGCTCGCCATCAAGTACCGATCTCTTGGTGAGAGGCCGTGTTGAGGGGTGCTTCGTGCAGGCGACCGTCCTCCAGCATCAGCACCCGATGCATGCGTCCCGCCACCCGCTCGTCGTGGGAGACCACGACGAAACTGATGCCGAGCTCGCGATTGAGATCCAGCAACAGCGCTACCACCTGATCCGCGCTGCCGCGGTCGAGATTGCCGGTAGGCTCGTCCATGAACACACAGTCAGGCCGATTGGCGAGGGCGCGCGCCACCGCAACGCGCTGCCGCTCGCCGCCGGACAACTGGGCCGGCCGGTGCTGGAGCCGCCCGGCAAGACCGACCGCCGTCAGCAGCTCGGTCGCGCGCCTCAAGGCTTCGCGCCGGGTCAGCCCCGCGATCAGCAACGGCATGGCGGCATTTTCGACGGCGCTGAACTCGCCCAGCAGATGGTGAAACTGGTACACAAAGCCGAGATGGCGATTGCGCGCCAGGGCGAGCTCGCGATCCGACAGCGCGGCCAGGTCGCGGCCGAGCAGCGCGATGCGGCCCGTATCGGCGCGATCCAGGCCACCCAGCAGATTCAGCAGCGTCGACTTGCCGGACCCGGAAGCGCCCATGATGCCGATCATTTCACCGGCCTTTACCTCCAGCGTCAGATCGCGCAGCACCTGCACCTGCTGCGAGCCCTGCCAGTAACTTTTCCCGACTTCACTGCAACTTAGCACCGCAACTGACTGATTTTCAATGTGCACCTTGCAGTGCCTCCACAGGATCAAGCCGACCGGCGCGCCAGGCCGGGTACAGGGTCGCGACCAGCGTGAGAACGCCGGCACCCACGCACACCCAGGCCACATCGGGCCACTGCAACCGCGACGGCAACCGGGTAATGAAATACAGCTCCGGATCGAAGATACGGAAACCGAACAGATCCTCGATCCAGGCGATCAGATCCGCGAGCCCAAGCGCCAGGGCTCCGCCCAGCGCGGCACCCAGGGCGATACCGGTGAGGCCCAAAGCGCAGCCCTGGACATTGAAAATCGCGGCGATGGTATTGCGGGTGGCGCCGTAACTCCGCAGCACACCGATGGCGGAGCGCTTCTCGTTGACCATCAGTACCAGCGCGGCAACGATATTGAAGGCGGCCACTCCGATGATCACCGAGAGCAGCAACCCGACCACGGTTTTCTCCATGCGCAGGGCGTGAAAAAGATCGCTCGCCTCCTCCTGCCAGGTCGAAATCCGGTACTCGGGATAGCGCTCGCGCAACGCTGCGATGCCTTCCAGTCGATAGGGGTCGGTCAGCGTGAGGCGGAGGCCATCCACGCGATCACCGCGCCGAAAGAGTTTTTGCGCGTCCGCCAGCTGCAGAAACGCCACCCCGTTATCGAGCTGCCCGCCGACGCGATACACACCGACCAGGGTGACCCGCTTCACGCGCGGAAATGCGCCGGCGGGTGTTATCGAGAGCTCCGGTAAGGTCATCAGCAACCTGTCTCCGGGCACCACACCCAGCTCGCGGGCCAGCAGTTGTCCGATCACGATGCCGAACTCGCCGGGTGCCAACGCCTGCAGGTCGCCGGCCACCCCGTGTGGTCCGATGCGGTCGGCAAGCGCGGCCGATTCCAGCCCGTACACCACCGCGGGCACGAGTCCACGGCCGAAGCCGAGCAGCGCCTGGCCTTCCACATAGGGCTCGACCGCCATGCCGGTGCGCACCCTGATCTGGTCGCCCAGCGCCGGCCAGTTGGCGACGCCCTCGGGCAATGACAAGCTGGCCTGGGGCACCACATCGAGCATGCGGCTTTTTATTTCCCGGTCGAATCCGTTCATGACGGAAAGTACGACGATCAGGATGGCAACTCCGAGCGTCATCGCCGCCAGCGAAAACACCGAAACAAACGACAGGTAGCCTTGACCCCGACTGCCAAAGGCATAACGCAGACCGACAAACAGCGCGAGACGTGCCTGAGTCAGCACGGGGATGCCGACAGGGTCCGGGCGTTTGTGACGCCGGTTCCAGGACCCGCGCCACCAAACTCCGAATTCGATGACAACATTGGTGTAACTCCGTGAAATTGTGCCGCTTCCAGCACTTGCAACGCGCTTCGTGGATTGTACTTCCACGGTCGCGGATAGCTATAATCGGGGTCGCCATCCCAACCTATCGGCGCCCCGAGGCAGGAATCTCATGAAAAGACGGACTGGTGTTCTGGCTGCCCTTTCACTTGGCACCACGCTGCTGGTAGCGACGGGATTCGCCACGCCCACTGCCGCCGAAGTCATCCAGGTTCCGGTCGGACAACAGGCTCCCGAAAAGCGCGTACTGGAAGTGCCAAGACGGGGCATCACAAAAACCGAAGTCGAGCGACGCTTCGGCGCTCCCCTGGCGCAAGCGCCCGCCGTCGGAAATCCCCCGATTTCGTCCTGGGATTACGAAAACTACCGCGTCTATTTTGAGCGCGAGCTCGTCCTCCACACCGTGCTGAAGGGAACCGCGACGCCGGCACCGTCGAACTGACGCCGGCGGAACCGGGGTTTTCATCCACCTCCCCATCCCTCAAACACCCATCAATCGGACTGCTGATTCCTGAGGGGATGGGTGGCCGGTCAGGGTTTTTCCGCTGCGTCATACGCCAACTGCTGCCGGGAAGCCTCCGTACCAGCACCCGGTTCGACGCACTTGGTGGTATCGCCACCGCAGATGTCGCACTCGACCTCCATGCCAAGGGCTGCCATGCCGCCGCAGGAACCGGCAATCGGCTTGCGCCCCATCAGTACGCCGATCGACATGCCGGCGATCAACAGCAATAGCACGCCCAGGGCGAGCAGGAATTCGATCACGGGCGTTCCTCCTTTGATTGCCCCGCACCGGGTTGTCCGTTGTCCAGATAGGGCTTGAGTTCGCTGGTATGGCTTACGGTGAAGCCATCGCGCTCCCGCGTGACCAGAAACAGCGCCAGATCGTTGGCCTCACCGAAGCGCCGGGCGCGCTCCGGCCCCATCACCATCAACGCGGTCGCCAGGGCATCGGCTTCAGCCGCGGTCTCGGCAAGTACCGTGATGGATGCCAGATTGTTGGTGATCGGCCGCCCGGTGTGGGGATCAATCTCGTGGGAGTAACGTACGCCGTCACGCTCGAAATAATTGCGGTAGTCACCGGATGTCGAGAGTCCGATATCGCTCACCCGCAGCACCTGCTCGACCTCATCCTGGCTCGGGGTCGGGCGTTGAACCGCGATCCGCCACGGGCGACCGTCGCGATTGTTTCCCCGCACCCGGATCGCGCCGGCGATTCCCGCCATGTAATCGGTCGCGCCCAGGGTTTCCAGCAGCGTCGCCACGCGATCCGCCGCGTAACCCTCGGCGATTGCCGACAGGTCAAGGGCGACATCGGCCCGGCGCACCAGGACATTGCCAGCCTGCAACTCGACCTTGTCGAAGCCCAGCCGCTTCTTCCGCTCTGCAATCTCGGCGTCGGTAGGAATACGGTCGCCGGTATCGACCGGACCGAATCCCCACAGATCCACCAGCGGTCCTACCGTCGGATCAAAGGCACCATCCGACAGGTCATACATCCGCTTGGCCACTTCGAGTATCCGCCACAAGGTTTCGCTCGCGACAAAAGGCGTGCCGACCGGCTGACGATTGAAGCGGTTCAGCTCCGAATCCGGCTTGTAGGTACTGAGGACCAGATCGAGCTCGTCGAGCAGCGCCTGCACCGCGCCGGGGACGATTTCCGCCGAGAAAGCAGCGCCCGGATCCACGACCTTGACCTGGTAGGAGGTGGCGAACGCCGTGCCGGAAAACACAATCTGCTCCGGGCGCCGGTCGCAACCCACCAGCAGCAGCAGGCATACGCCGAGCCAACCACTCCGACGCATCCAGAGCATCGCGGAAGTGCCGCGTTCAGCCACCGAAATCGTCGAGGAAAATATTGTCGTCCTCCACTCCCAGCTTGTGGAGCATGGCAATAACCGCGGCGTTCATCATCGGTGGCCCGCACATGTAGTACTCGCACTCCTCGGGCGCTTCATGATCCTTCAGATAATTTTCGTACAGCACATTGTGGATAAAGCCGGTGTAGCCCTGCCAGTTGTCTTCCGGCTGCGGCTCCGAGAGCGCCACGAACCACTGGAAATTCGGATTTTCCGCCGCGAGCGCATCGTATTCGTCCTGATAGAACATTTCCCGCAGGCTCCGCGCGCCATACCAGAAGGTCATCTTGCGCTTGGTCTGGATGCGTTTGAGCTGATCGAAAATGTGCGAGCGCATCGGCGCCATCCCCGCACCACCGCCGACAAACACCATTTCCTTGTCGGTGTCCTTCGCAAAAAACTCGCCAAAGGGACCATATACCCGCATTTTGTCACCCGGCTTCAAACCGAACACATAGGACGACATCTTGCCGGGCGGCAGACCCTGGGTGCGCGGCGGCGGCGTGGCAATGCGGATGTTGAATTTGAGGATACCGCGTTCGTCGGGATAATTCGCCATGGAGTAGGCGCGGATCACCGGCTCTTCCAGTTTCGATTCCAGATTGAAAAATCCGAAGCGCTCCCAGTCGCCGCGATATTGTGGATCGATATCGAAGTCGCTGAACTTCACCTGGTGCGGCGGCGCTTCGAGCTGGACATAGCCGCCGGCGCGGAAGGCAACGCTCTCCCCCTCAGGCAGCTGGAGGGTGAGCTCCTTGATGAAGGTGGCGACATTGGGATTGGACAGCACGGTGCACTCCCACTGCTTGACCCCGAACACCTCCTCGGGAACCTGAATTTTCATGTTCTGCTTGACCGGCACCTGACAGGACAGGCGCCATCCCGCCTTGGCCTCGCGCGGCGTGAAATGCGCCTGCTCGGTCGGCAGGATCGACCCGCCGCCTTCCATCACTATGCACCTGCACTGCGCGCAGCTACCGCCGCCGCCGCAGGCCGAGGCGAGAAACAGGTTCTGGGACGCCAGGGTCTGCAACAGCTTGCCACCGGCGGAGACCACAACAGATTTCTCACCGTTCACGAGAATCTCGACGCTCCCGGTGCTGACCAGGCGGGAACGCGCGCCGAGGATGAAAAACACCAGCCCCAGCACGATGGCGGTAAACATCCCGACGCCGAGGGCGATGGTCACGGTTTCCATGGTCATGTCAGTCGTCCCCGCCCAGTGCCTAAATATCAATGCCGCCAAACGACATGAAGCCGAGCGAGATCAGCCCCACAATCATGAATGCCCCACCCAGTCCGCGCAGCCCCTCCGGCATGTCGCTGTACTTCAGTTTCTCGCGCACCCCGGCAATCGCGACGATGGCCAGCGCCCAGCCGAGCCCCGCGCCCAGCCCGTATACGGTGCTTTCGGCAAAGTTGTAGCTGCGCTCCACCATGAACAGGGAGGCGCCGAGAATGGCACAGTTCACGGTGATCAGGGGCAGAAACACGCCGAGGGTGTTGTAGAGCGCCGGCACATGGCGGTCGAGCACCATCTCGAGAATCTGCACGATCGCGGCGATGACGCCGATATAACTGAGCAAACCGAGGAAGGTGAGATCCACCGATTTCAAGGCGTCGATGCCGGTCCAGGCCAGCGCGCCCTCCGCCAGCAGATAGTGCAGAATCAGGTTGTTCGCCGGCACGGTGATCGCCGTCACCACCACCACGGCAATCCCCAGGCCGATGGCCGCTTCCAGTTTTTTGGAGATGGCCAGCAATGTGCACATGCCCAGAAAAAATGCCAAACCCATGTTCTCGATAAAAATCGACCGCGCCAGCAACCCGAGGTAATGTTCCATCACACCGCCCCCGCGACCGTATTGGGCGCCAGCCGGTATTCCGGCACCTCGATCTGCTCTTTCCTGACCGAACGCAGCGCCCAGACAAGGCCCCCGATCAGGAAGAAAGCGCTGGGCGGCAACAGCAACAGACCGTTGGGCACATACCATCCGCCATTGGTCACCACCGGCAGGATGGTGACCCCGAACAGGGAACCCGAACCAAACAGTTCGCGGATGAAGGCGATCACCATCAGCACCGCGCTGTAACCCAGTCCATTGCCGACGCCATCGAGAAAGCTCGGCACGGGCGGATTCGTCATAGCATAGGCTTCCGCTCGCCCCATGACGATGCAGTTGGTGATGATGAGGCCAACAAAGACCGACAATTGTTTGCTGATGTCGTAGGCAACCGCCCGCAATATCTGATCCACCACGATCACCAGCGATGCGATCACCGTCATCTGCACGATGATGCGGATACTGGACGGGATGTGGTTGCGGATCGACGAGATGAACAGATTCGAGAACGCGGTCACCGTCGTCAATGCAATGCACATCACCAGGGCCACCGACATCTTGGAGGTGACCGCGAGCGCGGAACAGATCCCGAGAATCTGCAGCGCAATGGGGTTATTGCTCAGAATGGGTTTCAGCAGTATGTCTCTGGTCTTTTCCGCCATGATCATGCCTCCCCGGCGCGAAGATTGGCGAGGAAGGGCGCGAAGCCCTGATCGCCAAGCCAATAATGAATCAGATTCTGGACACCGCGGCTGGTCAGCGTGGCGCCCGACAAACCGTCAATCTGGTAAGCGGCCTCCGGCTTGCTGTTGTCCGCCCGGCCCTTGATCACTTTCAGCGCCACCTTCCCGTCGGCGTCATAAAGTTGTTTGCCATGCCAGGATGCTTTCCAGACCGGATTGTCAACTTCGCCGCCCAGGCCCGGAGTTTCTGCGTGCTCGTAAAACCCGATCCCGGCGATGGTATTCAGATCCCGCTCCAGCGCAATAAAGCCGTGCAGCGTGGACCACAGGCCATAGCCCTTGACGGGCAGAATCACCTTGTCGATACCACCGTCCGGCCCCGCCACCACATAGACCTGGGCGTATTTCACGCGACGCTGGATCTTGGCGATATCCTGATCCTGCGGCACCGGCTCCGACAAGGCCGGATCCCTGCCCGCCTTGCGCTGATCGTAACTCAGGGGATCCAGGGCATCGGTGAACTTTCCAGTGTCCAGATCAACCAGCCGGGTTTGGACCGGACCGAACTGCTGTTCGATATCCACGCCCACCTGCAGCAGACCGGCGGCGGCGAGAATATTCTGCTTGCGGTCGAGCGCCTGGTTGGCCGCCTGCAGCGGCCGCAGGGTAACGGCCGCGGTCGCGACCACCACCGAACAGACCACACACAGGGCCAGGGTTACCAGAAGCGTCTTTTTGACGGACTCGTTGTCAGCCACGGGCAAGCCTCCGTCGGATATTGGCCTGCACCACCAGATGGTCGATCAGTGACGCAAAGATATTGGCAAACAGGATTGCCAGCATCATGCCTTCGGGAAAGGCCGGGTTGACCACCCGGATCAGCACCACCATCACGCCGATCAGGACACCGAACCAGAACTTGCCGGTATCGGTCATGGCCGCCGACACCGGATCCGTGGCCATGAAGATCATGCCGAAGGCAAAACCGCCGAGCACCAGGTGCCAGTACCAGGGCATGGCAAACATCGGGTTGGTATCGGAGCCGACGCTATTGAACAGAACCGATAGCGCCACCATGCCCGCCATCACACCCAGCACAATGCGCCAGGAAGCAATCCGTGTTACCAACAGCAGCACACCGCCGATAAAAATCGCCAGCGCGGAGACCTCACCGACCGATCCCTGCTCGCGGCCGATGAACGCATCCATCCAGGTCATCTGCGCCTGCACCGCCGCCATGCCGTCCGCCGCGGCCACGGCCAGCGCGGTCGCGCCTGTAAAACCGTCGACCGCCGTCCACACGGCGTCGCCGGACATCGCCGCCGGATAAGCAAAAAACAGAAAGGCGCGGCCGGTCAGCGCCGGATTGAGAAAATTCTTGCCGGTCCCGCCAAAGATTTCCTTGCCGATCACCACCCCGAAACTGATGCCCAGGGCGACCATCCACAGGGGGACGCTCGGCGGGCAAATCAGCGCAAACAGGATCGAGGTGACGAAGAAGCCCTCGTTGATCTCGTGACCACGCACGGTGGCGAACACCACCTCCCAAAAGCCCCCCACCACGAAGGTCACCAGATAGATGGGCACGAAATACACGGCGCCGTACCACAGACAATCCCAGATGCTGCCCGGGTCGTGGCCGGCGAAAACATCGATCAGCGCCGCGCGCCAGCCCGCAAGCTCGGCTCCCGCGGCCAGCGCGGTATTGGCCTGAAAGCCGAGGTTGTACATGCCGTAAAACATCGCCGGGAAGGCCGCGAGCCAGACCGTGATCATGACCCGCTTGAGATCGATCCCGTCACGGACATGGGAACCGGTCCGGGTTACCGTCGCCGGCGAATACAGAATGGTGTCGACAGCCTCGTAAAGAGCGTAATACTTCGCGTATTTGCCGCCGGGATGGAAGTGCGGCGCCAGTCGATCCAGCAGATTGCGCAATGCCACGGCTCAGCCCTCCTTCTCGATGCGCGAAAGGTTTTCTCTCAGGATCGGGCCGTATTCGTATTTGCCGACGCACACATAGGTGCAGAGCGCGAGGTCCTCCTCGTCCAGCTCCAGACACCCGAGCTTCTGGGCCGTCTCGGTGTCGCCGACGATCAGGGCGCGCAGCAACTGCGTCGGCAGGATGTCGAGCGGCATCACCTTTTCATAATTGCCGAGGGGCACCATGGCGCGTTCGCTGCCGTTGGTATTGCAGTTCATGGCAAAGGTCTTGGCCGGCTTGAGGCGGGAAACATAGATCGGCAGCACCGAATGGGCGTCCGCGCCCGGCGACAGATAGCGCAGGAACGTCCGTTTGGCTCCCTCCTCCAGTGCCGAGACCTGATTATGGTAGCGCCCGAGATAGCCCAGCGGGCCCTCGGCACGGCGGCCGGACAACACCGACCCCGAAATCAGGCGGATATCGCCGGCGCGCAGGCTGCCCCGGGTCAAATCCGCAATGCTGGCGCCCAGCCGGGTGCGCAACAACAGGGAATTCACGACGCTCGGACCGCTCAGGGCCACGACGCGCGCAGTGTCCAGGCGGCCCGTCAAAAACAGACGGCCGATGGCGATGACATCCTGGTAGCCGATGTGCCAGACGGTTTTTCCCGCGCTCACCGGATCGATGAAATGAATATGGGTGCCCACCAGACCGGCCGGATGCGGGCCGGCGAATTCGTGCCGGGTGACGCCCTCCACACCCTGAATATCGGCTCCGGCCGCCACGCACAGATGCACCGGGCCGTCCACCAGACGGGTCAACACTTGCAGTCCAGCAGAGAAATCCGTACTCGCCGCGGCGATCACCAGCGCCGGGTCCGCACTCAGGGGATTGGTGTCCATCGCGGTGACAAACAGCGAATGCGGCTGGGAGCCCGGCGCGGGGATCTTCGAATAGGGCCGCGTACGCAATGCGGTCCACAGGCCCGACTGCACCAGGCCGTCGGCCACCTGATCGCGCCGCAGGCCCGGCAGCTCCGTTGGCAACCAGGCCGGGACAGGCTCACTGCCGGCGCCATCGATGGCGGCGTCGATATCGATCACCACCGACTGCAACAGCCGGCGCTCGCCGCGATGGATGGCACGCACCACGCCGCCGGCAGGAGACGTAAAGCGGACATCGGCATTGTCGCGGTCGGCGAACAGCAGTTGTCCCGGCCGGACCGGATCACCTTCCTTCACGGCGAGCGTGGGGCGCAGACCGACATAGTCGCCGCCAAGCAGCGCCACGGACCTGATGTCCGGGCCGGCGTGGATTTCCTTCGGCGCCTGACCGGCAATCGGCAAATCCAATCCGCGACGGACTTTGATCATGGGATACCTCGCGGACAACATTGACGGGTTCGCACTCGCCGTTCTGGCCGGGGTGCACTTATTTAATTGGGCAGGACCTGAGCTGGTTCGAAAGCGAAGCGCCTATCACCTTGGCCTGGCACTGCGACCTGGGCCGGAGTATAGAGCCACTGCCGCCCCGAGCAAAGCGTATCGGGCGAGCGCGGGTGCACCCTGGACCCCATGACCTCCCAAACCACGCGGAATCCGCCCGGCATTACTCCAGCGTGTGCTTGGCGAGGATGTCTCCCCAGGCCTGCAGCGGCCCCAGCGGGTTGCGGACCCGATCGCGCTCGCTGATCCTGGGTTGACCGCCGGTGAGCGTATAGACGACCAGGTCATCGACAAAAACGATCAGCGCGTTGAAGGTCCAGCCGGTGGAATCCGTGATGCGCACGAAGTTGAACGTGTCGAGCCAGAAGTTTCCGACCCGGCGGCGTTTCACATCGCGTATCGCAATCGCATACGCAGTGCAGCGCTTGCCGGCGGCGAAGCATTCGCGCAGACCCGGGTCGAGCGCATCCGCCGTCACCGTGGCGCCGAGCGAAAAGCGTTGCGACACGTCGGCAAAGCTCAACAGCGTAAGCGCCGGGTTTGTCCCGGGCTCAAGTCCCTGCGCCGCGAGCTGGGCGCGCTGGGTCTGGTACGGGACGATGCGGTTGATTGCGTCCTGCGCCTCATCGAAGCTCCCCCAGGTGTCCCGCAACTCGCTGGAGGCCCGCGGCAGCAAGGACTGGCAACCAGCCAGCGCAAAACTCAGCACGACTGCGAGCAACGCCCACGCAGTCCGACCCGTGAGTGCCACTTGCTCATCCTCCCCGCGCGGCCTGCAACCACTGCCTGGACCCACCATAGCACTGCCCGGTATCAAGCAGCGCCAGTTGCCTTTCATCATAGGGAGATGCTCGGCACTCGGCCAGACCCTGGATCGGCGCGATCGGCGGGGCTGGCGCGCGGGGCACACGCATCCGTGAGCGACGAACCCCGCGTGTCGGCCGCGCCGGCATCTGGCAAAGTGCCTAGAGCGCCTTGACCTCGCGCACCACGTCGAGGATACCGGCCTGGGCGTCGGCGAAGTACATCAGCGTGTTGTCGGCGGCGAACAGCGGGTTGGGAATGCCGGCGAAACCCGGGCTCATCGAGCGTTTCACCACGATCACCATGCGTGCCTTGTCGACATCGAGGATCGGCATGCCGGCGATGGGGCTGTCGGACGCGCGGGCATTGGAGTTCACCACGTCGTTGGCGCCGATCACGATCGCGACATCCACCGTCTCGAAGGTCGGGTTGATGGTGTCCATCTCGATCATGCGCTCGTAGGGAATGTCCGCTTCGGCGAGCAGCACATTCATGTGCCCCGGCATGCGGCCGGCGACCGGGTGGATCGCGAATTCGACGGTGGCGCCGCGCTTCTCCAGCGCCAGATACAGGTCCCGCACCGCGTGCTGTGCCTGCGACACCGCCATGCCGTAGCCGGGGACGATCACCACGCGGCGCGCGTCTTCGAGCAGCAGCGCGAACTCTTCCGCGGTGGTCGAGCGCACCTTGCCGGCGTAGACATCGTCGGCGCTCGCCGCCGTACTCGCTTCGATGCGACCGAACACCACGTTCAACAGCGGGCGATTCATGGCCTTGCTCATCAGCACCGCGAGGATCAGACCGGAGGCACCGTCGAGCGCACCGGCGATGATCAGGATGTTGTTGTCGAGCGCAAAGCCGGTGGCCGCACCGGCGAGACCGGCGTAGCTGTTCAGCAGCGCGATCACGACCGGCATGTCGGCTGCCCCGATCGGCATCACCAGGGTGATGCCGAAGATGAAGGCCAGCCCGGCCATCCCATAGAACGCCCAGGTCGCCGTCGGATCGGCGATGAACCAGCCGGCGAGCGCGAGGATGACGGCGGCCAGCAACAGGCTCACGGCGTTCTGCCCCGGATAGGCCACCGGGGTGCCGCGCACCCAGCCCTGCAACTTGGCGAAGGCGAGCAGACTGCCGGTGACGGTCAGGCTGCCCAGGATCACCTCGAGGCCGAGCGCGACCCGCTCCACGACAGTGACGGTGGTGGCGTGATCGTAGTAGTGGGCGATGCCGACCAGGGACGCCGCCAGCGCACCGAAGGCGTGGGACAGCGCGGTCCGCTGGGGCATGTGCGTCATCGGCGTCGCGATCGCGATATAGCCGCCGAGCAGGCTGCCGACGAGGATGCCGACCAGGATCCACTCGTAGTTGACCACGCGCGGGTCGAGGATGGTGCCCAGGATGGCGCCCACCATGGCCGCCGCCGCCATCAGCATGCCGCGCCGCGCGGTGCGCGGCGAGCTCATGGCCTTCAGGCCAAAGATGAACAGCGCCGCAGCGCCCAGATAAACCAGCTGAATGAAAACCTGCATACTCATTTGGCTTTCTTCTTGTTGAACATTTTGAGAATGCGGTCGGTGATCAGAAAGCCGCCAACCACGTTGGTGACGGCTGCGGCAACTGCGATGGTGCCGAGGATGGTCGCCGGCTTGCTGCCGTCCGCACCGGCCACCAGCAGCGCGCCGACCACCGCAATCGCGGAAATAGCATTGGTGGCCGACATCAGCGGTGTGTGCAGCAGTGGGGGCACCCGGTGGATGACGTGATAGCCCACCACGGCGGCAAGCATGAATACGAATAGCCCGTCGATAAGGTTGAGTGATTCCATGACCATTCCTCAGGTTGAGCCAAGCGCCTGCTTGACGCGTTCGCTGCTGATTTCTCCGCCGCGCGCCGCGCGTGTCTCGCGCAGGATGTCGTCGTCCTCCTTGTCCGCCAGCAACCCTTCGCGCGTGGTCAGATTAAGAATGAAATTGATGATGTTGCGGCTGTAGAGCTGGCTGGCGTGGAAGGCCAGCTCGGAGATCAGGTTGGCGGGACCCATCATGGTGACGCCGTCGACCAGCACGTTCTTCCCGCACTGGGTGAGCTCGCAGTTGCCGCCGGATTCAGCGGCCAGATCGACCACCACGGAGCCGGGTTTCATGCCCTTCTGCATGGCGGCCGTGATCAGCATCGGCGCCTTGCGGCCCGGCACCTGCGCGGTGGTGATGACGATGTCGGCGGCGCGCACGAACTGCGCCAGCGCCTCCTGCTGGCGGGCGATGAAATCGTCCGACTGCGCTTTCGCGTAACCGCCCTTGTCGGCCTCGGCGCTCAGCCCGAGATCGACGAACTTGCCGCCCACGCTGCGGATCTGCTCGGCCACCTCGGGCCGGATGTCGTAGCCGTCGACCGCGGCGCCGAGCCGCTTGGCAGTGGCAACCGCCTGCAAGCCGGCCACACCGGCACCGAGCACCAGCACTTTGGCCGCGGTGAGCGTGCCGGCGGCGGTGGTCATCATCGGCAGGATGCGCGGCACCTGGTTCGCCGCCATCAGCACCGCCTTGTAGCCGGCAAGGTTCGCCATCGAGCTCAGCACGTCCATCGCCTGTGCCCGCGACGTGCGCGGCACCAGTTCGAGCGCAAACACCGTAGCGCCGGTGCTGGCCAGGCGCTGGACCCCCGCCGGATGCGCGAGCGGCTCGCACAGCCCGATCAGGATCTGCGCCGCGCGGATCCGCGCGAGGTCGGCCGCGGCCTCCGCTTCGGCGAAAGCGGAGCACCGCACCGTCGCGAGGATTTCCGCGCCCGCGAACACCTCAGGCCGTTCGACGATGCGGGCACCGGCCGCAAGATACTCGGCGTCGGGATAACCGGCCGCAACGCCGGCGTCGCGCTCGACCAATACCTCGTGGCGCTGCTTCGCGAGCAGCGCGAGCTGCGCCGGCACCAGCGCGACGCGGCGTTCGCCGGGCAGCGTTTCCTTCAGAAGCCCGATCAGCATATGCCCTCCAGATAATGACTATCGGCGACGGTCGCGCGGACCATCCCCGCAATCGTCCGGCGAATCAGCCGCAACCCGGCTGTCGCACATTTATGGATACTCGTACTCGTGCCATCGCTTTTGCCACGAACTTTTGTTACGAACTTTTGTCGCGAACTTTTGCCACGAAGAAAAGGGTGCGGCTCCGGCGGGCAATCGCGCACGCCGGGCACCGCCTGACTTACAGAAGAAATCCGCGTGAAGTTCGGGATATCAGGCGTGGGCCGGATACATGGCCCAGCGGACGCCGGCCATTTCCTCCAGACAGCGCACGACCTGGCAGCTGTAACCGAACTCATTGTCGTACCAGCAATAGAGCACGCAGTTGTCGCCGTTGACGATCGTGGCCTGGGAGTCGAATACACACGCATGGCGGTCGCCGACAAAATCGGTCGATACCGCTTCGCTGGAAATGGTGTAGCCGATCTGCTGCTGGAGCGCTGAAAACAGCGCCGTGCGCCGCATGAATTCGTTGATTTCCGCAACCGTGGTCGAGCGCCCCAGGCGCAGGTTGAGAATCGCCAGCGACACATTCGGCGTCGGCACCCGGATCGCATTGCCGGTGAGCTTGCCGGCCAGCTCAGGCAGGACCTTGGTCGCCGCGTTGGCGGCACCGGTCTCGGTGATCACCATGTTGAGCGGTGCGCTGCGCCCGCGCCGCGCGCCCTTGTGGTAGTTGTCGATCAGGTTCTGGTCGTTGGTGTAGGAATGCACCGTCTCCACATGCCCGCTGCGAATCCCGTATTCATCCAGCACCGCCTTCAACACCGGCACGATGGCATTGGTGGTACAGGACGCCGCCGACAGGATTTTCTGGTCGGGCGTGATTTCGTCCTGATTCACGCCATAGACGATGTTGGGAATCCTGCCCTTGCCGGGCGCGGTGAGGATGACCTTGGCGGCACCCGGACACTCCAAATGCCTGGACAACCCCGCCTCGTCGCGCCAGGCACCGGTATTGTCGATCACGATGGCGTTGCTGATGCCGTACTGCGTGTAATCCACCTCGGCAGGCGAATTCGCCTCGATGACGTGAATTTCGTTGCCGTTGCAAACCAGCTTGCGCTCTTCGTCCAGTACGCGAATGGTGCCGCGGAACGGCCCGTGCACGGAATCGCGCCGCAACAGGCTCGCGCGCTTGTCGAGGTCGTCGGGACCACCGCCCTTGCGAACCACGATGGCACGCAGCCGCAAGGTATCGCCGCCGCCGGTCTTCTCGATCAGGATCCGCGCCAGCAACCGGCCGATCCGGCCAAAGCCGTAGAGCACCACATCCAGGGGCTGCGGCAACGGCTTGCGCATGGCGCCGATGTCGTTGCCGATCACCTGCTGCAAATAATCCCGCGGCGTGCGCCCGTTGGCCTGCCCCTGAAACCCCACGGTCAGCTTGCCGATATCCACATGGGCCGGCCCCAGATCCATCCCGGTCAGCGCCTCGATCATCGGAAAGGTATCGAACTCCGACAGCTCATTCTGCTCGACCTGGCGCACGAAGCGGTGCGCCTTCATCAGGTCCGTGACCGAGCGGTTGACCATGTTGCGGCCGTACATATAGAGGGAGACATTGTTCTCCCGGTACAGCTTGCCGATCAGCGGGATCATGGCTTCGGCAAGCGCCTCACGCGCTTTCCAGTCCTTGAAAAAGTCCTGTGGTTGCGGTCGTTTCACCTGAGCAACACCCCGGTTGATGGCTGTGGGAAATAAGGGCGGCCATTATCATGATCACTCCACGGACCTGCAACTCGCCAAGATGGGCCTCGCCAAGGTGGATCACGGGCAATTGACACCGGGCACCTCAAAACATAATCTGCGCTGGAATGCGAAGCCCGCCGTCACAATTTCGTACCACGCATTCATCGCACTATGTAACTTGCATCTCGCTATGTGACTTGCACAACACTATCGAACGAGAGGGATATCCAATGAAGAAAGTCGCTTTTATGGCTATGGCCACGGTGGCCTTGGCATGGTCCGCCAACACCCTGGCCGGTCCGATCGTCATCGGCGGTGACGACCTCAACGATCACGGTTCCTGGGATGGATCAAGCAATCTGCTGGGATGGCTTTACATTCAGAACGCTCTGGCCAGCCTGATCCCCCAGGTCACCTTGAGCGGTAACGACGGTACTATCGTGGTACTGGGTTCGGACCCCAGCAGCATCCCGGGAGTGACCGCCGGCGATAGCTGTACCGCGGCTTATTTTCCGGCGCAGGCGTTGGTCCCAGCACGCACCGTCACCTGTGTTGAAGGCGACACGGCGATCAACACCTACCTGACCGGCGTCGCAAACGGCACCAACCGGCCGGCGGTGATCGTCTATCCAGGGAACGGCGCCAGCAATGGGGTCGATGCGGTGGAGGAAGCCGCCTGGGCTGCCAATGCAACCACGATTGCCAACTATGTGGCCGCCGGTGGCGGCCTGCTGGCGCATGCGGGCGACTACACCTGGCTGACCGCGTTGCTGCCGGGCATCATCGTCGGCCCGTCCTGTTCCGCCTCTCCGGGCGCGGCGCTTACAACCGCGGGCAGTACGGCCTTTCCCACGCTCACCGATGCCGACATCAACGCCGGACCCTGCCATGCAAGTTTCAGCGGTAATTTCGGCGGCCTTCAGGTGCTGGCCAACGACGCGAGCATTCCACCTGTGGCTTTTATCCTGGGTGGCGGTGGTGGTACTACGTTCCAAGGGACCCCGGTGGTCGTCCCGACGCTGAATCCCTGGATGCTCGCCCTGCTCGTAGCCTTCCTCGGGCTCCTGGCGCTGTATCAGTTGAGTCGCCCGCGTCCTGGCTGACCTAATATTGCAAACGACGCCTCGCTTTCCCGGAGGCACCCGGACATCCCGCGCCTGCTTTGCCAGGCGCGGGATGTCTGCCTTATGGTCACCTGCAGGGTCCGTGTCGCCGCCTTGGCCGCACCGGTTTCGGTAATCACCATATTTTGAGCGGTGCGCCTTCGAGGGAGACATTGTTCTCCCGGTACAGCTTGCCGATCAGCGGGATCATGGCTTCGGCGAGCACTTCGCGCGCTTTCCAGTCCAAAAAAAATCCTGCGGTTGCGGTCGTTTCACCTGAGCGCCACCCCGGCTGCGAGCTGGCGGAAAAGGGCGGCCATTATCATGATCACTCCACGGACCTGCAACTCGCAGCCCGCCGATCTCCAGGATCGACAACCCGGGCCACACCGCCAATCCCGGATTCACTGCGCCGCTGCCACCCGAGGTATTCGCACCGCGCGCCAAGGTGCGGCGCGACGCCAACGGCACCTGCCAACCGACCGATAAGTCAAACAAATTTGATGGCTGGACGCGTGCAGTGGCAAACCACATACTTTTCGCCCTGATCCGCACCCACCGTCACCCACGACCTTCACCCACGAGATGGACGCCCCTGGATGTCGAAGGCGCAGCGTGCCGACCTGAACCAGCGCCGTCCGCGATCGGGGTGCTGGACTGCAACATGAAGGATCGCGTGACGCAGGTCGAGCCACGCGCAATCAGTCCCTGTCAATCTTCCCGTTACTCAGGGCCACCCATGGACAACCCCTTTTTCGACGCTCCGATCCTGAACTCGCCTTACGCGTATCCCGCCCGCCACTGGGAACTGGACGCCACCGGCCAGCCCACGCAGGTCATCAAGCCCAGCCGGCGTAGCGCCGACTTCATCACGCCCATCCCCAAACCGCGCAAGCAAAAGGGCGCGCCGCAACAGGACGCGCTGCTTTTTGATGCGGACCTTTCCACGCAGGCGCAGCAGTACCACGCGACCATCATCAACGGCGTGCGCGCCGAGGTGGATAAGTGGCGGGCGATCCCCAATCCCGCCGACTGGCGCGTCACCCCCGAGACCGCCCGCCTGCTCCAGCACTGGCGCCATCACGCCTTCGGCAGCATCCGGCCGTTTTTCTGTCAGGTGGATGCGGTGGAAACCGCGATCTGGCTGACCGAAGTGGCCCCGCAGATCGGCAAAAACGGCGAGCGCTTTCTGGAGCACCTGGCCAAGGCCAACCAGGATGCCAACCCGGAGCTGTCGCGCCTCGCGCTAAAGCTCGCCACCGGCGCCGGCAAGACCTCCGTCATGGCCATGCTGATCGCCTGGCAGACCATCAATGCCGTGCGCCGGCCGGGCAGCAAGAAGTTCACGCGCGGCTTTCTGATCGTCGCGCCCGGCATCACCATCAAGGACCGCCTGCGCGTCCTGCAACCCAACGACCCGGACAGCTACCAGAGCCGGGAGCTGGTGCCGGTCGACCTGCTGGCCGATCTGGGCAAGGCGCGCATCGTCATCACCAACTACCACGCCTTCAAGCGCCGCGAGCGCCTGGAGCTGTCCAAGGGCGGCCGCTTGCTGCTGCAAGGCCGGGGTGGCGAGTCGCTCGACACCCTCGAAACCGAAGGCCAGATGCTGCAGCGAGTGATGCCGGAGCTGATGGGCCTGAAAAACATCCTCGCCATCAACGACGAGGCCCACCACTGCTATCGCGAAAGACTCGGCGCCGCGGCCGACGAGGACCTCAAGGGCGACGACCGCAAAGATGACCTGCCCCCTACCGGCGTACCAACTGAATTGAGGAAGTCCGGGGTTGCAAGGTTAATCGATCTGCGTAGTGTTTGAAGTGGATCGAGCTCCATCGCCAGTGCGCTGGCGATGGAGCTCGGCGAATCGGGCCGGCGGGATGCGCCCGATGCTGCTGTGGGGTCTGACTTCGTTGTAGTCCTGTCGCCAGATCGCCGTGGCGCTCCTGGCCTGATGCAGCGTCTCGAACCACTGCTCGTTCAGACGCTCGTCCCGGAACTTGCCGTTGAAACTTTCGATGTAGCCGTTCTGCATCGGCCTGCCAGGCTCGATCAGGATGTGGCTGACGCCGTGGCGTTGCGCCCAGGCCATGAAGGCCTTGTTGGTGAACTCCGGGCCGTTGTCGGTCCTCACGGCCAATGGGTACCCACGGAACAGTGCAGCTCGATCCAGGACGCGGGTCACGTACTGGCCGGAGATGCCCCAGTCCACCGTGATCTCGACGCACTCATGACTGAAGTCGTCGGCCACCCTGAGGAAAAAGCGCCGGCGCACCTGGGCGATCGCGACGATCTTGCCGCTCAGGTCTGCGGTGAATGGGTCAACCTTAGGCGGGTTGCGGTAACGCTCGCGGGAGAGCCCCACAAGGCGGCAGGCGCGGCGCTCGGACAGATGGTATTGCTCCACCATTCCCGTGATCGCCGTACGCTTGGCCTGTGGGGCTAACGCTTCACCCCGAAGACACCTTTGAGTGCGGGGATGTCCTGGTGCGCCTCGGCCAGCAACTTCTCGAGCTTGGCGTTCTCGCTCTCCAGCTCACGCAGCCGCCTGGCATCCGGGACATCCATGCCGCCGAACTTGGCCCGCCACTATGTAGAACTTGGCGTCGCTGAAACCGCCCGCAATGATATTACAAATGATAATCAATCCTATTGCCGGCTATCCAGCCACTCGCTATCATGGCCATCATGACGACGCTGCGAGCACAAGGTTTGACGCCGTGGCCGGGTTTGCCACCCGGCCAAGCCGGATTATCGGCGGCCGTTGCGCCCGCTGATCGCACGCACACCCGTGTGGTGGCTATGCTCGTTGTCGTGGCCCTGCATGGGCTGGCGATGGCGGCCATTGTGCGAGGTTGGTCGGTGGCGCAGGTCGGGGCGCCGGTGACCCCGCCTCGCGTCATGGCGCGGCTGATCGTGGCATCAGCGCCGGCGAGCCCTGTGGTTCCGATTGCCTCGCCGTCGGCAATTGCGCCGCTGCAACCCCCGCCAGCACCGGTAGCGGAGTTGCCGCCGCCAATCGCCAAACCGCATAGACCCGCGCGGTCGAAGCCGCGCCCGGAGCCCCCGCGCAAGTCGGTACCGGAACTCGCGGCGCCGGTGGAAATAGCCGTGCAACCTTCGCGAGCAGTTCCGCCAGCTGCGCCGACAGTCGAGGAAGTGGATTCGCCACCGGTCGAGACCGCACCACGCCTGGATGCGGCCTACCTCAACAATCCGGCGCCTGCCTATCCGCGCGTCGCGCGCCGGCAACGCCAGCAGGGACAGGTGATGCTGCGGGTTCAGGTCGAGCCCGACGGCCATCCGGCGAGGGTCGAAGTCGCCCGCAGCAGCGGTCACCGGGCGCTCGACCACGCGGCGCGCGCAGCCGTCGAGCGCTGGGAGTTCGTGCCGGCGCGGCGCGGCGAAGCAGCGGTGGCGGCTTGGGTAATGGTACCGGTGCGGTTTGCGCTGAATCCCTGATCGGCAGGTTTGATCGACAGCTTAGAGACATTGGCAAGTTTGATAAGGCGAGGTTGATGGTATGCAGGGTGCGATCGATAGTGGCTGGTTGAGTTATATCCAAGCGGGTGGGGTCGTCTCCCAGGCTACTGGCGCGGTGTTGCTAGTGATGAGCCTGGTGAGTTGGTACTGGATGGTGCTGAGCCTTCAGCGCATGGTGACGCGTAAATTGCAGGCCCGCGCAGTGGTGGCCGCGCTCGCCAACGGTTCATTGGAGCGCGCACAGGCCGCGCTAGGCGAGGCTGCGGTGGCATCGCCCTTTGGCGCTATGTTGGTCGCCGCATCGGCCGCCCGCCAGCACCTGCCGCGACTGGCGACCGCGCGTTCCGATCCATCCGATTATGTCGCCCGCGCGCTCGCCCAGGTGTTGGAGCGCGAGCAGATTCGTCTGGAACGCGGCCTTGCCGCGCTGGCATCGGTCGCCGCCAGCGCGCCCTTTGTGGGGCTGTTCGGCACCGTCATCGGCATTTATCGGGCGCTGATCAATATCGGCGCCAGCGGTAGCGCCGCACTGGAAACGGTTGCACTACCCGTAGGAGAGGCCCTGGTGATGACGGCGCTGGGTCTCGCTGTCGCGATTCCGGCAGTGCTCGGTTATAACGCCTGCCAGCGCGCGGTACGCACCAGCCGCGCCGCTCTCGAAGACCTGGGCTATACGCTGCACGCTCATGTCTGTGCCGGCGTGCCGCTGCCCCTGGCGCCGTGCGCGCCGGTCATGACTGCATCCACGGAGTCGAACTGATGGCCTTCGGCGGGCTTGGCGCCAGCGGCACTGGCCCCATGGCGGAAATCAACACCACGCCCCTGGTCGACGTGATGCTGGTACTGCTGATCATCTTCATGGTGACCGCGCCGCTGCTGACCCACAAGATCACCGTCGATCTGCCGCAGACTGGCGGCGACGTCGTCCAGCCGGAACCGGAAGCGGTGGCGCTGACGGTCAATGCGCAGGGCCACTATCAGTGGAATGGCGAAGTGCTGGACACAGACGCATTGCGCGCGCGCTGTGCGAGCGCGGCGGCAGCAACCCCGCAGCCTGAAATTCAGCTCGTTGCGGACCGCACCGCGACTTACGAACAGCTCGCGCGCGCGCTCAGCATTGCCCACGCGGCCGGCCTTGCGCATATCGGCTTCGTGATGCGACCGGAGCAGTGATGACCACCGTCTCGCCCCCGCGCCCACCGCCAGCGCCGGAAATTGCGTCCGAACTCTTGTTTCGAGGGGCGCGCGAAGTGCTTATCCATCATGCCGGCGAGGTGTACCGGCTGCGGCTTACCGCCACGGGCAAGCTGCTGCTCACCAAATAGTTTGTTTTATAGCCAGCCAAAGGATTCTCCCGAGTAGCCCGCCAGAACCGTCAACCCAGCCCCTTGGGGCTGAGTCACACTTCAAGAGGGAGACTCATGTACGAACCGACGTTCAAGAAAACCGCACTCGCGCTGGCGCTCGCGGCGCTGTGCCCGGGGCTTGCGCAGGCCGCGGAAACTGCCCCCGTGCTCGAGGAGGTAGAGGTGAAAGCCAAGGCCGAGGAAAGAGAGGGCTACCGCGTCGACAGCACCAGCAGTGCAACGCGCACCGAGACCCCGCTGCGGGATGTGCCGCAGACCGTCAACATCGTCCCCGGCGAACTCATCAAGACGCAGGCCGCCTTCTCGCTGAAGGATGCACTGCGCAATGTCCCGGGGCTGACCATCGCGGCGGGCGAGGGTGGCCGTACCGGCGATTCGATCACGCTGCGCGGCTTTGCCGCCAACTCGGATACCTTTCTCGACGGCGCCAAGGACAACGGTCAGTACTTTCGCGATACCTTTTTTCTGGAGCGGGTCGATGTTCTGAAAGGTCCGTCGTCGATGCTCTTCGGGCGCGGTGCGACCGGCGGCGTCGTCAACCTGATCTCCAAACAGCCCCATGAAGGCACCGCGACCGAGGCGTCGGCCAGCGTAGGTCCCGATGATCTGCAGCGGGTCACGGTCGATGTCAACGGCGGCACCGACGCGGTCGCGTTTCGCGTTGCTGCATTGCACCACGATGCCGACAGTTTTCGCGATGAGAACTTCGTCACCCGTGATGGCGTCGCGCCCTCCGTGCGGTTTCGGCTGGGCGAAGACAGCTCATTCACTCTGACAGGCCTGTATCAGAAAGAAGAATCTGTGTTCGACTATGGCGTGCCCATGCTCAATGGCAAGCCGGCGCGCGTCTCGCGCGACACGTTTTATGGCTTTCGCGACGACCGTTTTCAGGAATTCGATGTCGGCATCACCACCGCCGTATTCGATATCGGTTTGACCGATGACTTGCGGTTGCGCAATACCACCCGCTACGCCGACTATGGGCGCGACTACCGCACCCACCTGTTCGGCGCCATCACCGATCCGAACCCGCTGGATCCTCGCATCGCCCGCAGTCAGGCACTGCGTACCAGCAACCAGCAGAACATCGTCAACCAGACCGATCTGGTCTTTACCGGCGATCTCCTCGGTCACGACAATACGCTGTTGTTCGGCGCCGAATTTGCGCAGGAAGACTTCGATTTCAAAAGCAAGAACTCGACCGGGGTCCCGGACATTTCGATCTTTCATCCCGACTCTCCGCCCAGTGTTGGCGGTGGTCGCGCCAATGATCTGAGCGGTGTGCTCGCCACGGATCGCGACACCCGGGCCCGGACCCTTGGCGTTTACCTGCAAAATCAGTTCACGCTGACCGAACACTGGAAGCTGCTGGGCGGTGTCCGTTTCGACCGCTTTCGCGCTGACGTCACCGAGACGGTAGCTGCGACCCAGTTCAGTGAAAATACCGAGTTCCTGAGTCCCCGCGCCGGTGTTGTGTGGCAGCCGACGCCGACTTCATCCTGGTATGTCAGTACCGGGCGGTCGTTCAATCCGTCCGCCGAGGGCCTCAGCCTTTCCGCCAACACGGAGGACCTGGATCCCGAGGAGTCCACCAACTACGAGCTCGGCACCCGGCACGAATGGCTCGACGGCCGGTTAGGCTTTGCCGCCGCCGTGTTCCGGCTCGACAAGGACAAGGCGCGGACGCCGGACCCGGACGACCCTTCGCTGCAGATCCTGGCCGGTCAGCAGGTGACCGATGGCGTGGAAGTCGAGATCAACGGTCAGCTAACCGACAGTCTGCGCGTGTTCGCGTCGTCGGCCTGGCTCGATGCTGAAATCGAGAAGTCGAACACGCCCGATGCCGAAGGCAATCGGCCGTCGAATGTCGCCAAGCAGCAGGGTGTGGTGTGGGCGGACTGGGCGTTCGCACCGCGCTGGACGTTGGGCGGCGGCATGTATTTCGTATCTTCCCGCTACACCAACAACACCAACACCGCAGAACTGCCGGGATACGAGCGCTTCGACATGACCCTGGGCCACCAGCTCACGCACTGGGAATTCCAGATCAACTTTCAGAACGTCACGGATGAACATTATTACGAGTCGGGGCAGAGCAATTCGGCTCTGCCGGGCGCCCCGCGGGCGCTGGTGTTTACCTTCAGGACTGGATTTTGAGCGCCGACTCTGGGTTATCACTGGCGGCGCGCCTGCTGGAGCGCCGCCATCCGCAGGGGTGGCGGCGCTCCCTGGTGCTGTGGCTCGGGCGGGTGCACGGTTGGATCGGACTTTGGGGAGCCTTGCTGGGGTTGCTGTTCGGGGTGTCTGGCTTTGTGCTGAATCACCGCGAGGTACTGGGGCTCGAACTGATGACCTACGTGCCTAGTTACGAGCGCCTCGCGGTACCGGCAGCGGCGGGTGTCAGTGAGCAGACGCTGGCCGCGTGGCTCCCCGGCGCGCTCGGCGTGCCACCAACCGCAGTGCGGCCGCCAAACGCCGGCCAGGCGAATGCACGCCCGGACAGACGGCCGCAGCAGATCAACGCCGCCGGCGAGCAGCGCTGGCTGGTGATGCTGAACACACCCACGGCGCGCATCGAGGTCAGCTACTGGCGAGGTGACGCCTATGCCGAGGTCAAGCGCGAAACGGCGAATACTTTTGCCACGCTGGCGCGGCTCCATAAAGGCACCGGGCTCGGTGTCGGCTGGGTACTGTTCGCCGACACTATGGCGGGCGCCATGGTCGCATTGACGCTGACCGGTGTGTTGCTGTGGACTGAAATGCACACCCGGCGCCTGCTCGCAGTCGCCCTTATCGGGGGCAGCGGCGTCGTCGGCACGCTGCTCGTGCTGGCAGCCAGCTGATGCTGATCGTCATCCCCGGGGTACTCGGCAGCGCACAGCTGGCGCAGGTGCAGACGCTGATCGCCCAAGCCGAATTTGGCGACGGCCGCGTGACCGCCGGCAGCCTTGCCGCGCGGGCAAAAGACAACTTGCAGTTGCCACCGGACGCACCGCAGATGCGTGCGTTGCAAGCACTGATCGGCGATGCACTCGCGCTATCCGCCGAGTTCGTCGCCGCGGCCTTGCCGCACCGGCTACATCCCGCACTGATCAACCGCTACCTGCCGGGCATGGCGTTTGGCGCCCATGTGGACAACGCCGTGCGCATCGATGGCGTGCCGCTGCGTGCCGATCTGGCAGCAACACTGTTTCTCAACGCACCCACCGACTACGACGGTGGTGAACTCGCGATCGACAGTGATTACGGATTGCCCGACATCAAGGGTAATGCCGGCGATCTGGTGCTGTACCCGGCGGGCAGCATTCATGCGGTGCGGCCGCTGACGCGTGGCCGCCGCGAAGTGGCAGTGCTGTGGGTGCAAAGCATGGTGCGGGACTCTGGTCAGCGCCGGGTGCTGTATGACCTCGATCGCGTCATCCGTTCACTGCGTGAGCGGGCGCCCGACAGCCCTGAAATACTCGTGCTGACGGGTATCTATCACAACCTGTTGCGGGCGTCGGTGGAGTTGTGAGTCAGCGCGCCACATTTTCATTCGCCCGAATTTTTTCTACCTGAGGATTTGCCATGAATGTCGACCACTATCCACCCGCACAGATCACCAGCGCGCTGCTGTGGCTGCTGTGCCGCTCGATCGCCAACCCCGCCTGCCCCTGTGCCCATAGCGCCATCCTGCAGCACTTCAACATGCTGGCCAATCATCCCGACGTCGAACCGCAGCTGCGCGAGACCTGCATGCAGTTGCGGGTGCAGCTGTTCGAGCGCCAACGCGACCAACAGGCCGCTGCCGGCGCCAAGGGCACGGCTGCACCAATCCCCGCAACCCGTCACTGAGTCAGTTGTGCGGGATTGTTCCATTTGACGGCGAGGGGTTGCATCGAGGCCCGGCCGGTTATCGCTACCACGAAGAATATTCACGAGGAGTATTTATGAAGACCATCGGTGACGTACTCGCGCCGTTCCGGATTATTGGCGTCAAGCCCGGATTCAATGAGTTTGTCGAAAACGGCCAGCCTGGTTTTGAACACCCTCGGTAGTTGGTGCCCAGCGCGAATAGCGCAATTACCTTGTGCTCGATCTCGTCGGTGAGATGGGTTTGGTGCTTCTTGACGCGTTGTGGCTCGAAGGTACCTGCATGATCGCGCGGGGCCTGCAGTTCGAAGCTCCCGGAGAGGCTCTTGATGGTCTTTGAAGTGCTGCCGTTCTTGCGGTTGGGCAACTCCTCGGTGGCAAGGTGCGTCTCCAATTCCGCCTTCAGGGCGGCTTCCGTCAGCGCTTGATCAGCGGGGTTAGGATACCGTCTTTGCCGTTGAGGTCCTTGCCCTCACGCAGTGCCTTGACGGCGGCTTCCATGTCGAAGGTGGGTGTAGTCATGGTCATTAGTCATCTCTCTTTGCCATAGGGTAAAGAAATGATACAGAATTCTGAACACTACCGTTCTTGGAGGCTGCAAACGGTCTTGTTCCGGCCTCCGTGCTCGGAGTGCACGCACTATCCGACAGTCAATCTCCAGTTCGAGCAACCCCGGCCATCAGTCTCTGCAGTCCGTCGAAATCATGTTCTTCCGACGGGCCTGTCACTTGCATAAAGCGCTCATGCACGATGGGGGCCGCAAGTTCCGCGGCAAGCACCCGTATGGAGATTTGAATCCGACCGGGCCTCGAAGGCAATACGGCGAGAAAATCGATGGCCCGCGCCGTCTCGCCAGGTAACAGCGTTCCAAAACGGGCATGACAAATTGGCACCACTCCCGCCTCATCGATGACGAAGCGTTCATGACGCGACATGACTTCTGCAAAGCTACGAACCCCAGCCGCGGGATTCCATTCATATTGGGGTTTTTCAGGAAGGTCGTCGCCCGCCATCAACTTGATCTCCTGCCCATCCTCGGCATGAATGGATATTTCCAGCTTTCCATTCGACAAGGCGAAATCAGAGCGATTAGTTAACTCGAACTGCATGCCGATCAGCGACAGATGTGTCTTCAGATACTCGGCTACCTCCCGCCAATAGTCCCGGTTGTCACGCATGAAAGAGAGCGCGCTGAAGCCGTATGGAGAATCCGAGTTCCGGTTGCTGTAGTCGGGCATTGTGGTGATGTTCAGAGTTCCGTGTCATTCTTTACCCTATGGCAAAGAGAGATGACCGATGACCATGACTACACCCACCTTCCAATTCTGGATGGGGTGCGTCCAGCGCCCGCATGCCTTGAGCGCCTGGCGATGTCGGGCAGGATGTCGGCCACGTTCTCGAAGCCGATCGATAGGCGCACCATGTCCGGCGCCACGCCGGCGGAATCGCAGCTGCGCGTCTGATTTCCGATCTGGAACCGCGTTGGCACGGCCCGATAGATTTCTGTCCGTCATGAAAATATCAAAAATTCCAGTGTATAAACATCGGTAGAAGCCCGCACGATCTGACGAAATGGGCCACAAGCACGGGAGGTCGATCTGCATGTCCTGGGCATCATCGCCAGCACGCGCCGCGCGGGCAGTCCGCGTTCGGGTAGCTGCTCACGCCCCAGCAGCGCGGCCTCGGTGTTACCCGATTATGGCGAAGGTTCCGATCGCGATCCGGCGGGTTATGGCTTCGCCCAACCCGCCCTGTGCGAACTGGCGGCAAGGGGGTACAAAACCCTTGGTGCCGATGAGCCAACACAAGCAAGGCATGGGACGAAAAGTCATGATGAAAAACCGGATGATACTGTTGGCAACGCTTTGCGCGGGTTTGCTGCCTCGCACGGCACTTTGCTATGCATTTGACGACTACCGGTATGAGTTGGTCTGGATAACACCGATTGGTCTGGACCCCGCAATTATCACAAAATCGGGGAATTATTCAGAGCTTCCCTAACTATCACCGTGATCAGAATCAGTCGCATCCATAGGCTTTTGGCTCAATATTTTTTTACCAGTGAACATCGCAGAAACTATACTCCCGCCCTCTCTTACTTCAGTAAGTATTACCGCTGCAATATGCAACACAATTACAAAACTCAACAGGAAGAAATTGTATTCATGCATCGTGATGAATGGCTTACGGAAAGAACGCATACTTTCGTAGGCGGCAGCGTCATACATTTGCGGCGCATAGGGTAATAATGCTTCCGGGTTAACGCCAGGCGCTGCCACCCACTGTGCAATCCAACCTCCGAATGGAGGGTAAAATAAATCGGTGCCGGCTAAAATTGGCCCGGTGACTGCTTGGATAGCAAGAACCATAAACAGAACAAAAACACTTAAGCGCCCCAGTGGGTTGTGGCCAAGATATTGTTCGGGCCGACCGGAAATAAAGGCGACAACGTAGCTATGCACTGCCTGCTTGAATCCTTTTCCTCCGGGCAGGATGGAATGCCATCTTGCATAACGATTTCCCCAAAAAGCCCAAATGAAACGCCAAACAAGATTCAAGACAAAGACATAGCCAATCAGGATATGAACTTCCTTTATCAAAATCTTTCCGTCATTAGATAACCCGAGGGAACTTGAATTGAGAATCACCAGGCCCACGGCTATCAGGCTGAAAACGCAAAGCGCGTTAATCCAGTGAAACCATCGAGTGCAGGAATCCCATACAGCATAAGATTTCAGATCATTCATGGAAATTGTCCTAGTTGTCTAACATTGTGCATCTGGAAACCTTTCACCCTTAAGCACGTAAGATTGGTAATCAGCTGCGTGCTTTAACGCGTCGACTGGATGGGTTCGTTATATTTTCCCCAGCTTCAGGCCGGTCCGCTTCGCAACCCGCGCTAGCATCCTCGGACCAATCTCCTCGCGGTCGTGAAAGGAGAAGACGTAATCCGGGAATCCAGGCCGCGAAAGGACCCGGTGCGAGTCGGTTATGCGCTTCACTTCCCAGCCAATGTTCTGAAGCGCCGCTAGCAGCTACTTCGCCTTGACGCTGGGCCATCGCGTCATGCAGCCGCAAACGTAATCTGAATGGGCTCAACAGGATGCTCGCCGTGCTCGATGCGATCTGCCATCACTCGAAGGGTCAGCGCCTCTACTTGCGCGATGGCTTCATCCCGAGTCTGACCATACTTCATCACCCCAGGCAGCTCGGCCACTTCCGCGATCCAGCGTCCGTCGTCCTCGCGTTCAGTCTCTACGGTGAATCTCATAAGGTTTCTCCATACCTCAGATATGACGTCAAACGCTTGAGTGAAGCCGCGCCGCGAAGCGGCATCGGCTTGAACGAATTGTTATGCACCAATTCTAGCCGAAAAAGCACGCATGCTTGTCCTCAGCTACAAGCGCCAAGAACTCTTCGACGCTGCCAACTCGCGGAACGGGCGGATAGGAATGCCACTTCAGATCGGCACGCATCCAGAAGACCCGCCAGAGTTCTTGGGTCTTGACGTAGGTGGCCTTTGCGACCCGATGCTCCATGGTCTCTCCGGGTGCGCCTTTCCAACGGGGGCGAATCTCAAAGATTTCGATGCTCTGGCCGTTGATGCGGAAGGCGAGATCAAGTTTCGAGCGAATGTGCGGAGCTGGTCGGTGCTTCTCGATGAAAGCACCAACAACCTTCTTCAGTCTCTTGGTCTCAAATTCGCTAAAAGCCATATCAGTTGCGGTCATGGTTTGTTGGCGGCTGACGAGGGCGTAGTGATCCTGCCCATCCCCGGCGGACACTCTGTTAAGCGAATAGACTACGCGACAGAGGTGGACCATGGCAAAGCAAACGAAACAACCCAAGACAACCCGCCGGCATCATTCTTCGGAGTACCGGGCAGAAGCACTG